>CAJTGE010000031.1 GCA_910575795.1 Clostridiaceae bacterium | reverse complement strand
TTAACATTCTCAATATTCAATTTTTAAAGCAGCCACCGAAAGATGGCTTGTTTGTGATGCGATTAAGGGAATGGATACCCTCTACTTCTCATTTTCAATCTTATCACCTTCAACTTTGATTTCTAATCTATCCTTTGAAAAGAACACAAATCTAAGGCTCTTATTAATCAAACTGACTGCTATTTTTATGTTTTTCTTTCGAGATTTTAAGATATTCAGTTCATCATTGAGATTTTTGATTTTCTCGTCAGATTCCTTTAATGCTTCATCAGCTTTCTTCTGTTCCCCCAAGGCTTGCTTCCATAACTTAATATCGCTAGAAACCTCATAATGTGCAATGGCCGCATTATCATTTGTGAGATTCCTTTTAAGCGTTCCATTTTTTTTAACTGCATTGTTATAATCTTCTATTTCCTGCTGTAACTTAGTCCTAAACAACTCATATTGCTCAAGTTTATCAATCAGGCAGCTCTCAAAATCAGTAATAGGTGTATACGGATGATTAATCTTTTTAAGAATAATTTCTCGTATCTTAAATATCTCTTTATTGATTTCTTCCACTACATCTTTACACTTTATATAATTAGGTGAATTCAAGACATCCATACCAGAAAAATCAACATTCAATTCCTGTATGATGCATTTTTTGAGTTTTTCCTCATGAATATCAACCTCTTTCGATAATACTTTCTCTATACTACCAATCAAATCTCGTTTACCTTGATCTGAGATTTCTTGAAAACAAAAAGGACATTTCTTTGTCTTTTCTTTCGAAAATACTGACTTCATTTCACTAATTTGATCTAATTTCCCGTCATCAATAAGCTAAAGAAGATATTGCTCACGATCTGACAACGTAGGTCTTTCAACCTTCTGTGAAAGAAGATTTTGTAATGGCTTTTCATCATATGAAACATTCAATTTCACAGTACTTCTAATCTGAGCCGCTTTATTAGCTATTACCTGACTTAACAGTTGAAGATTCTCTTCATAACGTTTTCTCAAATCCGCCAATGTTTCAGCAGGTTGCAATGCGATAATAGAATCCATTACTTTATCCGTAACGCTGGCATTGCGTTTACCATTATTAATAATCTTTTCTCGCTCAGCCCAATGTCCATTTCCAGACAATCCAAGGTTAATCTGAAATTTACAGTTGCTGGGAGACTTTATATTATCTTTGTCTTTATATTCGCCAGCAACTGTTTTAAGTTCTGCATTTCTTTTAGATTCAGCTTCAATTCTAAGTTCCAAATCCAATATTTTATCTTCAAGATTACCTAATTCACCCAAAAGAATAATTGCATTCAACCCATCGTCTCGTATTTTAACACGTGAACTCACATAATCTTCATTAAACACATGAATACACTGCGTATCCACAAAAGCCATATCTTTTTCATCAAGTAATGTGGCTTGGATTATATCATCAACTACATCCCCTTTTGCCTTACGCACAGCATTAGAAATAGTACTTTTTCCAGAGCCATTTTTCCCGTAAAGAACTGATATTCTATCTTCATTCATAAATAATTTCAGCTCTTTTTCTTCATTAAAAAAGCCCCCTTTAAACTTTATCTTTTTTAGCATTTTATCCTCCCATTTAAATCATTTGAAAATATTTGAACGCGTTTTTTATTGCATTTTCTTTTTCTTCTGTGCAGTTTGGCTGCTTAACATTTTCGTTCTTTGCCGTATTATAATTCTCACGCTCGATAATACCACACTTTGCTTTAATCTGAGCAATATTCAAACTGGATACTTTCAATCCGTATTTATCAAGCACATACTGTTTAATTTCCGCATAAGTGGCTTTGCTCTCCGCAGCCGTCAAATCAAGCTCGCTCATTTCCAATTCCACTTCTATATTCTGTTTTGTATGAAGTTTTGAAAGCAACACGATACTTTCCACATGCTGCGTCCCCGGAAACATATCAACACAGCAAACCCTCTCAACCTCATAACCATATTTCTGAAACTCTGCAAGATCCCTCGCCAAACTTGTCGGCTTACAGCTCACATAGATAATCTTCTCCACCTGCCGCCGCCCTGCGGGCGCGGCTATCTTCTCGATCGCTCTCGGATGAATCCCATCCCTCGGCGGATCCAGTACAATCACATCCGGCTGCTGATCCCGCTTCGCCAGCTCATCCAAAACCTTCAGCACATCCCCTGCAATAAATTCACAGTTATCCAGCCCATTTTGCAACGCATTCTCCCGCGCCGCGCCGACTGCCTCCTCCACGATCTCAACCCCGACCACCTGCTCTGCCACAGGCGCCAGCATCTGGGCAATCGTGCCGGTTCCGCTGTATAAGTCAAACACCACCTTCCCCTTCGTTTCCCCCACATATTCCCGCACCTTCTCATACAGCCTCTCAGCCCCCAGAGAATTTGTCTGAAAAAATGAAAACGGCGTAATACAAAACGTAAGGCCCAGAATCTCCTCAAAAAAATAGTCCCTTCCATACAGAATATCCGTCCCCTCATCCTTAACCGCGTCGGCAGGGGAATCATTTTTTGTATGCAGGATCCCGGCCAGCGCGCCCTCCAGCGGCAGGGAGAGCAGGCGATCCGAAAATCCCCGCAGAAGCGCTTCCTCCTCCGGCCGGATATCCTCCGGCAGAGTCTCTGTCTGCGTCGTAGTCACAAGATCCACCAGAATTTCCCCTGTCTTCACAGCCCTGCGCACCAGAAGATGCCGCAGATACCCGATATGCTGCAATTTTCTGTAAAACCCGATCTTTCTCTCCCCAAAATACTCATTCGCTGCCGCCAATATTTTACAGAAATCAGGATGTACAATCCGGCAGTCCTTTGTCGTTACAATATCATAAAAACTGCCCCTCCGGTGCATTCCCAGCGCCAGCGGGCCGTCCTTTTCCTCATCTCCAAACGAAAATTCCATCTTATTCCGGTACCCGCGCTCCAAAGGGCTTCCAATAATCCCCTCAAATGGAAGATCCGGGCATACCGGATCTAAAAGCGCCCTCACCTGCCCCGCCTTCATAGCAAGCTGCGCCTCATAGGGCAGGGTCTGGTAGCTGCATCCCCCGCACTGCCCGAAATGAGGGCAGACATCCCGCTCCGTCTCCAGAGGCGACGGCTTTAAAATCTCCAAAAGCCTTCCTGAATTCTTTCCCTTCCGCTTTTTATTAAGCAGGAAACGGATCTCCTGTCCCTGAATCGCGTATTTGACCGCCACCCGTTCTCCCTCTATATACACAATCCCCTTATCCGGAAATTCATTCTTTTCCACAATGCCCTCGTAAATCTCGCCTTTTTTCATCCTTTTCTCCTCGCTCATCTGCTTTTTCGCGGCCGTCAGACAACCGGAAAGCCCGCAGAGACGCTCTTTTTCACAATCTCTGCAGGGCTCACAGGGCCAGATCCGCCCGCCCTTCCCGGCCATGACGCTCCCGCAAACTCCCTGTAACTCCTGCGGCGGCGTCTACACTTTCCCATATAAAAGCTCATGCTGCCGTTTCACCCGTTCCCTCGCCTGTGCGAGAAACGGCTCCGGCCCCAATATGCGGATCACCGGACCAAAAGACAGGAGTTCCACCAACAGCTCTGTCTCATCCGCCCGATCATAATAGATGGAACAGATATACTCCCCTCTTTTTTCATCAAATTCCGTGTGCTTCTCATAATTGGCAAAATGGAGCATGCAGCGCTCCAGGGAATTTCTTTCCCCGCTGATGGCAATCGTCACCGGCTCTTCACATCGCAGGCCCTGCGGAAAATGCGGCCGGTTCAAAGCCGTCTTCGTCTCCCGCCTGGAAATATGGCACGCGCGGATTCTTGCCATGTTAAACAAAACCTCCCGGCTGAAACTCCCTCCATACCACTCCAGACAGCAGAGGCGGAATTTATCATCCTTGGAAGAATACTGCATCCGTACCGGCAGCGCCTCGTGCGTTACGCAGCCCGCAATGTCTCTTCGCTTTCCCGCATAGGCCACAAACAGCGGTTTTCCCCCGCGCAGGGCCGACAGCGCAGTGCGGAAATTTTTCCGATATTCCGGCGACGCATAGTCGTCCCCGTCCAGATAACGGTCAAAATAATAGAAGTCTTCTTCCGAATAGAGCGGTTCCACTCCTTGAAGCTCCCTTTCCAGGCGTTTTCTCTCCTCTTCTTCCACAAACAGGCTGATTCTCGCATCTGAAAGCAATGCTTTCAGCCAGCTTTTCTGAAGATATGTGAGCGGCAGAAGCGGGATATGCGACACCGCCGAACAGAAATTCCCCTGTACATCCATCTCCCCAAACGCCCAGATTCCCTCTTTTATCTTTGGAAGAATCGTCAGCGCGCTCTCCTGAAAGCCGCAGGCCCGGACGATCTCATCCATGCGTCCGGCGCTTAACGGCTTTTGGGCCGCTTCCTTTAAAATTCCTCTCACAGCCCTGTAGTAGCAGCCGTATACCTTATCAAACAGCACCCGCGTCTCCTTTACAATACATCTGATACATTTTTTCCCAGTCGCCTGTCACCTTCATGACAGCAGGAAGGCTGCTGCCCTGAATATCCAGAATCCGGCCCGTGAAGGATTTGACCCAGGACAGCATTTCATTCGTATCAAAAAAAGCGCCGCTGTACAAATATTCATTTTCCCGGATCCGCAAAATTTCTCCCCCGCGCCCTTCCCGGTAAAGCCGGTCCAATATGTACGGCTCCCGGATCTCGTCAATATAAACCTTCATGCAGATCTCCTCAAGGCGCGAACGGCCGCCAAAGGATACGCCCCAGCAGCGCCCGAGGTTTCTCTGAAGAAGCGCCTTTTTCTCCTCATACTCCGGACAGCGCTCCCCGGCCGTCACCCCGGCGATGCAGTCCAGACGGTAATTGACAAACCGCCGCGCCTCCTCCTGGTAGCAGCACACATAACGCCTCCCTGTCCGGACGCTGACGAATATTTTCAGCGGAAGCCCCTCGGCGCTGCTTTTTCTTTTGCTGCGGCTGCTCTTATTGACAAACGAAATCCTGGCCCCCTTTTTCATGGCGCACAGAATGTCAAGAAGAACCCCGTCCTCCAGAGTATGGACAATAAACTGATGCTTGAACTGGAAATGATCGTTTCTTTTCTCCTCGCGATCCAAAAGCGTGCTCCCAATCACGCCGAACGGAGCCGCGCCCTGGTAAAACTTAACGGCCTCTGCCATATTGCCCGAAAGTCCGCCTTCCTCTTCTGGCGCATCCATGCGGGACGCCACCCGCCCTTTTGCATGCCCGACCTCTTCCCTGTCCAAATCCGCTCCCTGTTTTCCCGCCTGCGCGCTCTCTGCGGCCTCCTCGCCCCCGGCCGGCTCCAGCGCATAGCGCCGCGTCTTTCCCTGTTTTACAGCCCTTAAAATTCCCAGTGCCTCATATTCCCTGAGCTTGAGCCGGATCGTCTGGCTGTCAAACACGGTCCCATAGCATTCTGACATCCGATCCCCCAGTTCTCCGGCGCTAAGGCCCTCAGGCTCGCCATAGAGCTGATCCAGAAGGAAAAAATGAAGCATGATATCATTATCCGTAAAGCTCTTTGCCTTCCAGGCGGCGTACAGCGGATTCTCCGGGATAGCCTTGCTGTCTACATTAATATACACGCGCTTTCCCTTTGCCGAGTAATCTGACCTCATATAGTCCGACAGCCAGCTCTCAATCCGCCGCCGTTCATTATCATACGTCCTCGCGCTCTTCTCCTCAAAATCATTTCTCATTTTAAATCCATACACATAAAACTGGCGCATATAATCCCGGATCCGGTCAAAATTTTTAATAAGCTCCTGAAATTCCGCCACAGCCTTGTTCCCCCCTTTCCAACCAGTCTAACGGGTCTTCACGAAATTGTCAAACACAAACTCAGGAACTGCGCGCTTTGCAAAAGTTATTTCATGACAGTTCCTGATTCCCGGAAATTTCCGGAAATTCCCATCTCGCAACTTTTTTTAAATGATTTTTCCTCCTGATTCCGCTATGATAGTAACAAGCTGAGACGGCGCAAACCAGTATATCACCAGCGCCTTACATCAATCAGGAAAGGATGTGAAAGGTATGTTTGTAAACTACGAAAAAGACAGCATGAAGGTTCCCATCAAGGTATGGCTTGAGGATCCGGCGCAGCTTGAAGAGAGCTGTAAGAAACAGGCATACCGCCTGTCAACGCTTCCCTTTTTACATAAATGGGTCTGCCTCATGCCTGACACGCACGCCGGGATGGGCATGCCGATCGGCGGCGTGATAGCAACGGAAGATGTCATCATCCCCAATGCGGTAGGCGTGGATATCGGGTGCGGGATGGCATATACGCAGACCAATGTCCCTGTATCGCTTCTGCGCGGAATCCAGACAGGGAACGGCACACTTTTGCAGGCCATGGTCGGGGATATCATGCGCAACATCCCCCTTGGGTTTGCGCACCACAAGACCGCGATGCCCTGCTACACGCTGGATCTCGCCATGGAAGAGCTTGACCGGTATGAGGAGGACGCTGAGCTCTTAGGCCAGCTCGACGCCGGGTATTTCCAGATCGGGACGCTCGGGGGCGGAAATCATTTTATTGAGCTCCAGGAGGGCGACGACGGGCTTTTGTCCGTAATGCTCCACTCCGGAAGCCGCCATTTCGGAAAATCCGTATGCGACTATTTTCACCACAAAGCGCGCGAATTGAACGCCCGCTGGTACAGCCAGGTCCCGGATGACTACCGACTCGCGTTTCTCCCGGTGGACAGCGCCGAAGGAAAGCGGTATTTAAGCTGGATGCAGCTTTCCATGGACTTTGCAAAAGAAAACCGGGAAAAAATGATGCTGGCCGTAAAGGCCATTCTCGAAAAATGGATCGGTAAATACACGGAGATCCCGCTGGCCTTTTCCGGCGATATCAACTGCCATCACAACTATGCGGCCCTTGAACATCACTACAACAAAAATGTCTGGGTTCACCGCAAAGGCGCGGTGCGGGCGCGAAATGGAGAACTGGCCGTCATACCGGGTGCCATGGGTTCCTTAAGCTATGTCGTGATGGGAAAAGGATGCGAGGAAAGCTTCTGTTCCTCATCCCACGGCGCAGGCCGCCAGTATTCCCGCAAGGGCGCCATGAATACGTTCTCCTGCGAGGAGGTCATAGTTGATTTAAATAAACAGGGCGTCATCTTGGGCAAGAAAAATAAATCCGACGTAGCGGAGGAAAGCCGCTTTGCCTATAAAGATATCGAAGAGGTCATGAAAAACCAGAGCGATCTGGTCATCCCCGTAAAACGGCTGAAAACAGCCGGCGTAGTCAAGGGGTAAAAAGCGGTTCTGTAAACAGGATATATATAAACCATTTATATATATAGCACACGGCTTTATTCCAGCGTCTTCCCCGCAAAGCAGGGGGCGCGGCGGCGCAGCCGGCTCTGCCGGAACCGCGTACCGGGCCGTTTGCAGCAAATGATGTGTCGGAGGTTCGAATCCTCCTCTGCCTTGCGCAGATAGCTAAGTGGTATAGCAATCATTGTTGGAGTATCTATGAGGAGATAAAATCCAACCCCATCCCAAAAAGAGAAGCGCCCCTGATCCCGTCCCCGTCCTGTTCGGTTCTCCTGCGCGCGCCTCCTGGAAATCCAGTTATCCGTATCGAATTTTCCTGAGGAAATTCCAGATCGGATGGCCAAGGAACCCTTCAGCGCACGGTAAATACAGGGAAACGGACAGCCAGTGCAGGGGACAGCCGCAGACAGCCTGCGCTGTTTTGGATACCGGCCTCTGGTATACGGAATCTTCCGGAGAATCTTATGTACTCCCGGAATCCCGGCAGGGCTCCGGGAGTACATAAGCTCCCGTTCCATCCCGGCGGCCTCAAAAAACGGCCCGCATGTCCGCGGCGGAAAAGGGGCGGCCATCTCTTTTAGCAGCAGCTCAGACCACCCATCGCTTCCGAAAGGAGGGGCGTATTATGAAATATATTATCAGAGAACAGGAATGCGGCTACCTTTTAAAAAACGGCGTCTTCGTCCGCCTGCTGACCGCCGGAAAATACCGCTACATGGCGCGTCTCGGCTATGATGTAAAAATTGTAAGCATGACCGGAGCCGTTGACACCTGCGGCATTCCCGCCGAAATCCTGATGCGCGACTTAAGTTTCGCCTCCCGCGTCATACTGACCGACATCCCCGACACATGCCTGGGGATCCGCTTCGTCAACGACGCCTTCAAAGAGGTCTTAAACGGCCCCAGGGCCTTATACTGGAATGTATTTGAAAAGGTCGAGATCCGCCTTACAGACATCTCCAATCCATATATGGAGGGATCGCTTCCCAGGATCTATCTGGATCTGATGCCTGTGAAATACTATAAAAAAATCGCGGTTAAGGACGGCGAGCTGGGCCTTCTCTACTTTGACGGCCGCCTTGAAAAACGCCTGCCTCAGGGCGTCTACTATTTCTGGAATTACGGAAAAGAAGTGACCTGCAAAATCTTTAACCTGAAAATGCAGCAGCTCGAAATCTCCGGCCAGGAAATCCTGACGGCCGACAAGGTCGGAATCCGCCTAAACGCAGTCTGCGCCTACCGAATCAGCGATCCGGAACGACTTGTCCAGACCATTGAAGGCGCGTCGGCCCAGCTCTACACAGCTTCCCAGCTATGCCTGCGGGAATACGTCGGACAGTTTCGCCTTGACGAGCTTCTGGCCCAGAAGGAAGAAATCGGGCGCGCGGTCTGCGCTGCTTTAAAGGAAAAAGAATCGGAATTCTGTGTGGAAATCCTTGGCTTTGGCATAAAGGATGTCATCCTGCCCGGCGAAATCCGCGAAATCATGAATACAGTCCTGGTCGCCGAGAAAAAAGCCCAGGCCAATGTGATCATGCGACGCGAGGAAGTCGCCTCCACCCGAAGCCTGCTAAATACCGCCCGGCTCATGGATGAAAACAAAACCCTGCTCCGCTTAAAGGAGATGGAGTATCTGGAGAGGATCTGCGACAAAGTGGGAACCATCACCTTAAACGGCGGAAACAGCCTCCTGGAACAGCTCTCACAGCTTACCACAGGCCAGAATGCATCCGCGGGCGTTCCCGGGTAATTATCCAAGTCATCCGTAAATCTCCCACGGTTTCCGTACTTAGTAACTGTTAAGCAGAATCCCTGCCGATGAACCGTACTATCCTCACAGACATCTGACATATTTTCGGACGCGCGCTCTTTGGGCAAAAAACGCGAAAAAACCGCCTGCCGGACGGCCAAAAAAGCAGCATCCGGCAGGCGGCGGGTACGCCTGTTCCCGGAAGCGTGTCTGAAACATCACTCACGCTCCGGCATTCCATACAGCCGTCCAGACGACGGCAGGCTCTTATTCCTTGTCTTTTTCTTTCTCCTCCTCGGCCTCATCCTCGAAGAAATCGTCGTCGAAATCGTCCTCGAAGTCATCCTCGAAATCCTCAAGATAATCCGGGGTGAAGAAACGGTATACGCCGTAAGCAATCGCCGCCACCGCGGCTACAACGCCGATGATAGCCAGGATCCAGAGAATACAATTTTTCTTCTTCTCTTCCTCTTCCTTTCTGTGAAGGAATTCATTCAGCTTTGTCGCATTCATGATCTCCTCAACCTTTGATAAGGCGTCCTTTCCCATCATATCAAATCTGTTCATAGAACCCACATCCTTTCTTCCGTGATACTCCACCGAATCTTTTTCAGCCGCTGCCTGCGCCGTTCACCGGCCATAGAAAAATTCCTGTCAGACAACCGCCGAAACGAATAAGCGGCAGCAACAACCGTTCTATTCTATTATATCATTAATATAGGCTTTTTACTATCATATTTTTAAAAAAATCCGCCTCACACCTTTACAAGCTTTGCAAACGACGCAAACATTTTTTTATTTCCCACCCGATCAAACTCAACCGTCACCTCATAGTCCTTTCCGCCATCTGCGATCGCCCGGACCGTTCCCTCGCCGAATTTGATATGGCGGACGCGATCCCCTTCCCCATAGGAAAGATGATCCGCTTTCTGAACGGTAAACGACTTGCCAAAGGAAGGGGACGGCGCTGTGCCGGACGCGTAGGCGCTGCCCTTGCCAAAGCCGCCCTTCCAGGCTGACCCTGGAACAGCGCCCCTGGCTCCTGCCCCGTTCTCCCGAAACGGCGCTCCGCTATTCGCCGCAGCGGCCTCAGCCCCTGCATCCTCCATTGGCTGCGGCATACCGCCGCCCCAGCCTGTCCTCATACCCGGGCTGCCGCTCCAGACGCTCTCCTTTGGCTGTGCCTGGGCTCTGTCCCTGCCCGGACCGCCAAAGCCGGTATTGGAAAAGCTGCCTCCGCCTCTCCCAGAAAACCCCGCGGCCGATCCGTACGCCGAAGGCTGCTCTTCCTCTTCCAGAAGCCATTCCGGAATCTCGTCTATAAAACGGCTGACCCTGGAATACCTCGTCTCGCCTCTGCTCATCCGCTGTCTGGCAGCCGTGAGTGTCAGGCGCTCCTTTGCGCGCGTAATCCCCACATAGCAGAGCCGGCGCTCCTCCTCAATGGCGTCCGGATTATCCGAGTAGATGGACATACTGCCCGGAAACAGCCCGTCCTCCATGCCGCTTAAATATACATGCGGAAATTCAAGCCCCTTGGCGCTGTGCAGAGTCATAAGCACCGCCCGGTTCTCAGACTCATCCACATTGTCCACATCCGCCACCAGGGCGACCTCCTCCAAAAAGCCGTCCAGCGTCGGCTCCTCGCTGCCCGCGGTATAGCTTGCCGCCTTATTCATCAGCTCCTCAATGTTCTGAAGCCGCGATTCAGCCTCCACCTCCCCTTCTGCCTCCAGCTCCTTCCGGTATCCTGTCTGTTCCAGTATCTCTTCGATCAGATCCTTGATCGAAAGTTCCGCAAGCCTGCTCTTAAACATTTCGATCTGATCCGTAAACCCGCCAATCTTATCCGCCGCCTTTCCGATCGAGGGCACGCCCTTTGCCCGCAAAAGCGCCTGATAAAAGCTCATACCATTCGCCGAGGCAAAGATCGTCACCTTTCCGATCGTCGTCGCGCCGATCCCGCGTTTGGGGACATTCACAATGCGCTGCACCGCCAGATCATCCTGCCCGTTGGCAATCGTTTTCAAGTAACAGAGGATATCCTTGATTTCCTTTCTCTGGTAAAAATTCACGCCTCCCACCAGACGGTACGGAATGCTGTACAGAATAAATTTCTCCTCCAAAAGGCGCGACTGGGCGTTGGTCCGGTACAAAACGGCAAAATCCGAATATTCCCGGTTCCCGGCCTCTTTGGTCTTTAAAATATCCCTTGCAATCGCATCCGCCTCCTCATAGGCGGTGTCAAACTGCAGAAAACGCGGCCGGCTGCCCTCTCCGTTTGAAGTCCACAGCTTCTTTTCCTTCCTGCTGCGGTTATTGCTGATCACCTCGTTCGCCGTGTCCAGAATGCTCTGCGTCGAGCGGTAATTCTGCTCCAGCTTGATCACCCGCGCCCCGGAAAACACCTTTTCAAAGCTTAAGATATTTCCGATGTCCGCGCCCCGAAAGCCGTAGATCGACTGATCGTCGTCCCCCACCACGCAGATATTCCGGTATTTTGCCGCTAACAGATCCACAAACCGGAACTGCACCATATTCGTGTCCTGATACTCATCAACCATAATATAGCGGAACTTATCCTGATAAAAATTCAGCACATCCGGGACGCTCTCAAACAGCTCCACGGTCTTGAGCAGCAGATCGTCAAAATCCAGCGCATTATTCTTCTTTAATTCCTTTTGATACTCCTTATAAATCTCGGCAACCTTCTTCTCCCTGTAATCTCCCTCCGCGCACGCCTCAAAATCCTGAACGGTGATCATCTCATTCTTTGCCGAGGAAATGCGTCCCAAAACCTCCCGCTCCCGAAACTGCTTAGAATCTATATTCAGCCTCTTAAAAATCTGCTTCATCAGCGTCTTCTGATCATCGCTGTCATAGATGGTAAAATTCGTGTTATAGCCCAGATAGTCAATATAGCGGCGCAGAATCCGCACGCATGAAGAGTGGAAGGTGCTTACCCATATACTTTCCGCGCCAAAATCCACCAGCCTGTCCACGCGCTCGCGCATCTCCGCCGCCGCCTTATTCGTAAACGTAATCGCCAGGATATTCCACGGCTTAACCTGTTTTTCCTCTATTAAATAGGCAATCCGGTGCGTCAGGACCCTGGTCTTGCCCGAGCCCGCTCCCGCCAGCACCAGCAAAGGCCCTTCCGTACAGAACACAGCCTCCTGCTGCATCTCGTTCAGAGTATCATATTTACCCATATATTCAGTACCGCCTTCTATGTAGAATCGTTTATAATTAACGCTATTATATACGATTTGGGCAAGGATGTCCATATAGAATGGCGTTGAGGGCAGCGTTTTGGAGGGCCGGGGGAGGTTGCGCCGTGATTTGCGCTGCGGTTTGCGTTTCGGGCCGATTACCTGAGAAATATATGGAGGATCGTGAAAGGGCCGCCGACGGCAAGGCCGCCCTTTTACGATTCCCCGCCTGCCTCTATATTGCCCGCCTCAAGCAGCTCCATAAACTCCTCCCCTGTGATCGTCTCCTTCTCCAGCAGACGGGCTGCCAAACGGTGGAGGTTTTCTTCATTCCCGCTCAGGATTGATTTTGCCCGCGAATACGCTTTTTTCACCAGGCGGATCACCTCGTCGTCGATCCTGGCGGCTGTCTCGGGCGAGCAGGCCAGCGACGCGTCATTTCCAAGATACGCGTTGTTCACGACTTCCAGGGCCACCATGCCGAACTGCTCGCTCATACCGTAGCGCGTCACCATCGCCCGGGCAATCTTTGTGGCCTGCTCGATATCGTTGGCGGCCCCGGTTGTAATGGAGCCGAAGATCAGCTCCTCCGCCGCGCGCCCTCCGGTCAGGGTGACGATCTTGTTAAACGCCTCCTCGCTGCTCATCAGGAAGTGTTCCTCGGATTCCACCTGCATGGTATATCCCAGCGCGCCCGACGTCCGGGGAATAATGGTTATCTTATGCACCGGCGCGGAATGGTTCTGTAAGGCCGCGACCAGCGCATGCCCGATCTCATGATAAGAGACAATGCGCTTTTCTTTTTCCGATACGCCGGCGTCCTTTCTCTGATAGCCGGCGATAACAGTCTCCACACTTTCCTCCAAATCCTGCTGAGACACGGTTTTCCTTCCCATACGGACAGCCCGCAGCGCCGCTTCGTTTACAATATTCGCAAGCTCTGCCCCGCTGACGCCGCTCGTAGCCCGGGCAATCGTGTGATAGTCCACCGTTTCGTCCAGCTTCACCTGACGCGCGTGTACCTTTAAAATATCCTCCCGCCCCTTCAGATCCGGGAGCTCCACCGGGATCCGGCGGTCAAAGCGGCCCGGGCGCAAAAGCGCTTTGTCCAGGGACTCCGGACGGTTGGTGGCCGCCAGAATGACCACTCCCTTCTGCCCGTCAAATCCGTCCATCTCGATCAGAAGCTGGTTCAAGGTCTGCTCCCGCTCGTCATTCCCGCCGACGCCGCCCCCGTCGCGCTTCTTTCCTATCGTGTCAATCTCATCAATAAATACAATACACGGCGCTTTTTCGCCCGCCTGTTTGAACAGATCCCGCACCTTCGCCGCGCCCATACCCACAAACATCTCCACAAACTCCGAACCCGAAATGGAGAAAAAGGGCACATGCGCCTCTCCGGCTACCGCTTTGGCAAGCAATGTCTTACCCGTTCCGGGAGGGCCCACTAAAAGCGCCCCCTTGGGAAGCGATGCGCCAATCTCCGAATACTTCTGCGGGTTGTGCAGAAAATCCACAATCTCCTGCAGCGCCTCCTTTGCCTCCTCCTGCCCGGCCACATCCGCGAATGTCTTTCCCGTCTCCGACTCCGCATAAATCTTGGCATTGGACTTTCCAAACGTCATCGCATTCGGCCCTCCCATGCGCTTCATCAGCGAACGGCTAAGCACCTGCCCTATCCCGAAAAACAGCGCCACCGGCAGAATCCAGGTCAGAAGAAAGTTGAGGAGCGGCGATGCCTGCGTCTGAATCTCCGCGCTGTAGCGCTCCACTCCCGCCTCCTTCAGCATCTGATATAAATCAGCCCCCGGAAGCTCCCCTGTCTTATAATTGATCCATCTGCTGTCCTTTAAGGTGTAAATAATCTCATTATTTGTCGTCACATACACCTCGTCAACATTCTTCCTCTCCAGCTCCTTCTCAAACTGATCATAGCGCACCTCCTGCGTCCGATCCATCATGGATGGAAAAATAAAGATGTTCAGAAGCATTACGATCAGCATCACCAGTCCATAATAATAGAGGAATGATTTGCGCGGCGGTTTGTTGCCGTATTCATTTTCTTTCATTTGTTTTTATCTCTGCCCTTCTCTGTATTTAATCATCTGCCAGTGCAAAAGGCACGCCAGAACGCCTCTGCCTTGTGTCTGATTTAAATGGACTATACCGCACAAACATATGATTGTCAATATATTATCGTAAATATTTATTTACTTTTTATAAATATTGACTTATTTTTATAAATATGTTAGGATGAATCATACGAAAACAGCACCAACTGGTTTTACCAACCAAGCAAATACACAAAACGGAGACGAATACAACCATGAAGCATGGGGAAAAAAACACCTTAGAATCGATCCTGAAAGCGGCCAGAACCATGGTTAAACGAAGTTCAGCAGAGCCTGATCCGAACACCGGTATGGCGGAACATGAATATGAACATGCTGAAAAAGAAACAGGAGCAGATAACCGTAAACCAGACCTCCCCCCGAAACCGCCGTCTGGACAGGCGCCCTTTGAGAGCGTTCAGCAAACGGATGAACGCCTGTGGACAGAGAGCCGATTCTCAGCACCCGGCGCGCAGGAAGATGCGGATGGCAAGACAGGCCCGGATGTTAAAACTGGCATGCATTACAGGGCAGGCTCGGACGCTAAGACAGATGGATCCGGCAAGACACGTGCAGATGTTAAGACTGACAGCCTCGATAGGACTGCCGCAGACGTTAAGACTGACAGCCTCAATAGGACTGCCGCGGACGTTAAAACGAATAGCCTCGATAGGACTGCCGTGGATGTTAAGACGAATAGCCTCAATAGGACTGCCGCGGACGTTAAGACGAATAGCCTCAATAGGACTGCTGCGGACGTTAAGACGAATAGCCTCAATAGGACTGCTGCGGACGTTAAGACGAATAGCCTCGATAGGGCTGCTGCAGACGTTAAGACGAATAGCCTCGATAGGGCTGCTGCAGACGTTAAGACGAATAGCCTCGATAGGGCTGTTGCAGACGTTAAGATCGATAGGCTCGACAAGACGCTGGCGGAGGTTAATGCTGATAGCCTAGACAAGGCGTTTGCAAACGTTAAGACTGATAGCCCCGACAAGACACATGCGGACGTTAAGACTGACAACCTCGTCAGAACATGTGCGGATGTTAAGACTGATAAGCATGACAGGACAGGCGCGAACATTAAAACTGACCGGCTCGATGGGACAGGCGCGAACATTAAAACTGACCGGCTCGATGGGACAGGCGCGAACATTAAAACTGACCGGCTCGATGGGACCGGCGCGGACGATAAGGCTGATATGTATGATACCTCAAATACGGTTACAGAAATAGATACGGAAACCATTTCGGCCCCTGAAGAGTATATGACAGATATCCATACTGTCGGCATCCATTTTTTGGAGTTCGCCGTTGCTTTCCTAACCTTGTCCAAATGCCAGTACCACAGCAGCAGCCTGAAGGTCAGCTCCCTTCCTTTCTTTACGCTCGTCGCGCTTGACAACTGGGCGGAAAAGGATTATACCATGTCCGAGCTGGCGGAAAAGCTTCGGATCACAAAACAGCAGCTCTCCAAAATGATCAATATGCTGGAGGAAAAAGGACTTGTGGAACGGATCCACGACCGGGAAAACCGCCGGCGCGTCTACATCCGTATCTGCGACGCCGGCCGTGAAATGATGGACTGCTTAAAGCAGGAGATGCTTGAATCCACACTGTTTGGCCTCCGCTCCTACAGCCCGGAGGAACTCTTTGAGATGGATTCCTGTATCTGCCGCCTGATAAAGCTGATGGAAAAATTCAACACAGATCCCGTGCATGAGGACGACCGGATAGAAGCGGGCGGGGGGGAGTAAAACTCCATTCCTTTTCCTGGCGGTATAAAGGGATACCCAGTTCAAACTTCTGATGGATGAGCCACGAAATCGTGGAAGCAGACGCAAGGGAGTGCATGACCGGGAACAGAGCGCCGGGGATTTCTCCATATAAGGTGTTCCGTTTTTTCGGCATGCCCTGCATTCATAAGTTTCCCGGTAATGGTCGACCACTTTCAGGCTGGCAGGAATGAACTGTACCTCCGTACGGACAAACTCCTCACCGACTTCTACCATGGCGCTCCCGCACCTTTCACAGATCTGTTCACTCTCATCGATTGTGTGGAGCACTTTGCTGCGGGGAATGTCTTTTATCAGTTTCTTCCGCTGGCCGGCATATTTCCTTTTACACAGATGTTTTTCGACCTCCGCCAGATCCGGTTCATGGGCATCCGGACTGGCACAGGATTCCAGTTCATTAAAAAGAGACATCTGTCCCTCTATTTCAAGGGCAGACATCTTCTCGGATTTTGTTCCATAAAGCTTACGGGTAAGGAAATCAACCTGCTCCCTGAGGAACCGGATTTGCTGTTCCAGTTCTCTGATCTGCTTTTTGTACTCCTGCTCTGTATCCGGCATGGGCTGAAAACCTTCCTTTTTATGATAGGTTCATTATACCATAAAACAGCAGGATTTTCCGGCATTTATAAGGAATTTCCGGGTTTTCCCGGTTTTTGGGGAGCCCATTTGCGGACTGCTTTTGGCTGCTCCGGGTTCAGGCCCTCCAGCAGCCAGCAGAACTGCTGATGGGAGAGCTGTCTGGCTTCTTCACCCGTGCGCGGCCACTTTAGACGGCCGTTTTCGTAGCGCTTATAGAAAAGACCGAAGCCGTCCCCTTCATAGTGGACTGCCTTAATTCGGTCAGCACGTTTTCCGCAGAAAAGGAATAAGGAATTGCTGTAAGTATCCATCTGAAGGCTGTACTGGATGATATCTACCAGGCCGTCCAACTGTTTTCTCATATCCGTGTACCCGGTGCGCAAATAGATTTTTTGTACCTGGGAGAGGTCTCCTGACATGACCGCACTGCTTTCAAGATAGCCTCCAGCAACTCCCGGAGAGTATCTTCAAAGAGTTCAACGGTCACAGTACCGGTATGGAGCACTGCTGCAGGAAAGGCACAGGAATCCTGTCTGCCGCGGAGGGATACCTCCGTAAATTCAGGGGCCGCATCCGGCATCAACGCAGCCTGCTCCATGACCGGCCTGCATCCATGACTCTTTCGGGGCAGTTCCTCAAGCGCCAGCTTCCGGAGCTTTGCCATCCAGTAATAATAGCTTTTTAAAGAGATATCATGCTGTTCGCACCATGTCTGGTTTGTCAGGCCGGAGGCCCTTCATTGCCGTATTACGTCGAGCCAGTATTGCAGTTTCATCTGCTTATCCTGAGTTAAAGCGGAAATGTCCATGGGTATTCTCCTTTACTTAGAGTTAGAGTTTTTGGAGTGAACACTAAAAACTCTAACCCTAAGTTTACAGGGGAAAGCTAAATATTTCACTACACGTTCTTAATTGACGCTTACGCTGTACGTGCCACTTTGCGGTATATTTGGGCCAAATGAACGCGGCGAAACGGGCTGCGTTAAGTGAATTGGCCCAAATATACCGTGAAGTGGGGCGTGCAGATGCCAGGAATGAATTTTCAAACACGCTCTAAACCAGATATGTATTTACATCAATAATCCCCATCCGCTCCAAGATTGCCTTCCTGTCTGTATTCCACAGCCCCAGAGAAAGCTTGTCCACATTAAAAAACGCCGCATCGTTCGGGAACAGTTCCCTGAAATCAACCGCCAGCTCAAAGGCATATTCAATCGCCGCTCCGTATCCTCCATCCTTTTTACACAGGTAGAGGAATGCCTGCTTAAGTTCCACCCGAATTGACTCAAAATCAATATTCATCTCATATTCCGGAATATTTTCCCTGCTTCCTGCCATCTGCACATCCCTAAGAGCCTGAACCAAATTGGAGGCATTGAGCGGCTCCGCATCCTCGCTGTATCGTTTTAAGAAAGCATTGATATCAGTTATCATCTCTCCGATAGTCATACCCTTTCCTGATACCTCTCCCGCAGGCATTACCAGAAATATGTTTTCATCCCCCTCTTTCTTGTAAAGCGCCACCAGATTTGTCCCCACCAGCTTAAAAGTCACCGCCGCCTGCGTCTTGAACTGTACTGTCCGCATAACTCCATCTTCCTGTCTCTCAATCCTGATCTCTTCTGTCATTTTCTTTACCTTCCTTTCTGAATCTGTCCTGATATTGTACCCCGGCCCCCGCTTACACGTAGCCTTTAAATAAATATATGCGGTTTCCGTTCTAAATATGACAGTCCTTTCATATATTCTTTTAAATATGATACAGAAGAAATGATTATAAACATTTTCCGAAGCAGACCACGTAATAATTGCAAAAAAAGGCGCGCCTGTATTGGATAATCAGAACGAGCGCCTGTATATTCAAACCTGAAGATATTGCCCTGAAGGATGAGCGATTTCAGATTGAAAACGATCATTGGGTTATTTGACAGCGGAAAACACGTTTCAGACAGACTGTCTTCTGGGGTGTCGAAGCAACATTCTATAGATCCGCGGGTATAGCAATCTATGTATATTTCTTGGCTAATCCGTTGCCACAGCATTCCTTTCTTCCTTTCATTTTTCCTTTCCCTATTCCCCCCTATCCGAAGTAGGGTAAGGCCGTTAAAAGTTAAGGAATTTCGGGAAAAAAGAGCAGTTCAAAAGGAAAAAAGGAGAGTGCATTATTATGAGAAAGCAGACAAAATTAGTTGCGGTTTTATCCGCGGCGGCTTTGCTCGCGATGGGTGCTTCCATGACTTCTTTCGCCGCTGGTTGGGAGAAAGATGACGCTGGGGTTTGGCACTATTATGACAAAGATGATGAGATGGTTGCCGGCGAGTGGAGAAAAGACGGCGCTAAGTGGTTTTATCTGGATGATGATGGCGATATGCTGATGGATGCCTGGGTAGATGACGAGTATTATGTTGGCGCTGATGGCGCTATGCTGGTTAATCAGTGGGCCAAAACTATCGCGGATGAAGATGTGGACGATCCGGAGGATGACGGCGATGCATGGTACTACTTCGGAAGCAAAGGTAAAAAGGTTTCCGGCACCGATAAAAAGATCAATGGCAAGACCTATATCTTTGATGAAGATGGAAAAATGCAGGATGGCTGGTATCAGGATGGAGATGCTGTTTATTATCTGGGCGGCGAGGATGAGGGCTGGAGAGCCAGCGGCTGGCTGTGGCTGGAGAAGCCCGACGATGACGATGATATTGAAATCTGCGATGATAATTGCGAAGCCTGTGATGAAGAAGGCTGGCACTGGTTCGGTACCGATGGCAAGATGTATAAGGGTGTAAAGCAGAAAAAGATCAACGGAAAATACTATTACTTTAATGAGCACGGCCAAATGCTTTATGAATGGATCAATGGCGTTAAATCCACAAAAGCATCGAATGCTCAGTTAGACAGCAGTGATATCACAGCGACTCCGAGTGAAGTTCGTTATATGAACGTCGTAGAGGAGGGATGGAGAGCCGACGGCTGGTATCAGATCGACGGTGCTGAAGCACTTGGTGCCGGAAATGATACAGATTGGTATTATTTCAAAGACGGTGAGGCAAAGAAGGCTAAATACGAAGAAGAGAATGGCCTGACAGATGATGGAGATACCATTTACAGAGCAAAGATTAAAGTTGAAGGTAAATATTTCTGCTTTAACGAACTTGGTCAGATGCAGACAGGTTTGCAGTTAATTCACGGATATATGTATTACTTTGATGAAAATGGCTATATGAAGACCGGAAAAGTAAGTAATGTTGAGGAAGAGAACGATTCCTTTACTTACTATTTCCAGACGAAAAACGGAGGAAATGGAAAGGGTATAACCGGAGAAAAAGATGGTTACTTATATTGGAGTGGAAAGAGACTGGAAGCTGATGATGACTACAGAATTTATGTAGTTAATGGCGACTACTTTCTTGTAAACAACAAAGGCAAACTTCAGAAATCATCTACTAAGAAGTATGATGTAGAAAATGGCCGGGGTGCAGAAGAAGTTTCCTTCAGCTTCAACAAAAACAGTTATAAAATACAAAATCTGCCGGATAGTTGGAAAAAGGTTGCGGCACTCCCATATATTGAGTTAATGGACAATGTAATTATTCATGACGGTGTTGATAGCGGTATAATTACCACTTGGGAGGAGATTGAAAAAAGTACAGAAACTCCAGATGAAGATGAAGATGTCGAAGAGACTGATTCAGATGAAAAGACTGAATAAAATCATCTAAAGTGTAAAGTCATAATCGAATTTTCCAATACAGTATTTTTGGATTTTGATTAGTAATTAAATAGTCATCGCACCAATATTCAAAGAGATTATTGGTGCGATGATTATCTTCAGTTATGTTTATTTTTTAAGACGGAACTCACTTCTGATCACTTGAAATTTTCCCAAAGATAGTGTAAAAGAATTTGTGTCTTTGAAAAAACACCTCTTTTGGGGTAAGAATCAAGATATGACGATTCGTATCGAAAAAGAGGATTTTTTATGTCTACAAAAAGGAACAAATACGACAGCATATTGCGGATAACAATTTAAACAGCATGGCCGATATCTACAGCCTGCTGAGGAATCACATCAAGGATATTCTGTAGGAACTTATAGAAAAGATTTAGAACGATTTTCATGAGCAGACACCGTAACAGTTCAGGTTGCCTGAACTGTTACGATTTACTTTCTGTTTACAGTGTAACCGTTACTAAATATTTTTATATATCCATTTCTATTTTTATGCCAATAAATGATAATTTAGCACTTTGTTAATAGCAGGATACAAAATATGAACCATTACTGGATTATCCTTCCCAAATTCCATATTCATTCACCGTTCTCCCATCCGGCGCAGTATAACTGACTGCCATGGTTCCGTTATCCATAAAGTAACGCCACTTCCCTTCCGGATCCTGGGCCCATCCGATTGCCATAGAGCCATCCTGCTTCAGCAGATACCACTGTCCGTTTACCATTAAGAGGCCAACTGCCATAGAGCCGTCCGGATTCAGCAGATACCATTTCCCGTCTACCAGAGTCCAGCCTGTTCTCATAATCCCATCTGAACCTAAGTAATACCATTTTTCATTTATCCATTTCAGCCAGTCATGTACAGGCTGGTTTTCAGCATTAAAATAATACCAGTTTCCTTCTGTTTGAACCCACCCAATATCAGTTACAGATGCTATCGTTGTTCTCGCAGTCTGTGTTGGCCCAATAACCGCAGCGCTTCCACCGGGGCCTCCGGAACTGCCGGAACCGCCGAAACTGCTGGAACCACCGGATCCTCCGGAACTGCTGGAACCACCGGATCCTCCAGAACTGCCGGAACCGCCGGATCCTCCGGAACTGCCGGAACCTCCAGAGCTGCCGGAACTGCCTAAACCTCTTGAGTAGGATGTATGATAAACAAGCGGAAGGGGATTTACGGCGCCTCCCGCCCAGTAACCATCATCGTAAATAATCTGCAGATCCTCTAAAACCGTATATATGTTTATAGACGTCCCATTTAAAACCGCATCATTTCTCAGGGCCGTGAATACCTCTGGCTTCATTTTAACAGGGATTTGTAACCATCCCTCGTCGGCTATTTTCATTGCCATAACGCAGGAGCCGTCTGTGAAGGTAAAGCTTCCTTCCGGAGATAACCGGATTTCTGAAACCGCTGTATGTTCCGTCCCTGCCATAGGCTTATAGTAATGCTCTATCGTAAATTCGGGGGGAAGCGTTCGGTTCAGATTAACATCTCCGATATTCCTGTACCTGCCATTAACGAGGGGCCCTTTATAGAAATCAATGTATTCTGAGCTGTACCGGGTGTAAAATCCATCCGCCCCATAAAGAACAGGTATCGTAGCCAGAACACGGTCCTGTTTCGTCTCCACTATCTGAATATAAAAGTCATCACTGCTGCCGCCCGGGCGGTCTGTGTCATCCCCGATATTTTTATCTACAAAGGATACCGAAAATTCTGCCTGGGCATTTTGGCTTAATAAAGTATTGCCTGCCGGAACAGCCTCAATCCTTTTTCTGTCCGCATTCAGGACGGGTGAGATGTTCACGCTGACCTCTCCAATGGCCTCTCCCGACCCCTGCCGGACGGTTACTGTAACCGGGTCTGGTAATATAACCTGGTTCGTCTGCGGATCGCGATCCATATAAAATGAAATCCTGCCATTTTCAAGGCCGTCCACAGCGACAGAAACTTCCTCCGTCTGCGCTCTGCCCTGCAAGGCATCCACATCTGTCTCTCCGTCTGTTATGGCAAGAGGGGCCAGGATACTGTCAGGCGAGGCAGCCCTTTCATAGCCGTCCGGAAAAATGGAAGCTTTATGCGTCCGCCGTTCAATCTCTTCAACGGTTCCGGCCAGAGCCGGGACAATTCCTGATGAAAGCAGTGAGACTGTCAGAATTCCTGCAATTAAGGAGTAGTGTTTTTTCATTTCCATACTCGTTCCTTTCCTTAGGCTCAGGCCACGAAAACCGTTGATGGTATATGTGGCCTGGCGATTGATAAATCATCGCTGGCTGTAATGCAGGCTGCCTGCTCCGTGCAATGATGTTCTGTATTAAAATGCAGCCAGCCGTATGGTTATGGAGCTGGCATAGCGCTGATTTATCTGCCCGTAAAACAGTGGCGGTTCCCTATAATCTATTTTGCAATAAATGATTATCAGAATCAACAAAAAACAGATTCCATTCTCCGGAAATGGATCTGTTTGTCCGTTACTGTACCGGGGATTATAAAAGATACCCCTTCATCCTGTGAAAGGGCAAAGGGGTACCAAAATTATTATTTACTTTGTTTGTGCTTTTGGAAGTATCCACACCAAAAATCTCGGTTACAGTTACATTTCCTACGGCAATTTAGATTCTACTACTCCAGACCAAACACAGATACATCTACCGATACATCTTCAAAACTTGCTTTGCCTGTAGATTCTTTTTCAATCCATCCCTCTGCAAGATCTGTGTGTGAAGAGTCAGTCCATCCATATGAGTAGATATTGTCATATAACTCTATTTCCGGAATTGTAAGAGCTTTAGCAAATTCTTCTTTTGTAGCACTTATTGTCTTTACAGAATCCCCACTGAAAGTAAGCGTGATCTCCTCGCCCAATCCTTCAATATCGTATTTCTTTGTCTTGGATTTCTGAATCTTGCCCTTGTTGTTTACAAGATATGTTTTTCCACCTACATAGAATAATCTGTAGTCGTCATCTGCTTCCAGTCTCTTACCGTTAAAATACAGATAGTTATCCTTTACGCCGGTTACACCTTCGCCATTTCTACCATTCTTGGTATTGAAATAGTATGTGAAATCGTCGTTATCTTCTTCAACACCCGATACCTTTCCGGTCTTCATATATCCATTTTCATCAAAGTAATAGAAACCGCCAGTGGAACGGATGTACTGTAATCCTGTCTGCATACGGCCTTTTTCATCAAAGCAGAAATACTTGTTATTGCTTGCTTTCACTTTAATCTTGGCTCTGTAGATAAATGTATTATCATCATCAACTACACCTGCAAAATCAGAAGTATCCGCTTTCTTGGCCTCTCCGTCGCTGAAATAGTACCAGTCGGTATCATTGTCTGTTCCGACATCCTCAGAACCATCGATCTCATACCAGCCGTCTGCTCTCCAGCCCTCTTCCACCTGGTTCATGTAAAGCATATCATCGATTTTCGCTTCACCAGGTGTTGCATTTCCGTCAAGGCTTGCATTAAGGCTTGCACCGGAACCAACCTTTACCTTGGCATTATTAATCCATTCATACAACATCTGGCCATGCTCATTGAAGTAGTAATATTTACCATTTACTTTCTTCTTTTTAGCATCCTTGTAAAGCTTGCCATTGCTTCCGAAGTAGTACCAGCCTTCCTCGTCGCAGATGCCGCACTCATCATCACATCCTGTGATATCGTCATCATCATCCGGTTTTGCAAGCCATAACCACTGGCTCTGGGCTCTCCAGCCCTCATCCTCGCCATTCAGGTAATAGATATCACCGTCTTCTTCATACCAGCCATCCTGCATTTCACCATCTTCGTTGAAATAGTAGGTTTTGCCATTGATCTTTTTATCTTCGGTGGTCTTCTTACCCTTGCTGCCAAAATAGTACCAGTGCTCGCCGTCCTCATCCGGGTCGGATACATCCTCATCGGCAATTGTCTTAGCCCACTGATTCACCAGCATCGCGCCGTCAGCGCCAACATAATACTCGTCATCTACCCAGGCATCCGTCAGCATATCGCCGTCATCATCCAGATAGAACCACTTAGCGCCGTCTTTTCTCCACTCGCCGGTCACCATCTCATCATCTTTGTCATAATAGTGCCAAACCCCAGCGTCATCTTTCTCCCAACCAGCGGCGAAAGAAGTCATGGAAGCACCCATCGCGAGCAAAGCCGCCGCGGAAAGAACCGCAACTAATTTTGTCTGCTTTCTCATAATAATGCACTCTCCTTTTTTCCTTTTGAACTGCTCTTTTTTCCCGAAATTCCTTAACTTTTAACGGCCTTACCCTACTTCGGATATGGGGGATTATCGACAGTTAATATACAAACTTCGCTGTTTCTCAGCAAAACGCAATTTTTGTATTTTTATTCTGTTGAACCCTTATCTGCGAAATATTGTCTGGCTCCGTTACAATGAGTATTATAATATATATCCTCCCAAATTACCATAACATTTCTCTGTGCATTTCCTTACGGAATTGTTACAAAAAGTTATTATTAAGTATTTATTGTTCTTATACTGGTACAATCTTAAGAATCCCACCCCAAAATTAAGACTTTCCTAATATCTTCCCCCTGCCCCTGCATGCGTCCCGGGATTCGCAAACACACTGACACTATACAAATATAGAGCAAAACTATTCTCTAAATTAGCCGCCCAAACTCCTTCCGGCTCTTACTTTGCGTAAGATCCCCCTTCCCAACTGCCAGCCCGGAATACAGTAACATGTCCGAACTATGTGTCTGCCACAGTTCATTGCCTGCCAATCACATAGCGCGGTTGCCGCTTTATATGGCACCCCGCCAACATATCCCCTCTCTTTCTTGTAATACCTTCCATTTTATGCTATAATGTTCACATATCCAGATAAATCAAACTTTTTGAACATAAATGGAGGTTCCACTATGGATCGTTACGGACTTATTTGCAGAAGCATCTACGAAAACCCGGATATAACACAGAGGGAGATGGGCTCTGAGCTGGGCCTTTCTCTGGGAAGCATAAACCGGCTGGTAAATGGCTGTATCACTGAGGGGCTGATCAAGAACCACGCGGAGCATGGCAAATATGAGCTGACCGACGCAGGTCTTAACTTTCTGGAGCAATTCCGCGTGGACGGGGCTGTCCTTATAGCGGCCGGCCTGTGTTCCCGCTTTGTACCTCTCTCATTTGAAATGCCCAAGGGACTTTTGGAGGTCTTTGGCGAGCGCATGATCGAGCGGCAGATTTGTCAGCTCCGCGAGGCCGGTATCACGGATATCACGATTGTAGTCGGATATCTGAAGGAGAAATTTGAGTATCTGATTGATAAATATCAGGTAAAGCTTCTGTATAATCCTGAATATGCCTGCAAGAACTCCCTGACCACGGTTTACTATGCCCGGGATCTCTTTCGCGGACGCAATATGTACCTGCTTGCCTCGGACAACTGGATCCGAAACAATATGTTCCACAAATATGAATGCGCCTCCTGGTACTCTTCCGCTTACATGCAGGGGCCGACATCTGAGTGGTGCATCTCCTTTAATAAGAAGGGACGCGTTACGTCCGTGGCCATCGGCGGCGAAGATTCCTGGGTTATGTACGGCCCGGCATTCCTCTCCCGCTCCTTTTCGGAACGCTTTCTTTCCTATATAGAAGCAGCTTACCGGCGTCCCGGCACCGAGCAGTTTTACTGGGAGCAGATTTTGATGGATCACATTGATGATCTGGAATTCTTTGCAAACTGCCAGCCCGAAGAGCAGGTCTATGAATTTGAAAACCTCGAGGAGCTGCGCGAGTTTGACCCCAGGTATCAGAATCGTTCTGATAATAAGGCCCTGGAGCTGATTTCGCAGGTTTTTAAGGTAGAGGAATCCGCGATCCACAATATCCAGTGCCTGAAAGCCGGCATGACCAATCAGTCTTTTCTGTTTGAAATACAGGCTAAGCATTATATCTGCCGTATCCCCGGGCCGGGGACGGAGCGTCTGATCAACCGGAGCGAGGAGGCGGACTGCTATCGGGCCGTGGCTCCGCTGCGCCTGACGGAGCATATCCGATACTTTGACGGCAAAACCGGCTATAAGATAGCGGACTATTATGAAGGAGCGAGAAATGCCGATGCGAAAAATCCGCAGGATATGGCCGCCTGTATGGCTCTTCTGCGCCGTCTTCACGGCTCCGGTTTAAGCGTTGAGCACACGTTTGATTTAAGGGAGCGCATCGCGTTTTATGAAGGCCTGTGCCAGAATCAGGAGATTATCCTGTTTGAGGATTACCGGGAAATCCGCCGGCGGATGGATCATCTGCTCAGCCAGACCGAACGGCTGGGCCGCGCAAAATGCCTGTCCCATATCGATCCGGTCGCAGATAATTTCCTCTTCCTGCCGGATGGCTCCCTCCGGCTGATTGACTGGGAATATGCCGCCATGCATGATCCGCTGATCGATGTCTCCATGTGCAGCATTTATTCTTATTATAATGAAGAAGAAACCGATCGCCTGGCGGAGCTCTACCTCGAACGCCGCCCAACGGACGAAGAGCGGTTCTGCATATATGCCTATGCCGCCCTGGGGGGCTTCCTCTGGTGCCTGTGGGCCGTTTACAAAAGCCTGGAGGGTCAGGAATATGGCGATTACACCATTGTCATGTATCACTATGCGAGGCAATACTACAACAAAATCAAAAATGCCGGCCTCTTCCCATTTCCGGAGGATGGATGTGAATAATTACACAGCAGCCGTTCAGGCAATCCGAACGATTATAACGGTTCAGACAGATCTGTGCGTTCACCGCGCTGACCGTGCGACAACGCAGTGACCGCGGGCATACGGCCATTTAGAACCGCCTGCGTCGGTCCCAGTCCAGAGACCGGCGCAGGCGGTTCTAAATGGCCGTATGCCGTAACAATTCGGGGGGAGCTGAACTGTTCTACTCCGAAAGACAAAAATTCGTTTTCTGAATTTTTTGCTTCCCATCTCTCCCGAAAACAAGTATAATAGTCTTACATCAGAAAAAGAACACTGGGCGGCAGCCTTTTCGCCGTCCTTTTTAGTTACAGCTTCATTTTCCCACGTTGGCCTGATGAGTCCGGGGAAAAGCTGCTGTATACGGCTGCTCTGTTCAGAGCAGCAGGAAAAAAGCCTGTTTATCGAACCAACATCATTACTGAATCGTTAAGGAGGTGCAGTATGATACAAATGAAACGTCTCCGGACGCTGGGACTGGCATGCATGATTGGACTGGCCAGCCTGACTCCGGCGATTGACAGTCTCGCGGCCGTTACCTGGACGAAAAAAGGCGGCGTGTATGCGGGCAGCGACGGAACCTCCATTGCCGGCGCTGTCTCCATGGGAATCGATATCTCCCACTACGCGCAGAATATTAACTGGAACGCCGCGGCCGCTGACGGCATCCACTTTGTTATGCTGGGAACCCGTTACAACAACGCGGCGGATCCCTGGTTCGGCACCCACGCAAACGGGGCCGCCGGCGCAGGGCTTAGGGTGGGCGCGCATCTTTATTCCTATGCCACCACGGAGGCGATGGCAAAATCCGAAGCGGATTTTGTGCTGAATCTCATCAAGGATTACCCTGTCTCCTATCCGGTTGTGATGGATGTGGAGGCGTCCTCTATGAGCGCCCTCTCGCCCGCCCAGTTAAGTACAGTCATTAATGCGTTCTGCAAGCGGATCAAGGACGCGGGCTATCACCCCATGGTCTATGCCAATGATTATTGGCTGAATCACAAGATTGATATGGCCAAAGTCAACTACGATGTCTGGGCCGCCCGTTATGAGGGCAAACCCACCTGGAAAAAAGCCTCCATGTGGCAGGCCACGAACCAGGGCGCTGTGGCAGGCGTAAACGGCAATGTGGACATCAACTTTTCCTTTAAGGATTTTGACAGCGTAATCACCCCCAGCCTGTGGCGGCAAATTAGCGGCAAATGGTACTATTACGCGGATCACAGGCTTCAGAAGGGCTGGATCCATGACGGAAACGGCTGGTATTATATGAAGGATGACGGCACGCAGCACAAGGGCTGGCTTCATATCGGCAATCAATACTATTACTTAAATGACAGCACCGGAAAGATGGTCACCGGATGGCGTCAGGATCCGTCAAGCTCCAAATGGTATTATTTTAACGGAAATGGGGAAATGGCCGTCGGATGGGTGAAGGATGCCGGCAAATGGTATTACATGAATACAGACGGCGTCATGGTCACCGGATGGCTGAAGCTCGGAACCGATACCTGGTATTATCTCAAGAGCGACGGCTCCATGGCGGTCGGATGGTATAAGATGGACAATGCCTGGTACTATTTCAACCCCGGCGGCGAGCTGGTACGCGGATGGGCCGATATCGGCGGCTCCCGCTATCTCCTGGGAAATGACGGGAAAATGTATTCCGACTGGCAGCAAATCGATAATGTCTGGTACTATTTCGGCACGGACGGCGCGATGCGCAGGGACTGGCAGTTTATCAATAATGTCTGGTATTACTTTAACGGCAACGGCCAGATGCTCACCGGGTGGCAGCTCATCAGAGGGGAGTATTATTACCTGCACGAGGGGCGGATGCTCACCGGATGGCTGAATGATAATAACGGGAAAAAATACTATATGGATACCGAATCCGGCAAGATGGCCCGCGGGTGGAAAAAGGTGGGAGGCGCAACCTATTATTTTGACCAGTACGGCCAGATGATGACCGGGTGGATCCAGTTATCCGGCAAATACTATTATCTTGACCCTGAAAATGGAAAACGGACAGAAAACGGCTCCCGCGTGATTGGCGGCGTAAACTATACCTTTAACAAGGAGGGCGTGTGCCAGAATGAGACAAACAACATGAGCGGCGCGGCGGGCGGCTCCTTTAACCCGTCCTCCGGCCTGCCTTCCGGCTCACAGAATTCCGGACAGATTTCTCTTCCCGGCAACCAGCAGCCGCCTCCCGGCAGCGGGCAGTCCCCTGTCCCGGGCGGCGGGCAAAGCCAGATCCCAAAGCCCGGCAGCGGGGCGGCTTCCTCAGGCGGCGCGGGAGCGAACGGCTCCGGAATCAACGGCAGCAACTCCCCCACCCCGCCCGGCTCTTCCGGCAACCACGGCGGCTCCCGGCCAAATGGGGCGAACGGCCTCCCCACTCCTCCCGGATCCTCCGGATCCGGCGGCAGCGGAGGATCCGGCTCTCATAGTAATGGCTTAAAACCCGGAAACACTACCGCTCCGGGCCGGAAATAAAGTAACGATCCATACTACCTGAAACTGTTACGAAGTCAACACCCCCGCGGCAGGCAACGGGTCATCAAGCCTGCAGCGCTGCAGAGCAGCGGGGTATTTAACCCCCGCGGCAGTCGCCAAATGCGCATGCAAACATGCCCACTTGGCTCATTGCCCGCGGGAATAAATGCTTTTGCTCAAAAAACGCTGCAATTTGGCTCCAAGGCTAAATTGCAGCGTTTTCGTATTCTTATATCAATTCGATTTCTGATATCCCAAATGTTGACATCCTTCACTCTGTATTTCCCATGCCTCAGGCGTTCTCCTCCGGCAAAAGCTACACCTCAAACACCATGTCCCCATAACTGGGAAGCGGCCAGAGCTCCCGGTCTACCAGCATCTCCAGCTTATCAGCCGGCGTCCGCAGCGCCTGCATGGCTTTTGTCACCTTTTCGAGGTAAGCATAAGCCCGTTCCTTATTTGACTCAATCACCGACGCGGCCTGCGCCTCCTCCTGAAGCCTTGTGAGTGCGGTTTTCATCTCAGAAAGCAGTCCGGATACCTCTAAAATCAGTTCCCTCTGTGCGCTCACATCCGCTTCAGGGCATGCCTCGCGCACCGAGTTCAGTGATTTGGCAATTTTTGTCAGATAATTCACAACCGCTGGGATAATCTGTTTTCCCGCTATATCGATCATCGTTTTTGCCTCGATGTTGATTGTCTTTGCATAGCTGTCATACTCGATCTCTGCCCGGGACTCCAGCTCTGTTCTCGTGTAAACCCCGAAGCTCTCAAACAGCCGCACCGCCTTCTCAGTCCGGAGCGCCTCAACGGAATCAATACCCGCCTTTAAGTTCGGAAGCCCTCTTCTTTCAGCCTCCTCCACCCACTCCTCAGAATAGCCGTTGCCGCTGAAGATAATCCGCTTGTGATCGATCATAAGCCGCTTAATGAGATCATGAACCGCGCTGTCAAAGTCCGGGGCTTTCTCCAGCTCGTCCGCGGCCTCCTTGAACGCCTCGGCCACAATCGTATTTAGCACCACATTCGGCGAAGATACGGAATCGGATGCGCCTACCATGCGGAATTCAAATTTATTTCCCGTAAACGCAAAGGGCGATGTGCGGTTCCGGTCCGTCGCATCCTTGGCGAAATCCGGCAGCGTGGCGACGCCGGTCTTTAAGATGCCGCCCTGCTTGGAGCTCGCCGCTTCCCCGGTACTGCAGAGCTGCTCGATCACATCCTCAAGCTGCTCTCCCAGGAAAATGGAGATGATCGCCGGCGGCGCTTCCGCAGCCCCCAGGCGGTGATCATTGCCCGGAACCGCGGTGGACTCCCTCAGAAGATCCGCGTGTACATCCACTGCTTTCATAATGCATGCCAGAACCAGGAGAAACTGCACGTTTTCATGCGGCGTTTCTCCCGGGTTCATCATATTGATCCCGTCGTCGCCCGATAAAGACCAGTTATTGTGTTTTCCGGAGCCTGTGATCCCGGCAAAGGGCTTTTCATGGAGCAGGCACGCCAGGCCGTGATTTCCGGCAATCCGCTTCATGGTTTCCATGGTCATCTGGTTGTGATCCACAGCCACATTCACCTGCGAGTAGATCGGGGCCAGCTCATGCTGGGCCGGGGCCGCCTCATTGTGCTGCGTCTTAGCGCTGACGCCGAGACGCCAGAGCTCTTCGTTGATGTCCTTCATAAAAGCGCCGATCCGCGGGCGGATGCTTCCGAAATAGTGATCGTCCTTCTCCTGGCCCTTGGGAGGCATGGCCCCGAACAGGGTTCTGCCTGTATAGATCAGATCTTTTCTCTTCAAATAGTTCTGTTTGTCAATCAGGAAATACTCCTGCTCCGGCCCCACATAGGGAATCACCCGCTTGGCCGTCGTATTACCGAACAGGCGCAGAATCCGCAGGGCCTGTTCATTGATCGCCTGCATGGAGCGCAAAAGCGGCGTCTTCTTGTCCAGCGCTTCTCCGCGGTAGGAGCAGAATGCGGTCGGTATATACAGGGTCACGCCCAGGGTATCCTCCCTTAAGAAAGCCGGAGAGGTGCAGTCCCAGGTCGTATAGCCCCTGGCCTCAAAGGTGGAACGCAGGCCGCCGGACGGAAAGGAAGACGCATCCGGTTCCCCCTTAATCAGCTCCCTGCCTGAGAATTCCATGATTGCATGGCCATTGGAATCCGGAGCGGAAATAAATGCGTCATGCTTTTCTGCCGTCACGCCGGTCAGCGGCTGGAACCAGTGCGAGTAATGGGTCGCCCCCCTCTCGATCGCCCAGTCCTTCATCGCATGGGCCACCACATCCGCGATGGAAGGATCCAGCTCGACGCCTTTCTCAATGGTTTCCTTCAGCTTCCGGTACACGCTCTTGGGGAGGCGTTCCCTCATCGCCGCATCGTTGAACACATTTTTTCCAAAAATATCAGACACGTTGATCACATTGCTCATCCTTTTTCTCCCTTTTTCAAAAGCAGAACCGGGCTGTAAGTAATGCTTCGTATCACGAACATGCGATTACCTGCAGCCCGGTCCGCGGAAAATATGCTTTTAAGCCGCCGCCGGACGACGCCCGTCCCGGAGCGTGTTTGAAACATGCCCCGGGGCGCTGTCAGAAGCAGTTAAGCTTTGCCAACCGAACCAAAAAGCTCCATCTTAACCTTCACGGTTTCCTTGATAGCCTCCGTACCCGGCGCAAGGAGCTTACGCGGGTCAAAGCCCTTTCCGGCCAGATCCTTGCCGGCCTCAATGTACTTACGCGTTGCGTCCGCAAATGCAAGCTGGCACTCTGTGTTTACATTGATCTTGGCCACGCCCAGGGAAATGGCTTTTTTAATCATATCCTCCGGGATGCCGGTGCCGCCGTGGAGAACTAAAGGCATGTCGCCTACCTTGCCCTTCACAGCCTCCAGTGTCTCAAAGCTTAAGCCAGGCCAGTTCTCTGGATATTTTCCGTGGATATTTCCGATGCCGGCTGCCAGCATGTCTACGCCGAGATCGGCAATGGACTTGCACTCATCCGGATCCGCGCACTCGCCCATGCCGACTACGCCGTCCTCCTCGCCGCCGATGGAGCCAACCTCAGCCTCAAGGGATAAGCCCTTCTCCGCACAGATCTTCACCAGCTCCTTGGTCTTCTCGATGTTCTCCTCGATCGGATAATGGGAGCCGTCGAACATGATGGAAGAGAATCCGGCCTTGATGCACTTCATGCAGCCGTCATATGTGCCGTGATCCAAGTGGATTGCAACCGGAACTGTGATATTCAGCTCTTCGATCATGGCCTTTACCATGTCCGCAACGGTCTTAAATCCTGTCATGTACTTTCCGGCGCCCTCAGAAACACCTAAAATAACCGGTGAATTCTGCTCCTGGGCCGTAAGCAGAATTGCCTTTGTCCACTCTAAGTTATTGATGTTGAACTGGCCGACTGCATACTTGCCCTCTCTTGCCTTCTGAAGCATGTCCTTTGCGTTTACTAACATTTTACGAACCTCCTTGCGCTATTTTATCATCTCATGGCAGCGGCTCTGTACCTCCTGCCGCTGCCGTTCGTCCTTCTATTATATACCATATTTTCCGATTTGGAAAGGCTCGCTGTCATTTATTTCAGGATATCTGAAACCGTTTCCTTCATCTTTTCCGGGCTGCACTGTCTGTCATGGCGGATCGCCGCGGCCTCCAGATCCCGGATCGCCGCCGGAACCGGGACGCCCGATACGCGTTCCATCTCCGGGATCAGCGAAAATTCATCCGCCGCGCCTTTTTCCGTCCCTGAGACAGCCTCCATCACGCTCTTTAAGAACTTATACGGGCTGGCTGTGGAAGCGATCACGGTCTTTGTCTTATCTCCCGTCTCCTCCGCGTATTTCCTGTATACACAGGATGCCACGCCGGTGTGCGTGTCGATCAGGTAGCCGGTTTTGTCGTACAGGCGCCGGATCTCCGCCGCGTTCTCCTCCTGAGTGGCAAAACCGCCCCTGAAATCAGACATCTTCTCTCTCATCTCATTTGACACGCTGTAGCTTCCTTCCCCGGCAAGCGACGCCATCAGTTCCCGGGTCTTTGCCGCATCGCAGCCGGAGGATAAGTAGATAAGCCTTTCTAAATTGCTGGAAATCAGGATATCCATGGAAGGCGAGGAGGTGAGGATAAATTCCCTGCGCCTGTCATATACCCCGGTGCAAAAGAAATCGTACAGCACCTTGTTGTCATTGGACGCGCAGAGAAGCGTCCCCACCGGCAGGCCCATCCGCTTCGCCAGATAAGCGGCCAGAATATTTCCAAAATTACCGGTCGGCACTGTGATATTGATCTTCTCGCCCTCGCCTATCTCCCCGTGTTCCAAGAGTTTTACATAGGCGTATACATAATACACGATCTGCGGGACGAGCCGTCCGATGTTGATCGAATTCGCAGAGGAAAGCTGATATCCTCTCGCTGCCAGCTCCTTTGCGAACTCCCTGTCGCCGAATATCTTCTTTACCCCGTTCTGCGCGTCGTCAAAATTACCGGAAATGCCGACCACGCTGGTATTTTCCCCCTTCTGGGTCAGCATCTGGAGCTCCTGCACGCGGCTCACACCGTTTTTGGGATAAAATACAATGATCCTCGTCCCCTCCACATCCGCGAAGCCGGCCATCGCCGCCTTTCCCGTGTCCCCGGATGTGGCTGTCAGAATCACGATCGTGTGATCCGCCTTATTCTTCCTGGCGGAAACCGTCATGAGATGCGGAAGGATCGAGAGCGCCATATCCTTAAACGCAATGGTGCTGCCGTGGAACAGCTCCAGGTAATACGCCCCGTCCGCCCTGGCCAGCGGCGCGATCTCCTCTGTGTCGAACTTGCTGTCGTAGGCGCTGGCAATGCAGGATTTCAGCTCATCCTCCGTAAAATCAGTCAGATAAAGCTTCATCACCTCATATGCTATCTCCCTGTATGTCATCCCAACCATCTTCGCGGGGCTTATGTCAAGCGCAGGGATTTTGTCCGGCATAAAAAGGCCGCCGTCCTCTGCCAGCCCCTTTAAAATCGCCTGCGAAGCCGTCGCGCCCCGCTCTCCCCCGCGGGTGCTGCTGTAATAGATGTCCGTCATATTCTTCCTCTTTTCTATATGCGTTTCCTTATGTTCCCTGTATCGGCCTGCGTTTTCAGCCCGTTATTTTCCCAGTAAAAAATTTTATCATATTTTAGCGCAGCGCGCAAGAAAAATCCAATCACCCCAGCCCCGCCTCTTTCATATTTAAATAGTAAAGCTGTCTTTCTGTGATGTGATTTCAATGCTATTTCCCTTAAGTAAAATGAAAATCGGCCAGACAGCGGAAATTTGCTGGCTGGCAGACCATAAAGCGATTACAAAGCGTCTTTTGGATCTCGGTTTCGAGCCCGGCGCCCGGGTGGGGTGTGTCCTGACAAAGCACGGCGGCGAGATTTCCGCTTACTGGATAAAGGGCGCTGTGATTGCCCTGCGCAGGGAGGATGCGGAGCTGATCCTCGTGAAGGAGGAGGGCTGTAAAAAGGAGGAAAACGGCCAATGAAGCAGACAACGCCATTTACGATTGCCCTTGCAGGCAATCCAAACGTAGGAAAGAGCACAATCTTTAATTCTCTGACCAATATGCATCAGAAAACCGGAAACTGGGCCGGAAAAACGGTAGCCTGCGCCTCCGGCACATTCCGCTACCGCGGCATCTCCTGTCTGGCCGTCGATCTGCCCGGAACCTATTCTCTGGATCCCCACTCGCAGGAGGAGGCGATCGCCAGGGATTATATCGCTTCCGGGCAGGCGGATCTGCTCCTCGTCGTCTGTGACGCCACCTGCCTTGAACGCGGGCTGCGGCTTTTAAAGCAGATACGGGATATCAATGATGGCAGGCCACAGCCGGTGATTCTCTGCGTCAATCTCTGCGACGAGGCGGAAAAAAAGGGGATTGAGCTGAATTTTACGGTGCTGGCCAGACGTCTTGGGATGCCTGTGATCCCCTGTACGGCCAGAAGCCGCCGCGGCCTGATACGGCTGAAGGAAAAAATATATGAAATGTATTGCAGCCATGAAGAGGAATGTGGGATACTGCCCGCGAAATGCGGCGGAGACCAGCGCTTCTGCCCTCAGGCCAGCGCGTGTACGCTCTGCCCGTCCTGCGGCCGCATTCCGGATTTTAACCCCGCAGAGCTGGCCCAGTCTGCTGTTACCTTCCACAATCCGGATTTTTTTAAGAAACAGGAGCAAATCGACCGGATCGTCACCGGGCCGATCACCGGGGGCGCTGTCATGCTGGCGCTTCTGATGGGCGTGTTCTGGCTCACCATCACCGGGGCAAATTACCCGTCCTCGCTGCTGTGGGACTGCCTTTTCGCCCTGGAGGGACGGCTCGCGGACACACTTTTGGCACTCGGGGCCGCCGAGTGGCTCGTGCAGGCTCTCGTGTACGGCGTTTACCGCGTCGTCGCCTGGATCGTTTCCGTGATGCTTCCTCCCATGGCCATCTTCTTCCCGCTTTTTACGCTTCTGGAGGATCTGGGATATCTCCCCAGGGCGGCTTTTAACATGGACTGCGCCTTCAAAAAATGCTGCGCCTGCGGGAAACAGTGCCTTACCATGGCGATGGGCTTTGGCTGCAACGCCGCCGGCGTTGTCGGCTGCCGGATCATTGACTCGCCCAGGGAACGGCTGATCGCGATCCTGACCAATTCCCTGGTTCCCTGCAACGGACGTTTTCCCACCCTGATCCTTCTGATCACGCTCTTTTTTATGGGGTTTGGCGCCGGGGGCGGCGGGCTGGCGGCGTCCCTTGCCACGGCCGGGATCCTGACCGCGCTCATCCTGCTCGGCATTGCCGCCACGCTCGGCGCGTCCCGTCTTCTGTCGAAAACGGTCCTCAAAGGCATACCTTCCTCTTTTACGCTGGAGCTGCCCCCTTACCGCCGGCCCCAGTTCGGAAAGGTTCTGGTGCGCTCCGTATTTGACCGCACCCTGTTTGTACTGCTCAGAGCCGTAGCCGTGGCGGCCCCGGCCGGGCTGCTCATCTGGATCCTGGGCAACTGCTCTGCCGGCGGCCAGAGCATGCTTTTATGGCTTTCCTCCTTCTTCGATCCGCTTGGGAGGCTTCTCGGGATGGACGGCATGATCCTGGTCGGGTTTATCCTCGGCTTTCCGGCAAATGAGATCGTTGTCCCCATTATCCTGATGGGCTATCTGCAGACCGGGGCTCTGGTGGAAATGGCGGATCCCTCCGCCCTCATGGAGATCTTCGCAGCCCATGGCTGGACGGTCAAAACCGCTGTGTGCATGGCAATATTCTGCCTGTTTCACTGGCCCTGCTCTACTGCCTGCCTGACGATAAAGAAAGAAACCGGGAGCTGGCGCTGGACACTGGCGGCGATTCTCCTGCCGACAGCCCTTGGGGGAATTCTCTGCTTTTTGATTCAGGCTGTGTTCTAAGGAACTGTCAAGAAATAACTTTTCATATTGCTTGTCTTTTTCTCCGATAGTACCACTCAAAAATCAGTTACATAGCCCACTATGCGCCTGATTTTTGAGTGGCACTCTCGAAGAAAAATCCTGCGCACTATTGAAAAGTTATTTCTTAACAGTTCCTAAAGCGTGTTTGAAAAATGCTCTGAACCACGCCTAAAATTTCCTTCCCCCTCCGCCATGCATCCTCCCGCTGCTGCTCCGGTGGACGGTTGTGCGGTTCCCCGGGCCTCTGTGGGAGCCGCCCGGGCCTGCCATTCCTGAGCCCGCGATCACATGCCTCGCCACCGTCCTTCCTATCAGGTTCGCCTTATTTTTAGAGAAATGGAATTCGCTGCTTCCGCGGTATGCCATGCGGTAATTTAAGGATTGACGGCTTTCCTCTTTCATTTTATAGCGGTTTGCAGTCGTAAGACAGACAGCACCCGCTGCAGCCGAGGAAACTGCCAGAGCAAAGGCTATTTCATACCACTCCAGAGAACGTTTTCTGGCCTGATACGTTTTGGCTTCCCCCTCTGAGCTGTACTGTCCTGCCGGGACGCCGGCCTTCATGTATGCCTCTATCCTGCTGATCGCCGCCAGCGCGCCCTTTGCGTAGTTTCCCTCTGAAACAGGACCGTAGGCGTCGTCCAGTACCTGTTCCACCCGGCTGTCGGTAAGGACTCCCGCAGTTTCCCCCAGGGTAGAGAGCCAGATTTCACGGTTATCCATGTCAATGGACAGGAGAGCGCCGCTTGACTGGCTCCCGCTCCCTATTTCGCGGCTGTCATAGAAATCATCCGCGTATTCTGCCGCCGTCTTCCCTTCTGCATCATCCACAGTCAGGATCGCCAGATCGGACGACGGCCAGTTTTCCCTGAATTCAGCAATGGCTGATTCCAGCTCTCCCGTCTCGCCTTCGTCAAACAGGCCGGCCTCATCAAAAACGCGGCGGGGCGCTTCTGCCGCCAGCGCTGTCCCTCCCGGAAAAAAAGCCGGCAGAAACAGGACGGAAAGAGCAATGAAAAGCGAAAACAGGAAGCGCGCCGCAGGGCCAGATAGAAGCTGTCTTTTACTCATATCAGATATCCTCCTATTAAAAGCAGTAAAAAGATCGGCAGAAAAACACTCATAAACAAGACTGCCAGTTTCTTTCCGTCTGCAGGAAGCATGCCGCATATTTTTCCGGTCTGGCCGTTCATGGCAAAATAGTACATCTTCCCGTCCTTTCTTCTCTGATAAGTCATGATCCAGACCGGAAACAGGCAGTAACTCCATGATTTGTCTTTTATATTCTCTGTCTGCTGCTGCACCCTGACCTGATCATAGCCGGACACATTCCCTAAAAGCGCTTCCCTGGCAAAGCTCCTGACCTCTGACTCAACCTCCTCCGAAAATTCCTCTTGTCCCCGATCCCGGCGTTCCGCCCGGAAACCGGACAGGTAACCTGCTTTAAACGGACGTGTTTTTTCCATGTCAAATGGAAGCACCCGTTCTGACAACTGGCGGTCCGCTTTTTTAAGCGCCGCCCGGGCTACATGCCCTATCTGCATCTCGCCCTCAAGCTCCACCGCAAACCGGCTCGTCTCCACATCCACATAGCCGCTTACGGCAACCAAATCTTTATTGCGGATTCCTTCGGCCTTCAAGCTCCCCTCAACCGTACAGCCAAACGTCCAGTACGGATAATAGATTCCCTCCAGCCTTTTCATCTGTTCCGGGGAATAGAAATCGCCCGGCACATACCGCTTTTTTCCAATCCACTCCTTAAACCGCTCCCTGGCGGTCTTCTGATCCACCTCAAACGGAATCACGCTGTCCGGCTCATAGGCCCCGTCCAGCTTCCCCGATAAAACCACCGGATTGTGGCAGTAATAGCAGGACGTAGCCGCCGTTGTCTCCTCCGCCACAATCTCCGCCCCGCAGCTCGGGCAGCTATAGACCATCATAGCCGCTTCAGCGCGCGCGCTGTCAGTCCCGGACGGCGCTGCTTTGTATTCTTCCTCTGCGGCCCCTGTACGCGCTTTCAGCTCCTCCTCCGAAAAACCGGAGAGACAATATTCACACTTAAACTGCTGGGATTTGGGGTCAAAAACAAGACCGCCGCCGCAGTTGGGGCATTTATACGTAATTACTGCCATGTCTGTTCACCGCCATTATCAATCCTCCGGATGCTTTTCCCCGATCACGTTTCCGTTTGCATCATAAATCCCATCATCTAAAAACGGATGTGCCTCTAAATAATTTTCCCGCGTAGGCGTTGGTAAAAATTCAATTACCTGATCAATAATCGCATTCGACGCATTTTCAAGTATTTCCCGTACATCTGTTGGGGTTAAACTTCTGACAAATTCCATAGATATCGTTTTCGGAATCGCTATCATATTATTCCTCCTTCATAATTCAGTGTCGTCTGGGTATTTGCCAGGACTGCCAGATTATGCAATGCATTGACTGCTTTTAAATCGTTAAGAGATAATCTCCCTGTTCCCTCACACTGTGTATTATCCGGCAGTAATAATTCTTTGTCCGCTAATACATAAGATGTTTTTGGCAATCCGCTCTGCTGTAAATCTTTAATTTTATATGCATACGGATACTTTTTAGTGTCCTTATACTTTTCCACGCTGCTTATTTTTAACAAAACCACTTTCGTTTTTCTGTTCTCATATGAAATAACGACTGCTGGTCTTCTCTTATATTCTTTTTTATCCTCAAAGGGATAATCAATATATATCACCGACCCTGCTCCTAAAATACCAACAGGAATTTTAATTTTTTGATCCATTTCCTCCAATTATCTCACTTTATACATTATGTCTCTCACAAACGCAAAACCATTCACACAGGCCGGAATGTCTATGCAATCTCACCCTCTGGGCCTCCCGCACTCCGAACAGAACTTCCCGCTGTTCACCGTCCCGCAGCTACACGTCCACGGCCCCGCCGGCTTAGGCGACCCGCACTCGGAACAGAATTTCCCTGTATTCACATGGCCGCACCCGCACGTCCACGCCCCGCCGGCTGCGTTCGCCCCCATCGCCGCGCTCGCTCCCATCCCTGCATTACCCGGCGCGGCATTCATCCCGGCCGGCGCATTCATCCCCATCGCCGCATTCGGACCCGCTCCCGCGGCGCCCATTGCATATCCGCCCTGGCCGCGGCCGCCCTGCGCCTGCCCCATCTGCATCTGCTGCAGGTTCGACGCCGACGCCGCGCCCATAAAGCCGCCGCCCATATTCATCCCGGCTCCCATGCCCATAAATCCGGCCATCGCGCCTCCGGAGTTGGAGCCGGCCGCTTCCAGTCCCCTTGCAATCGCGCCCTGCACGTATCCCTCGCGCACGGTCGGGTCGCCGAGCATCGCGCCCTGGTTGCGCATGTTGATCAGCTTCTGGGATTCCTCGTCATAGGAAATGCTGGCGATGCCCACGGACTGGATCTCCATGCCGCGCATCTTCTTCCAGTCCTCGTCCAGCGTATCCGACATATATTTCCCCAGCTCGCGCCCCTTGGAGGCCACAAAGGAAATCCGCACGCCGTCCGCGGACATCTGGTTGATCGAGGTCTGCAGCGCTTCCAAAAACTCCGCCAGATACTGCTCATTGACCGAATTAATCTCTACCGTATCCGCATTCTTGGGGATCACCTCCGCATAAAACCGGAGCGGGTCCGTGATCTTGATCGAATACGTCCCATGGGCCCGCAAAAAAAGCTCCGCGTTGTAAAAATTGTCAAAATAGTTGATCGGCGTGCGGGTTCCGAATTTAATCCCCTTGATCTCCTGAAGGTTGATATAAAAAACTTTCTGCGCCTTCGGAGTCTGGCCGCCATAGCGGATCCGGTCAAACGATTCCTTCAGCGCGTCTCCGAACTGGCCGTTAAACAGGGAGGGCATGGACGACTGATCCACCTTATAATAGCCCTCCTCCGCCGTGTAATCCACGACCTTGCCCCCATCCACCAGCATCATAAACTGATTCGGGTATACATGGATCACAGAGCCGTTGGAAACCGTTCCGTCCGTTCCCTTAACATTTTCGCCTCTGCGGATCCTTCTGCCCGCTGCAAAGACCGTCTGATCCCCCATATCGCCCGGCTCTATAACCTCCAGCCACTGATCAGCCAGCCCGCCGCCGATTGCCTTTCCTGCTGCTCTAATAATTCCCATTCTTCCATTCCTCCTTCATAAGCGCAATTTCGCGCGCATATCCGTCCAGATCATTCGGCGTCTCCAGATAAAACGGCAGTTCCCGCAATGCCGGGTGGCATACCACCCCGGAAAGCGCCCGCAAACCGATACGCCCCTCCCCGATCTTCGCGTGCCGATCCTTTGCCGCTCCGAGCGGATTCATGCTGTCATTTAAATGAATCGCCTTTAAACGCCCCAAACCAATAATCCGGTCAAATTCCTCCAGTACGCCGTCCAAATTTCCCGCAATATCATATCCTGCGTCCCACACATGGCACGTATCCAGGCAGACGCCCATCTGATCCGAAAGCTCCACCCGGTCAAGAATGGCCCGAAGCTCCTCAAAACTGCGCCCGACCTCGCTGCCCTTTCCGGACATTGTCTCCAGAAGCACAGTCGTATGCTGTCCCGGCTTTAATACCGTATTAAGCATCCCTGAAATATATTCAATGCCCTTTTCCGCCCCCTGCTTTACATGGCTGCCGGGATGGAAATTATAATAATTCCCCGGCGTATATTCCAGCCTCTCCAAATCATCCGCCATCGTATTCCGCGCAAACTCCCGGACATGCGGATCCGCCGAGCAGGCATTTAACGTATAAGGCGCATGCGCCAAAATCTTCTCAATCCCCTGCTCCCGTGCAAACGCCAGAAACTCCGCCACATCCTCCGGATCGAGCTGCTTTGCGCTCCCGCCTCTGGGATTGCGCGTAAAAAACTGAAACGTATCAGCCCCGATCCGCCGCGCCTCCCTTCCCATAGCCGCATACCCCTTTGATGATGATAAATGACAGCCAATTTTCAGCATACCAGTCTCCTTTCATCCCCATGTTCTCAATCTGTCATTTCCGGCTTCCTTCGCAATGCCCCCTTAATTCAAACCCTCAGCGCCGCTTTCCCGCGCACAACCGCCTTCCCGCTCCCTTTCCGTCCCTTATGGACAGGCGTAATCGTGTGCACCGCCGCCGCAATCAGGACAACCGCCGCCAAAAGCTGCAGACACAGGCTGACAGGAATCCAGTGCGCCGTCACCGCATTGTCCGGCTGCGCCCCGAACCACTGTTCAAACGCCAGCCGTACATTCCCGCTGCCCGCCTGCCTGGTAATCACCGCAAAAAACGTAACCGCCGGATTCAGCAGAAGAAGATAGATAAAACCGCCGGAGCTCGCCTGCCTCGCCGAGGCGTTCAGCGCATTCAGATAGGTGTTTATTTCATTCATATCCATGCGGTAGGCAAACACATTGAGCGCATACGTTCCCGCCGCCAGAATCACGATCGTCGCATAGGCGCACACCGTCGCGATCGTGGATCGCTTGAACAGGGAGGAGTAAAACATGCCGATCCCGCCCGTAAATGCCGCCACAATGCCGTGACAGACGAACAGCATCGCCATATCGGTTATGGTAATGCCGCCGTAGACGAATACAAGGGACTGGATCGGAAGCGCGGATACCGCCAGAAGGAGCATCATTGTCAGGGCGGAAAAGAGCTTTCCCAGAATAATCTCCCGCGGTTTCATGGTTGTGGTCAGCATCAGCTCCAGCGTCTGCTTTTCACGCTCGCCGCTGACGCTGCTGGCCGTCAGGGCCGGCATAATAAACATCAGCATAATAAATTCGATGGAGGACACAAAAGTATAAAGCTCCAGAAAACGCGAATACTGGATCTCTGCCGTAACCTTCACCTGGCCAACCACAGAATACATATTAAGCAGCGCCGCCACAGCCAGGATGCTGTCGAAAATCAGGAGAATCGCCGCCAGCCTGACGCTGCGGCTGTTAATTGTCAGCTCCCGCCTATAAACCGGATTCCATTTCATGTCGTATCACCGCCTTTTCGTCCTCGCGGGCAGTCACCTGCATAAAAAGCGATTCCAGGCTGCCCTTTTCCCTCATAAAACCGCTGACCATTACATCCGCGTCAATCAACTGCTGCAGCAGGGCGGCTTCATCCTGTCGGTCTCCCAGAAAGCCCACCTTGATCTCATCCCGCTTAACGGCGATCGTCTGCACGCAGGGATGGCTCTTTAAGATGGCCAGCGCCTTTTCCATGTTGCTGAACACCTGGATCAGAAGAGGCTTTGAAGAATTGACCTGCTCGGTAATATGCTCCATGCTGCCCTCAAGCACCATATGCCCCTGCTCGATAATACCGATGCTGGTACAAAGCCCGGAAAGCTCGGAGAGGACATGGGAACTGACAAGCAAAGTTTTTCCCTGTTCCCGCAGCTCTTTCAGCATGGCCGAAAATTCCATCCTCGTCCTGGGATCCATGCCCGAGGCCGGCTCGTCGAGAATCAAAAGCTTCGGATCATGCAGCAGAGCCCTCGCCAGGCAGAGCCGCTGCTTCATCCCCCTGGAGAGGCCGTCCACAAAAAAATCCGCCCGGTCCTCCAGCTTGACCTGCTCTAAAAGCGCACAGCAGCGCATTCTGGCCTCCCGCCCCTCAAGCCCGTAGCAGGAAGCGAAAAATTCCATGTACTCCGATACCTTCAGATTATCATAAACGCCGAAGAAATCCGGAACATAGCCGATCTTCTCCTTAAGGCCGCGGTTGTCCGCCAGCGCGTCCACCCCGTCAATCATGACCGAACCGCTGTCCGGAGAGAGGAGTCCTGCCGTTATCTTTAAGGTCGTCGTCTTTCCGGCCCCGTTCGGGCCTACAAAGCCAAAGATTTCCCCCTCCGGGATCGTGAGGTCAAGGCCGTCCAGCGCCTGGAAATTTCCGTACCGCTTCTGTAATTTCCTGATTTCCAGCATCACTTCTCCTTTCCCGTCACGTACATCATCGGCAGATGGCGCTCCCACCCGTATTCGTTTTGGTTCTCATCCACATATTTGACAGTCAGCGTATTCGTGGGGGACAGGTACGGCTTGAGCTCTTCGGCCGTGAAGCTCTCCCTGTTCTCCATCAAATCATTGTGCCCTGTATCGTGGTTATAGAAATACATCTTCCCCTCAAAAGCCGACAGATACGGATACCTGGGATTATTCACAAAGCAGGGAGAGACCGTTTCAAAACTGAGCCTCTGGATCTCCAAATCATTTCCAAGGGAATATTCCACAACCGCCGGTTCCTTTGCCTCCCCCACATACATGCTGTTATAGGAAGCCTCATAATTCCCGGAAATGACCGTGGGCCTCTGCTGCAGCGCAGGACGGTATACGAGCCCGCCCTCCCCGCGGTTCAGCTCTATGGTGGATGTCACCATAGAAAGGCCCTCTGTCGTAAAATCGCCGCCGGTCAAAAAGCCGTCCCCGCTGATATCCGGGCAGAAAGCGATGAGCCTGGCCTCCGAGACGCCCAGATCCATCCGTGAATCCAGATAAAAGCTGAGAAGCCGGCTGCGCTCCTGATAGCGCATATAGCCCTCGTCATAAATATCCGCTTTCTCATACGCATCTCCCCCGGCCAGCTTCTGCGCGAGCGCATTCGTATAGCTGAGCGGGTAGTTCAGGACCTCGCAGTCCTCCAGGCTGCGCTCCTCCCCCGGCTCCAGGTCGCCTAAAAGGATCGCCTTGCCAAACAGCAGCAAAGCCGCATCCTCAAGGCGGCAGTCAAACCGGTTGACGATCCGGCCGCCTGTTTTTCCCTCAAAATAGGAGACCATGCCTCCGATCTCCATGGCCTTAGCGCCCGGAAGCTCCTGTGTGAGCATAAAAAGCCGCGGCGTAAAGGCAACCGTATCCCGGATCCGTATGTCTGTCCGGTCCTTCAGGAACCTGATGTTCGTCTTATACGTCTCCTCGCCCGTAAAGCTGACGGCAGAAGCCGCGTCATAGTAATAGCTTTTCGTCACCGGCCGTATCGTATATTCCGGCCGGATGCTCACCGTGAATGGTTTATTATAGGGGCTGCGTATATTGACATACGTCTCCTCCTGCGCCTGTCCCCCGGACGCGTCCAGTATGGTCGCATACGTAAAAAACGGGCCCCTGTAACGTGTTTTGACGCCCATTATATAGATAATGCCTGTAAATACAAGAGCGCAGCCGGCGGCCCCGGCCAGATAGTAGCGGTGGCTCCCGCGCTTCTTCAAAAACAGGTAAAGCGCCGGCCCGATAAACGCCAGATAAACAATGATCACCAGCGTATAGGCAGCCACGCCGGGCAGCCGCCCCGTGTCCCCTGTGTTGATTAAGCCCTGCACGGAGAAGTAGAGCTGGGAAAATCCGGAATAATCCTGCATGGACATTTGCTCCACCCGGTCCTCCCCGAAAATCATCGTATAGAAATGCTCCAGGAAGGCCGGATGATCCCCGCAGAAGAGGCCGATGTCCTCAAGCGCAAAGGCAGCCGCCGCGACGCGCCCTTTACGCCTCTGCACATAGGACAGAAGAGGGAAATTCCCCTGCATCAGAACATTGCCGTTTTTCAGCTCCGCATTCACACACAGAAGCCTCATCACAGCCTCCTGCGGAGCGCTTTTGGAATACTCTGCGCCCAGGTTCACCTCTGCGTAGGACGGCTCCCCGTACACCTTTTCCAAAATCTCTCCCGCAAACCGCCCCATGGACTCCCGGTAGCGCTCCCCGCCGCCGATAAGCACGTTTCCGCCCTTCTCCACCCAGCGAAGGATGGCGTTGTGCTGCGCCTCCGAGAGCTGATTTAAGTCATAGTCTGACACCACAATCAGATCAAGCTGATCATAGCCCAGAGGATCCTCCGGCGCAAGGCCGGCGTTTAAGTTCAAAAGCCTGGTCTTAATAGAGCCGTAATAGATCCCCACCCCGTCTAAGTATTCCAGCTTCTCCGGGCTGTCGCTGAACACCCCGATAAAGCATTCGCTGACATTGCGGCTGATGCCGAGCTTGACACGCTTTTGCAGTATCCGCGCGCCTTCCTGATCCGTGACGCGCACGTAAATCTGATCCGCCCTTATGCCCAGAGGGATATCGCACACCGTCTCCAGACGCTCTCCGGCCGCCACGGCAACCGGATAATCATAGCGGTATGCCTCCAGGCTTGACTCTGTGGTCAAAAGCTCTAAGTTCCCTGAAAAATCCTCCCCGCCGTCATTTTTCAGAAAGACGCGCAGCCGCACATAGCGCTCTGCCTTTGCCGTATCGCCGTAACCAAAGGAGACTTCCATGGACAGAGCCCCCTCCTTATCCGTCAAAGCTGCGGCAAACGCCCGTCCGGGCCGCATAAAAAACGCAGAGAGCAAAAGAGCCGCAGCGGCGGCTGACAGAAGGGCTCTCAGCCTTCCTGACCTCATATATTCCTTCATCCTGCTATCCTCCCGGGCTGCAGTGTGGAGCGCTGCCGTAACTGTCCAGAGCCGTCCGGACGGTTACGCGTCACCCAAAATTGTAACAGTTCAGACAACCTGAACCGTTACGGCATCTGCCCATGAAAATCGCTTCGCGATGGGGCGGATGCCTGCTGCCGCCACGTTTTCGTACGGTCAGCGCAAGCATTGCGCAGACCTGCCTGAACTGTCACCCAAAATTTTCTTTGTTAATATCAAAATTTGTCTTGAGCTTTACAACGAACACCGTCCCGTTCAGATCGCTTGAAACCTGAATCGCGCCTCCGTGCATGTCCACAATATTCTTGACAATCGCCAGCCCCAGCCCCGTCCCCCCGGTGTCTGTGGAGCGCGACTGCTCAACCCTGTAAAATTTGTTGAAAATAAACGGAAGCTCTTCCTTTGGGATCACATAGCCGTAATTTGTCACAGAAACCGCGACCGTCGTCTCCACGGCCTGAATATTGACCAGAACCCGTTTTCCGTCGGCCCCGTATTTGATCGCGTTGTTGATCAGATTGTCAAACAGGCGCGCCAGAAGGTTTGCGTCGGCTGAGATCGTCTTGGCCGGAACATTGCTCTGCAGCTCATAGGATAAATTTTTATCTTTAAAACTGGGGTAAAACTCCTCCAGAAGCTGGCTTAAGAGCTTTACAATATCCACCTTTGTCACGTGCATGGATACTTTTCCGTAATTCATCTTGGTCAGGCCGAACAGATCCTCTATAAGCTTCTCAAGGCGCTTTGATTTGGCGCAGGCAATGGCAATATACTTGGCCTGCATCTCGGGCGGGATCTCCACCTGGCCGGACAGAAGCTCCAGGTAGCCGATGATAGAGGTCAGGGGCGTGCGCAGATCGTGCGCCACATTCGTGATCAGCTCATGCTTAGTCCGCTCCGCCTCGCGCTCCCTGTCAATGAGGCGCCGGATGTCCTCCACCATCTTATTCAGGTTCACGGCCATCGCCGTAAATTCATCGTCCCCTGCCACTTCGATGGTGGTATTTAAATCTCCCTCGGAAATATTCTGAATCGCAGCCGAGATGCGGCTGATATAGCGCAGCGACTTCTCCTGCAGGGCGAGAAAGGTCAGGGTAAAAAGACCGATCCCGAACAGCACATAAAAAAGCGTCATCAGCGTATCCATCTCCGTCAACTGGAGAAAAAAGGACTCCGCATACCTTGTCTCCTTCAGATACCCTGTAATCATGGAGACATTGGCAATCAAAAATACCTCGACCAGGCAGGCGATGAGGGCGCTGTAGAAAATATTGGTCACGATCCTCGTGCGGAACCGCGTACTCATATCCCTATTTTTCAATTTTATATCCTACCCCCCAGACCGTTGTGATGATCTTGGTCTGTCTGGTATCCTCTTTCATCTTCCCCCGCAGCCTTCTGATATGTACCATCACCGTGTTATTCGCCTCATACACCTTTTCATTCCACACCTTCTCAAAAATCTCGTCCGTGCTGAACACACGGCCGGGATTCGAGGCCAGAAGGTACAGAATATCAAATTCAATGGGCGTTAATTTGATCTCCTCATCGCCAACCATGACCTTGTGATTGTCCTTGTTGATCGTCAGATCACGGATGGTAATCTCATTCTTTTGCGATTCCTGGGCATTGCTCTGCGGGTTTAGCTGCGTATAGCGCCGAAGCTGCGACTTCACCCGGGCCGTCAGCTCCAGCGGATTAAACGGCTTTACCACATAGTCGTCGGCCCCGGTCCCCAGTCCCAGAATCTTGTCTAAGTCTGTGGAACGGGCGCTGAGCATAATGATCGGGATATTGTTTGTCTCCCGGATCCGCTTGCACATCTCCAGCCCGTCCATGCCCGGCATCATGATATCTAAGAGCACGAGCTGGACGCTCTCCTTCTCCAGAAGCTCCAGCCCCTTCTGGGCGTTATCCGCCTTAAATACTTTATATCCATCGCTGACCAGGTAAATCTCGACCAGATCCGCGATCTCCTTCTCATCATCCACTACCAGAATGCTGATTTCTGACATAAAAAGCCCTCCCTCATTCGTAAAGCATATGCACGCAGAAGCTGTATGTTGATTTGGTTGCTTTGCAATGATATTAGTTTACCATATGGGGAGGGATTTTGCTTTAAATTTCTCTTACATTTTTGGAGGAATGTGGAAATGAGGGGGATTAGCTGAAAGGGGGGCCGCCAGCGCCAGCTCCTGTATCCAACGGAACCCCGCTTCCGCTCGGAGAAAAGCGCAGCGGACGCTTAGCGAGGTCTTTTCGAGCTTAGCGTCCGCTGCGCTTTTCTCCGAGCGGGAGCGGGGTTCCGTTGGATTTATAATCGGACTCTGGCGGCCCTCTCACGACACCCCCTCCCCGGCAATAGTTCACTTCGCGTAACCAGACATTATCTTGCGTATTACTCCACTGATTATGCCAGAAGCACCCACAGCAGATACCCCAGCGTCGCGCAAAGTCCGATGCAGAACAGCATCAGCCCAAAGGAAAAGCTCTCTTCCACCAGCCTTCCGATATACTTGATTCGTATCTCTTTATTTGACAGCCGGCTTACAGCGCTTCTCCGTTTGCCATAGAGCTCCATGCGCCCGGTCAGTTTATCCCACAGGAATACAGTCCCGTCCGCGAGGCTTCCGAAGAAGCGGGCCAGCCAGTTCCCCTCTCTGTGCGTATCGGGCTCCGGGAGCTGGCTGTGGGTTGTCCGTCTAGCGAGGACAATGACGCCGTCCGCCAGATGATCCATGGCGCGGCAGGCTACGGAGGATACGGACAAAAAAATTGTAACCGACACGGATACGATATATTTGTCGAGCACGCCGGATACCGCGCCGAATATGGCCGGGAAGGCAATCTCCAAGACCGGGCGGTACAGGAGCTGTTCCAGATCCAGCCAGGACGGCCAGAGGTTTACGTAGGAGGTTCCAGTCTCTTCCTGTTTTGTCATAAAGACCCTTACAATTCCAAAATAAAGGAGCAGGCCGATACTGATGGAAATAAAGCCCCCCTTCAGGTTTTCAAAGGAGAGGTAGGACACGGCGCGGCCATACTCCTTTAAGCCGAAAAAGCCTGACCCAAGGGCGGCCAGCCGATCCATGGCCTGATGGGGCAGCATGCCGAGTATGGGGAGGGGCAGCGCGGCCAGGAGCAGAACGAAGCGCGTGGCCGGCCTCATGTACGAGGCGGACATGGAATCAAATTCCGGTTGCCGCGCGGGGTGGCGGTCTATGAACAGGAGCACAAAGAGCTTGAGCATATATGCCACGGTCATCCCGCCGCTTAGGAGAAAGAGCCATTCGCCGCAGCGCCAGAGAAAGCTCCCGCCGATGGCGGCGATATATTCCACGATCCCCTCATGAATCAGCGTTTTGCTGATGTAACCGTTCCAGAAGGGGACGCCGCCGATGCCGAGCGCGCCCATCAAAAAGCAGAACAGGAGCGCAGGCTTTTTCCGGCCAAAGCCGCGGATCTCGTTAAATTCCAGCTCGTGCAGGTTCATATAGACCACCCCGGCGCAGAGGAAGAGAACCAGCTTGATCAGAGAATGGCTGAGCATATGCAGGAACGCTCCGCGCACGGCCAGGCTGTTATGTTCCCCCGTCTGCGGGAGCAGAACCGCCATGCTGATCCCTGTCAGGATAAAACCAATCTGGGAAACGGAGGAGCAGGCCAGCGTCCTCTTTAAATTGGTCGAAAACAGCGCCAGCAGCGCGCCGATGAACATGGTGGCAAATCCCAGCCCTGCAATCAGCAGCCCCCACGTCCTGTCCCCTGTAAAGAGGATGCAGGAGACAAAGATAATTCCAAACACGCCCGCCTTTGTGAGAATGCCGGACAAAAGCGCGCTGGCCGGGGCCGGGGCCGCCGGGTGGGCCTTCGGAAGCCATATATGCAGCGGGAAGCAGCCCGCCTTGGCCCCGAATCCGAAGAGGAGAAGGCCCCCGGCCGCGTAGAGCCGCGCCCGCTGCGCCTGAGCGCCCCGCGACAGCACATCCCCGGCCATGGGGCCGAGCGCATCCATCTCAAGCGTCCCGAACTGATCATACAGCAGGAACAGGCCCATCAGCATCACCAGCCCCCCGATCACCGCAACCGCCAGATACGTTTCCGCCGCCTTAAGGCTCTCCCGTTTCTCATCAAAGGCCACCCACACATAGGAGGTAAAGGACATGATTTCAAAGAAGATAAAGGTCGTATATAAATCCGCGGATAAAAAGACCCCGGCCGTAGCGGCAAAAGTGGCCCAGAAAAAGCGGTAGTACCGCCCTCTTTTCTGGTAATGGGCCATATACTCCCGTGAAAATATGCCGCTGATCACCCACATAAATACTGCGATGCCTGCATAAATCAGGCGGAAGCCGTCCAGACGGAAGTGCAGCCCCAGGCCGCAGACGCCCGGAAGGATCCAGTCATACCCTGTCCTGGTCAAAAGCATCATCCAGCCTCCCCTCCTATCGCTGTCAAAAACTCCATGAGCGGCCCGGAATGCAGGCCGATTAAAAGGATCACTGCCGCAAAGATGACGAGCGGAACCAGCATCATCCATCCGGGATCCGACGCAGCCTCCGCGGAAGGCTCTGATGTCTCCTCCCCGCGGACAGGGGCCCAGGCGCGGATCAGGACGGAGAGCATATAAATTCCCGTCATCAGCGCAGAATACAGGATCACCGCCACACCTGTATAGGGAAGCCAGCTTCCCGGCCCGTCTGTACAGAGATCCGCGTATAGAAATGCGGCGCGGCAGATATTCCATTTACTGATAAAGCCTGCAAAAAGCGGAATCCCCATCAGGGAAAGGCTGGCTGTCAGAAGGCAGGCAAATGTGACCGGCATGCGCCTTCCCAGCCCGTCCAGCTCATAAATATACGTTTTCCCGGTCTGACGCATCACCGCCCCGGCGCAGAAAAAGGAGCAGATCTTCATAAAGGCATGGGCTGTCAGGTGGCACAGCGCAGCCGCCAGCCCAAAGGGCGTCATCAGGGCCGCGCCAAACAGGATATACGACAGATTGCTGATCGTGGAGTAAGCGAGCCTCCGTTTCCAGTGAACCTCCCGCACAGCCATCGTAGAGCCGAACAGAATCGTAGCCAGCGCCGCGGCCATAACCGTGTACTGGGCCCACGTCCCGCGCACAAACTCCGCGCCGTAACTAAAATACGTAAAGCGCAGGATGGCGAACGCCCCGGATTTCACGACCGCCACGGCATGGAGAAGCGCCGTCACCGGAGTCGGGGCTACCGTGGCCTTCGGAAGCCATACATGGCAGGGAAATACCGCGGCCTTCACGCCAAAGCCGAAAAAGGCCAGCACATACACAAACAGCAGCACATCCCGGCTGCGAAGCGCCTGTTCCATATCAAGCGCGCCCCCGGGCTGGAACGCCGTGGTCCCCGTGGCGGAAAAGCCCATCACAAATACCAGGCCGATGAAGGCAAAGGCCGCCCCGCCGATCGAGAAATACAGGTATGTCCGGCTGGCGCGGACAGCCTCTTTGCTTAACGGAAAAAGAACCAGCGGAAACGTGACCAGCGTCAGCATTTCATAAAACAGGTACAGCGTTGTCAGATTTCCCGCAAACGCAATGCCCATTGTTATGCCATACGTCATAACATAAAAGGCAAAAAACGTGTCTTTGCGCTCCTCATGCTTCATATATTCAAAAGAATACAGGGTCGCCAGCGGCCACAGGAAGGCCACCAGGCCGGAAAAAACGCTTCCCATGCCGTCGATCCGGAACATGACGGTCAGATCCGCAAAAAGGCGGAACAGGACAAGCCCCTCGCCCCTGGCTCCCGGTATCAGGAGGATACAGGCAACGATCAGGCTGTTTAACAAAACCATCCCGCCCACCAGGCACTCCAGGCTGATGTCCTTCAGCCTTCCTCTGAGGCTGCGCTCCGAAAACAGGATACTCCCGCCCCCGACAACAGGAAGAAGCACCGGAACAGCCAGCAACATGTTATTCATAATCACCCCTCCGTCAAAGCACAGAAGCCGCTATGGACGCAAGCGCTGTAAGAAGCGGCCCGGGAAAGCAGCCAAACACCAGGGATCCGGCTGTCAGAAGCGCGATCGGGCCGAGCATCCACAGGGAGGGCTCGCACCCCGTTATCTCTTCCTCCGCCGCGCTGTCTGCTCCCGGGAAAAATCCGGAAACTGTAAGCGGCAGAAGGTATCCAGCTGTCAGAAGCGCGCTCAAAAGGAGCGTCACTGGCCCGATCACACGGAACGCCCCTGTGTCCGATGCCAGAGCGCCGGCGGCCAGATACCATTTACTGATAAACCCGCTGGCCGGCGGAATTCCCACCAGCGCCAGGGACACGATCGTATAGCACCCCAGCGTCAGGGGCATGAAGCGCCCGAGCCGTCTCATATCCGACACCCTTGTCTTCCCGGTGATCACAATGATCGCGCCCGCGATAAAGAACAGCGCGTTCTTAATCAGGGAGTGGAATACAATATGGGACAGGGCCCCCACAAAGGCCGCGGGCTGCAAAAGGCTTAAGCCAAACAAAATATACGATACCTGGCTCACCGTGGAATACGCCAGCCGCTTCTTCATCACCGGCTCCTTATAAGCCAGCATGGATCCCATGAACACGGTCAGCAGCGATAAAAGAATCCATACATACTGAACCCAGCTCCCCCGGATGCGGTCCGCTCCGATTACATAATAAACCGTGCGGATGATCGCCAGCACTCCTGACTTCGTAATCAGGCCGGACAGGACCGCGCTGGCAGGGGCAGGCGCAACCGGATGGGCGGTCGGCAGCCACCCGTGCAGGGGAAACATGCCCGCTTTCACGCCAAAGCCAAGGATCATGCAGAAAGAGGCGGCCAGAAGAAGTCCCTCCCGGCCGGAAAGCGCCGCGTCCGTCAGGATACCGCCCGGCGCAAAGGTGGTTCCGCCTGAAACCCCGGCCAGGAAAAAGATGCCGAACAGCGCCAGAAATGCGCCCGCGACCGAATAAAACAGGTATTTCATGCCTGCCCGCACCGCCTCCCTTGTCTGCTCATGCAGCACCAGCGGCAGCGAGGTCAGTGTCATCATTTCAAAAAAGACATACATGGTTATTAGGTCAGCCGCAAAATCAAGCCCCGTCAGCACTCCTTCCACGATCAGATAAAAACCGCAGAACCTGGAAACCCTCTCCTCGTGGGAGAGATAGGAAACCGAATAAACCGCCGCCAGAAGCCATACGCCGGAGGTCAGAACCGCGAAAAGGCGGCTTATCCCATCCACGCGCAGAGTAAGCGATATCGTATCCGTAAGCTTCCAGAGCGTAAGGCTTCCTCCCTTTACCACCGCCGCGAATACCAGGCCAAGCTGGAGCAGAAGCACGGCCGCCGTCGTGAGAGAAGCCAGCCTTTTGTCGGTACAAAGCCTCCGGCCGGCCAGAACAAGGATCCCGGCCAGAATCGGAAATACGACCGGAAACAGTAATAAGATTTGTCCTTCCATTTCCATTCTCCTCTATTAATCAAACATCGCCAGCCCGTCTGCTATAGCCTGGACAATGGGCTGGGACAGAGTTCCCAGAAACAGGTTTAAGCCAATCAGGCAGAGGATCGACAGTCCCAGCATCCAGGATCCCCTCACAGGGGAAGGGCCTTTTTTTTCCGGTACGGGAAACGCCTCCCGCCCGCCTGCGCCCGCTTCCCCCGCCGGGCTTTGCCGCCTTGAGTACAGTGTAATCACCAGCCGCAGGAAATACACGGCGTTGAGCGTCGTGCTGACCGCCAGGACGATTATGGTAGGCAGCATCTTACCCGCGCAGTGAAGCGCTGACGTGGCAAATAGAAGCTTTGAGATAAAGCCGGAAAGCATGGGAAAGCCCACCATGGAGAGGGAGCCCACGGCAAAGCCGATCCCCGCCAGGGGATTCCGGTAGGCGGCCCCGCGCAGGCTGTGGTAATCCGTCCTGTTCCCCGACACCTCATAAAGCCCCACGGCGCTGATAAACAGGAGCGCTTTCGTAATGGAGTGCGTAAAAATATGGAACACCGCGGCCACCATGCCCATCCCGGTTCCCATGCCGATCCCCATGTAAATATAGCCAATCTGTGCCACAGAGGAATAGGCAATCATCCGGCGCGTATCCTTTTCTGCAATCGCATGCACAGAGCCCATCACCATTCCGGCCACGCCAAAGCAGTAGAGCACATTGATCAGATGACTTCCGATCACGAAGTTCTCCCCCAGCACCCGGTAGAAAATCTTGATCAGAAGGAAAATATATCCCTTGGAAACGAGGCCCGACAGCACGGCGCTCGCCGTCGGCGTCGCGTAGCCATACGTATCCGGTATCCAGTAGTGGAACGGGTACAGGCCGCTCTTAATGGCCAGGCCCACGCTGATAACGGCCAGAATTACCAGCATGGGGATCGTATAGCTCCCGCTGTCTAAGATAAGCGCCGCGGATTCTCTGGCCGGGCTCATCAGAAGATGGCCTGTCACGTCATAAAGCATGCTCAGCCCAATCAGGAACAGGCCGGAACCAAGCTGGCTCATGATCATATAGCGGATAGCGGCCGACATGCTCTTGCGTTTCTGGCGGATCATGATCAGCCCGCAGCCGGCGATCGTGTTGATCTCGACAAATACATACGCTGTAAACAGATCGTTCGTGTAAACCAGGGCCAGAAGGGAGCTGAGCATCAGATCAATCATGATATAAAACAGATTCAGCTTTGACCCCTCGACATCCGACGCCGTATGGTTCACGCCGCCTAGCACAGACAAAAACATGACGATCCCAAACATGGACGCCGTCAGGCCCTCCAGGACGCCCGCCCGGATCTCATTTCCCCACGGGGCCGGAAAATGGCCCATCATATACGTATAGCTCTCCCCGGTCCGCATACAGAAGCAGAGCACGGCAAATGACAGCGCTGTCGTCGCCGCAATCATCAAAAGGCTTATATTTCTGGCGCGCTTACCGGGAAGAACCGAGGAAATGATCCCGGAAAACATGGCGAGGATGATCGAGAAAAACGGAAAATTCTGCACAATGCTCATGTCCTTTTTTCCTCCTCCTCCTTTGCCAGAATCAGGATTTCATCCAGATCCAGAGAGCCGTACTGCTCATAAAGCCGCTTTGTGAGAGCCAGCATCAGCGCCGTGGTGCTCACGCTTACCACGATCCCCGTCAGAACCAGCCCGCTCGGGACAGGGTTGATATAACCCGTTGTTTCCTGGATCCCGTCCACAACGATAGGCGCCGTGCGTCCTTCGATATAGCCCTTGGCCGCCAGAAACAGGTACACCGCGGTATCCATGATATTCATGCCCATGATCTTTTTAATCAGGTTGCGGTGGAGCAAAAGCATGGTAAAGCCTACGCCGAACAGGATCACAGCCGCCGTCGCCTCCATATTCACAGACAAAAGCCGCCCCATCCTACATGCCCCCCTTTCGGAACAGCGTATAAAAGGCATACATGGTGCAGGCCACCACCAGCCCCACGCAGATATTTAAAGGCAGGATCAGCCCGCTGCTGATAATTGCCCCCGGCGTCCCCAGAGGAATACCGCTCTTAAGATGGTTCGCCCCGGTGAAAAAAGAATAGCTCTTGGCCAGGCAGTAAAAGGTCAGCGCGCCCAGCGTCACCCGGCGGTATACCTTTTCCGTAAAAAAGCGCTCTGTCCGTTTGAATCCAAATGCGTTTAAGTACAAAATCAGCCCGGATCCGAGCACGGCCCCGCCGGAAAACCCGCCGCCCGGCGACAGATGGCCGTTTAAAATAATATAGATGCCGAATATAAAGATCAGGGGAACCAGCACACAGGCGCATTTCTGCAGAATCACGTCGTTTTTGGGCTCAAAAACACGGTCATTCTCCTCCAGCTCCTTCCGTCTGCGATCTCCCCCGTTCTCCGAATCCAGCCTCAGAAGCACCAGCACGCAGCACGAGGCGATAAACAGCACGCACGACTCCCCGAACGTGTCAAACGCCCGGTAATCAAGGATCATGCCTGTCACAATGTTGACCGCCCCGGTTTCCTGGAGTCCGCGTTCAATATAACGGGCCGCCACCTCATTATTCGCCGGATTCTCCGCATGTCCGAACGGCGGAAGGCAGGCGACGGTCCACAAAAGGATCAGGATAATACTCAGGCACAAAACGACGGACATAATCCGGTACACGCGCTGAAACCAGCGTATCCCGCGCGTTTTAAGAATCTGGCTCCCGCCCTCCTGCGCCCTGGCAGCCGGCTCCTGAGAGCTCTTTTCCTCCTTTTTCGCCGCCCCTTCGTCCCGTTCCGGCTTATGCCACGCAGGGCGCGCCTCCATCCCCCGGCTTAAAGGATCTGTCTCGCCATCCACCCATTGTATAAATTTATACCATCGGCTGCTCTTATAATGATCCCTTTGTCTGCTCATCCTGATCCTCCTTCCGGATTGCCCTGATTTTCTTAAGCGTAACAAAGAACAGAATACTGGTAACTCCTGCGCCGACCGCCGCCTCTGTCACCGCCAGATCCGGTGATTCAAGCAGAATCCAAATCACACACATGATCAGGCTGTAGGACATGAAAATAATGATCGAGGTTAAGAGATCCTTCGTAAAAGCCACGGACACCGCGCACCCAATCAGGCTCAGCAGGAGGATGGCCTCAAATACCTTCATCCGCGCTCCCCCTCCTTTTGCTTCGTCTCCCGGTGAATCATGATAATCTCGCCCAGATCCCGGTTTGTCATCGCCTCGAGACGGCTGATCATATGCCCGGATACAGGGGATGCGGTCCAGAAAAACAGAATCACCAGAAACAGCTTTAAAGAATCCATGGAAAAGCCCCGCATTGTAATAAGCCCCATAATGACAAACAGGATCCCCAGCGTATCCCCCATGGCCGCCGCATGCATCCGGTTTAAGGCGCGGTTAAAACGGTTGACCCCAAACACGGCCAGAATCATAAATACCAGCCCTGTCAAAAGAAGCGCGGCAGAAACCGCAAAACGAATCCATTCCAGTATCATTTTTTCTCCTCCTCTGCACCCTGTCCTGTCAGGTTGTCCTCAATCGCGTTCAGATCCGCCTTCATGTGCTTTTTCTGCAGATACACGCCCGTATAAACCTTACAGAGCACCACCACGCCTAAAAAGCTGATCAGCGCATAGATCAGGCAGATATCCGTCAGATAATTTTCCCCGAGGTACACGGACAGGACCGCGATGATCATGATAATCATGGTCCCAATCATATTGACCGCAATGATCCGATCCGCAATTCCCGGACCGCGCACGGACCGCAGCATGCTGAAAATAATGAGGACCGCCAAAACCAGCATACTCCCAATCAGAAGCGCGTCATACGCTTTTTGTATCAGCTCCATCTCTCTCCCACCGCCTCCATCTGCTTAAGCAGTTCCACAAACACGGATTCCTCCATCCCCTCAGCCAGCTCCCGGTCCAGGCAGTGGACAAAGAAGTGATCCCCCTCTACGGAAACCGTGATCGTTCCCGGCGTAAGGGTGATTGAATTAGCCAGAAGCATCCTGGCCGCGCCTGTCTTAAAATCCGTGTCAAAATACAGGAACGCGGGCTCCGGCTGCAGCCTGGGAGACAGGATGAGCCTCAGCACACACACATTCGCCTTCACAATCTCCTGCACCAGAACCCAAAGATAGCGTATAAACAGGGGAAATAAGCGGAACAAAAGCAGCTCCTTCCTGCTGTTATACCCCATATATCTGCACATAAAATAAAACAGCGCGGCTGATATCACAAGGCCGAAGAGTATGATTTCCACGGTTGCCCTGCCATTTAGGATCAGCCACACTGCCATGAATAGTAAAAACATAAGGACGCCTCCTGATTTCAATTAGCGGCTGCGGTTCACGGGGCAGTGGTGTGAGGCGCAGCGCTGTGATTTCATCAAGTGTTCACATTATAACTCGGTTGGGAGATAATTACAAGGAGATGGGAGGGGGATATGGGGTTAAAATTTTGTTTGAATTGAAGTAGCCTGATAAAAGTTGATGACCGGGGGGGAGCGTGAAGGGGACGCCGGAAGCAGGCGGTATATCCGACGAAACCCCGCTCCCGCTCAGAGAAAAGCGCAGCGGACGCTAAGCTCGAAAAGACCTCGCTAAGCGCCGGCGGTTTTCTATGGGTTTCTTACGGATATACCGCCTGCTTCCGGCTACGTGGCTGTCCGGCCGAAGATAAATAATTATCATGTACAGCGAATAATTAATATATATTCTGTCATATTGTGGTAAACATGTGGATTTTACAATATTATCAGCCAAATATCAGACTAAATATTGAATTAATGCCGCACTATTTTATCATTTTATCCCTTAGGCAGCCCGTCTATCTGCCGTTTTACATCCTCCGGAACGGAATCGAACAGGTAGCGTTTTGAGCCGGATTCCGGGCGGCTGCATTCCTCGCGGATCTGGATGCTCATTTTTTCGATCTCTTCTTCCAGCTCGCGCGCGGAGAGGAGGCCGCAGCCCTGGCCGCGGATGATGATCTGTTCCAGGTAGTCGGAGGTGGCTACAGTGACGCGGTATTTTCTGCCGTTCTGATGGGCGAATTTTTCGATGTACTGGTCGGCTGTCTCGGCTTCTTTGGTGTAGACTACGTGGATGTTATGGTAGTCCAGGATTTCGGTGGCGTGGCCCTGGACGCGGTAGGCGTCGAAGACGGCGATGACGCTGCATTTTTTCATGCCCTGATAGTTGCAGAGGATGTCGAGGAGACGGCCTCTGGCACTGTCGATGTTGATGTCCGCCAGCTCTTTGAGTCCTTTCCAGGCAAAGATGATGTTGTAGCCGTCTACCAGGAGGTAGTCTTTTTGGAGGGACGTGTTTTTTCCGGAGGTTTTTTCGGTTTTGCCCTTATCGGATCCCGGGGCGTCGGCATGGGAGGATGAGCCCCGCCAGTAGCTTTCTGCGTAGGAGCCTGCGGGGTGCGGGCCGGGGGCAGAGGCGGAGGTTGAGGCTTTGCTTCGGCTTCCCCAGCGTTTTTTTGATGCGTAGGTATCGCTTTTTTTGTTTGCGTGGAAGGTCCTTGCAAGGATCGCGTCTACCTCGTCCGTGCCGATGAAACGCTCTTCCGGGGAGCGGCGGGCGGCTCCGGGGAGTCCGCTGGCGGCGTCCTGCCTGGCGTCTGTGCGGAGCTTTGGCGTTTGTCCGTCCGCGGCGGACATGGCTTCTATGTGCATGTATTCTTTTACCTTATCCCACTCCACCATAAAGCCCGCTCCGTGGATGCAGAAGACGGAACCGCAGGGATTTTCGAGATCCGCGTCCGGGTCATAGCCGGCGGCGGCGATGACCTCCTCCGGGTTGTGGCAGGGGCCGTAGCCCCTGAATGCGCACTCAAGGCGGCCCTGGCCGCCTGTATAGGCCGTAACAGCCGCCTGATAGCCGTCCATGCAGGCCGCCGGGGCGCTTCCCCGGAGGATCGCCCGGCCGTCTTCTATCATCGGCGCTTCAAAGCGCGCCTTAAGGCGTTCGAGATCTGTCATGGCCTTTCCGGTGAAGCGCTCCGGTATTTCGAGCGAGAAGTCGTAAAAGGGTTCCAGAAGCACGGACTCTGCCTCTCTGAGGCCCTGGCGCACGGCCCGGTACACGGCCTGGCGGAAATCGCCGCCCTCTGTGTGCTTGATATGCGCCCGCCCGGATACCAGCGTGATCTTCATATCCGTGATCGGCGCTCCGGTCAGGACGCCCCTGTGCTCTTTTTCCTCCAAATGGGTCAGGATCAGCCGCTGCCAGTTGCGGCTTAAGAGATCCTCGCTGCAGGCCGTGGCAAAGGACAGGCCGCTTCCTTCCTCGCCCGGCTCTAAAAGCAGGTGAACCTCCGCATAGTGGCGCAGCGGCTCGAAATGGCCCACGCCTTCCACTGTGCCGGCAATCGTCTCCTTGTAGACAATGCTTTGCTCCCCGAATGTCACATCCACGCCGAAGCGCCGGGCGATGAGGCTCTTTAGGATCTCCATCTGGATCTCTCCCATGATCTGGGCGTGAATCTCCTGTTTCGTCTCCTCCCAGACAAGGCGCAGCTCCGGCTCCTCCTCTTCGAGCTGCTTAAGCTTTGGCAGCATGGAGGCCGCGTCGATCCCCTCCGGAAGCTCCACGCGGCACGTAAGGACCGGCTCCAGCACCGGGAAGGACTGGAACTGTTCGGCTCCGAGCCCTTTTCCCGGCGCGGTCCGCGAAAGGCCCGTCACGGCGCAGACCGCGCCCGGCCCCGCCTCCTTCACGGCCTCAAATTTATCGCCGGAATAGATCCGGATCTGGTTCACCTTTTCCCCGTCAAAGACATCCTTCACGCTCAGGCGGCCGCCCGTGATCTTTAAATAGGTCAGGCGGTTTCCCTGCGGATCTCTTCCGATCTTAAAGATCCTGGCCCCGAACTGCGCCGGGTAATCCGGCATCCGGGTATATTCTCCCAGGCCCTCCATAAATTCCTTCACGCCGTCCACGCGCAGCGCCGATCCAAAATAGCAGGGGAATATCTGCCTGCCGCTGATCATCTGCCGTAGCAGGCCGTCCGTCACCTCCCCTGTCTCAAGGAACTGCTCCAGGGCCTCTTCTGAGCCGACCGCCGCATTTTCATAGAACTCCTCCGTGCGCGGCGCCCCGAAATCCATGCAGTTTTCGTCCAGCTCCTCCTTAAGCTCCTTTAAAAGAGCCTCGCGCCGGCCAACGGCCAGATCCATTTTATTGACAAACAAAAAAACAGGTATCTGGTATCTTGCAAGAAGCCGCCACAGCGTCCGGGTATGCCCCTGCACGCCGTCAGAGCCGCTGATCACAAGAATCGCGTAATCCAGCACCTGCAGCGTCCGCTCCATCTCCGCCGAAAAATCCACATGGCCCGGCGTATCGAGAAGCGTTACATCCATCCCGTCCCATTTCAGCGCCGCCTGCTTTGAAAATATTGTAATCCCCCGCTGCTTTTCCAGCTCATATGTGTCCAGAAACGTGTCGCCGTGATCCACTCTCCCGGCCTGCCGGATCATTCCCCCGGTCAGAAGCATGGCCTCTGAGAGCGTCGTCTTTCCTGCGTCCACATGGGCCAGGATTCCCACCGCCAGTTTTTTCATCTGCCTTTTTGCACCTCTCTCATCTACGGCTGCCCGGAAGCGTCTGCCGGCCAGGTAAATCCTTTGATCCGGATATAGCTCTTTATCAGCTCCGCTGTCTCCTCCAGCGTCAGCCGCGTCGTATTGATCGGCAAATCGTAATTCTTGATGTTATGCCATTCGCTTCCTGTGTAATACTTAAAATACTCTCTGCGCTCCCGGTCGATCTTTTTCACCCGGCGCTTCGCCCTCTCCTCGTCGATGCAGTCCACCTCCATGGTCCGCTGCACCTTTTTCACCTTATCCGCATACACAAAGATCCGCACCAGGCGCTCGATCTCCTCGTCCTGATCCAGCACAAAGCCCGCGGCCCGACCCACAAACACGCAGGACTCCTTCTCCGCCAGCTCCCGTATCACCTCGGACTGAAATTTGAACAGGTTTTCCGGAGAAGTCAGCTTGCCGTCCACGGAGGGCTTGGAAAACACATCCACCCTCCCGCCGCTCAGGCGGTGCAGCAGGTTATTTCCCGCCTTCTCATCCGCCAGGCGGAAAAACTGCTCCCCCACCGCGCTTTTTTCAGAGGCCAGCTTGATAATATCATCATCGTAGAAATGAAGCCCCATCTCCTCCGCCAGCCGCCGCCCTACAATGCGGCCGCCGCTTCCGTATTCTCTTTCAATGGTAATAATAAGATTCTGATTCCCCATCGCGTTCCCTTTCCCCGGATCACCGGCTCTTTTTTATATCGCGTTTACAGTCTGTCGCTGACACAGATCGCGCCGTACGGGCGTATGTTCATCCTGTACGCGTTCCCTGCGCCGATTGCTTTCTCAATGTATTCCACATATTCATCCACCAGCCCGTTCGGAAGCATGGCCATGATCACGCCCGCAAAGCCGCCGCCGTGCACGCGGCACGCGCCGCATTTCTTCTCGGCCAGGAAAAGTTCCGTAAGCGCCAGGGCGATGCTGATCCCCTGCTCCTGCACGTCGGCCGTGGTGTACACATTCTGCAGCCATTTCCACGACGAATTCCCGGATTCGGTGATCTCCTTTAAAAACGCGGCAAAATCATTCTCCTTCAGCGCCTTTACCTGCTTTTCCACGCGCCTGTTCTCCTCAAAGAAATGGAGAGCCCGCATCACAGAGCGATCGCCGGCAAACGCGCGCACCTGCGCCATCTCGGCAATCACCGCCGCCTCGTCGATCTCTGCGCATACTTCCTTGTGGAAATACTCCGCCACCTTCTTCATCTCATTGGGAATAGATGAATAATCCGCGCTCAGATCCGCATGGCCTTTTCCTGTATTCACAATCACCAGGCTGTGATCCTGCGCCCCGAAATCAAAATCCAGCTTCTCAACCTGCGGCTTCTCCGGATCCTTAAAATCAATGGTGACAAGGCCGCCGACCGCGCAGGCCATCTGATCCAGAAGCCCTGACGCCTTGTTCCAGTAATGGTTCTCCGCATATTTCCCGATATGGGAATACGCCACCACATCCATGGCCCCGTCATTAAACAGCGTATTCACCATGGAGCAGATCAGCATCTCATAAGACGCCGAGGAGCTGACGCCCGCCGCGCTGATCACATTGCTCGTGATAAACGCGTCAAAGCCGCCCACCTGATAGCCCTTTTCCTGAAAGCCCTTCAAAATGCCCTTCGTCAGGTCAATGGTTCCCGACATTCCGGGGCTGGGCTTTAAATCCTTTAAGCTGATGATAAATTTCTGGTTAAAGGTTTCGCTTAAAATCCGTATGGTATCTGTCCCGTTCTTCGCCGCAGCGCCCACGCAGTCTAAGTTAATGCTGCCGGCCAGGACCTTCCCGTGGTTGTGATCCGTGTGGTTCCCGCTGATCTCCGTGCGCCCCGGAGAGCTGAATAAAAGGATATCCTGATCCCCGTACGCCTCCTTAAAGCCGTTCGCCACATGGCGGTAGCGATCCGTATTTTCATCGGCGCCTGCCTGCGTGTAGAGCTCTGCCATGAGCTTTTTCGCGTTTTCCGTATCAAGCGCCTTAAGCGTTTCACTTATTTTCATTGCTGTCTTCTCCTTTTTCCATCTCGTCCGCCGCCGGGGTAAGCTTTAAGACTGGCTCAGGCTGGTTGGGACTGTTTCTTCTTTCCTTTACAGTATATCATTCCGCTTCGGAAGGCTCAATATGATATTCAGAGAATTTGTATAGAATTTGTTGTTACAGTTAGCAGGGCGGGGAAAACTGGCGGAAAACAGACGTCAAGCCCGCTTGTAAGGCAGTTTTCCGCCAGTTTTCCCCATCGGGCGAACGCCCGATGCTTCTTGTCCGGCATAGCCGGACAAGAAGATACCCCCCCCCTGTAAATAGTAACAATTTGTTTTCCGGAAAGGGATCGCGCAAAGTCCGCCGGGGACAGGAGATGCATTTTGCGGTGCAGTTGACTTATTACATGAAATTGATATACTAGTACAGCGAATAATAAGTTTCTGACTCATGAGAACAGCCATAAATGTTGATAAATCAAGCCTTGCTGAAAACGAATGTATCAGGAACTTAATTTATGCTGTACTAGTACATCGTTGCATTAATTCGCGAGTAAACCGCACTCGCTATCCGCGCCCTCTGCACGCCTGCGAAGCTAGCCGTAGGCTCCACTACGCCGTCGCTTCGCAGACGCACAGATGACACGAATATCAAGCGCTTTTTACTCGCGAATTAATGCAATGATGTACTAGCCGCAGAACACCTGGAGGAATGTGAGATTGTGGCAGAGGATCAGGACGGCAGCTTGCGCGCCTATATCCTGGTTGCATGGATAAAGATAAACCCTACAAAAAATAATATTCCATACGGCCTTCCGGCAACGCAGTCTGGGACGGGCGGCCCCCTCAAGATCCTCCCCCCTGTTTAAAGAAAGGAGGCGCATTCCCAAATGTATAAATTCCTCCCAAATACGCCCCCCAGCGCCGCCCCTGAAACATTCTCACCCTACCGTTCCCTGAATGATTATCTGAGGGAAACATTCGGTGAAAAGATCTATAAACTGGCTCTCGACGGCGGCATGTCCTGCCCCAACCGGGACGGGACAGCCGGGACAGGGGGATGCAGCTTCTGCAGCCTTGGGGGATCCGGGGATTTCGCCGAGCCGCTGCACGCGTCTGTCACGGAGCAGATCGAGGCCGCCAAACAGAGAGTGAAGGGCAAGATGAAGGGCGGGCGCTATATCGCGTATTTCCAGTCTTACACCAATACCTATGCGCCTGTGGATTACCTGGAGGCGCTTTTTACAGAGGCTGTCTCCCATCCGGATATCGCCGCGCTCTCTGTCGCCACGCGGCCGGACTGCCTGCCGGATGAGACGGTGGCGCTGCTTGGGCGGCTGAATACAGTGAAGCCTGTCTGGGTGGAACTGGGGCTGCAGACCATCCATGAGGATACGGCGGCCGCGGTTGGGCGGGGGTATCCGCTTTCCTGCTTTACGGACGCGGTCAGGCGCTTAAAGGCCGCCGGCCTTGCGGTGGTTGTGCATGTGATCCTGGGCCTTCCGGGCGAGGATCGGGAACGCATGCTTGAAACCGTTAAGTTCCTGGCAGGATTTATGCCGCGGATCGACGGGATCAAGCTGCAGCTTCTCCATGTGCTTAAGGGGACGCGGCTGGCCGGGCTTTATGAGGAAAAGCCGTTTCCCGTCATGTCCCGCGGGGAGTATATCGAACTCCTCATCTGCTGTATCCGCCTGCTGCCGCCGGACATCGTAATCCACCGCCTGAGCGGGGACGGCCCGAAGCATCTCCTGATGGCGCCGCTTTGGACGCGCGATAAAAAAGCGTTTCTGGGGGCCTTCCAGAAGGCGCTTCGAGAGAGCGGCGCATTTCAGGGAGAATGGTTTGGCGGCAGCACCGCGCCGCCCTCTATCTGAATCCCCGCGGACATTTCCTCCATGCGCCGGAAAAAGTCTTCCTGCTTTGCGGCGTCCATCTGCCGTGTAAAGCCCGCCGATGAGACGGCGGGAACCAGAGAAAGCGCGCCTGCGCCTTCGCCCAGCTCAACCCTTACCAGCATCGTCTCCGGTATGGAGCTGCCGAATACAAAGTTTCCCAGGCTGTAGAGGATCGGCTTTCCTTTATAATACTCGATCCCCTGCAGCACATGCGGATGGCTGCCCACCACCAGATCCGCCCCGGCGTCGATGTACTGGCGGCCCATCGTGACCTGGTACGCCTCCGGCGACGTATTGCGCTCGATCCCCCAGTGGACATAGACCACCAGATAATCGCAGTCCGGGCGCAGCCTGCGGATCGCTTCCAGCAGCATCGCCGGGTCATAGGTGGACATCACCCCCGGCCGCGCGCCGGACGCTGCCCAGCTTCCGTCCGGGTACACCCTTGAGGCGGCCAGAAAACCGATCCGTTTTCCTTTTATCTCCAGAATTTCCGCTTTCGCGGCCTCGTCTATATCCGCTCCGGCGCCGATCCGCACAATCCCCGCCCCGTCCAGCAGGGCGCATGTGTCTAACAGCGCGTCCTGCCCATAATCCAGCGTGTGGTTATTGGCCAGCGTTACGACGTCCACTCCCATCTGCTCCAGCACCGTAAGGCGTGCGGGCGGAAGCCGGAACGTAAACTGTTTATCCGCCGCCGGCGCGCCGCGGTCGCTGAACGGAAATTCCTGATTTGCGATAAACAGATCCGCGGCGGCTATCTCATCCCTGAGCCCTTCGTCCAGAACGCCCGCAATGCCGCCCGCCTGATCATAGGCGTTCAGCACATGATCCGACAGATAGATATCGCCTGCAAATAAAAGGCTGATTTCATCCGCGCCCGGAGCGTCCCCGGCGGCTCCCGGCGCGTCATGGCTCTCTCCGGCCATCTCCCCGTTCCCGGCAACGGATGCCTCTCCAGCGCCGGAAACATCCGCGCCTGCCTGGCCTGCAAAAACGTCTCCAGGCAGCAGGAGCGCGGCCTGTGAATCAGCCTCCCCTTCCGGCGCCCCGTATCCGCCCGGGCGGTTTCCGCTGCCCTGTCCGCGGCTTTCTCCCGGTTCCGGCCCCTGCCCGGAACCGTATATCCGCGTCACTGAAGTTTTCACCGGCCTGTATTTGAGCTGCCCGGCAACGGCCCATATAAAGAGCGCCGCCAGGATCACTGGCGGCAGCAGCCATAACGTGTTAAATCTTCTTCGTCTCATCCATTCTCCATTGTAGCATGTAAAAAGTAACCGTTCAGACAACCGGAACTGTTACAGTAAAAAGGCAGATTCCACGTTGATTCCCAGGCGTATTGCCTTCATTCCTGAACAATGCGATACTGTCTTACAGCGTCACAATGATCCCGCCGTCCCCGGCGTATACCGTGGCCACGCCGGCTGTGTCCGTAATCACCACATCCCGGAAGGAGGCGTTGGCGAGCAGCTCGTCGCGCACCCGCTCGGCCCGCTCCCTGTTATTACAGTGCGCGATCACCAGACGCTTTGCCGATGTATCTCCGCCGCGCTCCAGCGCAATCTTCGCCATGCGGCTGAGGGCTTTATTCAGTCCCCTCTCCTGGTCGAGTTTTACGATCACGCCGTGATCGCTGGCCATCACAGGCTTAATATTCAGCGTTGTCGCAATAAAAGCTTTCAGCCCTGTCAGCCTGCCGTTTTTGCGCAGATAATCAAGCGATTCCAGCACAAAGTATGTGCCCAGATGATCGCGGTATTCCTCCGCCTGCTTCACAACCTCGTCAAAGGAAAGCCCCTGGCCGCACAGATCCTGGATCCGCAGCGCGATGTTCAGCTCCCCGGCGGAGGCCGACTCGGAATCAATCACCGCAATCCGCTTCTCCTGCCCGCGCTCCTCCTCAAAAATCCGTTTTCCCAGAACCGCGGAATTATAAGAGCCGCTTAAATGGCTGGATAAGGTGATCACAAAAATCCAGTCCGCGTCGCAGTCAAACGCCTCCTTAAAGCTCTCCGGCGACGGGCAGGCCGTCTTGGGGCATGCGTCCGTCTCCTTCACCAGCCTAAGGAACGATGCCTGGTCAAAGGCCGCATCATCTATTACCTCAGTCTCTCCCACCTGCAGCGTAAGGGGGATTGTCCGGAAATGCGGATCCCCTTTCAGCTCCGCCGGCAAATCCAGACAACTGTCTCCAATAATCCTGTACTCCATAAGACTCCTCCTGATATGCGATACATATCACATAGTTTTGATTACTATTTATTATAGTAACGGTTCAGAATAAAGTCAAGCGGTCTTGTATTTCATACTTTTTCTGGTATAATAACAATAACCGCAGAGATATTGAATCAATTCTCAGCCGGCGCCGGCAAGCTTTTTAATGTATCCGAAAAAGAGTGTTTTTATTGAAAGTATATTATGATGACACAGACCATGAACCTGACAAAACCAAGTGAAATCAGAAGGGCGGGAACCGAGGCATTAACCAGGGCTCTCGGACCGATTGGCATGGCCAGATATCTGGAAGAATTTGATCATGGCGGAACCGGCGATTACACGAAAGAAAAATATGAACAGCCTGACTATACCATTGAAGAAATTATATCCATGGCGCGATAATGTATGAAGCCGGAAAAAAGAGCCCTCCTTTTCCGGCTTCTTTGATTACACATCCGGGCCTTTCCATGCCGCCTTACAGGAATAAATAAAGCCCAATCAGAATCACATTCAGAATCATAAAGCACATCATCCCCGGATTTACATACATAGCGGATGCAAAGTCCCGGTATGCGACGCCGGCCGGCCATTCTCCCGGCGCCAGCTTAACGCGCCGCGCGTTGACGCACAGAATCACGATCGAGGCGATAATAAAGGCCCCCATGGCAAACAGTGTCGCAACGCTGATAATAAGCTGCCGTATCAGGCTGCCGTTTAAATTCAGCGCCAGAAGCGTGGAGCCGCTGTTGATTAAGATATGCAGAAGGCAGTTATAGCGCATACGCGCCGTTTTTACGGCGGCATATCCCAGAACCAGACCGATAGCCGCGGCATAAAGCGCCTGCGTCAGGTTTCCGTGAAACAGCCCGAACGCCAGGGCTGAAAAGAGGATCGCCGCTTTTTCCCCGAACGGACGCAGCCGGTTTAAGAGAAATCCCCGGAAAATATATTCCTCAATGACAGGGCCCAGGACCGTTATATAGAGAATCATGATCCAGTCCAGATCCATGAGCATGCTGTTGACCGGGTTCATCTGAAACATATCATGCCCCGTCGCCGCGGCGACCGCCGCATTGATGAGATTGCCCAGGATACTGCATACATACCCCAATCCCTGCGCCAGCACGTAAAACATGATAAATTTACGAAGGCGCATCTTTTTCTTTTCAGGAACCGATGCCGGAACCCTGGACAGGAGCATGAAATACGCAGGGGCCGCCGCGCCGTAGCCGATCAGCGTCACCACAGGGGCCGGCACATAATCCAGTCCAAAGTACGAAAAGATCAGTCCGATTCCCGTAGAAATTACCAAACCGGCTGTCAGCGCCCACCCGAGGCACGAACACATCCTGCGGACATATCTCCTGTACCGCCCTGCCATATCTTCATTTCCGTTATAACCGCTTTCCTCCGCGCGGATTTCCTCCATCTTTTACCCCCATCCGGATTTCTGCAGCCGTAACCGTTCAGACGGCCTGAACGGTTACCTGCGTCCTCTCTGCGCCCGCAGCATGACAGTATCAAACCTATTGTGAACGGCCAATGATTTTCTCGTTCACGATAGCTGCATCAAAGCATCAGGCCCATCATCTCATTCGTCCGCGCAATGAAACCGCTCATCCTCTCCGGCGTCAGGGAGCCGTGGCTTAACAGAGCCAGGTCGTAGAGCTGTTCGCAGATCTTTGGCGTATTCTCCCCGTCCTCGTGCTCCAGGATATACTGAACCAGATGGTTGTTGGCATTTAATACAAGCGCCTGCCCGCTGCCGCCAAACACAGACGGATCCATCCCGTACATATTGTACATCTTCATCATATCCTGCATGCGCCGCGTCTCCTCGGACACCGTGATTATGGAAGAAAGGGACTCATTTTTTAGCTTCTCCACCTTAACCTCAAGCTTGTCATTGCCCAGAGCCTTTTTAAAGATGCCGGACAGGGTTTCCTCTTTCTTCTTTAAGTCCTCCTGCTCGTCCTCCTTTACCTCCTCCTTCATGGTGTCATTCACATCCGCGTCAATGCGCAGGAATTTCGTATTTTCATGCTTCTGCTCCAGATGGCCGATAAAGGGGCTGTCAATGCTGTGGGGAAGGATCACCGCATCCTGGCCGGATTCCTTAAAGAGGTTAATGTACTGGCTCTGCTCCTTTTCATCCGTCACATAGAAAATCTTATTCTCATGGTTCTCCTCCTTCGCCCGCTCCCCGCAGTCCTTTAAGGTCAGATACTTGCCATCCAGATTCTTGAAGATAATATACTCGTCCATCTTCTCAGCGAACTTCTCATCCTTTAAGCAGCCGAATTTGATAAACGGAGCAATGTCATCCCAGTATTTCTCATAGTTTTCGCGATCCGTCTTGCACAGGCCGGACAGCTTATCCGCCACCTTTTTCGTGATATAATCCGATATTTTCTTAACAAACCCGTCGTTCTGCAGCGCGCTCCTGGATACGTTCAGCGGCAGATCCGGGCAGTCGATCACACCCTTTAAGAGCATCAGGAACTCCGGAATCACTTCCTTAATGTTATCCGCAATAAACACCTGGTTGTTGTACAGCTTGATCGTTCCCTCAATGCTCTCATACTCCATGTTGATCTTCGGGAAATACAGGATGCCCTTTAAATTAAACGGATAATCCATATTCAGATGAATCCAGAAAAGCGGCTCCTTGTAATCCATGAATACCTTGCGGTAAAACTCGCGGTACTCCTCCTCGCTGCACTCATTCGGGTGCTTGTTCCACAGCGGATGGATGTCGTTTAATGCAACCGGGCGCTTGGCGATCTTATATTTCTCCTTTCTCGGGGAAACTTCAACCGTCTCCTTCGTCCCGTCCTCGTTCTCCTTCTCCTCGGTCTTCGCCTCCTCAATAATGGTCTCAATCACCTTATCCTTGTCTGTCAGCTCGTCCTTCTCAATTGTCTCATACTCCGGCTCTCCGGAAGCGTTGGCCAAAAAGATCTCCACCGGCATGAAAGCGCAGTATTTCTGGATCACCTCGCGGGCGCGGTACTCATTACAGAATTCATGGCTGTCCTCGTTCAGATACAGGGTAATCCGCGTGCCGTTCTGCTCTTTATCGCCCGTATCCATGGAAAACTCCGTGCCGCCCTCAGACTCCCAGTGTACCGGCTCTGCATCTTCCTTATAAGACAGCGTATCAATCGTCACCCGGTCCGCCACCATAAACGCTGAATAAAAGCCCAGCCCGAAATGGCCGATGATCTGATCCTCATTCGCCTTGTCCTTATACTTCTCTAAGAAATCCTGCGCGCCGGAAAAGGCAATCTGATTGATGTACTCTTCCACTTCTTCCGCCGTCATGCCGATACCGTTATCCTCTACCATAATCGTCTTGGCATTCTGATCCACGGTCACCTGAATCTTGTGCTCCAGATCCTCCGGCTTCGTATATTCGCCCATCAGCTCCAGCTTTTTCAGCTTCGTAATCGCGTCGCAGCCATTGGAAATCAGCTCCCTGTAAAAAATATCGTGATCCGAATAAAGCCATTTTTTGATGATTGGGAAAATATTTTCGCTGTTAATTGATAAACTTCCTGATTTTGCAGCCATGTTGCACACTCCTTTTTCTATTTAGAATCATAATCGCTTTGGTTCGTATGTCGTATTACATATTCTAATACGCATTATGGAAGATGTCAATAGAAAATCAGCACTCATATGTATTGAGTGCTGATAATTTTGCTGTTTACAGATAGAGCGGCGGATGTTTCTATAAATACGCCGGCTGTGGTTGAGCGTGAAAGGGCCGCCAGGGGAAGGTCTTATATCCAACGGAACCCCGCTTTTCTCCGGGCAGAAGCGGGGGTTCTTTTGGATATAGAAGCCGGCTCTGGCATCCTCTTTCCGACTCACTACGTGGCCCGCAACATTTTCACAAATTCCCCTCATAAATCCGCTTGCCATCCCGTTTCCAAAACTATATAATAAAGTATGAGGTGAACAACGATGAAAACGAATGAAGAACGCCTGCAGGAGCTGATGGATTTCCTGGACAGCCTGACCCGGATCCACGCCTCTGATATCCCTGGCATTGACTTATACATGGATCAGGTAACCACATTTATGGATTCCCACTTATCCGCCTCCGGGCGCGCGGACGGGGAGACGGTTCTGACCAAAACCATGATCAACAACTACGCCAAAAACCGCCTTTTCCCACCGCCTGTGAAGAAGAAATACTCAGAAAACCACATTATCATGCTGATCCTGATCTACTATTTTAAAAATGTCATCTCCTTCCATGACATTGAGCAGCTCCTCTCCCCCATCAGCGAACGCCATTTTGACAAGGGCTCTGTCCCGGAGCTGTCCGCTCTGTATGAGGAGATTTTTTCTCTCGAAGAGGAGCAGCGCAGGCGTTTAAAAGAGGATGTCAGGGCCAAATTCCACGCCGCCTCCGAAACCTTTGCGGACGCCGGATACGAGGATCGGGAATACCTGCGGCTCTTTGCCTTTATCTGCGAGCTGGCGTTCGACGTCTATCTGAAAAAGCAGATGATTGAGCTTTTGGCCGAACAGTTGCGCGAGGAAAATCCTCCTAAAAAGAAAAAAACATGACAGCATCGGGGCGCACGCGTCTATATTTCCTGCGCCTCTTCCCTCGGATCATTTAAAAATCCCTCCCCGTATACCTCCTTTGTCTCAGACACGATCACAAATGCTTTCGGATCGCAGCGGTCGATGATCTCCTTTACCATATGGAACTGTTTGCGATCCACCACGCACATCAGCGTCCGGGAATCCTCGCCGCTAAATCCCCCGATGGTTTTGAAAAACGTCGTGCCCCTGTCGATCCCCCGCATGATCTCCCTGGATATTTCATGGTTCTGCGGGGAAATGATCGTGACCATGGTTCCCTTATTCATGCCATAGAGAATGGCGTCAATCGTCTGTGTCATGCAGACCATGGATATAATCCCGTACAGGGCGGATTCCAGATTGCCGAATATGGCAACCGAAGAGCCGATAATGATCATATCGATGATCATAATTGCATACCCGGTATGCATGTACGGGTAGCGCCTCTGAAGGAGCTTTGCAAGGATATCCCCGCCGCCTGTGGTCGAATCCCTCATAAAGATCAGGGCCATCCCCGCGCCCACTAAGATTCCTCCGAAAGCGGAACAGATCAGGCGATCCCCTTCATACTGCGGAACAATCGGAGCGACGCACATGTCAAGCAGGACTGTCATAATGATCACCGTGCGTATCGTCTTTTTCGCCATCCTCCGATCAAGCAGATAATAAGCGCCCGCAAGCAGCGGCACATTGATCAAAAGCGACAGGGTTCCCACCGGCCACCCGCTTAAGTGGTTGATTAAAAGCGCGATCCCCGACGCGCCGCCCGGCGCGATTTTACACGGCTCCACAAAGCACCACACGCCCAAAGCCTGAAGAAGCGCCCCCAGAATATCGCAGATCCAATCCTTTGCCGTCCCCTGTTTTTTTGATAACCATTTCATAATCTGATGATTCTCCTTTCTGTCATAATGTACTCTCGGAATCTTGCTGTGCCTGATTTTGTGAGATGATTTTTTGTCAGATGTGCACAAATTTATGAGGCGTACGTGGAGCGTACGTTGATTAAATTTGGGTGCATCTGGCGGAAAATCAGCCGCAAAAGCAGGCGCAGAGAGATTCCGAGAGTACATCATAATGTACTCTCAAAATCCCGCCGCAGACAGGCGCTTTCGTCCGCTAATGCAAAAAAATCCCCTTAAAACTCAAAATCCGAGGACCTCCTGGTCCCCGGTTTTTATCTTTATTATATCCAGGCCGAACAGCCCTCAGTCATCCTCCGCCGCCTCCTCTGATTCTGTAATGCGCTTAAATACCATATCGTATCCATCGTTCCCATAGTTCAGGGAACGGTTTACGCGGCTGATCGTCGCTGTGGAAGCCCCTGTCTTCTCTGCAATCTCCAGGTAGGTTTTCTTCTCCCGCAGCATCTTTGCCACCTCATAGCGCTGGGAGAAGGACAACAGCTCATTCACTGTGCAGACATCTTCAAAAAAGCTGTAGCATTCCTCCGTACTTTCCAAAGTCAGGATCGCCTGAAACAGGTGATCCACCGCCTCTGTCTTGAGTTTCTTGTTCATGTAACGCACCTCTTTAATCCAACCATAATTACCCAAAAAACAACCGTATGTTATATTTTAACATACTAAAGTTTTGAAGTCCATAGATTTCCCCACTTTTAAACAGGCACCTTCTGTTTTTTTCCTTAATATCTTAATACATAACGAAATAATGGGAGAGTATCATGAAAAAATGGATTTCTGTGCTGGTGGCGGCCGGCGTTCTGGCCGCCTCTCTGTCCGGCTGCCAGAGCAGTGGCAGCGCCGGGACGGCTTCGGTTACCTTAAATGAGGTGGCCCACTCGATCTTCTACGCCCCGCAGTACGCGGCGATTGAGCTCGGATATTTTAAAGAGGAGGGCATCGATTTGACCCTCGTCAACGGGGCCGGCGCGGATAAGGTCATGACAGCCCTCATCTCCGGCGATGCGGACATCGGCTTTATGGGCTCAGAGGCCAGCATTTACGTCTATCAGCAGGGCTCGGACGACTATGCCGTCAATTTCGCCCAGCTCACCCAGCGGGCCGGAAATTTTCTGGTGGGGCGGACGCCGCAGGAGGACTTTTCCTGGCAGGATTTAAAGGGAAAAAAGGTGCTGGGAGGCCGTGCGGGCGGTATGCCTAGCCACGATGTAACATGGGAACACATCAGAGGGATTTATGAGTGGACAAGCCGGAAAGCCCCGGATTTAAAGGGTTTTAAATATAAGGAAAAGGTTGTTTCCGTCTCATAGCACAACTACATTTGCTTACTTTGCCAGAAGAAGGACAGGCCAGACCTGTCCTTTTTCCTATATATAGACCGGAAGGAGGCGAAAAATATTATATCAGTTCCCATTGACCGGGCCTGACCGTAAAGGTTGGGCCCTTTTTCATGCCACGAAAAGGAGGCAATCTGTATTGGCTGATGAAAAAGCAAAAGTACCGCCCTCACCGGAGAGCGATACCGCAAAAGAATCCGGAAAACAAAGTCTGGCGGATATGGTGAAAGCGGTAAAGGCTGCGCAGGAAAAGCAGACGGATTTTCCTGTGCAGGAATCACCGACACCGGCTAAGGCGGAGGAAATTCAGAAACAACCGGAAAAATCTGCTCCTTCTGATTCTCCCGTAAAGGAAACGGAGAAACAGAACACGGAAAAGGACAAAGAGACGGCAGGTGGACGGGACATTGATTTAAACGGCATAGGCGGATTCGTGCCGGGCGGCTATTTATGCGAGAGCGGCGAGCCGTTTATCGAGTATTACACCGGACGGGAGGACATCCCCACGGAATACCGCATTGCCGGGCCGTCTGCCCGGAATGAGAAGGAAGAGACCCGCTCTATCTTAGAAACCATAAAACAGTTTAGGGAGGCCCCGCCGGTTCCGCACAAGGATAAGGCGGGCTTTCTCATGAGGAACGGTAGGCTTCGGGTCAACATGGCCCGAGGCTCTGCTGACCGAAAATAAACAATGGGAAGGAGGGTTTGCAATGCCCGGAGTGACAAAAGGGCAGGTGGCCGAGGCCAAACAGTGGGATTTGCTTTCCTATCTCCAAACCTACGAGCCGGGCGAGTTAAAGAAGTCCAGGCCAAGGGAATATCGCACTGTGAGCCATGACAGCCTTGTGATTTCCAACGGCAAATGGCACTGGTGCAGCCAGAACATTGGCGGAAAAACTGCCCTTGACTATCTCATAAAGGTGCGGGGACAGGATTTTTTCTCTGCTGTGGAGACTCTCTGTGGCGGGTGTCCATCCCGTTTTCTTTCCCAGCCGGCAGATGTTCTTTCTCCAAAGCCTTTTGAGCTGCCGGAGCCGAACCGCTACGCTACAAATGTCCATGGGCTATCTGCAAGGAAGGGGGATTGACGGCGACATCATAAGCCGGTGTCTCTGGGACGGCTCCCTCTATGAAAGTTTCCGCTACCACAACTGCGTATTCGTAGGGCGGGGCCTACCCGTCGTCCATCCCATTCAGGCAAGACGGATGCGCGGAGCCGCAAGGCACAAGGACCGGGCGGACTTCATCGGGAGCTTTGGACCGCCCCATTATAATTACGGATCAACGGGACAATACCCGTAGAAAAAATTTGAAATACGGCTCCTAAAACGATAATGCGGAGATATTCCCTGCTGAACACAAAAATATCACCTTCCGCTCCCAACAGCCTGATGACCAGTTCCAGGCCAAGATACAATAGTATCGTTAAAACGGCGCTGGCAATGAGCAGGAAAGTTCCTATACCCCCTGCATAAGAATGTGCTTTCTTCCTGTCTCCTGCCGCACTTGAAATAGAGTAGTTCACCGCGCCTCCCATACCGATCCCTGTGCCGACTGCCTGCATGAACGCTCCGACAGGGTAAGCGATATTAATGGCAGAAAGACCGATATCCCCTAAACTGTTTCCAATGAAGAAACCATCCACAATCGCGTAAACCCCGGATAGCGCAAAAGCCAGCACAGAAGGAATTACATAAGAAAAAAATATCTTATTTCTATTCCTTTTCTCTTTATTTTCTGTTTTTATTATTTCCTTTTTATATATTTCACACACCAGTTTACAACTTTTGAAATTTTCTAAAACCTGATAAAATGTAGTCTTCTACGACCTTTATCAAAGCAGAACAATTTTTAATAGTTTCGAGAAATCTC
>CAJTGE010000030.1 GCA_910575795.1 Clostridiaceae bacterium | reverse complement strand
CTGCGGCGTTACCACAGTCGGAAGGGACTTCTGATAATACCATTCGGAGCGAAAGTAGTCCAGATCCTGTTGGAAGGCCGCATTCACGGCGGCAGCGTCCGCCCCTTTTGGAGCGCCTGTAAAACCGTTCTTATCACTATCTGTAGCCATCCAGGCAATGAGCTGGCTGGCAAGCCCCATAGCCGCCCAGGGATCCTCGTATTGCCACTCGATATCCGGCGGTACCTCCTGGCACTCCCCCGGGTAATAGCAGCCAAGCGCCAGCATCAAGAAATTAAAATCCGGGTTGGTTTTTCCTTCAGTTGTCTCGCGGAAAGGTTTTTCAGGCAAATAAAACTTCCCGCTTCCAAATGCCTGAGCACTGGGGGCAATAGGCCTCGCGGACTCATGTGTACCAGTGCAGTAGGTATGACGTCCGTTAAACATAGCATACTCCTCGTTTTCGTAACCAGGCCGAACCTGCAGATAAAACTGACCGCCCAAGGGCCATTCACGGTTACCAATCGCGGCTGCCGCATCAGGTGACAGGAACATCTTGTCGAAAGTGTAAAGCGCCGAGTTGAAGGCAAGGCCTGTCTGTGTATATTCACCATCGTGACGTAAAGTATTACATTGCATGGCTTCTGAATTGTCACCCCAAGTGCATGTTGACTCCGGGTAGGTGTAGTAGCCAGCGTTCAGGTTAAACGCGCTGGTTATTTTGGGCAGGAAGGATGTCACGGCAATAGCCCCTGCCAGAAAAAATGCCGTCGCGCGTTTCTTCCTGCGGAAAAATGGTTGAGTTTTTCCCATGGATAAAATCTCCCTTCTTTTTTATAAGTATCAGGTAATTGCAAAACTCTGAAAGCCGCATATATTCTAATTGGTGGGTTTCGCAATCGCCTATTATAAGTATGGAGCATGGGAACCATTTTTGAGGTATAAACAAAAAATTTTATGCAAAATAATATTCTGGCTCTGGCTTGCTCAAGTACCTGTCTCATCTTATCGTTGCCCATTACATGATAAAACACAGCTTTTACAAAATAAATTCAACAAACATATGGAAAGAACCTATCTACCGGTTCTTTCCGGCATTTGTTGACTTCACCGTGTTAAATTGTTTTTGTATTACGAAAAGCAAGCATAACAATGCTATTTGGGAAACAAAATATGAATCATTTATAGAATATTGCTTCTGAAAAAGCATAGGGGTCATCAATTTAGTAATGAACAAGATGCTTTATCACGTTAAAGTCAATAAACATTGGAAAGAACCTATCTACCGTTTACGAAAAAAAATACGCAGGGCAAAACAAATTTGTCTCTGCGTATTTCCTATATCCTGGTATTTTTAATTATCTGTAGTTTCTATAAGCAGCACTGAGATAAATACTTCCATTATCCTGCCACACCATCGCATGACCGTCACCTAAATTCATCTGGCATGCGTCTCCATTCGCATAGACCCCATAATATCCGTCTTTAAATCCATTGCTATGCAGATAATCTGCAATACGCTCAGCAGATGTAAAACTACTGTCATAATATTGAAACAGGAGCTTTCTATTGGATACGTTTGATGCCCGTATTGTTTTATCTGCTTCAACCGACCTGCTGTATGACATCACGAAACCATTAGCATATTCAACCCGTATTTTGGCCGAATTTTCCCCGTGGACAGACACTTCCCCGAACTTAGCATTTTGCTCCCTGGTATTTTCCACCATCTCCAGGGCAATATTGCTAACTCCCTGGGCATTGTATGTGTTGGCAGGTGCATAAGCCGGAACCGCCGGCTGCGTCAGCACTACTCCATTGACCATCCGTGCACCTTCCGCATTTACTGTATATCCTTCTGGTGAAACGCCGTTCGTCAGCAGATAGCCTCCAAATTTTCCATCCTGAAAGCCATACTGAAAATAGTATAACTCCGATATGCCGTCATTATTCAAATCGCTCCAAACCCAAAGATCACTTGCATCATGCTCATCGGACACCCGATATCTCCACCCGGTCCCGTCATGATACCACCCCGCAGCACCTGTCTGGCCGGAGGCACTATTAGAACCTGCGCCACTGGCAGAAGAAGCCTGTGTCTGTACTGCCCCGTTTTCTACCCATGCGCCGTCTGCATTTACTGTATATCCGTCCGGGGTTGTCGTGCCTGTAAGCTTAGAGCCGTTGTCATCAAAATAATAGCATTCCGCTATACCGTCGTTGTTTTCGTCAAGCCACTGCCATCCTGCCGCAAACGAAGGCATTGCACTTCCCATTACCAGGATTCCTGCCAGCGCCATTACTGCTGCTCTCTTGAAAAGGTTCTGCTTTCTCATAAAAAATTCCTCCTTGATTTAATGTTTGGTTTTTACTTCCTTGTTCCTGGCCACATTATAGGACAAAAATCCGGATTTCCCACAAAAAACTTTTATTTTTTTAAATATTTTTTTGCCGGGGTGGAAAGGCGGCCGGGTACTGCCAGCTTAGTGTCGATTGACCGGCTCCCCGGATAAAGTTTTCCGCTTTCTCCCCGCTGGGGTTTGATATATCCTCTCTGTCCTGGCGAAATTATAGGCTGTGATCCGGGATTTTCCACAAAAAAATTTAAAATTTTTTTGAATACTGTCTCCCTGATAAAATTATACCACGATAACACATATTTTTCCATAGTGCATAAGCCTTGATTTGCCAAAACATTTATTTATTTTTGTGTAGGGAAAAACGAGTATATGAAAGGATTCAGCGAAAAATTTTCAAGTAATTAACAGATTATGGGAATTAGAAAAGAAAAAGCCATTTTAAATATATTTCTAAAAAAAATCCATTACTGATTAATATGCTGGTATCTCCGTACTGCCCTGCGGCCTCCGTACTGTCAAGGACAGCCGCGCTTTCTGTTTTGCCCTGGCCTTCGGATTCATCGGCGGCGCTGGTTTCAGCATCTGCGATAAAAGCGATTCCCTGAACCCTTTTTCCCTGGGCTATTACGATAATGTCCGTTTCGTCTTCCTCAGGCAGGCTTTCTTCTTCGCCCTGATTCTCAGCCTCATCTGTACTGTCCGTTTTGCCGCTGCTTCCTGATTCATCCTGGCCGCCCGTTTCCCTGCCTTCAGATGCACCGGCAGTTTCCTCAGTATCTGCAAGGGTCTCTCCTTCCGGTTCTGAGCTTTCAGAACGGACAGGCATTGCGGCAACTCGGTCCTGTTTCATGGCGGGCGTGTAGCGGTAGGAGCTGCCGGAGTGTTCCTCCCCGTCCTCATCATGAGCACCGTCCGGCTCCGTCCCCCGGGCTCCACCTTCTGTATGCTCCAGGTTCTTCGCCTCCCCGGTATCCTTATACTCGCTGGATGTGACGGTGCGCCACTCGACCGGAATGTCGTCCGTGTGGATGCCGTGGCGTATATAACCCTTTGCCGCCTGGATTTCCCTTGTGCTGTATTCATAGGTCAGGGAAATAAAATCTTTATAAAACTGATCGCGGTCTGCCTCCATCGCTTCCTTTGCGGCGTCACCCGGCTCGATGCAGTGGAAGAATCCGCCTTCCTCTACGAGTTTTTCGCATTTTTTTACTTCCTCATACCATGCGGCCCACGCCTCGTCGTGCAGCTGCTGGTTGATTTCCTCACAGTCGCACTCCTCCTCGCATTCGCATTCAAGGTACTCAATCTCCGGGGCCGGATGCCCGGTACAGTAACCTTTATGATAGGTGTAGCCTTTGATATCCGTATGTGCGGGCGTCTCACTTTTGTTCCCGGAAGAATCAATCTCATAGAGAAGCCCGTCCCGGCCCGTTACATTGTCGTCCCGTTTGCAGGGATCACGGTACGGGTCGTCCCACGTCTCAAACTGGCTCCCCCCGTCATTGCCCCAGTTGTATTTGTTGGTATCAGACTCCGTGACGCCCTTATTTCCGAAATAGTTAAACACGATCTCGTCCTCTCCCCAGGCCGTCTGGTTGAGGCTTCCCAGGCCGGACTCGTAGGTTCCCGGCTCGTCCGGCGTGCGGTCTAAGTCTGTGTTGTCAAGCTGGGTATCGTCGAATTTCTCCAGGACGTCCCAGTGTGAATCCGCCAGGGGCTTCCCTGTCTCGGAATCGTATTTCAGCAGGTTTATGTTATAATCAAACATCGGCTGGAATTCGCCCTCCTCCAGCACTTCCGCACCCATAGCCGGGCAGCCGAAAGCAACCGCATCATAGGCACCCATCTTGGAGGCGTCAAACTCCGAAGGTGTGAACAGGTCCTCCTCTGCCCCGCCTGCCTTTGCGCCTTCCAGAACCGCCTCCGCCATTGCCTACGTGTTCCCGGTCCCACTCCAATAAACCACTGCTGTTTTTCCCATAATATGTATCCTGCCTTTCTTCTTAAAATTATTTTATATCAAACAGCTACTGTGAGCCGTTCAATTGACCTTCCCTGTGCATACTGCGCACAGTAAACTTCCTTGCATTTCCTGTATTGCGCGAATGTCTTTTTTGCCTTATCCTCATCGCCGTAGACCTTCCATTCCCCCACACATTTATACCCTCCTGCCCTGTTTTCAATAAAACCGCATACATCTTTCGGGGGATAGCCAAGAAACAAGCCGATTTCATGGGGGAATTCCACGTCATCTGCAAGCCTCTGCATGAGCTGGACAATGTACCGTTCCGGCACCCCAAAAGTGTACCCGCGTTCCTCTAACAGCCTACAGGCGACGGACTGCCCCAAATCCCGCACAAGCCTTGACGGACGGTAAGCGTAAATAAGCGCACACCCGTCACGTTACCGGAGGGGCAATACCCTGATCCCCTTTTTTACAAGAACTACGTTCAGCCTGCGGACGCTGTCCCTCATTTCCTTTTCGTCCGCAAAGCGGCAGGAAAATAAATTTGCCGTTTTTATCCCTGCCAGCGTCGGCGAACAGTGGCGGATAAACACTTCCTCAGACATAAGCGCCTTCCCCTCTTTCTTCCATATGGTCCTCCAGGATGGCCTTGAGTGCATTCATGGAGCTTGTATGCGAACGGACCGTCCTTACCGGCTTCCCTTTTGTCTGGTCCAATGCGTTGCGTATCATTTTATGTGAAACCGTGCTTGTAAACAGCACGAGCAGATCCGGCGCCCCGATATTTTTCAGGCTCCCTGTCATTTTGGGATATATCTTTGCCTTACATTTGTACTCACTGCACAATTCTTTATATTGACGGACCATACATTCATTCCCTCCGACAATCACCACGCTCATTCCGCTTCCTCTCCTTTCTTAGTTAGTAACAACTAACCCATTACAAAAATAAACGCCTTTTGCAAGGCACATTGGAATTATACCATCCATTCTTCTGCCTTTCCGCTCCATCATAACAGAAAAATGCTCCAAAACAACACTCTTTGCAGGGCGCTGCCTTGGAGCAGTCATCCGCTATCATTTTAAGCTGCCATGCACTTTCCGGTATTCGGCCGGAGTTTCCCCCATGATCCTATGAAAAGCAGAAGCAAATTTCCCGGCATTGCTATAACCGAATTCAGCGGCTATCTCCAATACGGATGCATCCATATGGATCAGCCGTAAAGCTGCAGTCTGCATTTTCAAGATACGAATGTAGGAGCTTACGGGGACTCCATACACGCCTTTAAACGCATTCTGGAGATGGGTCTGTGATACATGGAACCTTTCAGACAGCCCGGCCACGGTTATCTGTCTGTCCAAATTCTCCGAAAGATAGGCGGCAGCTTCCTTTGCAAGGTCCGACTGCATTTTTGACAGCGAAAGGGCAGGCGCACGGTTCCCTGACGGGTCAATGCTTCCCAGCACCAAAAGCAGTTCCAGGATCTTCACTTTAAAATATCCCTTTTTACAGCTATCCGGCACGGAATACAGTTCGGAAAAAATATGCTCGATATAATCCTGCGAACGGATAACGAAACAGCTTTCTTCCCCACATAACCGTTTAGCCAGTTCTTTCGGACGGATGTTCACATCGTCCAGAAAGCAGGAAAGGCATTCCGGCGCGGCATTGGTATCAATGCAGATCGAAATCCCATGGTAGTGGCAGAGCGGAAAGCCGTACCCGCAGGAACGCTGTTTCCTCACCGTAACAGACAGATCACCCGGCATAATATAAACGCTCCCATTCTCCTGCCCCTGTTCCATACGCCCTTCACGGCAGTGATGTATTTCCATGAATTCCCCTTCCTCCTCATCCCGAAAAAGAAGCCGTCCATATGCACGGAATAAACCTTAAGTTCAATCCCCGGAAACACCTTGTAGGAATAAATTACTGCATCTCCCCGGTTATTTCGGAATGTAAGCATCTCCGGTTCGTAGGCCGGAGCCGTTTCCGTTCTGCCGCACAAGGCACAGCAGGTATTTTTTCATCCGTTATCTTTTTATCCATCATGCACCTCTTTTCTTTCCCTGTCCCTGCCTTGCACAGCTCTGTCAAACCAGCCTACGCTTCCAGCTTCCATCCGATAGCTTCCTTACGCCCAAGCACAAAGCTGGCATAAATGCCTTCCTGCCCGACCAGCTCTTCATGTCTGCCCTGCTGGACAATGCGCCCGTTATCCACCACAAGTATCTGGTCAGCATTCCGCACGGTCTTCAGCCTGTGGGCGATCATGATGATAGTCTTGTTCCTGGTCAGCTCCTCTACCGCCTTCTGGAGCCGATCCTCGTTTTCCGGGTCCACATTAGCAGTCGCCTCGTCCAGAATAACAATGGGCGGATCCTGGCCGGACGGGCAATGCGCTGTTTTCTGTGTAGTTTGGCCAGGTCTGCCGCTCTTCTTCCGTTACCGGGCGGCAGACTTGGTCCGACTCCGCAGTACAGAGCGGCTCTGCCCGTCCAGCAGGACTCAGACGACGTTCTACACCTGTGAATACAGGTTCTAAAGTAGCAATAGCGCAACCAATAACAGGCAGAGGATAGTTGGCGGTATCCATGCTGGGACACTTATAAACCACAGCTTATAGGAAGGCTGTCCCCTAGTTTGAAATCGGAAGACCAAGGCAACAAAGAATACTACATAAGTGATCAGCAAAATATAACTTAGGGTATCTGGTGATAAATGCATCAAGATATGTTGGACTGAACCAGCAGCGGCAGTAATATACTGCGATAGAGTTATGCAGTAGGGTAGATAATCCTTTCTAATCAAAACAAACACCTCCTTCTAAATTTTGTAAATCATTCTTTTCTGAGGTTGCGCTACGATCATACTGCAAATCGTATATTTTGTCCTTGACAGGAAACTAGCTTGTGTTATACTAATGATATATTGGGTTTTTGTTATTGATCACATCAACTGACGCACTATCTGTGAAAATACATCCTATATGCGGCTGTCACCCATCACGACAAAAACGAGCAACCGATGGAGAGGGGCGCATTTGTTCCACCAACTATTTCGTGTGAAATTGTCAGGTCAATAATTTTCTTCCCTCGTTCCTTGTGATCCTATTTTACAACAAAATTTTGTTCCATTGCTATCTGCAATTATGCTCTCGTTGTGTTATTTTTTTGTACCATTACTGTTCCTAGCAATATTTTATATCATCATACATTAATAAAGAAGCAGATGAGAAGACAGGCCTTGTGCTAACCAATTGATTGGTAATATATGACATATCGGCCATATGGAGGGCTTTATGATAAAATTATGTTCAGGCTCTGTGTTTAAGACAATTTCATTAGCTAAGGGAAGTAACCATCCCAACGATGATGAACTGGCAACGTTACTATATCCAGGCGCGGAACCTGGTGTGGACTTTATTCGTCAAGTAAAGTCCTGCGATAAGAATCTTCCTCTATATATCTCACATGAACTTCGTATGCAGGCTTCTGGTTCTTCGCCAAACACGATAGTTGGCAAGACCGAGAAGGCACTTATGCATATTCCCAGAGGTAATTATGAGGCTATTGCCTTAACGCTCCTTGATATTATTAGAAATGATTCGAGTTTAAATCCTAATGCTCACCTGGGCTTAACCAGTAGTTACACGAAACAGTCACTGAATGGAATACAGCAACTCTATCTTCCTGATTTTCTGGCAAATTTGATTATTTGTACAGCAATTGCAGCAGATAATACGCAAGGAAAAAATGGTATTAAAGAGTTGAACAAAGTATATTTCGAATCTTTCAAAAAGAGAAATGCAACGCTTAACCTACTCGATTCCCTTAGCACATTTACGCCAACAATCGCTGCTGTCACACAAACAGATACATATGAATTATATCTTGATCCTGATTTTGACCAGTATATGAACGACCAGTTCAAAACTTACAGACAAAGGAACATAGCAGTTTGTACACCTCAGTTGCTGTCTATGGCTTTGAAGTATCCAGATAACAGATCTCTGAGAATATTCAATGCCTTTGACAAGGAAGGCAGCAAAGAACCATATGGAGACTATTTGCTGCGCTATCTCGAAGGAGTCGACAAATATTACATGAAGAAGGGAAGAATATACCAGGACGACCAGTACAACGCTTACCAGAAACTGATTCGTGACGGAATTAAAAATAGTTCTGATCTACTCAAATATGAAGATGATATTTCTCCAACTATGTTTTGCTATTTTATTCTTGCATACTCATACGGATCAACCGTAAGGAAGATTAAAGAACACCTGGGTGATGACTACGAAACCGCTGTTAGGTTCATTAGAGATAATAGAGAGCCCAGTATTCCCGCATATTTATAAACTTTGAAGATGCCAGACAAATATATTGAGGAGATAAAAATATGGATTCTATAGGAAGTTTTATTCCCTCTTCTTTCTCTGAGCCGAAAGTAGAAAAATCCATTCATTCCGGCTATGAAACGGATGATATCATTTGCAACCGCTATCGTGTTCTTGAAAAGAAGGGCGGTGGCATGTACCATGGCACTATCTTCTATTGCCTTGATCTATGGGACAAGACCACCTGTGTGCTAAAGGAAATTCCAGCCCGGTACTATAATGAAGCCCGGCTATTTGCAAAAATTCCTTTCCATCCGAATGTTGTTGAGCTCCGACGTCTTGAAATTGTCGGCGGTTCTGTCTTGATGGTTCAGGAATGGCTCCCAAATGATTTGTCTAAACACTTGAACAATGGTATGTCAGGGGAACAGATTGTAAATATCATTCAGTCGGTTTGCCGTGGTTTAGAACATTGTATTCGTTTTCTGTCTCCATCAAACAGCACATATTTTCATGGGGACATTAAGCCGGAAAATATCTTTATTGCTGCTGATGGCACGATAAAACTTGGCGATTTCGGCGGTGGCCATACGCCTGGTTATGAGTCTCCCGAACAGGGTAATCAGGGTGTTGTTGATTTTCGTACCGATATTTTCAGCATAGGACGTGTGATCAAGAAGCTCAATGAATATTGTACAGATGAAGTCTATAAGAACAAATTAAACATTTTAGCAAATAAATGCATTTGTCCATCTCCTGAAGACCGCATACAATCCGTGCAGGAAATCTATAAAGAACTATGTGGTTCTGAGATTGAAAAGTCACCAGTCGGGGAACTGACTCCTTCACAGCTTAGCAATCTTTCATTGATCGGTGAGCCGGTTAATCTATATCAGCTGGCAAAGAAAATAAGAGGAGCGTCCGATGATGAGTTATGCGATATGGCAGAGATACTGTTAAGGAACAACCTGCCCAAAAATGCAATTGAAACCTATGGCATGGTTCGATTTTTTCATAAAAATTACCGAGCGAGTGCTGGTCTGGCTAAAGCATACCAATCCCTTTCCGATTGGGATCATGCAATCTATGCTTCTCGTGAAGCAATTGAGATGGTTCCGACAGATTACCGCTCCATATACGTCCATATCAATTCCCTTTACAATAAAGCCGCTGAAGAGGTTAACATCGAAGATCTGGGCTCCACTGACGCTGGTCAGCACAAAGGTAAGAAAGCTTACATTGATTTTTCTCCTAATTGGCAAAAAATCCGTGAGGCTTTTAACTATGTCATCACAAGATTGAAGGCAATCCATGAGAAGTTCCCAACACACCAAGAACCGTTGCGCCTGCTTGGTTATGTATACAGCATACTTGGCGATCTGGAGAATGTGATCCTTTATTATCGGGAATATTTGTCAACAACAAAGGATGACTATGAATCCGCATATTATTATGCGATGGCTCTCTATCGTTCAAACGATACCAGCAACGCAAAAAAGCAATTCCAGATGGTGGCTGATTTTATTGAAAACTCTGAATCAAGAAGTCTAAATAGAGCAAGCATATTATTATACTGCAAATATTTTCTGGATGACTTAGAAGGCTTTAATGTTGCCTTTCTTTATGTTGAGGAAATGATCGATTTATTAACAGAGGAGGAAAAGAAAGAACGCGAAGGGCAGCTGATGAAAGCTGCCCTGATAACTGATTGCCGTATCAGAGATGAAGATTACGCCAGACCCTACTATTATAAACTGGCAGAAATAGGGCGTGTAATTAGAAGTGGAAATGGAACTGACAAAGAATGGTGCCGGGAGCAGCTGGAGCGAATAGCAGAATATAGAGATGAGTGGAATAGGCTGCGTTATTCTGATATATCTATTTCTATCAGACAATTAAATTATCTGTCTTACGATTACGAAATTTATTTCTATGAAATTCTCGGTGATGGAGAGGCTGTTTTAAATGCCTGCGACAATATGCTTGGATACGACTATTCAAATTCCAATGCTCTTTATAATAAGGCAGTCGCTTTATGCCGGCTAGAGAGATATATTGAAAGTATTCCACTATATAGAGAGGCTTTTAGATGCCAAAGTGACCAGAGCAGGAGGGACACAATCAAGCAGGAAGAGAAGGATGTCCTAATTCATATTTATCAGAATTCGGATGAATTTTATAATATGCTTCTTAAGAAAGCGCTTACATGGTATGGCAGTAGACCGACGGAATTGGAATCCCTGATTCAGGATTACAGTCTTCTATTTACTGAGAGCATTTTGGGATGGCTCTCTGAATATGCAGAGTCCCTGGCAAATGACCTGCTACAACATAGATGTAGGTTTGAAGCCGCGCTGCCTCTTATAAACCTACTGGAGGCCCTTCACGATGCTATCATACCAGAGTTTTCCGAAGAGGAAGACCCTCTTTCTATGGAAATGCCTGTCACCTCAAGCGTAGCAATGATTTATCATTTCGGCAGACCAATAAATCTGGCCGAGGTGTCATTGCAAGTTCTGAACATATTAATCAATGCTGCCGAAAAAAGCGACGTCCCCTTCTTGCTCTTTAACTGTCTCAGGCTGCGTGGTGAAGCATATTATGATCGCAAATGTGGAGATAAGGATGAAAACCTAGAAATAGCTCTGCTGGATTTTCAGCACATTTTAAAAATGCCAGAGAGCATTCTGCCGAACGCTCTACCCCATGTTGCCTGGGCCGCTCATTATCTCGGTAAAATCCACATTGATAGACAACGGGGCACTAATAATCTTGTAAATGCGCACGAATACCTGGATTTTGCTTTGTCTATTTATCAATCTGCAAGTAATTCTCTCAACGAGGCAAGGGTACTTGTCAGTCAGGCGATATGTTTTTTCAAGGAAGGTAATTTGCTGAAAGCAGCAACTTCCGCTGCAAAAGCACTAGAAAAAGTCACAGTGGACGAAGATAAAGCTACATTCGCCAAAGCAGAATACATCATTGGAACGGCATCAGTTTTTCTAACGCTCAAAGGGAACAAGCATTTCAAAGAAGTATTGAGAGATGGGATTGAAGCTTTCGAGAATGCACTTCTATTTTTTAAGGAAGAATCGGTAGAATGGGTGTTCTGTATGAGAAACTTGGCTTTTCTATATCGGTCACAAGAGGAGCAATTTCACGACAGTAGCTGGGCACTTGAGAAATATTATCGGAAAAAGTTGTCGGAAAATAGTCATGCTAAATATGGAATGATGGATTTTCTGAGTCAGAACGCTATAGTCAGCGCAGCTGATAATCTGTAAAAGTGGGACGAGAAAAATGGTGTCCGGCAAAACGGAACCGCATTGATTATTGTCAGTGTTACAAGGACTTCCGTCTGCTTGACCTCTTTTGCAAAGGCCGGGACTGCGAGACTGAAGGCCAGCGTCAGACAGTGCAGAAAGCGGATGTAAATTAAGCGCTTACGTTGTGCAAGGAAGACCCAAGAAATTCCCAAAGCATATACATTGAAAGAAGCCATTTATGATTTAGGAATTCTTGGCGGAAGAAAAGGTGCTCCAAGCGATGGTATGCCGGGAGCACTTTCTGTTTGGCAAGGATTGGAAGTATTATATTCATTACTTGCTTATAGGAATTATATTGTATAATTATGGGTCAAGTTAAGAGCTTGCTGCGGGGTCGTTCATTTCGCGGCGACTGTTCAGTCGCCGCTTGATTTAATATGCCGCTCTACAATCCAGGAACTATGTTTTGGGGTGTACACAAAACGTATCCGGTGGCAAGGGTTATACAGGAATTCCGCCCGGCTTTCCATGCTTTTCAAAATCCCTGTTTTTCCTTTTATGCCCAGCTCCACACCAGAGACATAGGCATGCGCCACAAAGCGGGCCAGAGCTTCTGATTTATGGGTGTTCAGACCATCGCATATGAATGTCCATGCCGCATCCGGGTCGGTTGACACTAACGCTTTCACGGCCTCCACGAAATCATCTTCCGTGCGTGTAGCGTTCAGGTAAGGCATCTCCATGCGGCCGGTGGCAACATCAAAAAACCGATCAGGCTGGTCGTACCATGGCGAACATATTCAAACTCCATTTTTGCACACTGGCCGGGCATGGGAAGCTTGTCAGGGTATTTACGCTCCAGCGCCTGCACCCCGGTCATTTCATCTGTGGAAATAACATGGGAGTTCTCCCGGCTTAAGTCCTGTGCATCATGGTGCAGGGCACATATTTCATTCACTTTCCGGGCAAAAGTGTCAGGGCTTTCCGTTTTTTCCGTAGAATGGAGCCAGTAACGGATCTTATGTGGCTGAAGTTCTACCTCATTTTTAAAAAACGGCTGACCGATTTCTCTGAAATCTGTTCAGCGATCCCTTGTTTTTTGATTTCTGCCACCAATAACGGAAGGCTCCACTGACTTACCTCATGCCCTCAGTCACCGGGATCGCTACAGGCAAGATCAATGATCTTCATGATCTGATCCGCCGTAAAAACAGGCGGGTGCCGGGGCATTTTTTGTCTGACAGCATAAGTCGTATTTCCTTCTCCAGTTTGTCCGGGTCAGCTGATTTGAGTTCCCGCAGGGACGGCAGCGCATTGAGAAAACGGTTGCGCCAGGTGGCCACATGGTTATAATGCAGACCGACTTGCACAGCAATATCCCTGTTCAGCACTCCATAGGAGGAAAGAAGGATAATATTCGCCCTCTGAACCAGTGCTGATGGAAGGGAACGGCTTTTAGAAAATGTTAGCAATATATTTTTTATAGCATCGGTTAAAACCAGGATTGTATCAACTGTTTTTCTTCGCATAATATCTACCTTTTCTTTAGTGATAAAATACATTATGCACCAAAGAAAGCAAAAAGCAAAGATTTATTCATCGGTAATTAAGCAACGCTGTACTAGGAACGACTTTTTATCTGAAAATAACAGAATAATCTGTAATTCCATATTCCCTGACAAATTTTCGGATTGCAGAGAGATTTTTTAAGTTTCTGGCATTTAATGTAACCAGATATTTATCAGGCAATGTCTGCGTTACGATGCAGTTTCCAAAATGCTCTTTTATATCCCAAGAAAAGTCGTAATTAATTTCATTGATGAATTCTAGGCAGATTTCCTTTTTTTTCTTCAATTCTTCAATACAGTTTAAACGGCAACAGATAAAATGTTCATTTTTTAGTTTGATGACAAAAGCATTATATAAAAACTGGCCGTGCTCATCCATAACCAAAGCAAACATACTGGGCTCTGAACTGTGATTCAGGATAGTAAGGATGATTTGATTTTTCGTTTTTATGATTCCTGCCACAGAAGAAAAAATACTTTTTCCCATCCAGATAATGACAATCTGGTCGTTGATGCGGAATTGAAGCAGGGACTCCAGGTCGTTGCTTTTCAGATTGTCTAAGGAGACAGTAAGCTGAACCAGATTTCCCTTTTGAATGAAACTGCTGTTTCCAAATAAAATTGTAGTACTCTTAAACCGATAATCCTTTTTCCGTTTTGTTTTCCTACATAACTGCTGGCATATTTCAGTTATTTTCAGGGAACCAATTCGTCCTGTTTCAAGGCAGCTCATGCGTATTCCATTTTCGTAGATGGACTCCACATAGCCCTGAAGAAATACATTATCGTTCTCTTTATCTTTTTTCAGGGGACCTACAGTTACCATATCTCCTTTTTTCAATTGTCCGCTCAGCATTTTAACACGGATAACTTTTTTGTTTTCGAAGAAAGCATCAATAAATGCAAATACCGTATTGGTACTGTTTCTTTCTGGTTTGTTTTTGATTAATTCGCTGAGACTGTCAATGAGACAGTGGCCGGTATATTCTGGAATTTTTTCATCTGTCGGGTAGATGTTGTAACCTTTTCGCGCATAAACATTGATACTTATGGGAATGACTGCTGCATGTTCGAAATAGTTTTGTATGGTTTTTTTTGCCCAGTGAAAGAGATCCATATCAAAAGCAATCTGATCAAACTTGGAAATGACCATAATCACATTGCTGATTTCCTTATAGGCATTCCACAAAAACAGGGGAGCGAAAATACGTTTTTTGATGTCCCTGTATTCTTCCATACTGCTGTATTCCCTCAGATGTTCAAACAGGCCAGTTTCCACAATATAAATACCGTATTCGCCCATAAACTGTCCATTGTATTTATTGCTCATTTCAGCGTCGGAGCCAGGAGTATCAATATAGGTAATATCTGTATCTACTCCCTCTATGATATGAATTCTTTTTGTGGTTCCTATAGAAGACTCGTTGTCGGAAGTATATTTATGACGTTCATCCAGGCCCGTATCAAAAAAATATGCCAGCGCCATATCCTGATAATAGGATTCCCCTGTAATCTGAATTTTTTTGCGGATCTCTTTTAATTGTCCCTTGTATTGCTGATCATCAAATTGAAATGTAGAAATATAGCCCATCAAAGTGGATTTCCCAGAATGTGTGGGACCAAATACAGTAATATAGCACATGCTAATTTCCTCCATAATAATAATGTTCTAACCAGTTATAATAATCCTGCTCTTTAATATTTTCAGCAGTGTTCTCTGTTATCTTTGTATGATGATCGACATTTTTATAAAGTATTGTACCTGATGTAATAATACAATAGTTCTGAATTTCACAAGGACCGATAATAATACATTTGCTTTCGATGATTACATGGTCATGAATTACCACATTTCCGGAGGGAGCACCTATAATACGAACTTCTTCTCCAACATAGCAGTGGGATCCGATTTTACATCCAACGCCGATATGGGAGCCCTCTCCGATGTAAACAGGGGAATCAAGTGTCGCGCTGGGATCAATGGAGATGTGGAGCTCTTTGATGTTCTCTCTGAACCATTTTATGGATTCAGATTTTGCATATTCATTGTTTTCAAAACTGTATAAAAAGGCGCTGATCCGGTATTGCATAAGAGCCATTACATACCCTTTTGCATGATTATCTATTTTATAAAAGTTTCGTATAAATTCATGGTCCGCAGATAATCTGGCTGCCATATTCATAAAATGTTCATTTAACTCTGTCTGAGATACTCTCATGGCTCCTTCATTATATATTTCTGTCCGGCTTTTTAAAATCTGATTCCAGTCCTGACCGGCAGGAACTGTAGTTTCATGTTCATAAGCAGTTTTATTTCCCACATCTAGGCTAATCTCATAGAGAATGTTCATGATACTGATGATATATTTGATTAGCTCTTCTGAGGTTTTGGAACTGGACTGATATGCCTTTGTCTTTTCATTCAGCCGCTGTAAATATTTCTGGTCTGGATAGATGATGGGTTCGTTTTTCAGATTATAGAAACACCATTTGCGCCTGATTACTTTTTCATACGTTGCGGTGAAATTCGGTTTCGCAATCAGATTAGGGGCAATATAATATCTGACCAGATTTTCAACAGTATTGAAGCTCATATACTGATGATTCCTTTCCTTAACAGCTAGATAGGCTTTTAGTTTTGTTTCACCGAATCCGGTATCCATAGATGTGTTTTTTTCCCTTTCTATCAGAATGCCAAGAAATTCTTGCAAATCTTCATTTGCCAGATCCTTGAGATTCGTTTCTGTCAAGTTTTCCTTTAACTGGCGGAGCGCCTGATTCAGTTCAGGATAATTTTTGGAATTCCGGATTTTATAAAAGATTTCACATAACTGTTTGTCTTTGACCTTGCTGTCTTGGTCGTTTCGCTTCCCAGCAAGTGCTTCTCTCAAAGAAGCCTTATACGCTTGAATCATTCTCTTCTTGTCGTCCTCCATTTGCATGGTTATGTAGGCTGTCATATCTCGCTGTTTCAGACCAAATTCTTTCATCATATTCCGTACAAAATTTGCCTGTAAAAATTTTGCTCTTTCTTCCTCTACATAAGTCGGCATGTTTTTTCTCCTGAGTGTAGCCATTATTGCGCCTTTTTTGCGCCCTTTTTGGTTCTTTTTCTATGGATTTTTAATGCTTTTTTACACTAAATAATAACAAATTTAATGCTGTTTTTATGCTGAAACATTGTCTTAGAATGGCCATTTCAGTATTACCTTTGGAAGTTTCTAATTTGATATCCTGTATTTAACAAATAATTTAATCTATTAAAAGGAGGTACCACTATGACAAGTATGCTTACATTATTGCCCCTGATGATCGTGATTTTTCTGATTCTCACAAATCACAAAACCTGGTGTGCGATGACTGCCGGAGCAGCATGTGGAATTGGCATTTCCTGCATTTTCACAAAAATGTACCCCACACCATTTTGTGTGTCAGATTTTGTATGCACGGTTGCAACACAGAATGTTACCACGCTGATAAGTATTTATGTACTCAGTCTTCTGATGTACATAATTACAGAATCAACGGCAATCTGTAGCCTGTCTTACACCGTAAGACGCATTTTGAAAAAACCGAAACAGATTATCTGTTCCGTCCCAGTTCTTGGCACTCTTTTAAGCCAGGATGATTACATGGCCTGCATGGCGGCCGGCACCATCATAACACCATCAGCCACGGCTGTAGGATTCAGCAGAGAACTGGTAGCTTTCCTGATTAATTTAACAGCAATATCAGTCTGTTGTATTTCTCCGCTGTCTTCCTGGAATCCGGTGATCAAAAATGCGCTGATATCCAGTCATCTAGCCGCAGAATTCAGTTATTTGACAATTCCGGCCAATTTAACAGTGATAATGTTCGGCATCACCATCGGCTGGCTGTGTTTGAATGTGTCGGTTTCTGCTAACAGCAGATCTGGATATATCAAAAGGCCTATATCCCATGAAGACACAGCAGATGGAAACAGAAGAGGGTGTTTCTGTCTTCTGGCTGTATTTTCCACACTTATTACATTTTTTGTAATGTTTACCAGAGTTGACATAGAATTTTCACCATTGACACTTTCTGGTATTATCACATGCGGAATCACAGCATTTTTGTTTATACAAAACGGATTGATAGATAAACAGAAATTGAAAGACTGTTTCTATCTGACAGCATCGGAAACGACCCCTCTGGTTTTCACCCTTTTATCTATCTGGAGTTTTATAACTATTTTAAACCAATATTTAGATTTTGACCAGACCGTATTTCAAATTTTTGAAATAATTCATGTGACTGATGCAGGGATACCTGCCGTTGTATTTGGGATGGCTGCAGCATTCTCCTTTTTTACAGGCTCCGCCTATGGAAGCTTCAGCCTCTTCATTTCCATGGCTGCGAATGTATCTGCACAACTTCCGGGAAACATGAAGATTTTAACCGTATCGGCGGCCATTGCAGGGAGTTTGTTTGCCGTTTTCTCCTTTTCCTCTGATACCACCTTACTGTGCAGCGACAAAACCGGCTGTAATCTGAGTTCCTTAAGGGCGCTACAGTTTTCTTATGGAATTCCCATATTTTTTGTAGAATTGTTGGGATACGTCCTTTTGGGCACCGCACAGTGTCAGAACCTGCCTTATTATATGGTTCTGCCGCTCTGTATTCTTGCTTATTTACTTGTACTGTCTGGATGGACTTTTCTCATGAAAATGGAAAAGGCGAAAGGTATCTGGCTTTATAAAAAGGTATGCTGGTGTTCTGTAATTATGAGGAAAGAATGGGAAGACGCGTTTTCCTATTCTATGAAATTGTCTAGACGTTTACTGACTTTGGAGTACTATTTTCGACGAAAGCAGATGCTGTCTCTGATTTGTTATCACAACAAATGCCCCGGCATGTAATTTGAGGGTAGCTCTAGTGTAGCAACACGTTTACTTATAGGCAAATAATTCTTCCAATATATGCCACCACATGTTATGATAGAAGAAAACGGTGGTGACTCCTATGGCAAGACCTAAAGTATATTCGATCAACTTGACCGATGATGAACGCTCCAAACTTAATAAAGCGATAAATAATAAGTCTACCTGCAAGACGGTTCTGAAACGTTGTCAGATCCTGCGGGATCTTGATGAAACGAAAGGTTGCGGACTGACCCATGCCCAGATTGCGCATACCTATGCGGTCTGTCCTGCGACTGTCTCAAACATTATCAGAGATTACGTCAGCAAAGGGATCGACAGTATCATCCGTTATAACATCAGTCCAAACTCAGCAGCATCCCTGCGCAAGGCTGATGGGCGCGCAGAGGCAAAGCTGATACAGATTGCCTGCGGCCTCGCCCCGGACGGCCATTCCAGATGGACGCTGAAACTGCCGGAAGAAAAATCCCGGGTGGAGCTGGAGACTCCCATAAGCAGGGAAACAATCCGCAGAGTGCTTAAAAAAACGAGCTCCAGCCTCACAGGAACGACTACTGGTGCATCCCGCCAAAGGAAAATGCCGAATTCGTAGCCTGCATGGAGGATGTCCTAGTATAATCCGATTCAAATAACTATACATTATATAATTTGTAGAATGTCACAATATTCTGGATTATTTGGAATAATAATGTAAAGCTTTTAAAATCGACCTATACTAGACATCTATGAGATGCCATATGATCCTGCTGTCCCGGTAGTGTGCATGGATGAAAAACCTTACCAGCTTATCGGGGAAACCAGAGAGCCACTTCCCATGCGCCCGGGCGACACACAGAAAACTGATTCCGAATATGTCCGAAACGGCACATGCAGCATATTTGTATTTGTGGAGCCTTTGGGCGGTGTACGGCATGTAAGTGTCCGGGAACACCGTACTGCGGTTGACTGGACTGAGGAAATCAGGTATTTAGTGGATGTCAGCTATCCTGACCGGGATAAGGTCATACTTGTCATGGACAATCTGAACACCCATGCACTTTCATCCTTGTACAAAGCATTTCCAGCTTCGGAGGCCCGCAGGATTGCCAAAAAGTTGGAAATCCATTACACTCCCAAACATGGGAGTTGGTTGGATATTGCCGAAATAGAGCTTAATGTAATGACACGTCAGTGTCTGTCCCGGAGGATTGCGGATATCGTACTGCTCCGTCAGGAGCTGGCTACATGGGAAGCGGATCGAAACCACGCTGGCGCAAACATCTGCTGGCACTTTACGACGGACAATGCCAGAGAGAAACTGGCATCCCTGTATCCAAAGTTCGAGGCACCAGTTCCGGAATAAGGAACTGGTTTGCATAAATATAAATGTGTTGCTACACTAGAACCAAAATGTTGCCATTTTTGCTAAGTACAATAATTATCAAAAAAGTTCTTCGTTAATATTATTTAATAGCCATTATTTACTTTATCTTTTATGCCTTGTAAAATATAATTTCTCTCATCTATATCATATAAATCATATATATTAAAAATAATTTCATCAAAATCAAAATAGGTCCTCTGGATTTTATTTTCCAAAATTTCATAATCATGGTGCCAGTGATCTCTCCCGACACTGTGGGAAAGGTTCTCTTCCACAAAGCTCACACCGGGCAGGCTTTTCAGGATGAACAGCGTGTTTTTATCGTATGACTGGACGAGTGTCTTTGATATTTGATTGTTGCCTCAAATATCCAGCGCTTCTCTCGCCCGGAGATACGTTTTGGCCCACGCCTGGCCAACTCCGTACCCTTTTGTCTGGAGCTTGGCCCTTATATCCGCAAAAATCCGCTTTTTCCGCATGATATTTTTGTCACTGAAAAAGGTCGTCTTGTCTGCCTTGTCATAAGCCGCAATCAGAAACTTTTTAAGGATCTCCTGCAGATAGCGTTTTTGTAAAAAAGCTGAATACCTCAGAGCCATATAAAACTGCCTCCAAAAGGGCATGGTTTCATCTAAAAAATATCGGGTAATTTGGTAGCATATAGCTGAAACGCCAAAACGGAAAGGGGGTACCATTTCTGTTTATCTGGAACCAATGGATAATTAGAAGTTATCCGTTATTTTGGAATGAATGATAATGCTTTAATATTATTACTGTTTCGGAAATGACACTTAATTATCAACTTATTTATGGTGTAAAGGGTGTATTCATGAAAAAAAGCAAAGTTACTTATTTTAAGTCAATGATAAATTACATCATTAATCATTCTAAAGCCATTATTGGTCTCGTTATACTGATTGTATCTATAATTGTTTCACCACGAATATATGCAATGGTTAGTTACTTTTGTAAATCCAACAACATTGCTATTTCAGTTTTTTATCAACAACTTATTACCGCTGTAATATCAGGGACTATCCCTATAATATATGCATGGATAACCCGAATATATAAAGACTGGAATCGTAAAATCAAAGCGTGTAAAAGAACTTTGTATAAATATTGTTTAAAACTTTCAAAATCGGAAAATGCATGGTGGTTTCCCCAAAAAATTGCCACATTGATTATTCATGTATTTTACTATCAAAAACGTGTTCCACTTAGCCAGCAGCAGCTTATTATCAATGGAATTTTGGATGAATTAAATTTACATCCTGCTATGGAAAGTAATAAAAGAGTTTTTTGGATACAGGGAAGCCCTTATAGCGGAAAAACAACCACAGTATTAAATCTGTTCATTGATCTAATTTCCAAAAAAGAATATGGCGATCTATTTGAACAACTTGATGGTAAAATAATTTACATTGATTTAGGGCGCGACGATTTTAAATTTTCGAAACTCATAGATGATTATACAATTGGGAGACTAGAAAACCATTTTTTAGTTTTGGATAACTTACATAAAGCTTCTAGTACAGAATGTGTGAACATAATCAAACAAATTGTTCTTGACATACATGCCTACGCTATTGTCATTTTGTTAAGAAGACCAGAAGACTTTCTATGTGGTTCAGAGCGAATAATGTTTTTAAAGACAACAATGCAATCTATAGGTACTATTTACAATTTGCAACAAATATCTCCCTTGGATTTCTCGGTTTATAAAGAAAATGCCTTTAATTCTTTTTGTTCTCAATTTAATCTTTTTGATAATATTGAGAATGCAGTAATTGTACATCTTTTGTCTTTGTATGCAAGAAAAAATGTAGATAAATGGAATTTGCTTGATGAAATACAAGCATTTATTCGAGGAGATGATGTAACAAATGAAGAACATAAGAAACTGATGGCTATAGTTGCAGCAAGTCTTTTTACAGGAAGTTTTAATATCCAAGTGTTGCAAATGTGTGAAGATAATTCTGGTCATTGCTGGAAACTATTCATACAGAAACTTTTGGATATAGGATTTTTAGTTAATTATCCACATTCGTCACATGATTATTATTATTTTCATGAAGCTTTAGCAAAATTTTATTTTAAAAAAAATTATGTAAAACCATTCTATAAATCGCAATATCTTGAATACTTTAAACGATTATTAGAATATTATTCGGCCAATCATAATATGGTCTTAACATACTTATATTCAATATTACAAAATGAAATATCTGTTTACAATGAATTGTTTGATCAAATAGTTATTAATGCTAACTATATCAATTTATATCATGAATTAGATTTTCTTTTATCTCAAGATGAGATGAAACGTCCGGTACACTATCGAGAACTAGGAATTTTATGTGATCGGATAGGGGAATTAAGAGAGGCAAAAGAATATTATATAAAATATCTGAAAAAAAGTGAAAGCCCTGATGCGTTTTATAAATTGGTACAGATTGACCATGACTATTTACCAAAATATCCGCACATTGTAAAAGAAGCAAAGGAAAATGCGGATTGTTATTATAGGTTTTTAGCAAAATATTGGGAAGCACATGTTAAGATGCATGAGGGCATATTTGACTTTGAAAGGTTTCGGAATATTGTTATAGAAGGCCAGAATCAATATGAACAAATATTGCATAATCACCCTTATGATGGTATTCATTTATTAAGGAGGCTTTATTTTGATTGTTTTAGAATATATTATCTATGTGGAATATTAAACCCGCCTAAGTTAAAGTTTATTATCGATAACAGCCGATTAAAGCAAAAACTCACACTAGAATTGAATGAGTTTGATGCTTACTATATAAAATTTGCCTTAGGCCAGTTTCTTGCGCAGGATGTGCTCTTTTCTTTAGCATTTTTGGCTAAAGGAATCAGCAAAAATGATTATGATATCTTTTTAGCAAATAATATATCTTTGGAATATGAAGATATGTTTGATGCAGAGAGAATTGCAAAAGAAGCAATTGTGCAATATAAGAATTCCATAGAAAAGTTTAAAAGGATTGGCGACAAAACAGCAATATTTGTACGTTATCATATGTATAATGTAAAAATATGTCTTGTTAATGATGGCAATTTCTCTGAATGCGAACAGTTTTATGAGGATTATATGGGTTTTGCAACTAGAGAAGCCGATATAGAATATCAATCTTATGCTGAATTATTTAAATTAAAGCTTCTTTTAGTAAAAATGAGTTCTCCTGCTATTATTTATAATGATCCAAATTATGATGATTTAATTATTCAAGCAAAAAATAAGATAAGTATTACAAGAAAATATCAGGAACTTTGTAATACAAAGAATGGGAATAGTTATGCAGAATTGCGATTAGATTTATATGAAACTCTTTTGGATTTTTTAATACAAAATATAACTTGTACAGAATTTGAAGAAAAAATATTATCTCTTCGTGAGACTGTATTTTTTCTAAACTATAAAAGAGAACAGTATATAATAAATTATTTAGAAAAGTATAAATTTAATCCTAGTAGAGAGCAAATCCGCATTATCGTAACTTATTATCCTATTGTAACACAATAGGAAACAATCTTGTTATAAGAGACAGTTGATCTGTCTCTTATAACTATCGGTTAAGAGGAGTCAGAGATTTTATATAGTCTTGAGCCTTTTTTTGCAAGTTATTGGAAAGTTCCGTTTGATAATATATCTCTGATATCAATTTTGCTAATTCCGGCAGGTTTTGTTCATTAAGTCCCTGTAGTGTGGCAGCGGATGTTCCCATGCGTATGCCATATCCCAATTCGTAAGGAAGTTTTCTATAATTAAACAAAATACCACACCTCTCCGCCTTTTTATAAAAACAATATGCTTGCTCTTTATCATCAGGTTTAATCCAAATATGATGAGTTGCAATTCTATCAAAGGTTCTTTCTACTACCGGGATACCCTCTTCGAGCATCTTCTTTTCTAAATGTATGCTGTTATTAAGCATTTGTCTTGAGTACGTTTTCAGTATATATTGAAATTTTAGGATTTCCCCAGCCATAAAGATGTTCTCGGCATGTAGGTTAGAAACGTAACTGGAAACAGCATCCATTATACGCTCCCAGTAAATGTTATCATCTTTGCTACATACCAGTGCTTTCTGCGGTCCGGGGAAATTTTTATGCAAAGTGGACATTATAATGTCAAATCCCATGGAAAACGGCGATTTAAAATCTTTTTCAAGTATATTTGTTAAATATTGGGATGCATCAAATATAGTGCCACAATCATACGAAATATTGCTTAGAAGCATTGAAAAATCTTCATAATATATTCCTTCACTTCTATCTACAAAAATTAATTGTGGCTCATACTTATAAATAATCTCTTTAGTCTTATCTATGTCTACACAATAATTTATATTATCTGGAATCATTTCCAAAACATTATATCCTAAACGTTCCAATATTTTTTTTGTTGCATAGTGTCCACCAGCTGATTCGGGAAGGAGCAGAATCGTGTCACCTATTTTACCTAAGCCCATGAAAAGTACAATATGAGCATGTAATCCAGAAAGTAATCTCATAGATAAAGATTTAGCTCCTAGTTGTTTTGCCCATTTATTATAAATAATATGTATTTTATCTGAGTATTCAGATCTTCCGGAAAAAGCAATTTTGGATTGCTTATTAATTTCATCATCCTTGTATTTGTCTGAAATATATAATCCTTTTGTATATTCATCAACATGGATTTGAAATAGCTCAGGTATATTTTCAACAGGATTTAAAATTAATTGATGATTTTTTTCCAAAGTAATTCCCCTTTCTAGTTTTCATCTAATATATATTTTACTTCTGGAAGATTCCATCCATGAAAATGATTAGATTTGCATAAGGAATAAGTACCCATCTCCTCTAAAATCAAAATATCATTCTCCATTATCTGATAACTCATTTCTATACTAAAAAGAAGTTTTTTTGAACAAGTAGTTGCGTAAAAATCATATTGAATTCTACTTGGTTTTGGTATACGGTTTGTATTGAAAAGCGCCACCTTTTGTGGAGGATATAGGATGCCACTTGGGATACCGGCGTCAAGATAAACCTCATTTTTATTTTGCATTTTTCTTGTAGATATTACCTTGGTAAATATCATGCCCGCAGATTTTACAATTGTTCTTCCCGGTTCTGCATACACCGTAAGTCCATTGATTTTGCTTTTTATAGAAGTGAGCTTAGCATGCAATTCTTCGTAAAAACCTGGTTCCAAATCTGTCTCAAAACGGTAGTTTCCACCAATATTAAGAACTTTTCGATGCACGGTAAGAGAATACAGTAGACGTTGACATCTTTCAAGTATGGTCATAATCTGCGCTATTGATAGATTTGGAATATTATAAAAAGTCACACCATCTACTTTTGTAGTATTACCATTATATTTTTCATAAAATTCCTTTTCTGTCATTCCATAATCAATTGTATCCGGTGACAAATCTTTAATATTTATACGGACTATTTTTATCGAATCGGGGGCTAATCTTACCAGTTTCTCGTATTCTTCCCAACAATCGAATACAAAATATTTGCAACCCGCTTTATAGAGTTTGGTAATCATTTCTTCTGATTTGACTGGTAAAGAGCAAATAATTTCTGTTGCACCTTTAGCAATTTGTAATTCTCTAATACTACTCACCTCGAATGGAACTGCATATTTTTTCATTGAATTAATAATGGTTTGCTCACCGTTTGCCTTAAGCGCATAAAAAACTTTGTCACAGCCTTTAAGTAATTGACAGATATGTACATAGTTATGTTGAATTGCTGCAAGATCAAATAGATAGAATGGTGTAGTCATAACACTAACAGTTTTTCCAGGTTTAATGACATATGAAGTATAGGGCATACGTTGGTTGTGGTCTATAGTATCTAGTATTATATAATCTTTAAAATTTGTAACAACTTGATATACTTGTCTATATAATCCAGAGGAATTACGTAATAGTATTTTTTGATTGTTCTTCAAATATGTAAACAAGTGCTTAAGAAGCATATTTTTATTAAAAATGTGTCCTGTTATAATAATATGACTGTACGATTCGTAATTTACAATGTTGAAAATATCATTTTGAACGAACATTACATTATTATTAGGTATGAGATGCGTTAACCACTTTTGGGATAGAGATATTGCCTGTGCGTCAATGTCTAGGCATGTTACTGTGCAATCAAAATATTTCAGCATAACAGTTGCTGTAATTGGCATAGCACCTGATCCTACTAATAAAATATGGCTTATTTTACTCAATCCAAGGCAATTTCCCTCTTTTAACATTTCTGGTGAACATCTAGCTATTTTTTCATCTATAATATTAGTGTGTCCTTCTAAAAATTCTATGACACTACTTTTTTCTATTATGCATTCTATGTTGAGAAGCATTTTTCCAAACAATTCTTTTTCGTCTTGTGAATATTTTTTTTCAAACAATTCTATGAATTGGTTGTCGAAAGAAAGCATTTTAATTTTACGCATAAATCCATTTAAATCTTTTACTGGAGATTTTTCAGAGCATTTCTCGTATGCCTGCATATGAAATTCTATCTCTTTAAACAATTCTAAGTTGATAATTAAGTGTCATTTCCGAAACAGTAATAATATTAAAGCATTATCATTCATTCCAAAATAACGGATAACTTCTAATTATCCATAACAATACTATCTAAAGCATACACTCTCCCGCCCCGCTCGCAGCCCTCATTTTTCTATTATTTTCCAATTTTTCCACCTCCTTCCCAGCAAAAACAGGCCACCCTAAAAAAGCCGGCCTCAAATCCTCTTATGTATCACCTTAAAAACCCCTACGCCACACACTGAATCCGCATCTTATTGCGCGGATGACGTTCCCTCAGTATCTCCATCTGCTTTTTAGAAGCGATATGCAGATAAATCTGCGTCGTTTTTATCGAACTGTGTCCCAGTATTTTCTGGATGTACATCACATCGACGCCTTCCTCCAGCAGATACGTGGCCACGGAGTGGCGGAACATATGCGGGGTTATATGGATGGAAATTCCGGCCATCCTTACATATTTTTTTATCATATTCCGGATCGACTGTTCCGTAAAACGTGTGCCGCGGCGATTGACAAAGAAACATCCGCTTTTGTCAATCTCAGCCTGATTGCTTTTATAATACTTCTTCAGTAATTTCAAAACATCCGGATTTCCAATCTGCACATACCGTTCCCTGCCGCCCTTTCCCATAATCCGGATCACGCCTCCGTTCAGATCGACATCCTGCTTTTTCAGATTGGAAACCTCATATACTCTCGCGCCTGTCGCAAAAAACAGTTCAACCACCGAAAGATCCCGAAATAAATCTCCTACTTCAGACGAACGTCCCATCTGCTGATACATAAAATTCAAAAGCCGTTCGATCTCATTTCTCGGAATAATACGCGGCAATGTTTCCTTTTCTTTAAATTTTACCCGGATCCGTCCGAACGGATTCGGCCCATCAATCAACTCCTCCTCCTCTAAATACTTATAAAACGCCTTCACACTCGCGATTTTACGTTTTACCGTCTTCTGTTTATAGCGCCTGTGCAATTCCGTTATATACTCCTCGATTTTCGCTTTCACAAACGCATCATCCCTGACAAAGGATAAATACTGCCTCAAATCGATCCGGTATGCCTTTAATGTATGTTTATTCAGTTCCCTGCGGTATCTGCAGAATTCCAGGTACTGCTTCGCCCATTTTTCCATATCTGTCCCTGTGATCCTGCCCGCTCCATTGTTTCTGTCCATCTAATCTGCCTCCCTCTTGCGATTTCCTTCATTATAGGACAAAATCTGACAAAAGGCAAAAACAGAAGGAATGAAACCGTTTGAAGCATCAGGGGCAAAGCTTCGCTCACAGAACTTTTAATAGATTAACCTAAAGCTTCCCAGGACTCAAAACCTTCAAAGGCTCCAGCCCCCTTCTAAGCTTCTGCGGCAGTCCATACGACATATCTGCTACATAAGGGGGCACTGTCTTAATTCCTGCCAACCAATCGACAAATATGTATCATAAATACCTTTATTTTCAATAGTATAGCACAATAACAGAGAGTAGACAAGACTACTCTTCGCCTTTTTATTTCAGATGCATATTTTTTTCCTGCAAAAAAGAAGGCCTTTATGGAAAAGCCTTCTTTTTTGTGCATAATATATTTTACAAAGTCCGTTCAATTTCTTACTATGAACGGATCATGTCAACCGGGAATTCCAGGATCTCCGCTATCTCGTCGAAAGAAATGCCACGTTTCAGCATATTAAATGCAACCTCCGTGCACAGTTCAGATCACCCGCCTCGCGGCCTTCTTCACGGATCATCTCCATCGTCTCAGCCTCATTATATTCCGTAATGCACATATCCTTCACCTCCGCCCTGTGCCCGATCAGGAACTTCCGGATTACAAAATCATCCGACATCCCCTCTATTGCCTTGTCCACTGCATCTTCAATCCATGTACGTCTGGTTTCCACAGATACGGCTTACCAGCCACGCATATTCCTTTAACGGTCTGCAGGAAGCCAGAAGGCCCTCATTCTTTCCATAGTTAATGTTGACATCCGAACCCGCACCTCAATGTCAGACTCCACGGCCTCCTCTTCCCGGGTGAACGCATCGCTTAGCTTCAGGAGCTGATCGTCCTCTCCCTCCGTCCCGTTGTAAAAAGCCACCAGTTTCGGGAGCGGAAGGCGCACCAGTTTTTTCCCATAAAGGTTAAGCTTTTTCTGCTGGATATATTGGTCATACAGCTTTACCGCATACATCATCTGGCGTGCCGGCATATTCGGGTTATAAGTGCTCTGCTGCTTATAAACATTCATGACCTGGCAAAGGATAACGGAGATGTCATTCTTCATCTCCATGTATATGGCATCCTCCATGGTCGTAAACTCAATGTCATCCGGATTCGTATAACCCGTATGGTTCACCGCATTGTACAGACTCAGTGTCCACTCTCTGTTGCCTTCCTCCCCGAACAGGAAAACTGAACAGGCGGTCCTTATGTTTTTTATTGATATAACTGGAGACGGTATGGAAGCTGAATATTCCATGTATCCGACCTCGACTAATACTCCAGCCGGCTGTCTGGTAACAAGCAGTCGCGAGGCATTGTCCCCGCCCCTCTGATATCAGGCATCGTTAGTGTTCATGGGTAGGGATGCGCATGAGCTGCGCATCCCGTACGAAAATTCTGGCTTGCAGGCTGCCGGTTCTTCGCTTTAACGAACTTCCAATGAACCGGCGGCCGTTACTCCACGCGGCTTCCCGAGCCATGAAAAGTAACCAGGCATCTTCTGATCCCCACTTTTTACGTCCTCCTTCATTGCATTTTCCGACATAATATGCTATTCTTTTTCTATAAAACAAAAGCGGAGGTGCATATGGAATACAATTCCTTAAACAACTTAAACGACAGCGACAAGTCCTCCCTGACTTCCGTTTTTCAGGGCGTCCTTGCAAGCCTGAAACACATTTCTGTCAATAAAGCGATCTCCTATCTGCGGTACATACCTGAACAGTGCCGGATGCACCACAATTCCGTTGAAAACCGAAAAATGCGCTCTTCTCACGAAAAGAAATTCCATCCGGTAAAACCCTACCGCGGCGAAATATACAACGCATTCATCACAGAAGGCGTAGGCAGCGAACTTTGCGGGAACCACCTGGTTGTGATTATCCAAAACAAAAAGGCAAATATATACAGCGAAAAAGTAAATGTTCTTCCCATTGAAGGCGACGGCACAAAAATCAACCCAAATTACCAGGTACGCCTCTCATCCGCCGAACTGGCAGACGGAAAACTTGATAAAGAACCGTCCCGCATCATCGTGACAGACATCATGACCATTGACAAAGCCAGGCTCGGCAGACGGATCGGCCGTTTAGCGCCTGAATGCCTTGCCGCCGTGGAAAAACTCATTAGGAACCATCTGGAACTCTAAATTTTTCCATATTGACTTTCTAATGGAAAATGTTATAATTAAGACGTAGACAAACAAGTTATCTAGTCCTGTAAGGGACATTGGCCGCAAGGCTTTTCTAGGAAAAAGAATTGTATTATGCAATTCTTTTTTCATGTCTGCATATACTGTCACTGTGATCTAGCCCACAAAACGGGCATTGGCACACAGCTTTTTCTAAAAAGCTCCCCCTAACCAGGGAGCTTTTACCATTAGATCCTCTTTCTGTTTCCCTTGTCTCTTTTTCAGTTTCCGGCTGGAGACGCCCTCTTCATCTGCGCCGTATTCTTCTATAGAATCTCCATTCCTCAACATATTGGAGGCTGTTTCACTTGCACGGTTCAGATCGCCCTCCTCGCGGCTTTCCTGCATCCTCTCAATGCCATCATGATCGTCACTCCCTCTTTCTCACAGCCGCACGATCAATGGGAGAGGAACTGTTCCAGGCTCATACCGGCATACTGCGCCGCTTTCTCAACCGACATATCACCGGACTTTACCTGCTTCCCTAACAACTCTATGATTCCTTCCTTACGGCCCTCCTGCATTCTTTCATATCCAAATTGTTCCACTGCCTTTTCCTGGTTAAACAGCGCCATCATAATGCTGGCCACCTCCTTTTCACGGAATGCATTATCCAATACATGGTGGAGACGATCCTCCACCGACCAGTGTTCCCTTTTTATGCGTCCCATTTCTTCCGCCGTGAGCTCCATGTCTGAGTTCATCCCTGTTTTCTATTAGGAATTGTTAATTAATAACTTTTAAATCGGCGAATGGTATGATATACTCCTTTTATAGATCAGGAAGGAGTGTTGCTGTACCATGAATATCACAAATGTGACCCCGTTTGACGAACTTGTTGCGCTTATAAACAACTTATCAGATGAAAAAAGCAAACGCATTCTTTTAAGTAAAGCAGCCGATGTGTACGGCAACGGCGGAAAGGCCCACATTGTTGAATTAACTGGTATCACATATCCGACCCTCATTGCCGGAAAGGCTGATTCAGAAAATGATGAGGTTATTTCCAGCGGCAGGATCCGCAGGGAAGGCGCTGGCCGCAAGCCAACAACTGAAACCTACCCCAACATCACAGAGGCCATTGAAAAAATAATTGACGGCAATACCTATGGCGATCCCTCCAAGGAACTGCATTGGGTTGCATCAACCCTCAGCCTGCGCAAAATCAGTAATATCCTTAAAGAAGATTATTCCATAACCATCAGTTATGTAAAGATATCGCAGCTTTTAACGGATATGGGCTACAGCAAACAGGTGAACCAAAAAATGGAGCAGATTGGCATACCAAGCCCGAACCGCAATGAACAGTTTGAATTTATCGACCATACTGCCCATGAGTATCTGAAGAATGGGGAACCGGTTATCTCTGTTGACACAAAGAAAAAAGAGAGCATTGGCAATTTTAAAAATGACGGGGCGGAGTATAGGCAAATGAAAAATCCCCGCAAAGTACTGGATCATGATTTTCCAATACCTGAATTAGGCAAGGTGGCGCCCTATGGCGTCTATGTCCTCAATAACAATACCGGGTTTGTCAATCTTGGAACAAGCCATGACACATCTGAATTTGCCGCAACCAGCATTTCGTGCTGGTGGAATGCTGTTGGGAAAAATGCATTCCCTGACGCAAAGCGGATATACATCACATGTGATGGCGGAGAGAGCAATGGCTCCCGGAGCCGCAACTGGAAATACGAATTACAGCAGTTAGCCAACGATACGGGGCTGGAAATCATGGTTTCCCATTATCCGCCTGGTACATCAAAATGGAACAAAGTAGAGCATCGGATGTTTTGCTATATTTCAAAAAACTGGCAGGGACAGCCTTTAATTGATATTGAAACAGTAATCAGTTTAATATCAAATACAACAACAGAAAAAGGGCTAACCATTACATGCCAGCTTGATGAGAAAATATATGAAACCGGCCACAAAATATCTGATGATGAATTAGCGAAAATCAACATTTTCCCATGCGAAACACTCGGAAAATGGAACTATGTTATTAAACCCAAAAGTTAAAAGTTATTTTTTAACAGTTCCTTACTGATTAATATGCCCGGTATCTCTGTCCTGTGGCCTTCGTGCTGTCAGTGATAGCCATGCTTTCTATTTCTTCCTGGCCGTCGGTTGCATCGGCGGTGCTGGTTTCGGCATCTTCCGCTTTAGCCATACTTTCCGTTTTACCGGCATTCTCAGCCTCTGCAATAAAAGCAATTCCCTGAACCCTTTTTCCCTGGGCTGTTACGATGGTGTCTGCTTCGCCTTCCTCCGTCAGGCTTTCTTCTCCCTGCTTCTCAGCCTTGGCTGTACTGTTCGTTTTGCCATTGCTTCCTGATTCATCCTGGCCGCCCGTTTCCCTGTTTTCAGATGCACCGGCAGTTTCCTCAGTGTCTGCAAGAGGCTCTCCTTCCGGTTCTGAGCTTTCGGAACGGACAGGCCTTACGGCGGCAATCCGGTCCTGTTTCATGGCGGGCGTGTAGCGGTAGGAACTGCCGGAGTATTTCTCCCCGTCCTTATCATGATCCCCGTCTGGGTATTCTCACCATCCGGCTCTGTCCCCCGGGCTCCTCCTCCCGTATGGTTAAGGTTTTTCGCCTCCCCGGTATCCTTATATTCGCTGGATGTGACGGTGCGCCACTCGACCGGGATGTCATCCGTGTGGATGCCGTGGCGTATATAGCCCTTTGCCGCCTGGATTTCCCTTGCGCTGTATTCATAGGTCAGGGAAATAAAATCTTTATAAAACTAATCGCGGTCTGCCTCCATCGCTTCCTTTGCGGCGTCACCCGGCTCGATGCAGTGGAAGAACCCGCCTTCCTCCACAAGTTTTTCGCATTTTTTTACTTCCTCATACCATGCGGCCCACGCCTCGTCATGCAGCTGCTGGTTGATTTCCTCACAGTCGCACTCCTCCTCGCATTCGCATTCAAGGTACTCAATCTCCGGGGCCGGATGCCCGGTACAGTAGCCCTTATGATAGGTGTAGCCTTTGATATCCGTATGTGCGGGCGTCTCACTTTTGTTCCCGGAAGAATCAATCTCATAGAGAAGCCCGTCCCGGCCCGTTACATTGTCGTCCCGTTTGCAGGGATCACGGTACGGGTCGTCCCACGTCTCAAACTGGCTTCCCACGTCATTGCCCCAGTTATATTTGTTGGTATCAGACTCCGTGACGCCCTTATTTCCGGAATAGTTAAACACGATCTCATCATCCCCCCAGGCCGTCTGGTTGAGGTTCCCCAGGCCGGACTCGTAGGTTCCCGGGGCGTCTGGTTTGCGATCCAGCTCTGTGTTGTCAAGCTGGGTGTCGTCAAATTTTTCCAGGATGTCCCAGTGGGAATCCGCCAGGGGCTTTCCGGTCTCGGAATCGTATTTCAGCAAGTTTATGTTGTAGGTGGCCGTAATAGTTTTCAGCGGGATTTTCATACTCCACTCCGGCTGCCGCGCCTTCCCTCAGTAAACGGTAAATTTACCGGTTCTTTCCAAGCTTTGTTGACTTTAGCTTAAACAAGTGGCAGTTGTAATGCATAAACGATACCTCATATGCTTTTTGGACAGCAATATTTTGCTACAATTAGGTTATTTTAGCCCCCAAAATAATATTGATATACGCTCTTACTTTAACAATGCAGCGGTTAAATATGGTGCATTCAACAAACACTGGAAAGAACCGATCAGGTGCTTACGGCCTTCATTCTCTTCCTCCACGTAAAATTCCACGCCGAGGATCGGCTTGATGCCATTGGACTCGCAGCAACGCACAAAGCTGATGTATCCTGTCATGACCCCGTGGTCTGTCAGGGCAACAGCCGGCGCCCCTAATTTCTTTGCCTGCATAACAAGACGTTCTACGCTCATGGCGGAGTCGCGGAGGGAATTCTCCGTATGGTTGTGTAAGAGCCCATATTTTACCTTTGGCTCTGCTGTCATATTTGTTATATCGTTTTCCATGATAATCTCCTTTCCTTTTTATAGTATTCTGGCTTAAGTATGGAGACAGATGGGCAGGGAACGACCCCAAAAAAAGGAAGGCATCCAGGCCAGTGCCTTCATGGAGATACCAAAAAAGCCATCCGGTTAAGGATGGCTTAAAAAAATGGGAATATGTGTTTTTTGGGGAAGTCTGGATTATTGGATTACGCTACCAGGAGCAGTTCTTTCACATACTCTCTGAGTGTCCGGTCATCCGCGTTCAGAAGGCATGCTATGTTAGGGAACCTGCCTTTCCTGCGTAGAAGCGTGGAAAGTTTCCCCTTGTCCGCCTGCTGGATACATGCCCTTAATTCAAAGGAATTCATGAACTCAGCTGGTTTTGTTGGCGCTTTCACCTTCGCTGGTTCAGCGTCTTCCACGGTTCCTGTTGTCTGTGCAGGTTCCGGTGTTTCCGGAATTTCCGGCGCCTCTGCTTCCTCCTGGGGCTCCGGTATCTCCGGCGGAATAGATGGTTCTTCCATCTTTGCTGCGGCTGTATGTGAAGCCTGCTTTTCCGGCTCCTCTGCTTTCTCTGTCTTTTCCTCTTTTGCTGCGGCAGTTTCTTTTACAGGCTTTGCAATTTCATTGGGTTTTGTGCCCGTTCCCGCTGCCTTACCGGACTGTATCTGCTCCATAAAGGCCGGTCGTTTGATGACCGTTCCTGCTTCTTGCTCCTGAGCCTTTGGCTGATTCGAGGTGAAGACTTCTTTTTCCGTCCCATTTAATCGGAATTCATCTTCTCCGGTATGGGGCTTGATGTGGGAAAGCGGCGTCGAAACCGTCCCAATCGTCTCGATCAGGGCGTTCAATGCGCTCTTCTCATAACCTTCCAGAACTACAATAAGTCTGTTTCCGTCTTCTAAAATTCTGATATTTTTCATTGTTTTTTCCTCTCTTTCTTATTCTTTTAACCTTTTTTACTGATTATCAGTTCTTTACGACTGTCTGAGACGACGTTTTTATACATCTGTCCTGTCAGAGGGTGACATATTCCAGCGAATATTTTCTTTTTTTCATTTCCCTATTTTTCTCCTTTCTCATATATCTGGCTTTGTCTTAATATCCGTTCGTGTAAAGTATGGGTACGCAGCAGGCTTTAATTGGCATATGTTTTATCCAAAAAAGTATTCAAAAAGAAAAGACGAGCAGTCCATCCGCCTTTTTGACATCCATTGCGTGCTTCCAGAGACGTTTTGTAAAGGACTTTAATCAGATTCACAAAAAATTTACATTTTAGGGCAAAAAAATAAGACCGGGAACCTATTTTTTTTGATTCCCGGCCTATGGTTTTGTTGTCTATGCTGTTCGTTCTGCTTTCAGTTTCTTAACTTCATCAAGAGGAAGTCCGGCATATTCCGCAATTTTTTCAAGCGTCAGCATCCCATCTGCCAACATTCTCTTTGCAGTATTGATTGCTCCTTCTTTTATTCCCTCTTTCAAAGATTCATTTCTCATATCTTCCATGATCGGCACATACTAACTCCTTTCATATCCAAACCTTTTTAAATAAATATTGATTTTATGGGATTCCAAGCCATAAATGGTTTGGATTTTTTTATTGCTTCTATACATTTTAAACGGGGTCTGGTATCCTTAAGAAAAATCCATTACGAAAGGGAATCCATACGCAACTCCTGGTCAAAGTTGCTGCGTATGGACTGGTTTCTTCAACCATGAATAGTATAACAAAAAGTTCACCTGTTTTCAATGCGAAAACAGGTGTGATTTCCTATACATGGGATGACCTTGTGCAGGAAAAACTGCTATGTCCCCAATGCTCTGAAGCCATGGAAGACTGGTATACCCGCAGACGGGGAGTGATAATCTCCGGCCATAAATATATATTTATGGCCCCGCGTTTCAGGTGTACCTGTAGCAGGACAATGACAATGCGGCCATATTTTATCGCAAAAAGAAAGCAGTACAGCGTTTTTGATATCCAGGAAATCCTGAATGCGGATGCATCGGGTGACCATACGGCCAGCACGTCTTATGGGAGCTCCATGGTCGCAGGCCTCCGGAGATGGGCTGTTGCCCTTGTAAAAGACCTTGTCACTGGCATACACATGGCAGCGTTCCGGAATGAACGCCATGTCATCCATACATTGAAACAGCGATATGGGAACTTATGGCTCTCATCCATTCTTATGGGAAGTTCAGACAGTATTCCTTTTTTTATGCAGGCTGACAGGATGTCCGCAAAACCGCACCGTTGATCTGTTTACAGCAGACGGCCATTTCTGTATCATGACTGCATATTCACAGCTGTATCCCAAAACGCAAAAAAGAGGAGTCCACCAGCCACCCCGGTGAACCCATCCAAGCCCAAAATCCCTTGATTCTGCGCCATTTCTCTATACTTTTGCCTGCGAATACGAAAATTCCTATGGCATCAATTATTGATAGCCGCCTGAGCGGCTGTTAAATATTTTCAGAAGCATCACCAATCAGCCACACATTACGATTCAATCCCAAGCCAACCCTTAACTATTTCCACGGCATAACCTACACCTTGGGCTATCTTTTCAATTTCCATCCCCATTCCATAAAGATTTTTTGCAATCTCCTGAGCCTTTTTCTCTTCCGACTCCAATCTCATTTCCTGGATCGCCTGACACACATTAACCGCCTCCTCGTTTTTATCATATTTCAAACCCGAATTTGTAATTACCTCAATCACATCCGCTGCCCTGCGCTCCACTTCCCGGAAACGCTTTTCGTTCACCTTCAGTATCCTGTCCAGGTTTTTCTTATCTTTGGAATATTTGATGAAGAACATGACTTCCCGCAGGCTTGACTGGAAATTCATTATTTCTTCATCCGTCATCCGGGCCGGAGCGATCAGCCGCACATGGTAATTGTCCATACAGGCAAGCACATCTGGATCTGACACATCCATCATGTCAAATAGGCTTAACGGTCCATCCCACTCTTCCGAACCAAAGAATATAGTCACTGTAATGGATGGTATCAGTCTGTCCTCCGCCCAGAACCCGCTCAAAAATTCACCTGAATTTGGAATCTTTTTATCTTCGCCGGATTCTGTCCCATCCTGCTCTTTCCGCTTCTTCATTTCCTGCCTGTGTGACTTTGCCATCTCTTCCACCTGCCCTGCATATTCCAAAGCATCATACAGATTGTTCTTTACGGCCATGGCATAATGAATTCTCGCCTGGTTCTCCGCACCATAAAGCACATATTCCATCTTCCCGTCCGTCATTGCGGCATACAGTTTCTGCACATCACGGAACTTCTAGACAGGAACCGCTCCGCCGTCAGTTCCATAAGGCAGCGCAATCTTCGTGGAATCACGCTCCGTAAGCTGTTCCGGCTGTATGACCTGCCGCCCTCCATAAATATAGTAGTTGAAAATATCGGCAAATATACTGGCATCTTTTACATAATCTTTTGTTATCGTATCTGCCCTCAACGGCTTCCACCGCCTTCCCATAAAAATGTATCGCAGGACTTAGTCTTGTCGAGTCCTCTCTGACATGGCTCCATTATACTAACAAAAGGGCTTTTTTTCAAGCGCACATCCGGCTTCTCGGCCACAGATTCTTAGAGGGGTCAAGCAACCGGACAAGGGGAGGGGTCAAAATCACGACCACAGGGGTCAGAGTGGTCACGGAGGTGTCAGATTTTTGCCCACTGTGGCCGTGCGTGGCCACAGCTCCCATGCTGCCATAGCACAGTCCCAAACGCAAACAAGGGATTTCAGCAACACCCAATGTACCGGAATCCCTTGTTTTCAGCGGTTTTGTCAATATTCTGTTCATTCCCATTGTATCAATTAAGCGATTTACATTTCCGTAAAGTGGGTAGGATTGGGGAAACCATTCCGGCGGGCGTATTCTTCCAGCATGGTTTTCTGGTTACTGATGGAATCGCTCTCGCCCTGCAGCTCGTCGTCGCGGCTTAGTCTCTCGTATAGCGGGGTAATCTTGGTTTTCTTCATAGCGTCTGCCTCCTGTTAAAAATGTGCTCTGAATGTCTTTCACTAACCATGAGAATATTTCGTGATTAAGAAGTCATTTAGAGCATATAACACCCGTTGGATTTTTGTATTTTTTTATCCTGCCCTGTTTCCATACTCTAAATGTTAAGAAAATCCGCAATAAGAAATAAGAAGGAAGGAGAATGCGTAATGGCAGCATATTACAAAGAAGGAGCGACAATAAAAGTAAAGGGCATTGCAAAATCAGAGGGCGCCCGCATGTCCAGAGCAACCAAGTGGTGCAGAGGCTCTGCGGATTGCAGCGGAACAAATAGTCTTACATTTAGATCAATAATAAACCAGTATCCAGTACTGTCTCTAAAAGAAGAGAGGGCGCTTATTGGCAAGAAGGGCACAAAGGAGTGGCCGAAAGCCAAGGATAAACTGGTCCTGAGTAATTTAAGACTCGTCGTTTCAATTGCAAGACGGTACGCATGGATAGACGGGTGCAGCTTTGATGATGTGATGTCCCATGGTGTGATAGGGCTAATGAAGGCTCTTGACCGTTTTGATCCCAAAGAAGGAGTAAGATTCTCCACATACGGGACCCAGTGGATTCTGCAGGAAATCCGAGATGGGCTCCTGTATAAAAAAGGGCAGATTCGAAGCCCGGCATACATGGAGAAACTGGTCGCCAGATTGAAGAAGTGTCGGGCAGAACTGGCCCAGGAGGGCATACCAGACCCGTCTGCAGAACTGTTATCCGAACGAACCGGGCTCTCCATAAAAAATATTCATAAGATCAGCGCCGTCAGCAATATGGATATGATATCCATGGAAGCGTCCGTTGGCAGTGACAAGGATGATCTCGTAGTTGGAGACACGCTTACATCCTGGGAAAACATCGAGGATGAGGCAGTCAGGAAGATCACCTTGATGGATGTCGCTGAAGCGATCAAAAAACTGGGATCGATTGAGCAAAAGATTATCATGATGCGCTTCGGTTTCATCGATGGGGAAACAATGACCTTTGAACAGTGTGCAAAAGCGACTGGATACTCGCCGGAAAGCTGCCGCCGGATTAATAAGGGAGCCATAAAAAAGCTCCAGGCAGATTATATGGAAAAGAAAAAAACATAAAAAAAACAACGCATAAAGGACCGCATGGGAAAACCATAGCGGTCTTTTTTTTGTACAAAAGGACGGTATGCAATCCGCGCACCGTCCTTTTCTCAGACAATTTTTTTCTGCCGGACCGTTCTTAGTTGAACGGGAGCCCGTCATAATCGTCGGGGATGTCCATGAAACCATCACCGATCGGGGGCTGGGATGCTCCAGCGTTTCCTGCATTGCCGCCGCCGTTTCCACCGCCGGACTTGCTGTCAGCGAACTCCTGATCATCAATAATGACGTCAGTCGTGTACACTTTCTGGCCGTCCTTGTTGGTATAGCTGCCAGTCTGGATATGTCCGGATACCAGGACACGCATTCCCTTGCGAAAATACTTCTCGGTAAACTCGCCTCTCTTATCAAACGCAACGCAGTTGATAAAATCGGCCTGCTGCTCACCATTGCTGTTGCTTCTGCCACGCCGGTCAACCGCCAGTGTATAACGCGCTACCGCCATGGATTTCTCACCCTGGGTATATCTCACTTCCGGGTCTCTTGTCAGTCTTCCCATTAAAATAACCTTATTCATTACATTTCCTCCTTAAATTTTTTTAATTTTTTTGTTTTCTTTTTTCTTTGTCCGATACAGCCTCCGATTTCTTTTACCATATCATCAAAAAAAGTATGGAAACGGCCTGGCGTTTTAACAAGCCGTTTTTCCAAAAATAACGGGAAATTTCTCCTAACAGCCATACATGTTCAACACGTCTGGATTTTCCGCATCATAATAATCATCCATCTCCCATTCCCACACCATAGCGCCGGCATCTGAATCTTCCCTGTATTTCTTCCAGAGCTTCTCCATCCTGTCAGCTATTGCCGCTGCTGTCTTTCGAGAGCGTCGTATAATACGGGCAGTTCGCACAGTCCTGCTTATAAGCGCACTTGCGGGAATCATCGCAGAGGCATTTCTCCTTCCTTCTGGACACCAGAAATGTGATCAGTGCCGCAAGGACTGCCATCTGCACCGCCGCAAGAACCGGATGCTCCTTAATCGCCTCGATTACGCTGTGGTAGAATGCGCTTATCACGCCCATGATCCGCCCGAACGGGGTCTGTTCTGTGGAAGATACATAGACTGCTTCCGCTGTGTAGGTATAAACCGCTCTGTGGGAATCATCTAATTCCTCTGTATATAAGCACTCCCACGCTGCCCCGTCCTGGTGCGGCAGGGTGATTGTCGCGGAATAGACTGCATCAATGTCCGTAACATACTTCTCTCCGGTCCCGACCGCCTTCCGGTATATCTCGCCGCTGCGTTCATACGGTTCGCCGTCCCAGTTGATGGAATCGATTCGGTAATACTCCTGACTCAGGCCCAGCATATCCAAAAAGTCGTCAGAATAGTCAGCCAGGTTCACATCGGCAGGGACTTCCTTGCCGTTTAGATCCAGCACGTCCGCGCCATATCCGGATATCGTGATCGGAAACTCGAACGGCATCCAGTACCAGGCGCTTTCCGACTGATCACTCAGTGGCAGCATCTCCTGGATAGACTCCCCGGTGTCCTCATCCGTATATGTGTATTCGATTGTGTCTGGGATCGGGACTCCTTTCTCTACGCCGACATAGCGCTTGGCAGCCACGGCATCCTTTGTCTGATCCTCGATCTCTTTATCTACCAGTTCTTTTTCTGTAAGTGTCCAGGATAGCCCGTCCTTCTTCATGGATTCTTCCGGAAGGAAATCATTCTCTGTCCCTTTAAGGAAAGTATCTGTCGTGATCTTGATAGTCCGGCGCTCCGGCGTATGGGAATCGGTCATTTTTAGGTTGTCGATATTGCTCAGGATGAACTTCGTATCCCCGACCATGATGAATTCTGTTAAGTCATTGAACCCGGTTTCGGAATCGTCATAAGACTCAAAGGTGATCGTAGTCTTGAACTTCCGGTCGTTTTCATCGACCCCGTCCATGTCGGCGGAAAAATCCATCTTTATCTCGTCAACTCTCTTGCTTTCCGGCAGGCTGTCCCCGCCTGGAGGAGCTGGCGCCTGGTTCGCGAATGCGGGGAACGGCATGATTATGAAAGTAAACAGAATGGCAACGCTCAGTATGGCACGGCCCACCCGATGTTTCTTAGGCTTCTGTATCATAGTAATAATCCTCCTATCTCATTTTCTTTAAGTATGGCATACTCCGTGCTGTTTTCAGGCTTTTTTTGGTGCAACAAAAAAGCAGGAAGGGTCTGTCTTCCTGCTTTTTACTGTTTTGCCGTCTTAGGCACAAATGATCCGCTATTTGCCGCTTGTGCTTCAGTGCTTACTCTGCTGCCGTTCCCTTGACCACTCCCTTGAATACGGAAGATGCGGTGAACTTCGGCGCTTTGGATGCAGCGATCATTATCTTTTCTCCGCTGTGCGGGTTGCGTCCTTCCCTTGCATTCCTCTCAACCTGTTCAAACGTGCCGAAACCCTGGATCATAATCTTCTTTCCGGAAGCGACGCCCTCTATCACTGTCTCAATAAACGCATCCAGCGCCTTATGTGTATTTGCCTTGCTCAGTCCGCTCTTCTCAGACATAATGTCGATAAACTCTGCTTTTGTCATAGTTTCTTCTCTCCTTTTTTCTTTTTATAATCGGCGTTTCCCTGCCTGGCTTAAGCCTGCGCCAACAGTATGTCTTATATTTTTTATCCGGTTTCTTGCGGATAGCATTTTTTCATACGTTTGACTTTTTTCTGCGGATAGCGTTTTTTTATAGTATTTTTTAATTGTCATTATCCCCAAAATCACCTAAGCTGTCGATCAGGCTGGCTAATGCGTCACTTCCAGCTTCTTCATTTCTGGCTGCCACACTTTTATCGGCTGTTTTGGAAGTAGATACGCTTTTAAGATGCCTCAAAATGTCGATCTCACCGGGCTGTACATACGAAGTTTCCTTGCGGTTTCCCTTTTCTATAGTGCCTGCAATCACGCCAGCCTGCTTCATAACACCCTCTGAGGTTCCGGTCATTGGAATGTTCTTTATCACTTCCCGCTTTTTTTCTTCATCCGACACGATTGCAGTCATAGTCTTTTCATCCAGCGGAACTGGGGTTGTCACTGGCCTGGCTTCCGGGTTTCTGCTCTTCTGCTGTTCTTTTAACTTATTATTATACAGCTTTCGGTTCCGCTCCAGCCTCTTGATATTGCCCGCCCTGGCGTTGCAGTAAGAGAAAGTATAGATATTCTCGCCGGTCTTTAAGTTGCCCAGGTATTTTGCATTCGGGTGCTTTTCAGTCGGGTAACGCATCTCATAAATCGGCTGTTGTCCGGACACAAAACATAAGGTATGCATGTTTTTCAGGCGTCGTACCTCATCGATCGTGAGCAGGTCACGGGCCGCGTATTTGTAGGATTTGCTGTCAGAGCCGCTACCCTTACCGTTCCTGGAAGTGGAAGAATCTTTGACTCTCATAGTTTCCTTTCCCGCCATCTTCACAATCTCCTCGTGGGTGGAGGTTTCGTTGCCGCCCAGGTACAGGATCATGGAGCATGCGCCTTTGATTGTTTCCCAGTCATCTTTATACAGGTTCTTGATCTGGCCGATAGCCTGAATAAAGATCATACATGATAGCCCGTATTTACGCATAGTAGTAAGCTTCTGCTGGAAGTTGGGGATAACACCTATGTTCGCAAACTCATCGAGAATGAATCTTACCTGATATGGAAGCGCGATGTCTCCGGACTTTGCGGCATGCGCATACAGAGTTGAGAACATTTGTGAATACATCATGTTTACCAGGAAGGAATACGTGTTATCACCCTGCGGCACGATGATAAAGGTAACGGTCGGCATATCGCCAATAGTTGTCAAATCCATCTGATCGTAGTTCGTCAGATTCTGGACTGCGTCAATGTTGAAGGCCGACAGCCGGACAGCTGCGGAGATCAGGATAGACTGGGCGGTCTTGTCGGACGCCTGCTTGAAAATATCGTACTGCCGCACACAGATGTCATCCGGGTCGATCCGGCGTACCGCGTCAAAGGTCTGATCCAGCTTGGAGTTGCCTTGTTTGTCCGCTTTTGCCGTGGCGAGCATATGGGACACCATGGAAAAATTCTGGTCTTCCAGGGGACGGTAACGGATCAGGTAGAAGATGATTGCTTCCAGGAGTGCCGTCTCAGATTTTTCCCAGAAAGGATCTGAAGACTTCTGCCCCTCGGACGTACAGTTGATAAGGCAGTTAATCAGGGTCATAACATCCTCTTCCTTCTCAATGTAACGGAACGGGTTATAGGTGTTGGAGTGCGCCATATCCACCAGATTGAATACCCTCAGGCGGTAGTTCCGATCTTCAAAAAACTTCCCGGTTGTCGCTAAAAGCTCCCCTGAAGGATCCGTGATCACGTAGGACCCGAATTCCTGCAGAAGGTTCGGACGCACCACAGCCCATGATTTACCCGTACCGGGGCTGCCGATGATCAAAACGTTGTTGTTGCCAAGTTTCTTACAGTTCATTGATACTCTTGTGTTCTTGGTCAGGATGATGTTGGACTGAGCATCGGAATCTGTAGAGCCGAACGGTTCATTGAATTCCCTGTTAAATTGTGCGAGCATTTTTGTGCTCATAAATTTTGCTGTACCATACTGGGAAAAAGCCGTCTTATGCTTATCTCTCACCTGGGTATCATAAACCCCGAACACAGCAAACGCCACGATCAGCATAACTGGTATAAACACCTTACTAAAATAAGCTGGGTTGAAGCTGATTGGGAATGGTTCCGTTGTCATAATAAACAAGGCCCCAAGGATATGGTCAATTGTTACATTCTCGCTCTGGCTGCTCTCCGCCACATAGGCGGCTTTGGCACAGATATAAACGATCACCAGGACAGCCGTGATTGCACCGATGATAAAGATGATACGCTTCTGGTGCTCCCGGTCCTTATCGATATAGTTTGATGCCATGAAAAAAAATCACTCCTCCTTTCGAGTACATTACGATCAGTTCCCCGCCTAAGCTCCCCCCACAGGCTGTCCGAAAACTCGTCCTTCCGATTTTTTAAACGCATTATATTGTTGTTTTCTGTTTTTGGCACTACTGTATCTCGCAATTTTGTCTGTACAGAATTTAGTTTTCGGGCAGTCTCCCCAAGCACTTATGACACGCTTTGGCTGTCTATATTGTAGGCTGGTTTCTTGAAGAGTCCCGCTCTGGAAGATGGCCAGTATCGGAAAGCCGCTTTCGCGATGATCTTATCCTTTGTGATGAATTTATGTTCCCAATAACGCGCATCCATGGAATTATTCCGGTTGTCTCCCATACAGAAATAGGAACCATCCGGGACTGTGACTGACAGGTCTTCGAACTCCGTCCCAAGCAGCATGGGCTCAGGAAGGTAAGGCTCTTCTAACTTTTTTCCATTGACGAACACACTGCATGCCCCGTTATCCTCCGTCAGAAATGACACCCTGTCACCCGGCATGCCGATGATCCGTTTAATCAGATAGCGCCCTTCTGTATCCGGGTCATCGAACACAATAATGTCGCCGCGTTGATAATTTTTCAAAAACCGCAGTCCGATCACCCGGTCACCCGGTTCAATCGTGGGTGCCATGGAAGAAGTCGGGATGAGCGCATTTGCGATGATAAACCCGTTTAAAAGCAGCATTGCTGCAGTGACGAACAGCACAGTCTTAAGAATGGACAGCATATCCAGAAAATTTACCTTGACGGCTGCCTTTACATTTTCCTTATTCACGATGCATATACACCTCCTTTCTGCGGACCGCCACGCACGCTGGTATCCTTCCATAGCACACGTCCGACTGGCAGCTTCAACCAGGGCATATCCCGCATATTTGTAAGGAGTATGTCTCATTTCCGTGAATTACTCAACGTAACCCCATTTTCTTTTGTATTATTTACAATTACTTTACAAGACGCAACTTTATTGTTCTATCTGAAATGTTCAATTGTTTTGCTCTGTCTATAGTCAAGACATGAACACACCAATCAGACAAAACAATAAACTCGCCCGGCCTGTTTTTGTGCAAATAGTCTCTGATTTTCTTTTGCATTTTTCCCATAGCTTCATTGATAGCGTTGTGAGAGTATTCCTCTTCATATTCCGATTCATCCATATATATACCAGATACAAAGCCACTATCATTTATATTTTTAAGAAATTTACCGTATTCACATGCAATTCCATATAGCATTTCCATATTTTTTGCACAGGGCGCCCGCCTGATCCAGCAGGTCAGGCGGGGCGGAACGTATCATGCCTTTTTTGTAAAGCGTGTAACATTCTTCCCCGCTTCTCCTTTCTTTGGTTTAAACTATAGAGTTATTATCCAGCCTTTCTTTTCTATATTTCCGTTCCCATACTGGTTACCTGGTGATGGAAAGTTCATTCTCCCGTCCGTGCATGCTTATCTCTTCTTCGAGATCTACTTCCTGTATGATGGTTGGTTCTGTCTGGTAGTGGTAATCGATTTCAAAAATTTCTTGAATTGTTTTCGAGAACTCTTCCCGAAACGCCTCCTGTACTTCTCGTGGCTCCACAGACAATGCGGAAGACATCTCATGGAACTGTCCAAGGACCTCTGTCTTATAGCCTTCCTCATATGCATCCAGGCTCAGTTTCCTGGTTAAAAACTCATCCCAGCCCGGAGCATCATACAAATCGGACATATCTTTTGTCGATTCCGCAGCGAAAGAAGAAAGGATCATTCCTTTAATCTGGGCCATATCTCCCCTCAGGTCACCCGCCGCAGTACTGTTGCCAAGCCCTATGGAGTTTAAGTCATCCAGACGGCTGCCCATCTTGATAACGTCGTTCTTCATCCGCTCATGGTCTTCCTGCCGTTCCTCCATGGAGGACGCAAGCTGGTAGGTTGTCCCGACGATCTCACACGCACGCATAAAGTCCTCGATGTACTCCTTTTTTAACTCGTGCACCCTCTCATCTACGGAGATGCCTTTGAGCCGCTGACCCTCTTCCTGGACCTTATGGAGCCCTTCCTCCAATTCCCTGCCTTTTCCCTCAATCTCCTTATAAGCGCCAAAGGATCGGAGAGCGTTGTATAGTTCCTGCTCATAGTTTCTGTCATTCCTGTCATTCCTTGCAATCAGGTTCGGTCCCGCCTCTGTGTCGATGTAATACTTGAAGCCATCGCGGTCAAGACGGATATACTGGGATGGCGCTTCCATATTGACAATGATGCTGCTGTGCATGTCATTCTTTGAACCGGCCAGCAGCTTTTCCACCGTGGCGGTCAGGGCCGCCTCGCGCTCCTGCTCGATCCGCCGGAAATCTCCGGTGTACAGAGTTTCTGCCATCTTGACAGTTTCCGCCACACCGCTGCTCATTTCCAGCGGGACACGCAGCCTCACGGCATTATCTATCTCATTTTCGCCCATCTCCGCCCGTGGTATGTTGATCAGCCCCTCCCGGTTAATGTAGTCATAAAGTTCCTTGTTGATCTCCAGCGCAGCCGCTCTGGTCGATCCCCTCTCATTCGCCTTGATCCATTCGAGCAGGGACTGGGGTTCCTGTGGGTTCCGTTCCGGCTTGCCCCGCATATAGTTCTCAATAGCTGCATTCGCAGCACGCTCCTCACTCTTGGGGAATACCAGGTAGGAGCGCAGTTTCGCAAACTCCTCCCCTTCCTTTGCTGGCTCAATGTAGTCCTGCCAGGCGGACGGGATCCCGGCCTTTACGAATTCCGACCGGATATCAGGCATTAGCTGCGGATCTACCTCGCAGATCATAAGGGAACGGGAAGCTTTCTCCGGATCAAGCCTGCCGTTTTCCCCAATAGCCAGGTCAATGATATCCTCTTTGCCATCCACCCGCGTATAAGCAAAACGGTTTGCGTCAATCCTGTCTAAGCTGTCAAAGATGGCAGCCGTCACCTGGGAACCGAGCTTTACCGCGTTCCTTCCAGTACTTGATTCTGACATAGTGCACCTCCTTTTCTTTTATTTATAATAATATCTGTGGTTACGTATTACGCGTCGCTCACGGAATCTGGAAAGAATTTCCGGTACAGAGCCGGGTGCTCTTCCAGCATATGTTTGGCTTCCATGATATCCAGCGCCCGGATGGAATCCTCGTGTTTGTACTTTACCGTACACCGGAAGAAATTACCGTTCTGAGTCCGGTAATTGTAATGCACGCACGGGTTGTCCATCCCACTTTGTCCTTCCACCCTTAAAAACATCTCACTGTTGTCCGTGTCGTAGATTAGGTCATTGATGATCACCTGCTTGTGTGGGATGTGCTGTTTCAGAAACCATTTTTCCTCACTTACGAAGATGGTGTGTCTCTGTTGTTTGGCGATCTGGGAGAATACAGGAACCTTCTCAATAATATCCGCAGGGATCTTATCAGAAAGCTTCCTGGCCGCCTCCATGGCCCGCTTTTTGACATCCCGTGTTTCCTTTTTGCTCTTCGGATCTTTTTGTCTCCGTTTATCCTTCTGTTTCATGGGTTCCTTATGATCTTTGGTGCTCCTTGAGTCTTCCTGCTTTATCATATCATCACTGCTATTTTTATAAGTCTCCTCCTGTCCGGGACTTCCTTTGTCCTCTCCGGCGTTAGTTTGTTCCTGCCTGGAATCGCCCGGCGCCTCTATGGTATTCTTCTTCGGATCATTTTTAGTGGGTTCTTCCGAGTCGCTGGATTTCTTATCAGGCTTTGATGCAGCCGCATCTGGTTTACCATGGAAGTGGGTGCTATTAGGTTCATCGGGCTTTAGCTGATCTGTGGCCGCCTCAACTCCCGAAACTTCTGCGACAGGGTTATCATTTTCTGTGGATAACGTTGTTTCGATCCGAATATTTTCTGCCTGATTTTTGTTATCCGCAGATATCACCTGTCTGCTATTTTCTGCATCGCTTTGTCGGCCTTTTTGATTTTTTGCATCCTTCTCGCATCCTGCACTCTTTGCCGCCTGTTTTTCTGCGGATAACGTTTTTTCTATCGTTTGTCTCTGCTGCCTGATTTTTGCTGGTTTCGGCGCTGGCACTGGTTTCCTTTCAGTATTCTCTTCCTTTGACCGTATCCCTGGCGTCTGCCTGTCTTTATCGTTCCATTTCCCTGCCCTTTCCTTTTTATCTGCGTCAGTCTGGAAGGAAACACGGAGTGCTTCCAGGTTACTGAACGCTGAAGATGGAAAGATGCCTCCTCCTACAAATCCTGACGGCGCTGCTTCAGGGAATGCTCCGAACTGCCTGGATTTCTGTGCAGGCTGGCTGCCTGATATGTCGGATAGGTTTGATTTGGCAGGTCTGGGTGGCGTAGCAGCTTGCTTCTGATAGTCGGGTCCTGCCTCCTTTTGCTGCTTTTTACGCTCTGGCGCGTCAGGCGTTTTGCCTGCTGTTGATTCCCTGTACAGCGCCATCTGGATATCCGGCTTTTTTTGTCCGGCCTGCCTGTCTGTTTTGCAGTTTTTCTCCCATGCCGCCGGACATCCGGCCTTTTTATTATCTTTTTCCGGAATCTTGTTTTTTATTTCCTTAATAGAACCTCCTGGCCTGGCAGGTTCCGTTTTTTCGCCAGCCTGTTTTCCATCTCCAGCTTTCCCTGGCGCAAATGCTGCAACTGTGTTATTTCCTGTCCCTATAGCATCCGCTTCCTTTACGCCTGCCTCTTTAACAGGCGAAGCTTTAACCGATGGCGCAGCAGGCACGGTGGGTTCCATTTCTGGAATATCCCGTCCGCCGCTCTCCCCATCAGAGTCAGCTATACTGTCTTCCGCCTTGTTGCTCACCGCTTCCGCATCTTTTTCTTCTGTTGCCATCCCTGAAAGCTGTTTTATATCGAACATTGCGCCGCCTTCCTTTCTTCCCGTCTTTTCTTTTTGACTTTCCTGATATATTTTTCCATATAGATCCTGGAGTTGTATTTTTCCCTACAGTAAAGGCACTCTTCATGTTCTTCCGTTGTCATCCCAAGGTCGCTGTAAGACTCATATACAAAGTCGATGTCCGTCCCAAAAAATTTGGAGACATATTTCAACCGGTACCGGGTAAGGAACTTGCGCCCTTCAACTGTACTGAAAAAACGAAAAGCGTCCTCGCGTGTAGCAAAGATCTTGTAATTATTGACCATATATCGGAAACAGATCTTTGCCCGGTTCCGGCCTTCGTCTGTGTCTGCGAAAAAGCCTTTGGGTGGCTTCTCCAGTTTTCCGTCCATCAAGTCCGCATAAGTTTCCTCAGCCGCCTGCTCCGGATCAAACCTGTAGAACTGTGGGTATAGCTTTCCGACCAGATATGGGATCTGCATCTGTTTGCTTATCTCTTCCGGGAACGGGTATGTCCTTACAAGACTGTAGAGTTTCATCTGCTTTAATACATCCTCCGTCAGGCGCATGTGTACTGCGTCAGCGTTCCATCTTAAATAGTAGCGGAATGCGTACCGGCAGATTTCCAGGATATCCTCTGGCGCCATCTTCTGTTCATTTTCTTCGCAAAAAGGTTTGAAGTCCGTATACATCCCTGCCCATACGGAATCGTAAATATAGTAAAGATCCTGTTTTTCCATGGCGTCCGCTCACCTCCTTTCAATTGGATTCATGGAAATTATGGCTCACAGGCAGCTTTTTTCTGTCCTACGCGGACAGTTTCTATCTCTTTCGTCTGTCTTATGGAAATATTGCCTGTTTCCGCCTTATAGCCGCATGTGATCCTCTGCGGCCTATAATAATCCCCATAACGCCGGATAAGGTCTTCCGGGGTTCCGCAGACGCCGCTGGCAGCGTCATAAAGGATCCAGTGCCCGTCAGCCAGCGCAACATTGTAAGCGTGCTGGCCGTTCTGTACCTTTGCCACAGGGATCCCACTTAAATCAAACAGTGCCAGGGGCATACTTGAAAAACCGTCGCAAGTGGTCATGCCGTCCATGACTGCGGTATAAGTCGTAGCGCGGATCCCATTGTAATCTGGTACGCATCCAACCCCTGTTTCAAGAATGCGCCCTATGGTTGCGCCATCTGCATAGGAGACATGACTACAAACCCACTTAAAAATCTGGGTTGCTTTTTCACTGTCCGTCCCAGAGAAATGGGAAGCAATCTCCTTAAGTTTGGATTCAGATTCAAGGTGTTCTTTGTATGCCTGGGCAGGCGTTCCATATTCTGTCTTTAAAAGCAGGCGCATATTTCCATCTGCGAGCCTTTTGTAATCCATACTATATCCTACATTCCCGTAGTACCAATCCTTACTCGCCTCATAAACTTTCATCGCCGTCTCGTAGTCCCCGGTAAAGCCGGTATCCACGCGGCATCCCGTGCCGTCATCGACAACTGCCGCGCTGTTTCCGAGCGATGTGACACAGGCCATGGCGGCCCTTCGGATCATTTCCATATGCTGCGTATTGGGGTCTATACAGAATATGCCGGAGTCCGCACAAGCTATCGGTACTCCCTGGTCACGGATCAAAGCTATGCTGTTTTCCTCTGCCCCGCTCCCCGCATAGAGGACGCATGGATATGGGGAACACAGGCAGTAGATCCCTGCTGCCTGTACTGTCGCGCTGAAGCCTGCCGCAAAACGGTTTTTCATAGCCATCTCTCCTTCCGTGTCAGGGATTTTCCCTGTACTTTCCTTAAGTATGTCCATGGAGGAATCTTTCGGAAGGCGGAAAAATCCCTGGTATGGCTGGCAATATGTGTATTTGGGCGCAAAAAAAGACAGCCGTTTTGGCTGCCTCTTGTGGATTGCATATGAGTTGTTTATTGTTTAATTTTCGGGGAATTTATATTCCGTTTTCTGCATTTTTTTGCGTAATTCCGAAACTGCTATTGCTAACCGCTTCGCGCTGCGCTCTGGAGTTAAATCTCCATCCTCGATCATTGAATACACTTCGAGAATCCGGCCTTCTTTAATACCCTTAATCCGACCTTTTTTCTAACCGCTCGGATGCTAACTGTAAAACTCTTTCACCAAAATTTAATTCGGTCGAAGCCACGCCCCTTTAGGGGTGGTTTTTCTTTTTATCCTGCATATTTAAGTAGTTTGAAGACGTTTTCTATTTATTGTATTGTCAGTTCTGGGAATTTGTACCCCTCCTGCTGCATCCTCTTACGCAGTTCGGAAACAGATATCGCTAAGCGTTTTGCTCCGCGTTCCGGGGTCAGGTCACCGTCTTCGATCAATGAATATATTTCGAGGACTCGACCCTCTTTAATACCTTGAGTTCGGCCTTCTTTAATACCACGAACATGGCCTTTCTTTACCAGCCGCTCAGATTCTAATTGCAGAACGTGTCCTCCCATGATATCACCGATCCTTCCTCTTATTTGGTTCTCATCAGGGATCACATAATCTGCGATCTGATTAATCAGATCAATCAGATCCACACGCAGATGATTTTCACCTTCTATCTTAGATGGTTTTTGACTGATTTTTTGATAATTGTTCAATAATCTATCTATTTTTTTCTGATTTCTACCTCCTGTTTCCAGGAAATGTTCATACCGCAGGATATAATACGGCAACAGCATTAAAAGCTTTTTTCAAAAATCTTATCCACTGTATAATCCTGTGCCATGATAACCTTTGTTTCATATATTGCTGACTGACTATTTGGAAAACAAATTTCCAGTGTATGGGAATTTGGCATATCTCGATGGTTTCTGAGATACAGTACACAAGATTCTGGAAAAAAAATCTTTATGTGCTTCGTCTTTATTCCAGATGACTGTTCTATGGCAATTGCAACATCATACTCAAACATCCTGAGTGTCATTTTTTCGTCCTTTTGGGACTGATACTCAATATGATATTTATGTCCAAAGATCTCGACATTTGAATCAGTTATGAATTTACCTGATTTTTCAAAATGTTCATTACGGAGTTGTATGATTTCCTGATCTTCTCCGTATGATGTCCCGAATACTTCATTGATCAACGGGATCAGCAGGAAAGGCATTTTCTGAGCGATCGTTCGGAACACATCATCAAAGATAGTATTCGCTTTTTCGCCTTTTTTTTCTTCCTGGTATCTTTTGGACTATTGCCTGTACGCTTATCCATTTGTATTTCTCCTTGTTTTTATTATATTTTTCTTATTTTTTTGTCAACGGGATATGACCCCGCTAAGGCTGGCATGCCCCACACAGGTATAGTGTTGTATCATAATAATTGGCACTTCCATTTCACGGATTTATAAAAAAAGAAGTGAAAATGGAGGATGCAAAATGCCATGATTCTTTCCTCCTTAAAATCTGATTTTTTTGAAATACCCCGTTCGGCCGTAATGGTCAGGCAGGGGGGATCGGGAGACTCATTTTTTGTGGCTGCCAGGAAGCTGTTGCCTTGCCCTGAGCCTGCAGTAGGAATACCTGCACTCCCCATAGGACGCAAGTTTCGGCATACCGGACATATTGAACGGGCTCCTTCCCAGCATTGCGGAATAATCGATCTCTTTCCTCACCCTGTAGTGCGGACATTTGCGTGCATGGAAGCATTCGCTTATCCCACCTTTCCGTCAGGCAAAAGGGCTCGATGAATCGAATTCCACCACTTTGTTGCTGCCATCGATCTCCCTCGAAGTACTCCAGTGGAACGCGCTCCTTGAAAACCCGCTGAGGAAATTCTCTTTTCCAAAGAGTTCCCTTGTTTTTTCCGCGGTGATCTCATTTCCGTTCAAAGTATAAACAGTTTCGTTGACTGCTTCTTTAAGTTGCCCAAGACCCCGCATCTCATGTCTAAGGTCTAAGAGATATTCCTTATCCTTCTGCGTTAATACCATTTTTCCCTTCTTTTTTGGGTTGTTTTACAGTTCTCCCCGGTTTTTAAAAGCCCGGGTAATCGTCGCTGAATCAACTGTCTGCAGATCCGCTCCGATCGGGATGCCGGACGCCAGCTGTGTGACTTTGATGCCAAGCGGCTTGACCAGACGGCTGATGTATGTTGCCGTGGTCTCGCCCTCAATACCGGAACTGGTCGCCAGAATAATCTCATCTACGTCATCCCGCAGCCGGAGCATTAGCTCCTTCAGACGGATCTTGTCCGGGCCAATGCCCTTCATGGGGTCAATCGCACCCTGGAGCACATGATATATACCGTCATAGGCGCCGCTCCGTTCCATCTGTGCCATATCATCATCGTTCTCCACAACCATGATGAGCCGGTGGTTACGGTTCTGGCTCCTGCATACCGGGCACATTTCCTCATCTGACGTGGCAAAGCATGTCTTACAGTAGAAGACATTCTCGCTTGCGTCCCGGATAGAGTCTGCCAGGGCCGCTGCACGCTCCTTCGGTAGTTTAACAATATGGTACGCCAGGCGTTCTGCTGTCCTCTGTCCGATTCCGGGCAGCATGGAAAGCTGCGTGATAAGCCTGTTTATACGTTCGCTGTAGTATTTCATCAGAATACCTCCTCGATTTTTTCTTCTTTTCTTTCTTTATCTTCATCCATCAGGTACGTTGTAACATTCCCGCTGCCCCAGCGCTCCCCATGGACGGTATCTTTGTAGCCCTTAATCTTCCTGATAAGCCACAGATACTCCGGGGCTCTCTCCAGGAATTTGTCGTTGATGTAATGGGTCTCGCAGTAGTCGTAGTCAGACTTATCGGACTCGTTTCCGTCCAGATAGTAATGCTTTACTGGATACATGCTGCTCTTTAGGCCCATAATGAATGGTTCTTCATCGCTGTCCCAATGGACAACGTACTCAGGCCCTGCTACTTCCTGGGCAGCTCCGCGCTTATCCGGCCGCTCAATATACACGTCAACCAAATCGCCGACAAACAGCGAGGTGCCAAAGCTGTCCGTAAGGTCTGTTGGCTCCCCGCAGATACCCATACATACTTCTCCGCTTTTCAGAATCTTTTTCATAAAAATCAATTCGGTTGAAACCACGCCCCTTTAGGGGCGGTTTTCTTCCTCTCCTTTCTTGGCTGTTTGAGTCGTCTGAAGACGCTCGTTGTTTACATCTTTAAATGCGTATGAATAGCCATCTGCCTTCTGGAGCGTTTGGCAGAATTTCCAGCTGACTCCCTGCACGGTGCTTTCCTTCTTCTGGATATTGAAAAAACCAGAAGTCCTGACCGCCACTTTACCAACATGCGTCCCTTTCGTTTTGTATTTGTCCGGAACCACTGCTTTTACGATGTCGCCAGTCTGGAATCCATGGACGAATTTTGTCCTTGGCAGATTTTTTGTGATGATCCCGCACTCGTTAGCCCTGCCCCTGAAATGGCTTCCCCTTCCCGTCGCGTGTATGCACAGGACAGATGGTGTAAGGATGACGATATCTTCCGGAGCCTTTTTGACACACATGGCGTCATAGTAATGCTCTTTTGGAAGTTTTGCCTTGATACGGTTGGCTTTTGTAATGTGGCCTCTGGAGATCTCCACGTTTCCGTACCGCTTTGCCATATTGAAAAGATTCCACCTGGAAGCGTTGACCCAGGCACAGTACCGGTTTGAAGCGCCGACAGTCTGCCCTTTGAGGACCTTGCCGATATTTTCGATCCGTATCTGGTTTAAGGTCTCCTTAGGTTTTTCCTCCGCCTGCTTAGGATTTTTCCCTGTTTGTCCAACAGGCTCTTTTTGGCGCTCTGCCTTGGCAGCTTCCTTTGTCTGGAGTTCTTCCTCCCACTGTTCAAGGGTCCGGTTCCCCTTTGCCTGGTTGCATTTATGGCACGCGACCGTCAGGTTCGAGACCTTATCGGTGCCGCCCTGCCCTTTCGGGTGCTTATGCTCCACCTCCAGGACCGGTTCGCCGGAGGCGCCGCCGCAGTACTGACATTTGTGCTGGTACTTTTCCAGGAGGTATTCCCGGATCTCGTACCCGCAGAGTTCGCCCTGCTGGTATTCCTTGCCCTGGATCTCGGGGGCATCCATCTTCTGGGTATCGAAGGAAACCGTCTCAATGACGATATCCGTCAGCCTGCAGTATTTCTGGATCCTCCTGATCCATGTCTCAATGTTATCAACCGAAGACTTTACGGATGGCGGAAGCCATCCCTCCGGCCTCGGGGTATCCGCGCAGAACTTAGATGTTTTCTTTTGCGTCTTATTACCCCACTTGGGCTTCCGGTACCTGGTCTCCCTCTGCCGCCGGTTCCTCCTGGTGTCTAACAGCTTTTTGATGTGCTGGCACCGATGCTCCAGTTCCATGAACTGCACCACACGCCCCTTGGAATCCAGCAGGGCGAGCCCGGTTGTCTTCGCCCCCGGATCGATCTTTAAAGTGTAATACTCCGGGTGTTTCTCTTGCTTGTCCTCTTTGAGGATGATGACGAATGGATAGGTGCGGAAGACCGCAGCCTTTCCATGGTTCAGAAGCCATCTGGCTTCGGATTCTTTGGCCATATTGCACGGCCTTTTCTTTGCGTCTATGACAAAAACTATAGATTACTCCTTTCTGAAACCTTCCGGCCCGAAGGCCGGGTAATGTCCCTCTCGGCATAGATAACCACGGTATAAAACGAACAAACAACTTGGTTTTAACTTATCCATTACTGGACCAATACTGAGCCATTGCTGGATCAATACTGGACTTCGTATCCCCGAAAACCATGTTTATGAATGTCCTCTCGGAACCCTGGACTGAGGTGGCATCCCGAACCGCCGCATGGTTATCGATTATAACCGCATCCGCATGGGAAATCTCATCCCGAAGACGGTATCCTTCTGACAGATTTGGCTTGCCTGCTCAACTAACACCGAATTGTCGAATTTCAGAGCAGAACAGTAGATCCCGTTGCGCCAGCAGCTGTTATCGGCTGTTCATTTCCAAGCCTCGACGCTTCAGCGTCGGGGTAGTTGACTGTTGTTTCTCTCCTTTTCTTTGTTTGTTTGTTCTTTTCGCTTGTCTTATGCTTGTTTTTTTCTTGTTTCATTCAGCTTTTGCCAGCTGCTTATAGCTCATGTTATTTTCCTCCTCTGGGTGCCTTATTATGTTTCATGGAAAGTATGGGTACGTGGAAAGGCTTATTGTGGGCGGTTTTTCTGACAGATGGATCATACGGTTTTCTGCTGCAGATCCTGACACGCAAAAAACCAGCCCAATAGGAAATCCCGGGGCTGGTTTGGCCTAGCCAATCTGTTTTATTTTATTGAATTTGTATTTCCTCTCTTTACACAAAGAACAGCATTCATATCTGGCATCCCGCTACTGTTTGTACACCATGTGTATATCACAGATGCAGCACGCGGTCCTTGATCTCCTGTGTTCTGCCCTGGTTCCAGAACTGGGTCCCGATATATCCACATGTCCTGCGGGCTACGTGCATCTTGTCCTGATCTTGGTTCCCGCAGTTGGGGCATTCCCACACGAGTTTTCCTTCCTTGTCCTCCACGATCTGGATCTCGCCGTCAAAGCCGCAGCATTCGCAGTAGTCGCTCTTGGCGTTGAGCTCCGCGTACATGATGTTCTCATAAATATGCTGCATGACAGCCAACACTGCAGGGATATTATTCTGCATGTTGGGAACTTCCACATAACTGATCGCACCGCCAGGGGAAAGCCTCTGGAACTCCGACTCAAAGGACAACTTTGTGAAAGCGTCGATCTTCTCCGTTACATGCACATGGTAGCTGTTGGTGATATAGTTTTTATCCGTAATACCCGGAATAACGCCGAAACGCTTTCTTAAAGCTTTCGCGAACTTATAAGTCGTAGACTCCAGTGGCGTCCCGTACACAGAGTACGCAATATTCTCCACCGCTCTCCACTCAGCGCACTTGTCATTGAGCTTCTGCATGACAGAAAGCGCAAAGCTCTTCGCCTCCGGATCCGTATGGCTCCTGCCAGTCATATACTTGCAGGTCTCATACAGTCCTGTATAGCCAAGGGAGATCGTTGAATAGCCCCCGAACAGGAGTTTGTCGATGGTTTCGCCCTTTTTGAGCCTTGCGAGGGCCCCGTACTGCCATAAGATCGGTGCCACGTCGGACGGAGTGCCTAAAAGACGCTCATGCCTGCATCTTAATGCCCTGTGGCACAGCTCCAGTCGGTCTTCCATGATCTCCCAGAATTTGTCCATATCTTTGCCGGAGCTTAACGCCACGTCAACAAGATTGATTGTCACAACGCCCTGGTTGAAGCGCCCGTAGAATTTACGGCTCCCATCCGGATTGAGCACGCCATCTTCCGGTGTCAAGAAGGAACGGCAGCCCATGCAGGTGTACACGCTCCCTTTCTTTAACTGTTTCATTACCTTGGCAGAAATATAATCCGGAACCATCCGCTTCGCCGTACACCGGGCCGCTTTCACAGTCAGATCCCAGTAAGGTGTGCCTTCCTTTATATTGTCTTCGTCAAGGACGTAGATCAGTTTCGGGAACGCGGGAGTGATCCACGCGCCCTTCTCGTTTTTGACCCCCTGAATCCGCTGATCGAATACTTCATTAATCAGCATTGCCAGGTCATCTCTCTGCCTGCCTTCCGGCGCTTCATCCAGGTACATGAACATCGTAACAAACGGAGCCTGGCCATTGCAGGTCATCAGGGTGATCAACTGGTACTGGATCGTCTGGATCCCGCGCTTGATCTCGTCTTTCAGCCGGATCTCTGTGACGATCGTTTTCTGCTGTCCGTCCATATGCGCCCCTACCGCCTTAAGCTCACTTTCCAGTTGGGCGTAGATCCGCTTCCTTGAGACATCAACGAAGGGGACCAGATGCGAGAGCGTAAAGCTCTGCCCGCCATACTGGTTGCTGGCTACCTGGGCGATGATCTGGGTGGTGATGTTGCAGGCCGTATAGAAGCTGTGCGGCTTCTCGATCAGGGTCTCACTGATCACTGTGCTGTTTTGCAGCATGTCCTCCAGGTTGACCAGACAGCAATTGTGCTCGCGTTGGGCATAGTAATCGGTATCGTGGAAATGGATGATACCGTCCTTATGTGCGTCCACAATGTCTTTCGGGAGCAGCAGCCGCTGCGTGATATCACGGCTGACTTCACCGGCCATGTAATCCCTCTGTGTGGAATTGATGACCGGGTCTTTGTTAGAGTTCTCCTGCTTTGCTTCCTCGTTTGTGAGGTTGACCAACGCGAAGATCTTGTCGTCTGTCGTGTTAGCCTTGCGCACCAGTTCCCGCGTATGGCGGTACTTGATGTAGCTGGACGCAACCACGGGAGAGTATTTCATCAGGTCGAAGACTACCATATCCTGGATATCTTCAACATTCAGAGCATCCATATGCTCCGTAGCCTTACCTTCCACATCAGCAGCAATGGCATCGATGAACTCTTTTTTCATTCTTGCCTCCAGGTTCACAGAGTTGTTTGCTTTTGTGATCGCGTTGACGATCTTTTGACGGTCAAAAACGGCCTCTGTTCCATTCCTCTTTATAATGTTCATATATACTTTTCTCCTTTCATTGGCTGAGATCCTGGCTCAATACCTGATTATTTGTTCAATGATAGTATGGGAACGCCCAGAGAGATATAAGATGTTTTTTCTATACGCACAGTTACGGAATATCTGTCTGAATGATATTGTAGTCATTCATGTTGATAACTGGAGGGAAATCAAAAAATTCTTTGGCAATGTCCAGCAGGATTTTTTTACATATATAAAAAACCGTCCCCTAAGGGGCGGTTTTTGGAGTTTTCTCCTCTTTTTCCTATTATTTTTTTTGCAGGGCAGATAAAACTGCCCCTTATTTAATTTCGATCCCAGCTTCCTCAAAAGCCTGCCGCATTGTGTCATTGCCCTTTGTCAGTTTCTTGATGGACAGATCCTCCGCTTTCTGGTTCGCCAGCCGGAGATTTTTCTCGGACTTCAACAGGTTATCCTTGATTTTCTGCATGGCCTCGATTGCCTTGTCGATGCCCTCGATCGCATCTTTGTAGCGGTCGGAAGCCAGGCGGTAGTTCCTGCCGAACGCGTCCTTGAAAGCCAGCATCTGCTGCTCGAAATTTACCACGTCGATATTCCTCGCACGCTCCGCTTCCAGGTCATGGCGCAGGGCCAGGCTGTGCTGTGTGGCATTCCTGAGCATACTGATCAGCGGCAGGAAGAACTGTGGGCGGATGGCATACATCTTCGGGTATTTGTGACACAGATCCACGATTCCGGCATTGTACACCTCATTGTCCGGCTCCAGCATCGTTACCAGAACAGCATATTCGCATCCTTTCTCCGTACGGTCTTTATCCAGCTTTTTCAGGAAATCTTCATTCTTGTGCTTGGAAGATACGCCTGCGTCAGCCTCATTCTTCATTTCGAACATGATGGAGATATATTCCATGCCGTCCGCGTCGAAGTCACGGAAAATAAAATCCCCCTTGCTACCACCGCTCGTATCATTGTCTTTCTCAAAGTAAGCGTTCTGAAACGCCATGGCGCGGACTTTCTCAAACTCCGCAAAGCAGTGTTGCTCCAGGCTCTCGCCGATCATTTTGGTAGACTGGCGTGCCTTGAAGTCACGGTAACGCTCAATCTCCTCATCCTTCATGCGAAGCTGTTCCTCAAAGCGCTTCTGTGCGGCCTGCTCATCAGCTGCCGCTTTCGCTTCCATCACGCTTAACTCTCCGGCCAGCTTCTCAGCCCTCAGCTGTGCCGCTATGAGTTCCTGGTTTTTCTTCTCCACAGCCTCCTTGACGGCCAATTCCGCCTGCTGCTCTGTCTTGGACATCTCAGCCTGCAGCCTTACGATCTCCATACGGAATTCCGTCAGTTGCTTTTCCTTTTCAGAGTCTGCTTTTACCCGCTCTTCCCTTAAGCGGACCAGCTGTTTAACATTTTCCCTTCCCGCTTCGGCGCGGGCTTTCTCGACCTGGGCCTCATTCTGCTTTTCCAGGGCGGCCTTTTCCGCCTGCCACCTCTCCTCGCGGACCTTCAACTCCTCCCGAAACTCGCTGTCGCGGACCTGCTTGGCGATCTGAGCATAGCTTGTTTCGTCTATGGAAAACACTTTTCCGCAGTTTGGGCACTTGATTTCAGTCATCATTTTTTCATTTCTCCTCTCTTATTCCTTGATTTATTGTTCATGGGAAGTATGGAAACGGGAGGCATTCATCTGCCTCCCATTTTTCTGAGTATTGTTTTCATGATGGAAAGTATTGCCAGATCACAAGGTGTACCCCTGCCCATCCTGGATATACCCGGCGATGTTCCGGTATACCGCAGGGCTCACGCCCGGTATTGCTATTACTGTGCTCTCCCGGGTGATAATTTCCCCTTCCGACTGGGGCTGGGCTTCCGGCTGGATCTCCTGTTCCTGCTGTATTACCGGGCTTCCCTGGGGCTCCTGGGATTCATCTGTCTCTTGCGTTTCCTGCATCCCGGGGCCGTAGCCTGCCTGCACATCCTGGGGAGAGTCCTGCTCCTGCCCTGCCTCGTCAGAGCTTTCCGTCGCTGCTGCCGCTTCCATACCCATAGTCGGCCTTGCGATCGCCACGGCCTTGTTTAAGGTTAGGCCGCTCATAACCACCATTCCTTTGGACGAAGAAGCATGGACGATCATCCCGTTGCCGACCACCATCGCCACATGGGAGATGTTCCTGTAACGCCCATTGCGCTTGTACGAATAGAAGATCAGATCGCCTGGCCTTAAGTCGCCGCCGGATATGCCCTTCCCGGTGCTTTCCATGTATTGGGCGATACTGGCTGCCGTATGCCCGCCTGCCGGATCGATATTGACTCCCGCGTCAAGGTAGGACCAGTACACTAATGATGAGCAGTCAAAAGCGATCCCGGAATCACGCCTCGCCTGTGAGTACGGATATCCCAGACGTTTCTGTGCCGCCTGCACGGCTCCTGACGCTCCAGACGCTACCGACGCGTCGTTCATGATCATCATCCGGTACATAGCGCCGTCAACACTGCCTTCCGGCTGCCACTGCTCCTGTGCCTGGCCGTCATCTGTCTGCAGAGTTTCCACAAAGCTGTCCTCTTCTTTGATGATCCCCCGCATCAGCGGCCCCATCTGATCTGTCCAGTTATCCGGAAGCTCTGTAGCCCCAGTCAGTTTGTAATACATCTCCTCGGTATAGACGTACCCGATCTGGCGGTAATCCGGGTTTGCTTCTTTCCCGTAATCGGATAAGTGCTTCGCTCTCGCTATGAGTTCCGCCTTTTCCCTTGTGCTCATGCCTTCTGTCTCTGTGTCTTCCGCACTGTCCGCGTTTTCCATACTGGCAGCCCGTCCCATATCATCCGCCATCCTGGTCTGTCCGGCATATTCTGTGTCTCCCAAGATATCCGGCATAGCAGCCAAGGCTGCTTCGGCATCCTTAAGTCCCGTTGTTTCTGCTGTTTCATAAGCGGCGCTTTCATTTACCACCAGCCCTGTCTGGGCCATCCCGAAGCCAAACGCGATAATGTATGGACACATCGCTGCTACGAACATTACGCCCGCCGCCCTCATGAAGTTCCTGGTTGTCGTTTTTCTGTTCAAGATGATCTCTCCTTTTTTTGTGGAAAGTATGGGATATACCGCTGATTTTTCAAAAAACCTTCTGCGGATAGCGTTTTTTGTGCCACATGTTAAGAATTGTCTGTGGGCGGAGTATGCATTTTCCATACCAGCCAACTAAAAAAAGAGCCTCCATTTCTGGAAGCTCATGTTAAAAAGCGGTTTTTTGTGTTTTTTAGGAAAACGCCACGGAAATCCTCGGTAATTCAATTGCTGAGTGATTCACGCAGGTGTCCCTTTCCCCATCCAAGCAGGATCAGAGCAGGACAGACTGATAATACCCGTATTCGTCTGCAAACTCCGGATTATAGCGCATGTCCTCGATCACTTCGAAAATTTCACTGATGCTCTCGTCTTCTGGGACGGTTTCCTTAAATTTCTCAAGGCCATATTCCTCAGCAGCCAGACCGCCGAAGGTGAACTGGCACTCCCTGATCTCATAAGCAGTCCCATTCCCTTTTGGATCGTGGATCAGGCGGATTATTCCGTCTTTGTAACCACGTTCCACATCCTGTATGGTGATCGTGGACAAGGTGTTTTCTTTTTTCTCTCCGTTTCCCATGATTTTTCTCCTTTTTCGCTGTTATTTTTGTTGATTTTCTAATTTTTTCGCTGTATTTTCTGCTATCCGGATATTTTTTTGCTGGCTGCCTTACTGCTTCAGCTTGACAGCCTGTGCCCCATGTTCCTTGAATTCCTCCAGCATGGCTTTTTCTTCCTGGCTGAGCGTTTCCGTGAACTCCTTCACGGCCTTTTCCCCGGCCTTTTTTAAAATATCCATTTCTTTCCTGGTCAGTTTCTCCGCTGCGCTTAGCTTAATGACCGCTTCATAGGGTGAAGCCAGGTGGGAATCCGCCACGATATACGGTGCCTCATCCCAGAGCTCTTTCTCTTTGTAAAAGCCGCAGTCACGCTCTACGCCGTCCAGGACCCCGTCTTTCAACGCGTCCTTGATATCGATGGACGGAAGGTATTCATATACCCCGCCGATCTGGCTGATATAGGCTTCGCTTGCCTCATTCGCCTCCCCGGCGATCTTCTTGCCCTTGACGTTCGCGTCTTCCTTCAGGAACAGATGGTTGAACCCATCCTCCGCAAAGAACAGGCCCTTCGCCCCAATCCCGCTCTTCTCCGGCTCACCAAGGAGTGCTGCCGCTTCCTTTGATGCGGCCCATTTTAAGAACCCGTCATGGCCGCCGAAAGCATATGGTTCGGAAAGCCTCAAGGTGTCCTCACAGCCGGCATCCGCCAGGTCACTAATCGCGACCAGCATGATATCCGCTGCGTTCGTGTCATCACCGATGGAACTGATAAGCTCCGCGGCAGTCCCCAAAAGTCCGTTTTCGTAAATATCAATGGCCAAGCCACCATCTGACATCTCCTCCACGTTCTTTTTATAGGCTGTGGCGAGCTTCCCATACGGGGAGTCAAGGGGTACATCGACCGCCATCACAAGATTTTTCCTGGAATCCACTGTCACAGGCCCCGGGGCGTCCTGTATCAGGTTCCCTGGGGCACTGCCGCCCGGGTTTCCGGTCCTGCTGTTTTTATACACGGCCAAGCCGGCGATTCCTGCGCATAAGACCAGGAGGGCTGTTATCCATAAAAAAATCCGTTTCGTTCTCCTCATTTCAAAATCTCCTTTCGTTCCCGGACAACTACCGGGATATGTTCTTGTTTCTTACCCTTTGGCATGCCTACCGTGATTGGCGGGATCCACAGGATCTTCTTCCCTGTCCGTCCATGCCCGGTCCGGTATGTCTGCCAGTGGGCTTTCCTCATATGGGGCCTTGACGGGTTCCGCTTCGCTTCTCCATCGCCTGCCGCCGCTGTTTCTGCTCCTTTGGGGCTGCCCCCTGGCTGCCCTTTGGGGGCCACGCTGTCTGCCAGCTTCTGCTTCTCCTGCATGTAGCGGATCCCGACATCCATTTCCTCATAGAGGAATACTTAGATTTTGCGGACGGCCGGTAGAACTGTCTGTGCGCCTCGTTTTCCATCACTTCCGGCTGCGCCGATGAAACAGCGGGAATGACAGGTCATCCATGGCAAACATGTCTTCCGCCAGCTCTTTTGTGATGGTATAGCACTGTTTGGACGCGAGCCATCGGTGTACAGTGAACACGGTACGGGAAAGCGAAACCGCGTCGCTCTCAGACTGGACAAACCCAATAGACTTCAGCCTTGGGTAGGAGCGGATGAACTCTTCATCACAGCTTTTCAGGTCATTGATCCATAGCTTGTCTGCGTCGAGCTGTTTTGCAAACTCCAGAGCATGGCAGGTAGTGTTCTTTCTCTTCATCGTTTTTTCTCCTCGTTTATTTTTTTACTTATAGGTTCCCTCTGTCCTCCCGCTCAAAGGAATCGCAAGTGTTTCCATAATCTGTGGGGAAACCGTGTTTCCCGCTGCATCTGTTATCACATACCCATACCCGTCCTCTCCAGACCCGCAATGTTTGCATTTCCCACAACATGTGCTGCTGTAGTGTTCCGGCTCTACGTATCTTGGTATATCTGCGCATATGCTGCGCTCCCGGAAGCTGTGGTCTGTATAGCCCGTATGGCTGGCACAGCCATTAATTCCAGCGTCACTGGCATTTCTGTCAGGACGGCTGTCCCGGCCTTCCCTTCCATCCACACAGTACCCTCCTGTCATCAGGCCGGTATCCGGTCCGGATTTTGCAGGCCCTTTGTGCTGCTGGCTGGCCTGATTTGCCTTCCAGCCGTCCTGGAACCGTCCCTTCGGCCCTGCCGTCGGGAAGCTGCTCATAAAGTCAGGCTCCCAGCGTGTGGACGGAGGTATTGTGTTCCAGCGCCCCGGATGGTAGGTTATGCTCACCTCCCCTCCGGCGGATGCGCTTTTTGCCCTTTTCATGTTTTTTGTGCCTTTTGCGCTTTTTACACCTTTTCTTCCATTTTCTATTGTTTGCATGGAAACTCCTCCTTTTTTTGTTTTTTCTGCCTTTTTCTCTGTTGTCTTATAATGTTTTATTAGAGTATGTAAACAGGACGGGCTTGCGATGGCATGAGTTTTGCCGCCGCCTGCCCGCCCATTTTCCGGACGCATTCCTTTTATCAGATCCTGAACTCCCGAAATACGCCCTTATCTGGCACAGACGGGATATCATCAGCAGTCAGGAAGAACCGTTCGGAAGCCGATAGTGTGCCATCCACCATATGGAGCGCATGCAGATCCATGGCTTCCTCCACGACCTTGCGCACCGTCCGGGCGTTCCCAAAATATGGCAGCTTCTTCTCTGCCGCGATCCGGATACCAAACCGTTCCATAGCGCCCGCTGACAGGCAAACGCCCTTATCGTTCGCCATAAGCCGGAAGATCTCGCACATTTCCTGTTCCGTGTAATCCGGGAACTCAATGCAGTTCTGGAAACGTGAGGCGAACCCTGGGTTGGATGCGATGAGTTTCCGCATCTCATCCGTATACCCGGCCAGGATGATGACAACCTTTCCCCGGTCATCCTCCATACGCTTCATCAGCGTGGCGACCGCCGCTTTTCCAGCCACATCCATCGCCAGCGCATATGCCTCATCAATGAAGAGGACGCCGCCGGACGCTTCCCGCAGGATCAGCCCCGTCTTTGCTGCCGTGTCTGCTGCAGTGGAAGCCTTTAAGAAGTTGCCGTCCGTCTCCAGACATTTGTTCTCCCTGATAAAGCCGTACCGGTATAAGAAACCCGTCATGATCCGGGCGGCTGTCGTCTTTCCCGTGCCTGGGGAACCGATGAACAGCATGTGCCTGGACTCCGGCTCACCGGCAGCTCCTTTCCCGGCCTTTTTCCTATTCCCACGCCCCTGCCTGGCGGCTTCCCGGTCATACTCCATACGCGCCGCCATGGCCCGCATCCGCTCCTTGGCGCCGGTCATTCCAACCAGGCGTTCCATATCCTTATCCGGGTCCGTGGAGCCGGGCTTTGCCATGCGCTTTAATGCTGTGCTGCTGACAATCCGCTCCATGGCGGCCAGCTTCTGCTTGTCCACCTCAATCCGCTCCCGCTTCGACATGGCGGAGTAATCTTCCATGCCCCTTCTGCGGCCGGATTCGTCATATTCCAGCTCCTGCTTGTTCCGGTTGTATACTTTCTCCAGCTTTTTATTGGCCAGGAACAGGAGGAACCCGGGCAGGAACAGGGCATAGGCGAACCAATGGATATCCGGGAACCGGTAGACGGCCACCATGACTCCGGCGATCATGAGCAGCGGGGAGGCGGTGAATACGGCAAGTAAAAAGATGTTCTTTAACTGCTTCACTTCTTTCCCCTCCTTCTGAGGTATTCGGACAGGCATTCGTAGGCATCATTGATCTTCTGGGCGTAAGCCGGGTCCGTGACCTTCCCGTTATCCGGGTGGAAAGCCCGCATGAGCGCCGCCCTCTGGCGTTTTAAGTCCGCTTCGGTATAATCCTCCCCTAACATGAAGAGGATCCGGGCATCCCGGACACGGTCTGTCTCCCGGCATTCCTTTTGGCGTACCTGGTGTTCGGCTTCTTCCCGTGCCCTCTGATGTCTTTCCTGTTCCATACGCTTTTCTTCCTGCCTCGCCTGTTCCGTTGCCTGCATCCGTTTCCATGCCGTCTCCACCATCTGGCGGTAGCACCCGCAAAAGGCGGTCAGGTCATCCGGTTCCTGCCATACCGCCCCGCCATCCCCGTCCGGCATGAGGGCGCAGGATACGTTCTTTTTAATAACCGCATGGATATGGACATTGCAGCGTTCCAGGTATCCGCTAAACAGCACGCGGCAGGATATAGCCCTGGCGCCGCTGTGAACCGGGGCCGTGGACACGGGGGATATGTTAAATGACGCCTCCGTTACGGCAAGGCACGGGTAGATCCCAGGCGACGGGGCCTTCAGCCTCCCGTCTTTCCCGATGGACGTAGCGTCACAGACCGTAAAAAGCCCATGGCGCTCATCAATGGCCATCCGCCCGTACCGCGCCGTGGCCGTAAAGGCCGGGTACAAGGTCTCCAGGGCCAGCTTCCCATATTCCACACCGTTTTTCGCGTCCTGAGCGGAGGCGTACTGCTCTTCCAGGAACGGGGAGGGGATCATGGTCTGGCATGCCCTGCAGACGCGGGAGCCGTCCGGGAGCCTGCGTGACCCGAAAATGCCCGTTTTCTTTCCACAGGCAGCGCAGACGCCTCCCATCATCCGATTATCCGCCGGATCACATGCCCCTGGGGGGTTCGCATAAACTCAGCGGCATTGACCGTGCGCATCCCGATGCTCATCCGGTCGATCTCAGCCTTGGCTTCCCGCTGCCCGGCTGGCGGCATCTGGCTGATAGGTGTACATACATGTCCGTTCGGGTGTTTGTCCGGCATTACCCCGGTCCTCAGCTGCAAAAAATCCTTTTCACAGTGGGTGGAGGTCAGGCGTTCGATCATGAGCACTGCCCCGCCCCGGACAGCAGAGTCCGGGAACCGCCGGAGCACCTGGTAAAGGGAAGCCGCCTTGCTGTCCGGGTGATCTGCCATAAATGCCAGGAAATGCACATCGCACTGCTCAAGCCCTGCTTCCATGATGCCCGCGGCCATAAGTGTTTCCTCATACAGCCTGGAATGCTCCCCCTGCACTGTCTGACTGTCAAGGTAAGCGCCCAGCATCTCATGCAAGTAGGACGCCACCCATAACTTGTTAATCTCTGCCATATTAAAAACCTCACTTTCTAATTAAAAAAGATAAAAAATAGATAACTATCTGCCGGAAGTATGGCGTATGCCTGGCTTTTCCCGCAAAAATCAGTCCGGGCCGAGGTGATTGGCGGCGTGGTATAGGTTCGTGCTGTTCCTGCCTTGTCCTGTCAGCACATCTCCTTAACATAGGATTCGATATAGTTGATCTCCTCCTCTGGCAGGCTGTATTTTTCATAGAGCTGCTGGTTTATCTCATTGACGGATGCATCCCACCTGATATCCGACATCTCCGAAAAGTCCTGAAGCGGGACGCATCCCCATTTCGACGATGTCAGATCCCGTGTCATTTTAAGGATCCCAATCAGGGCCCTTACGAATTTGATCTTAACGTATTTTAGGGCCGCTTCCGCCTCGGACAGGCTGTCAAATGTCCCTATACCAATGAATGTTTCCGTAGCCCCTGCCCCGGGGCCGCATAATACAGGCATGGACAAGATTTTCCCCAGAGTGCGGCCTCGTCCGCTTTTGGCGTGAAGATCTTATATTTATCCAGGTTCGCCGTGCCAATGGTGTAGTCCCTCCTCACATATCGGTATATCCGCCTGCGGTCAGTACGCCCCAGGAGCATACCCATGCCTGTCTTCCAGCTTTTCTTCAAAAGAGATCTGCGGGAGCCGTATGAAGATGTCAGTGAATATGTTATAACGGTAGTTCTTACCCATCTGTCCCAATGCGTTTTTGGCGAGTATATTTGGCAGAGAATTGCCTTGAATTTTCTGTGGATAACGTTTTCAGAGACAATAACGCAAAAAAAACAGGCATGGAAAGAATTCTTCATACCTGAACCGATTAGCACACAGCACAAGCCGTTCAGCTTCACCGTAGTAATCCTCTCTCCTCCAAAAAACCATTCCATGTCCGGTATGATATTCCGGAAAATACCGGCCATCCGGCCGTCCTGGTCCACTCTCTCTAACAATGTAATTATTTTATGTGAAGCTTCACATAAATACTGTATTGCAGAAATAACGGTGAATTCAGTGTTCGATGTCTGCATCGTCTGTGCATCTGTAAAGCAACGGCGTAATAGTGCCTGCGTCTGGCTTTGCAGGCGCGCAGAGGGCGTAGAGAGCGAGCTCTGAATTCACTGGAATTTCCACAATGCTGTAGTAGGTATTTTCTTCACCAAAATTCCTTCCTTATGCAGGCATTCCACATTCCTTCTTCAGCATTTTTCCTGGCATTTCTTTCAGCTTATCTTCCGCTTGAACAGCTTTCCTGACTGGGAGGTTGTCTTTCTTCTCCCTGATAAGCCCCAGTCCGACAGCCATTGCCTGGTCGATCCCTTTCATCTCATCTATGGATGCGGCACCTATGTATTCTGTAAGCCGCTCCTTGTCCATGGTCTGGATCTTCCCGCACTGTGCGGCAAACGACCCTCCTGGAAGACTGACTGCGGTCTGGGAAGGTGACTCTTGACCCCTTCTTGGGATAAGAGGCACAACCTCCACGATCGTCGAGAACAAATTTCCGGTATTGTTGCTGACAATAACTACTGGCCTGCCTGTCCCACTATTGCCAGTCCGGTAAAGCTGTCCTCTGTAAAATACTCCAATCTCCATTTCATCCGCCATCCGTCCATACTCTGCTCCTGGCAGATCCAGGCTGACGGCCAGCGCCTGGTTGAGCATTTTCATCTCCTTTTCTGTTGCATTACCAAGGTATTCCTTGAACCGTCTTTTATCCACGGTCTGGATCTGCTCACACAGCGCGATAGACCGGTTCAGCGCGGAATCGATCCGGACGTGGGTGGGCATAGGATGTTTCTTCTTTGTAGTCAGGTATACAACTTCCACTTCTGTGGAGGAGCGGTTCTGTTCATCGCTGCTGACAATGATCGCCGGCCTGTACCCTGCCTGCTCACTCCCAAATGCCGTTCCTTTCTCAATAAAATGGATCCTTCCACGACCAAAAGCGTATACCTCCGTCCCTGCACCAGTTTTTCTGGCCTTCTTGCTTTTATTCTTAATTTTTAACATATGTTACTCCTTTCTCATCACATGATACTTTTCCTGTTCCGGAACACTAAGCCGCCAGTAAGATTAGATATAGCTGTGTGATCGGCACAGAGATATTGGCAAGCGCTCCCTTTCACTGTGCAATGAACCAAAAGCTTGTCCGCATCCCGCGATCAGTATCCGGTAATGTTCCTGCTCCACGATGGGCGTGAACCGGCCGTAGGGCTCATATGCCAGCCTCCAGCACAGCACGCGGTAAGTTCCGCATCCATCGTTGAATTTAATGTGCTGCCGGCTCCACTAAAGAAATTGACATAAATAAGCACAACGGGAAACGTGGTGTCGGATGCAGTCAGAAGAGGCGCTCATGCTTTCTTGAGCTTCAGCACCGGGTTCCTTTCCCACCCATAGGCGGAGGGAGATAACGATCAACACACAGCTCAAAATGGCCGTGCAGGGTACAGCTCCCCCATTCATACGGGTCACCGCGCTATCTGATCGCCCGGTGGCCAAGGCCACTGAAAAGAGAAACAACAGGGATGCCAGTGTGGCCCAAACTTGCCTCCCTGCCCATTCCTCATGGATTATGTATGTGCCTGACAGGCTGGAACGGATGGCAATGGCGAACCCACATGACCAGTCCCTGTAGCCTTCCCACTGCTTCGCTTCGCGCCTCTGCCGGATACTCTGATAAAAACGCAGACACGGCGCCGACAAGAAGGAATGATCCAGGAAAGAGGTATTCCAGATAAACCTTCCGGCGGATGTCTCCCTCTCCAGGTTCGGTTGATCCGCCGCCGCTATGGGAAGACCCTTTGCAGAGTCTTCTCAGTAAGGAGCTTCGCTGCCATCACAAAGGCCGCCGGCCAGAAAAAAATCAGCCCAATACGACAGGACCGAGAAATAACGGTCTGTGTTATAGAATGGGAACAGGGCCAAGAGCAGGATGACATAAATCTCCAGGAGCCATTCCCGAATTGTCCGGCCGCCTGCCCGTATTGGTTGTTTTTGCACCTGCACTCTGGCCATGTTTTTTTTCTTTTTTATTACCTGCGTCTACTTTCTTGGATTGTCTTATATATATGTCTGCGTGGATTGTATGACATATCGATCGGATTCCCGCACGCTATGCAGTTGACTTCGATGATGGCATCGTCCGCATTGGTCTTATATATCCACCGTTTCCCGCACTCACAGTCTGCGTCCGCTTCCTGCATCCTGTTAAGCTGTGTTTCCCCGCCGCAGTCGCATATATATGAGCTCATCGGTTTTTTTGCACAAAACCCTTTCATTTTCCCGCAGTGCTGGCATTTGATAAGGAGGAACCCCTTATACCCCTTTGTAGCGTCTGGTTCCTGTATATACGGGTACGCCCAATCCTGTTTCCTGTCGGTGCTGTAAGCGGACTGTCCTTCTGGCCGGCTCTCCGGTCTTTTTTCTGACAGATTTTTTTCTTCCTCTGCCTGTACATTTGGCGCACCTTGCATGCCCTGGGCGTCCTGCTGGCTCTGTGCTTCTCCTTCTGCAGGTTCCATGCTGTCCCGGCACTGCCCTGGTTCTGTCTTCGACCCAGGCATTAGCTCTGGATCAAGCATCTGTTCCGGCCTGTCTTCCAGATCCTTTCCATGCTCAGTTTCCGTCTCTGCCTGGCACAGCGTAGCATCCTGCACCATCTCCTCATCCGATAGATCCGACGTGCCTTCTTTTGTAGATTCCTCCCCTTCAAGGAAACCTGAGATCCCCCGGCCGTCCCAGGCCCTCTGCCCTTCCTGGTACACGATCTCTTCGCTCCATCCAGGCTGAAGCTGGGCCATATTTAACGCATAGCGGAAAGCTGCCTGGATCAGTTCGCCGATTGCATCTGGGTCCAAATCAAAAGACATCTTGCTGTTCTGAGTCTGCATCTCTAATAACATGATTAACACTCCTTCCCGTTTTTAAGGCCCTCCCTGCACCAGATATGAAGAGGGGGCCATTTTTTAGTTGGCGGCTGCTACTGATTTTTGCAGTTATTCGCTGTCTCTACGATAGAAGCCGTAAGGCCCGCAATGGATTGGATATCCGACGGGATGATGATCTTGGTGGCCTTCCCGTCTGCCGCCGCCGCAAATGCCTCCAGGTTCTTTAAGCACAGGACCGCTTCATCAGCCCCGGCTTCTTTAATGAACCGGATACCGTCCGCGTTGGCCTGCTGTACCTTGAGGATCGCCTCCGCTTCACCTTCCGCTTCCCGAATCCTCTTCTCTTTCTCTGCTTCCGCATGGAGGATCGCTGCTCGCTTCTCTGCCTCCGCATCCAAGATCGCGGACTCCTTCTTGCCTTCTGCCACAAGGATAGTAGACTTCTTCTCGCCTTCCGCACGGAGGATCGCTTCTCTTCTTTCGCGTTCCGCCTTCATCTGTTTCTCCATGGCATCCTGGATGGCTGCGGGCGGGATAATATTTTTAAGCTCCACACGGTTCACCTTGATGCCCCACGGATCGGTTGCCTCATCCAGGGAAGCACGCATCTTGGCGTTAATCGTCTCTCTGGATGTCAGCGTCTGATCCAGCTCCAGTTCGCCGATGATGTTACGCAGGGTAGTTGCCGTCAGGTTCTCGATCTCCATGATCGGGTTTTCCACGCCATAAGCGTAGAGCTTCGGGCCGGTGATCTGGAAGAATACAACTGTGTCGATCCGCATGGTTACGTTATCCTTTGTGATCACAGGCTGCGGTGCAAAATCGGCCACCCGCCCCTTCAGGTTGACCTTCTTGGCGGCCCGGTCGATAAACGGAACCGCAAAGTGGAGGCCAACCTCCCAAGTGTCCAGATACGCCCCCATCCGTTCTATCACCAGGGCACGTGCCTGTGGAACGACACGGATACAAGAAGATAGGAGCATGAGCATGAAAACAGCTAACAAAATAAATAAAATGAAACCAAACATAAACATACAGCGGCTTAACCATATTCCGGTGTGGTATGGGCATACATGCCGCTTCCTCTTTTCGATAAAAATGATCTGTTTTTTAATGATACGGGTTCTGGCGGGCAGCCGCTTTGCAGGGGAAGTATGGCTCATATTTTTAGGCCATGGTTTCTGCGGATAGTGTTTTTTAGCTGTTTTTTTACGTTCCCGCTTCCATGCCTGCCCGCCTTTACACTACCCCTTGTATTCCCGGCACCTCCGGTATTCTGCCTCCCGCCAGGTCAGCTGTCTGTCTGTACGACGATCAGCTTAACACCCTGGATGTCAACAATCTTTGAGGACATCCAGGCTGTGATAATACTTGCGGGTTTTTTCGCCCGCACCGTCCATTCCATTCCCTCTACAACGCCTTTTCCTCTCCAGTTTGCGTTATCCACTTCCTCCGTGATCCTGACGGGCTTCCCGATCAGGCTCCCTGCGTTGGTCTTCTGGATGCGCTTGTTGACTAGCTTTTTAGCCGCTGGCCGCACACACAGGAACAAAATGGCGGATACCACAGTAAATATAGCAAGCTGGAGCTTTACGCCGCCGTCAGCCGAGCATACAAAGAATGCCGCCAAGGCTCCTCCGGCAAACCAGATAGACGTGAGCGCCATACTTACCGCCTCCAGGGCAATGAACACAAGGAACACAATGAGCCAAAAAAGCAGTGTCACAATAACGAATACCTCCTTCCTTCTCTTATATAGGGAGTATGGCGGATGGGCCGCATTTTTCGGGACTGTACGCCTTAATTCTGCTCTTTTTTATCCCGACGCAGAGAAACAGTGTCCAGCATGTTTTGCGGCGCCAAAAAAAAGAGCCGGCAGGATGTCACTCCTGCCAAACTCTTATTGGGGTTTCTTTGTTTTTGGCGCATCTAGCCAATGTTTACATACCACCAGCCGGTGCACCAGTCTTTTTCACCGTTCCGCTTGTCCTCCACCGGATCATAATATCCGGTGGAGACCTGCACATCTTCTCTCCCTCCCACGCGGTACATGGTCTCCAGCATATCGACGATGGCATATGCCGCACTTTTGCTCTTGCAAAGGATTTCGTTTCCGGTGCTCCAGATCTCCCCTTCCGGGTAATCCCGAAGATTCCCAGCGAACTCGCCGAAGATATCCTCTTTCTGTTTCTTTTCTTCCTCTTTGGCATGCCAGCCCATCAGGAAACACTGCATACGGCTGCTACATGGCTCTCCGTTCCTGACGCGTTCCCAGAGTTCCTGGATCGTCGTGCGGAAACAGTGGATCTCCTCTTTCCCATGGCTATCACGGAATGTCCCGGATACCTCCAAGCCGACAACGGCCACCTTCTCGTCCGTCATGCCAGCACTGCTGAAGCTGCCTGGTATTGAGAACAGGACTCGTTTCGTATCCAGTCCAGTCTCCTCCTTCAGTTCCCGAATAGCAGCTTCCACGCTTCCTTCCCTGGCCTCAAGCAGCCCGGCAGGGAACTCCAGGCAGTACGTGTTGATGGCATACCGGAATTCTTTCGTGGCAAGGACATCGCCGTTTTCAAAAAATGGGACGATGCATACCGCATTCCACCCCATGCCCCCAGCGATGACCCTCCAAACATAGTTTCTTCATCTTTCCTGCTCACTATTTCATAAGGGAGCGGGGCGGCCATGCCCTCCACTTCATACTCACCTTTATATAGATGCAGGTATTTTGTATCTGTCTTGATCTTCTGGAAACTGGTCAGCTTAGGCATTTGCCGCACCTCCTTTTATACCTGCACAGAAGCCAGCCGGCCTGCGCATCATGAAATAGTCTGCAAACGGCATCAGGTTAAATCTCCCGGCCAGCAGATCCGCGTCATCCAGGTTTCCGACAAACACAGCAGCCAGTTCCGGTTTCCCTTCCTGGCCGCAGTTGTCGTAGGCGACGAGCTCAGCTACAGGTTCCTTATCTCCCTCAGTTCCATTTTCGTCCGTCACCAGAAAGGCATCATCTAAAGTAAGCATATCCTCGATGAATCCTCTCAGGCACCGTTCTTCGCTAATGAGGACAGCAACAACTTCTCCGGTGAGAGTACTCCTAATTGTTTTACCCATGATATTTTCCTCCTTATTTTCTTTTTTTAATTCACATAGGAAGTATGGAAACAGCAGAGGCTGTTTTCTTCCTAAAAGAAAAAGAGTCGGCAGGACTACTCCGACCGGCTCCTTAAGGGTTTTTGCTTTTTTTAGTTGTAGTGCACTTCCCCCGAACAGGGCATGACGGATAATGGACGTCACATACTACCCGTCCGCATTACAGCAGTCAGGAAAATATATTAACACTCAGACACAGCCAACTGTACCTTCAAGAATGGAATTGATCAATTCCACGAATGCTTTTCCAGAAACTTCTTCCGGGGCATCGTTGAAGAAAACATGGTCATAGTGATAATCTCCAACATTGTCATCTGCTTTATTTCTCCATTTCTTCATAGCCTCTTCCCTGGTCACAAGGATCGTAGTGCAGCGTACCCCTGCCGGGAGCTGGGCCTTAAACTTGTCGATCTCCTCCGGCTCGCGGATATGCACGAACAGGATCTCTGCCCCGCTTTCCGCGAACTTATGGTACTTGTCTATCAGATACCGGACGGGCCCGTCATCGTACCGGATTATCGCATCCTTAAGATCTGAAAGGAGCCTTCTCCCTTCTATCGTCTTCCTGCCGTCCCAGCCTGCTGTCATAGCAGGTTCCAGAACCGGGTCAATGGCAGAATTCCAGACCGCATTGGCAGTCCTTACATCTGCCATGTACCGACACAGGGTATCCTTGCCAGCCGTTCCGCTACCGTTCATCACAACAACAAGCTTCTTCCCGGGATTTCTAACAGCTCCTGCTGACGGGGCCGCGTCTGTATGGGTATCATGCCGCATACTGCGCAGGGTTCTTTCAATAATACCCTGCAACGCTTCCCTAACTGCCGTGTCCGTATCCCAGTATAACTGGATAGCATCTTTATCACACTCTGTATTGACAATGTTGAGCATTTTGCCCTTATCTGTTTTATCGTAACAGCTTTCATGTACGGCCTTCACTACTCTGTATGGGGTATACGTTCTGGCGGTGCGGATGTTCGCTTCCTGCCGTTTTGGCGTCCTCTCGCTACATGGCTTTTCAGCCTCTTCTATCCCTGCATAATACTCATTCAGCGTATCCTGCGCCCAGTACGGCCTGACGGCATCAAACTCCTGCCCGTAGATGAACTGGAGTGTTTCGCAGTACATCTCATACCTTGCTTTTTCCACGCTATCGAAGATGCTCTTTCCCGTGGCATCCACATCCAGACAATCCATGAACAGATCCTTAAAAAAATTCTTACAGTCTGCTAATTTTCTCATGTTTCTCCTTATCGTTGTTTCTTATTTTTAATTCGCTCATGACACCCCGTCTAATCTTAAGGATCAAACGGGGAAATTAACAAGCTTAATTGTAGTACACCTCAAGGATCAGGAAATCCTCTGGATGTTCTTTTGCCCGTTCCGTAACTTCAACGGGAAGGCATGTGGAAACTCCAACGCTGTCGCCATAAAAGAGCATGCCCTGCCCATAGGTGAAGACGTTATCGACAGCGTCAAACGCCTTCCTCAGTTCGTAAATGGATGCTGGGTACATGAACCGTTCTGTCTGGATCCGCCCGTCTTCCGTCAGGACGGATGAGAACAGTCCCCTCATGCCCGTGAACCCGCATTTCTCGGCCTGCGCCTCGAACGCGTCCAGGAGATTGAGCAGGTTCATCGACTGTCTGCAGTTCCAGGAAAGGATTGCTTCCCGGATCTCATACGGTTTTGTAGCTCCAAAGCCATATCCTTTTTCAGACTGTGCTTCCTCAAAAGCCATCGGCTGATTCTTGAAATATCCGATGCTGCCATGCAGCTCTCCATCCATGTCAGCCGTTGATTTGATCTCTTCAACGGCATTGTTGTATATCTTCCTCAGGGTCATTTTATATCTTTCCGCGCCCTCTTTTGTCTTTAACAGGGCAATTTCTTTTTCGTGAACTACTCACGACTGAAGTCGCGAGCTTCCAAAGAAACGACAAAGACGCGTTTTTGAGTACGTTTAAGCCGCCGCCTTGGATTTCCTGCTTCATATGCCGAACGCCTGTCTTTTGGACAGGTCTTACACCAGCTCTCCCGGGGCGGACTCCCATCCCAGGTCTGCGCTTTAAGCAGTGCAGGCTTTGCGGGTATTTCACCGCGGCTCCCACGGTCCCCCGAGGTACCGGAAAAATCTGCCAGGCCTGAAGCCTGCCATAAATCCATCTCAAAAAGCCAGTGTATTGGCTCTTTTCTTTTGTATCATGCGTTAGTTGATAGTTACATTAAGCGTGGTTTACGGGCTGCGTTAAAAAACGCTGTGTTTATAGGCAAAAGGCATCTATGCGGTGACCGTAACGCCCATATCTTTTAACATCCTGACGCCCTCAAAAAGGAGATTCTTCCCGGCATTGATATCGCGGTCATGGACTGCCCCGCACACCGGACATTCCCATTCCCTGACGGACAGATCCTTCACATCCGGGTTCTGGTACCCGCAGCGGCTGCATGTCTGGCTGGACGCAAAGAAGCGGTCCGGACGGAGAAAATACTTCCCGGCTGCCTCCATCTTATACTTCACCATGGTCAGGAAACTGCCCCATCCAACAGAGCTGATCTCCCTGGACAGATGCCTGTTCTTTACCATGCCTTTGATGTTCAGATCCTCGCAGACGAAAGCCGTGCAGGAATCTGCAATGGCCCGGCTCAGCTTGTGGTGGAAATCCTTCCTCTGGCTGGCACACTTCCTCTGCTCTTTTGCAACAAGGCGTCTGGCCTTCTCCCAGTTCCTGGAGCCGGTATGCGCCTTCTGGTCATACTGCTTCCTGGAAAGTGCCTTCCGGAGCCGTCTGAGCCTTCTGGCATGGAGGCGTACCCACCTCGGGTTCCCGACCGTCTGGCATCCATCGTCCCCCACGACTGCGGCGAACACCCTGAGCCCCATGTCGGCCGCCAGCATGTCCCGGATGCTGAGCGTTTCCGGAAACTCCGGCTTTTTGATGGCCGCCTCCAGCTGGAGCGACGCCGTTAAGCCCAGGCTGTCCTTCTTTATGCTGCAGGAAAGGATGCGTGCGCCGGGCGGGACGATGTCGGTAAATGTCATTTTCTTCGGAAGCACAAACGGTACCTTCCCGGCCTTCGGCAGCTTCAGACATGGCCTGCCGCTGTCCATCACAACGGCGATGTTGCCGTTCGTATATTTTGTGGTGTACCGGTTCCCTGACGGCCTCCATTTAGAAGCGAACCTGGGGAACGCTGTCTCATGCCTGAAGAACTTCCGGAATGCGGCATCGACATGCTCAATGGCAGCCTCAAGGGCGAATTTGTCAGAGAGCTTCAGGAATGGGAATTTCTCCTTAAGTTCTGGAAGCTGCGCTTTTTTATACCGGGCAGGTGACAGGGTTTCTTTTGTCTCCTGGTAATAGCTGTTACGGTCGGAAAGGTAGCGGTTCCTCACAAACCTGGCATTCCCGATCTGCTGGCTCAGGGCGCCTCCCTGTACATCATCCGGAATGAGGGCGAGCTTCACGCCCCAGTCATGGATCACGCAGCCAAACTCGGACAGGGCCACATTCTTGGCCTTTGTTGAGGAAAATGCGCGGCCTGAGAACCGGAATGAGCCGTCATCCATCTTTACTGCTGTGACCGCCATATGGCTGCCTCTCTTTCTGGGAGCGTATGTACCCCCTGATCTGTGATTCCGTCTGTTCGGAGACAGTTGCGACAAAGTAGGACGGGTTCCACATATGCCCGCCCCAGAGTTTCCTTTTCAGTTCCGGGAAACGCAGGAACAGCTTCCTGGCTGACACGCCCTTCATGCCGCGCATCATGTCTGTGATGCGGATCTGGGGTGTGGAGGAAACCAGGAGATGGACATGGTCTTCCATGAATTCATATTCCTCGACTGTTTATGTGGATAACCACATAAACAATCTAATGCGGAGTTAAATATTATGCAGACTAACTATCTGAAATCATTAATAAAACCTATGATTTTCTTTCTGTTTACTCAACATAATATTCCATATAG
>CAJTGE010000029.1 GCA_910575795.1 Clostridiaceae bacterium | reverse complement strand
CAGTTTTCGAGGTCAGGTAACGGATTGAAAAATAAGTCCGATGAACCTGATTTTTTAGTGTCCAAAATGACTTCAAATGGATGAAGATCAGGGTTTTCGGACAGTCTGGGGGGGTATAATCTTGGAATTGCAGGGTATTGCCTGCTGCAGATGGCGTTTGTATCGTTTGTATTCAGCTATGTGACGGAGTGGATTGGAAAGCTTACCGAAAAGCCGTGGATGATGTGCCTGGCCTTTATCTGGTATGCATGTTTTCCGGTCGTGTCAGTTACGGCAGGCTGTACGACAAAGGATGTTCTTTTCACGACGTTTGCCCTGCTTGAGGCTATTTTGATTTACCGGATGATGAAAAACAGGGAGATCGCGAAAACGGAGTATATATTGTGGGCGGTTGTCAGTTGGTTTGCGGTGGTGCTGCGCAGTACAGGTATCTATATTTTTGTTGTTTTTTCGTTGATTCTTTATCTGAATTTGGACAAATATAAGAAAAGACCGTTTGTGATAAGCTGTTTTTGCGTTGTATTATTCTGGTGCTTTTATGCCTGGCCGTTTTACCAGTTGCTTGGTGTACAGCCAGTGAATAAACGGGAGATGCTCAGCATTCCGGTGCAGCAACTGGCTAGAGCCTATAACCGCGGCGGGGATATCCGTCCGGACGAGAAGGAGACGTTGTTTGAAATTCTTCCAAAAGAACGTCTGGAACAATTCTATGAGCCGCGCCTCTCGGATCCGATGAAAGGGAGCCTGAAGATGGAAGAGATAGAGAAGGAGCCTCTTAAATATGCAGCGCTCTGGCTGAAAATCGGGATTAGAAATGCAGGAGTCTATATCAGTTCATTTCTGGACAATACGCTTGCCTACTGGTATCCGGACGGTTTCGTGGACGGATATACGCAGTATTACAGCAAATATCATCTGCCGGGCTATGAATTGTACCGGGAAAGCAGCTTTTTTGCGCCTATTACCGAGCCTCCGGGAGAGCGCGACAGCCGCCTGCCTTTTCTGGAATCAGCGATTATGAAGCTGATGCTGACAAAGCTTCCTCAGAGAGTGCCTCTTATATCTATGCTGTTTTCACCAGGGATGCTGTTCTGGCTTCTTCTTGGGAGCCTGGCCTGCTGTATGAGGGAGAGGAGACGGGAGGAGAGCGTGACGCTTCTTTTCATGCTTTTGATTGTGCTGGCCTGCTTTGTCGGGCCGATTGCCCTGGTACGGTATTGCCTGATTTTATTTTACGGGCTTCCTGTGATGCTTACATTGCCAGTGGAGGCGTTTTATGCTAAACTGTAGCCATGGCAGGAGGAGCATACAATGGCGAAGTTTTTTAATATAACAGCAGACTGCAAACCGAATCTGCACTATATGGTCGATATCAGCCCCCGGTTAGCCGCGATGAAGGAATATGTGGAACGGGGCGAATACTTCACGATAAACAGGGCCCGACAGTACGGCAAGACGACGACGCTCCGCGCTTTGAAGGAATATTTAAGAAACGAATATTATGTGATCAGCATGGACTTTCAGATGCAGATGAGCTATGCGAAATACCGCAGTGAAAATGCATTTTCCGTTGCATTTGCAAAAGCATTTGTCCGCCTGGCAAAGGATCTTAATCCCGTGATGAACAGTGAGATGGAGCGGGCGGTTTGGAGCCTTTGCCGGGCGGTGCGGGAGGCCCGGGAGGAATTAGAGCTCGTGGAATTATTTCAGTATCTGAGCGATATCTGTAAAGAGGCGGACAGGCCGCTGGTTCTGATGATCGATGAGATTGACAGCGCGGCTAATAATCAGGTGTTTCTTGATTTCTTATCACAGTTAAGAGGATATTATATTAACAGGGATACGGCGTCCACGTTCCGGTGCGTGATTCTGGCAGGCGTGTACGATATAAAAAATTTGAAGAAACGCTTTCGGGCAGAGGAAGATCACAGGCTCAACAGCCCGTGGAATATTGCTGTGGATTTTAAAGCAGATATGAGTTTTTCATCCGAAGAGATCGCGGGCATGTTAAAAGAGTATGAAGCGGATCACAATACAGGAATGGATATAAAAGAAATGGCCGGGCTCATTTATGAGCATACATCCGGTTATCCGTTTTTAGTTTCCAAGCTTTGCAGGCTTATAGATGAGGAAGTTGCCGGCAGCCGGCATTTTCCGGATAAAAAAACGGCGTGGACATACGCCGGATTTTTGGAGGCGGACAGGATCCTTCTGGGAGAAAAGAATACGCTGTTTGAGTCTATGGTAAACAAGCTCTGCGATTTTCCTGAATTAAATGAGGTCATTTATTCCATGTTGTTTACGGGCAGGGAGATTTCCTATAATGCGCTGGATCAGACGATTGGGGCGGCGGAAATGTTCGGCTTTGTAAAAAATGTGAACGGAGCGGCCGTTATTGCGAACAGGACGTTTGAGACGGTATTTTATAACCTGTTTTTAGCGTCTGCCAGGAATCAGAATACGGGTATTTATAAGGCGGCGCTCCGGGACCGAAATCAGTTTATTTGCGCGGGACGTTTGAACATGGAGCTTTTATTAGAGAGGTTTGTGACACATTTTGATGATTTGTATGGGGATCGTCCGGATCAGTTTAAAGAGGAGGACGGCAGGCGGTATTTTCTTCTGTATTTAAGACCGGTAATCAATGGAGCGGGCAATTACTATATTGAATCCAGAACCCGCAATATGGAACGAACCGATGTGATTGTAGATTATCAGGGGGAACAGAGCGTGATCGAGTTAAAGATCTGGAGGGGGAATGCGTATAATGAGCGCGGGGAGGAACAACTGCTTGCTTATCTGGATCACTATCATTTGAAGAAGGGATATATGCTCAGCTTTAACTTTAATAAGAATAAAAAAATTGGCGTAAATCGTCTGGTTTTCGGAGATAAGGTGTTAATCGAGGCGGTGGTGAAATGGCCGCGGCTTTGCTGAAATGACGGATGTTAATTATGATTGTCAGGATTGCAGAAAGTATATATACAAACAGAATATATAAAATCAATCAGGGGAAGATGCGGCTTCCCCTGATCGCATATCGGTGCTCTGTGAACACAAAAAAATGGAAATCTCTTTTGAGATTTCCATTTTGGGTTAGAGCATCCATCGCTTAACCGCTCTGTTCATGGAGACAACGGGATTCGAACCCGCGGTCTCTGCGTTGCGAACGCAGCGCTCTCCCAGCTGAGCTATGTCCCCTTACCGACTTCTCTATTATAACACAACTTCAGAAAATTTCAACATAATTTTTGCAGAACATGCAAATTTTTTTCTCACAAAAATGATATAAAAATTTAAAATTCCCCCTTCCCTTTTTCAGGATTCTGTGCTATAATAACACACGTTGAAGAACAGAGGGGCATTAGCGCAGCTGGGAGCGCGTTTGAATGGCATTCAAAAGGCCACGGGTTCGAATCCCGTATGCTCCATATGAAAGCTGTTCCGGTTTGTAAAATGTACAGATCGGGGCAGCTTTTTCATATCTGTGACGATTGCCGGAATATAGGAGAATGTGATGGAAAAAGAAATACGGAAACAGGAAGCGGAACAAACGATGCTGGATGAGCGATTTGAATTTCGCAGCATCCGTCCGGAGGAGGGGGAAGAAGCCGCGGAGATTGAGAGGATCTGTTTTCCCCCAAACGAGGCGTGTTCGGAAAAGATGATGCTGGAGCGCGCGGCGAAAGCGCCGGAATTATTTCTGGTGGCGGTTGACAGGCAGACGGGCCGGATAGCCGGTTTTCTGAACGGGCTTTCAACAAATGAGGAGTCGTTCCGGGATGAATTTTTTACGGATGCGGGGCTTTATGATCCGGAGGGGAGAAATGTGATGCTGCTGGGCCTGGATGTCCTGCCGGATTACCGGCTGCAGGGCCTGGGAAGGGAGCTTGTGCGGCGCTATGTGCGCAGGGAGCGCGGGAATGGAAGAAAGCGGCTCCTGCTGACATGCCTGCCGCCGAAGGTAGAGATGTACAAGAAGATGGGATTTTGTGATCAAGGCATTGCGAATTCTTCCTGGGGCGGGAGTCAGTGGCATGAGATGAGCTATACGATTCCTGATTAATTCGGAAAATTTGTGGATACAACAGAACTATTAAGAAACCGATGGCTCTGACGGGAAATCGTCGCTGCCATCGGTTTTTTGATCAGGCTGAAACAGCAAATATCTGTTACAGGTTATCTTTCAGGCTAAACTGTACCAATATCTTTACATATTTTCCATGCATCTTCCCCGCATCCTTACCAGTCCCACCAGTTATCCCAGTATTTCCAGTCGTGCCAGCGATCCGGCGCGGTGGGCGCAGGCGCTATGGACGGGGCGATGTTCTCGTCTGAGGACGGCTGGGAGAAGGCCGACACGGTAGTGGGCGGTTCGGATCCGTGGACCGCCGTGTCAGGCGCTGTGGTGTGGTACGAGGCCGTGTAGGGGGCTGTGGTCCCCGGTGCGGCGGAATAGGGCGATGTCGTAAAGGGAGACGGTACGGTGGGCAGGTATGGGCTGCCCGGCGCTGTCTGCTCCGGGATATAGCCGGGGCCGAAGATATCGCCCGGTCCCTGGGACGGGTCGATGATGGTGGAGGAACCGTTGTGGACCGTGCAGAAGTCGGGCGCTGCATAGACCGTGTCATCTGTGCCGCCTTCGCTGTCCTCCGGCACGGACATGACCGTTTTGGATTCAAGCTGCTCGGCAGGGCAGAACGCGGTGGGCTTTCCCCCGGAGGCGGCGCATACGGTGATCCGTACATGGTGATCGCATGCCTCCGTCGGAATGGTTCCCTTTGCGAAATATTCGGTATAAACAGCATTGCTGCCCCTGGGATCGCCGGTACACACGCCGGAGATGGGTAGCTTTCCTGATTTCCGGCAGACCTGGGCCGTCTCGATGCTGTCCGGAACCGGGAAGCCCGGATCGGAGAGGCCCTCGTGGATCCTTGTCATGATGGAGCGCCAGATCCGTTTGTGGAAGCTTGTTCCGCCGTTGCGCGCGCCGGCGCTGTCCTTTAAACGCTGGTTGGCGTCGCAGCCGCCCCAGATCCCGGCGGTGTAGTAGGGGGTAAAGCCCACAAACCAGATATCCACATTGTTTGTGGTGGTGCCGCTCTTTCCGGCGCAGCTCATGCCCGGGATGGCGGCCGCCGTACCGGTGGAATTGACGCCTGCGCCGGGACGGGAGTAGAGGCTGTTGCTCTGCATGGCGTCGCTTAAGGCGTCGGTCAGAAGAAAAGCCGTGGAGTCCTTGAGCGCCGGCCGCGTCTCCGGCACATTTTCAATGAGCACCTTGCCGTTGTGGTCAAGGATTTTCGTAAAAAAGACCGGTTTTGTGTAGGTTCCCCCATTTGCGATCGTGGCAAAGGAGTTCGTCAGATCCAGGTTTGTGACGCCTTTGCTTAAGCCGCCGAGGGCGGTCGCCAGGTTTAAATCCGCGGCGCTTAAGGTGGTAATGCCCATTTTTTCCGCATATTCCACGCCGAGCTGCGGGGTGACGGTATCATTCATGCACCGCAGGGCGACGATGTTCATGGAATAGATGATTCCCTCGCGGATGGTGTGGTAGCCCTTGTAATCCGCGCCCCACCAGTTGCGGAAGGTTTTCTCCCCCACTGTGTAGGGCCCGTCGTAGTAGACCGTGGCCAGCGTCGCGCCGCAGGTGTCGATCGCCGGGGCGAAGGAGGTAACCACTTTGAAGGTGGAGCCGGGCTGGCGGACAGAGTCTGTGGCGCGGTTTAAGGTTCGGTTTGCCTTTTTTTCCCCTCGCCCGCCGCTTAACGCCTTCACGTACCCGGTGGACTGCTCGATGAGCACAAAGGAGGTCTGAGGCTGTAAAACGATGTTGGCGGACTCGCCGATCACCGTGTCGCCCTCATGGATCAGCCATGCCTTGTAATCCTCAATGGCGGCCGTGACCTCCTCCTCGCTGTCAAAGAGTCCTTCAAAGGAGGTCTGCCCTTTGACCTGGCGGATATAGCTCTCCATGGTCTGCTGGGAGTAGTGCTTTGTCTCCCCGTCCGCATGCGCGACGGACAGGCGGTACTCAACCGAGTAGCGGGCGGCGTCATAATTTTCAGGGTTATTGATCTCCTCGTCCACAATGGCCTGCAGGCGCGGATCCTGCGGGGTGAAGATCTGGAGGCCGCCGCTGAACAAGAGGTTAGAAGCCTGGGTGTCCGTATACCCGAGCTGTTCCTTGAGCGCCTCTGTAATCTGGTTGATGAGCTCGTCCGTATAGTAAGAATAGGGCGTTGTATTGCCGCGGATGGCCAGATCCACGTTCTGGATGCGGGAATAGACGTCGTCGGCCAGCGCTTCCTCCTGCTGCTCCTTGGAAATATAGCCCTGCTCGTACATTTCCTTTAAAATAACCTCGCGCCGCTCTGCGTTGTCGTCCGGCCCCGTAATGGGATTGAGCTTGCCCGGGTTCTTGGTGATGCCCGCGATAACGGCGCATTCCGACAGTGTGAGCTCGGAGATATCCTTATTAAAATATCGGAGCGCGGCGGCCTTTACGCCAAGGGTGTTATTGCCCAGATTGATCGTGTTTAAGTAATTCGTGAGAATGATCCTGCGATCCACGTTTTTTGTAAGCTGCAGCGCCAGGTACTGCTCCTGTATTTTCCGCTCCAGCTTCGCGCCCTTGCTGGTCTCCATACCGCCGTTGAAGACCGTGTTTTTGATGAGCTGCTGGGTCAGGGTGCTGGCTCCGCCGCTGTAATTATTGGTCAGGACGCCGACCGCGGCGCGCGTGATGGAACGGAAATCGATTCCGTTGTGCTGCCAGAAGCGGGTGTCCTCAATCGAGACAAACGCGTCGATCAGATCCTGCGGGAATTCCTCATAGGACGCCTCGATCCGGTTGGCATTGCTTCCCACCAGGGTGTCCGTCACTTCGCCGGCGCTGTTGTAGATGGTGGAAAAATAGCCGCTGGGAGCAAAGCTGTCAGGATTAAAGCCCGGAGAACTGTCAAGAATCCCCCGGAACATCCCGATCCCCATGCTGATTCCTGTCACGGCGACGAACAGGAACAGGACTAAAACCGTTTTAAAGAATGAAAGGAATACCCAGTTGGCGTATTTCTTCTTTCTGGAGCTGGCTGCCTTTATTTTCTGTTTCGTTTCTTTTCTGCCATAATTCATAGGAGCCTCCTTATAACTTGTCATTATAGCAAAATTTGGGTTATAAATAAATAGTTATTGTCATGAAGTTTTTTTTACGTTATTATGAAAGGTGTTATTTGCGGTTTGTTTGGCGGTTGCGGGGAGGCCGCCAGGGACGGGTTCTATATCCAACGGAACCCCGCTTCCGCTCGGAGAAAAGCGCAGCGGTACTAAGCTCGAAAAGACCTCGCTAAGTACCGGCGGTTTTCTACGGGTTCCTTATGGATATAGAACCCGTCCCTGGCTACGTTACTGGCGGGCCGTTCATTTATTTGCGCCATTGCTGCGTTGGCTTCAATGGACGATGCCGCCTCGCCTCATTCAGCCGCGTTGCATTGATACAAATATCAGGCGCTTAGTATCCGGGTATCTACGAAACTCTGTATTAGCACAATGTCATAAACTTAAAGAATTTCTGCTAAAAAGCACACCTGAAAGACCGCAGATATCAGTTACATAATACATCCTTCTAAGGCTTAAGTTAATGACACTGTGTATTAGCAGGGCTTTAAATTTATTCTTTGTCAGTAATTCTTACAAAAGTTAATTATAGTTTATTTCCATTATTCCCTGTTTGGGGATGGATTAATACAAATGTTTTGCCAGATGGTATGCAGTTTAGGTATGTAACGCAGGTTTTCCGTTTATAACCGGGGAGGCGCAGACAAGTCAGACAGAAGGGCAGGGGGACAAGATGAAAGAACGGTATAAAATTTTGTATAAGGGCGGGGAGGGCGAAATCACGGAAAAAAAGTCGCGCTTTATCGCAACCGTCCGTCCGGTGGAGACGGAAGGGGAGGCGGCTGCCTTCATTGCGGAGATGAAGAAACGGTACTGGGATGCGAGCCATAACTGCTCAGCCTTTGTGATCGGGGAGGAGAATCCGCTGACGCGCTGCAGCGACGACGGGGAGCCGGCGCAGACGGCGGGCCGGCCGATGCTGGACGTGCTTCTGGGCGCGGAGGTGTATAATGCCTGCGCGGTGGTCACGCGTTATTTTGGAGGCACGCTTCTCGGAACCGGAGGACTGGTGCGCGCATATTCAAAGGCCGTCCGCGAGGGCCTTCTAAACTGTGTGATCCTGGAAAAATGCCTGGCGGACCGTCTGCGCCTTTCCACCGATTACAGCGGCCTCGGAAAGCTGCAGTACATCCTCTCAGAAGCCGGGATTGCGGTGCTTGACAGCCAGTACGGCGAGGCGGTGGAGATGACAATCCTCGCTCCGGCATCCCAGTCGCGCCAGATCCGGAAGAAGATCACAGAAGGCACAAACGGCCGCTGCGGGATAGAACTGCAGGGACAGGTATACTACGGAATGGACGCAGGGGAGATTGTGCTTCTGGGTGAAGGCTGATGCCGCGGCGCGCGGCTGATATGTGAAACAGATATTATTTGTGGGAATTTGTCTTGTTTATAGAAATAAGCATCAACAATGCCTGTATGAAAGCATGGCAAATTTTTAGCTGACATGTGGCCTGCCAGTAACGTAGCCAGGGACAGGTTCTATATCCATAAGGAACCCGTAGAAAACCGCCGGTACTTAGCGAGGTCTTTTCGAGCTTAGTACCGCTGCGCTTTTCTCCGAGCGGAAGCGGGGTTCCGTTGGATATAGAACCTGTCTCTGGCGGCCTTCCGGAACCCCTTCCAGAAAGCCGCTTTACAAATAAAATTTCCCTTGAACTCTGTTCCAAACGATGCTACAATAATTTCCTGTAAAATCAACCCAAACACAGCTTACGCCTCACACAGAACCGCCAGCCGGCCCTGTGAAGCGTAACGGGAATAATGCGAGGTACAAGACGAGTATGAAAATGAACCGTGAGGATATCAGAAATATTGCGATTATTGCGCATGTCGATCATGGAAAGACGACGCTGGTGGATCAGCTCCTGCGCCAGAGCGGCGTGTTCCGGGCGAATCAGGAGGTAGTGGACCGTGTGATGGATTCAAATGCCATCGAGCGGGAGCGCGGCATCACGATCCTGTCAAAGAATACGGCCATCAACTATAAAGGAACCAAGATCAACATTATCGACACCCCGGGCCATGCGGATTTCGGCGGGGAGGTGGAGCGCGTCTTAAAGATGGTGAACGGCGTGATCCTGGTGGTGGACGCCTACGAGGGCGCGATGCCGCAGACGAAGTTTGTGCTCAGGAAGGCGCTTGATCTGGCGCTTCCGGTGATTGTGTGCGTGAACAAGATTGACCGCCCGGAGGCCAGGCCGGACGAGGTGGTGGACGAGATTCTGGAGCTTTTCATGGATTTGGACGCTTCGGACGAGCAGCTTGACTGCCCGTTTATCTATGCCTCCGCCAGGGCGGGCTTTGCAAAGCGCGATGTAAATGATCCGGAGACGGATATGACGCCGCTGTTTGAAACAATTCTGGAGTACATTCCCGCGCCAGAGGGGGATCCGGACGCGGAGACGCAGGTGCTTATCAGCACGATTGACTACAATGAATATGTGGGCCGGATTGGGGTCGGAAAGGTGGACAACGGCTCTGTGAAGTCCGGCCAGGAGTGTGTGATCGTGAACCACCACGAGCCGGATAAGTTCCGCAAGGTGCGGATCGGAAAGCTCTATGAGTTTGAGGGCCTTAATAAGGTGGAGGTAAGCGAGGCCGGGATCGGCTCGATCGTGGCCATTTCCGGCATCACAGACATTCATATTGGAGATACCTTATGTTCCCCGGAAAAACCGGAGGCGATTCCGTTCCAGAAGATTTCCGAGCCGACGATTGCCATGGATTTTATGGTAAATGACAGCCCGCTGGCCGGGCAGGAGGGGAAGTATATCACGTCCCGCCATATTCGGGAGAGGCTGTTTAGCGAGCTGAATACGGATGTAAGCCTCCGGGTGGAGGAGACGCAGTCTCCGGACTGCTTTAAGGTATCGGGCCGCGGCGAGCTGCATTTGTCCGTGCTGATTGAAAATATGAGGCGCGAGGGCTATGAGTTCGCTGTCAGCAAGGCGGAGGTGCTCTATAAGTACGATGAGAGAAATAAAAAGCTTGAGCCCATGGAGATCGCCTATGTGGACGTGCCGGAGGAGTTTACAGGCGCGGTGATCCAGAAGCTGACCAGCCGCAAGGGCGAGCTGCAGGGCATGAGCCCCATCGGGGGAGGCTATACGAGGCTGGAGTTTTCGATCCCCTCCAGAGGGCTTATCGGCTACCGAGGGGAGTTTATGACCGATACCAAGGGAAACGGGATCCTGAATACCAGCTTTGACGGCTACGGCGTGTTCAAGGGCGAGCTGAATTACCGCAAGCAGGGGTCGCTGATCGCCTTTGAGGCCGGGGAGTCCATTACCTATGGCCTGTTCAATGCACAGGAGCGGGGCGTGCTCTTTATCGGGCCCGGCGTGCGGGTGTATTCGGGCATGATCGTGGGGCAGAGCGCGAAAAGCGAGGATATTGAGCTGAATGTCTGCAAGACCAAAAAGCTTACAAACACGCGTTCTTCAAGCTCTGACGAGGCGCTGCGCTTAACGCCGCCCAGGGAGATGAGCCTGGAGCAGTGCCTTGATTTCATAGATTCGGATGAGCTTTTGGAGGTGACGCCAACAAGCCTGCGCATCCGCAAAAAAATCCTTGATCCGACGCTCCGCAAGAGAGCCATGATCAGCCGTAAGGATAAAGAAAACCAGTAACCCCGTTCTTTTTAAACCGATGGGGGTAATGCTGTACGAAGGGGCCGCTGCGGCCGGAAACACGTTGAAATTCCGGCTGCAGCGGTCTTTTTACGTGTCAGGGCATACCGCTGTCCGCGGGCCCCTGTCTTTTAAGCCGGCCATAACCGGACGCGGGAGAGGCGCTGTACGCTGTCGAATGCGCCTGATTTCGCCCGCCCGTCCTGTCGCTTTCCGTAGAAATGTTTGAACCGATTTTTCTTCTAATTTCCATATCACAGCATAAATATAATATTAGCAATTGGCTTAAAGCGCCTTCCGGGGAAAGGTTTTGGGGAAGGCGCGCAGTAAATCTGGTAAGTGTGAAAAATAAAGGGTTACTGCGCACAGCCCGCCGGGGATTGGGCCGGTAACAATAAAAATGGAAAGAAAGAGGAGATGTACTATGTCAGAAAAAATGATTGAAAACAATAAGGTAAGCGTAATTGGAGAGGTAGTTTCCGAATTCCGCTTCAGCCATGAGGTATTTGGAGAGGGATTCTATGTGGTGGATTTGGCGGTGAACCGGCTGAGCGATCAGGTTGACCGGATTCCCCTGATGGTATCGGAACGGCTGATGGACGTGTCCGGCGATTATAAGGGATGCACCATGGAAGCGATCGGACAATTTCGCTCCTATAACCGTCATGAGGGAACAAAAAACAGGCTTGTGCTTTCCATTTTTGTGAGAGAGGTCAATTTTCTGGAGGAATTTACGGATTATACAAAGACAAACCAGATTTTCCTGGACGGCTATATCTGTAAGGAACCAATTTACCGGAAAACGCCGCTGGGACGGGAGATCGCGGATCTTTTGCTGGCGGTAAACCGCCCGTATGGAAAATCGGATTACATACCCTGCATCGCCTGGGGGAGAAACGCGAGATACGCCTCCGGTTTTCAGGTGGGGAGCCGCGTCTGCGTCTGGGGGCGCGTGCAGAGCCGGGAATATACGAAACGGTTAAGCGAGACGGAATGCGAGAAACGGGTGGCGTATGAGGTGTCGGTCAGCAAACTGGAGTGCGTGGAGGAGTAGAAGCGGCTGAAAATCAGCGTATACTTGCAAATTGAGACAAAATATGCTAAAATAACTCCGTTTTTAAAGATCCGTCAGGCAGAGGGATACAACAGGGCAGGCGCACGGGCGGCTGTCCCCCGCCGCAGACCGCAATACGGCGGCAAGGCAACAGTATAGGTAAAGGGATCCGGGCTGTTATGGGAGAACGGTATGCCATGTGGAATGAGGTGCTGATATGGATAAAGGGATTGTTCACGTGATCTTCGGAGAAGGGCGCGGAAAGACATCCATGGCTCTGGGCAGGGGCATCGGAGCGGTGGCCAGAGGCCAGAGAGTCATCATGGTACAGTTTTTAAAGGGGGCGCTGAGCCCTGAGCTTTCAGAATGGATGAAGAGACTGGAGCCGGATATGAAGATATTCCGGTTTGAAAAGCAGGGGTGCTATTTTGAGAGCCTGAGTGAAAATGAGAAAAAGGAAGAAGAGTACAATATCCAGAACGGGATTAATTTTGCCAGGAAGGTGCTTTCCACCGGGGAGTGTGATCTGCTGATTCTGGATGAGTTTCTGGGGATCCTGGATCAGAATATGATTTCCCTGGAGGCGGCGGCCGCTCTGTTCGCTCTCCGGGAGGGCACGGATCTGCTTTTAACCGGAACGGTATGCCCGCCGGGGCTTAAGGAGCTGGCTGATGAGACTACAAGGATAGAGGACAATTAGGGTTTGCCTGTCTTACGATCTATACGTCAGACCGCCGGGAGAGTATTTTTCCCGGCGGATACGTATATCCGGGCGGCAGATGGCAGCGTTTTATGTTCCGGTGAATACGCCGGCAGGCGCAGTCTTATCTGTTTTTTTCGTAGAGAGCCAAAAGCCCTTTGAGAAGCAGAGTTCCGTCATATGTTATAACATGGCTGCACAGGGGCAGTATGATTTTCGCGATTCCGCCTGTCGCAATCACCGTCGCTTTTTCTCCGAGTTCCTGTTCGATGCGTGTGAGCATTCCGTCAATCATCGAGGCATTTCCGTATATGACGCCGCTTCTCATACAGTCAACCGTATTTTTCCCTATAATTTTTTTGGGCGTGTCAAGGCTGATCCGGGGGAGCTGCGCCGTGCTGGAGGACATGCTGTCAAGAGAAACCCGCAGTCCCGGCAGGATAGCCCCGCCGATATAGCGCCCTTTCTGGTCAATGACGGACATCGTGGTGGCGGTGCTCATCTCTATGATGATCAGGGGCGGCTCATGCTCGGACAGCGCGCCGACTGAGTTGACAATCATGTCGCTGCCTACGGATTTCGGATTGTCCATGAGGATATTAAGGCCGGTTTTCATGCCGGATCCGACCTGCATGGCGTTGATGCCCGTGATTTTTTTTACGGCTGCATGGATGGTGCGGTTTAACGGCGGGACGACGGAGGAGATGATGGCGCCTTCAATCTGAGAGGGGCTAATGTGGTAAATCTCCAGGATGCTTTTGAGAGTGATGGCATATTCCAGATTTGTTTTGCCGATCGTGGTGGTGATGCGCTCCATAAAATACGTTTTTGCCGTGTCTATGCCTCCGATGAAGGTGTTGGTGTTTCCGATATCAATTGCTAAAATCATTTGGTGCTCCTTTTTCAGATGGTTTAAGATTAGTAATGCGGAAGCGGCGGTACTTGGGGAATGATTGATCTTAGTATACAATATTTTTGGGGTAAAAGCAAGATGGGGGATCGTGAGAGGGACGCCGTAAGCAGGCGGTTTTAGTGGCTGGCCTGCTTTGCGATGTCTCTGCGCCTTAATATGAGCCTATAGCATTACAACAGATGAATATAACCAGATAAGGATAACATCAAAAATTGAATGGAAGGAGGCAAAGTATACGCAGGATACAGAATAACTGCCGCTGCCGGAAAAAAGTATAAAACAAATCACTACAATCTTCAAGCCATTATTGCTGTTGGGTTTAAAGTAACAATGACTGTGCAGCGCAGTTCCGCAAATGGGCAGGGCAGATTGTGAAAGACTATACAATTCAAGGCTGGACAATGGATGTCGAGCGCAAGTACAGCGAGGATCGGATTGTGTTAGCCTGTAATCCGATTTTATCCTTATCTGGTTTCACCCACGGAGGAATTATAATTTTATGACAATCAAATGTTTACGCCTCAATACAGATAAAAACGAAGAACAGGGAGGATGTAAGGAGGGCGGCGCGCTCCTTACATGCTATCTGAAGGATAACACTGAGGGCAGGCCGCATGCCAGGCGCAGGGCGGTTGTGATTTGTCCGGGCGGCGGTTATGAGTTCTGCTCAACCAGGGAGGCGGAGCCGGTAGCGATGCAGTTTTTGGCCATGGACTGCCAGGCTTTTGTCCTTACGTACAGCACGGCGCCGGCTGTGTTTCCGGATGCGCTGCGGGAACTGGCGATGTCGGTGGCAATGATTCGGGCGCATGCAGAGGAGTGGCATGTGGATGAGAACCGCGTGATTGTGTGCGGTTTTTCGGCAGGAGGGCATCTGTCGGCTTCTCTGGGCGTGTTTTGGGACAGGGAATTTGTGTGGGAGGCTCTGGGCCTTACAGGGGAAAAGGTGCGGCCGGACGGCCTGATTCTTGCGTATCCCGTCATTTCTTCCGGGGAGTTTGCGCACAGGGGCTCGTTTGAACATCTGACGGGCCGGAGCGGGGAGACAAAGGGGGAGGAGCTTTTGTCCCTTGAACGCCAGGCAGGGCCTCAGACGCCTCCTGTTTTTATGTGGCATACCGCCGCGGACGGGACGGTTCCGGTAGAAAACTCTCTTTTATTTGCGATGGCATTGAGAAAGGCCGGAGTGAGCCTGGAACTGCATATTTTCCCGGAGGGACGCCATGGGCTGGCTCTGGCGTCAGAGGAGACGGCCAAAGATATGGACGACGGCCGGGGGACGTATGTGGTTCCTGCATGTCAGCAGTGGATCAGGCTGGCCGGGGTCTGGCTGGCCGGACAATTTCCGGAAAACATTTCTGAAAAACAGTTTTAAAACTCACGGCCTAGAGCGTGTTTGAAAATTGCTTTCTGGTAGCTGTGCGTGCCACTTTGTGGGAGATTTGTGCCAAATGAACGCGGCGTAGTGGGCTACGTTAAGTGAATTTGGCACAAATATACCGCGAAGTGGGGCGTGCAGATGCCAGGAATGAATTTTCAAACACGCTCTAGCAGTAAAGTAGCCGGAAACGGGCGGTACAGGCGTCCGCTGCGCTTTTCTCTGAGCGAGAGCGCAGTTTCGCCGGATATACCGTCCGCTTCCGGCGGCCCCTTTGCGTCTGCCGCCTATGCACAGGACATTTTTGGAAGATTCATCACCATTCTATACAGATATGTCAAGGGAAACCTCGGGCATGGAGAAATCCATGGCGGCGGATACGGCTTCCGCCGCCGCGTCCACGCCGCCCCCTGCGTCGGTTCCGCCCTGCGGGACGGGCGAGGAGGCCATGCCGGCCATGCTCTCGAACATCTCCTCCATGGCGATCTTTTGATCCTCATTTAACTCTTCTTTGGCGTACTTTTGTTCCTCTCTGCGGCGCTTTGTCCGTTTGCGGCGCAGCTCTTCACCGATCTCTTTGGCCTCATCCATGTCCATCTTGTGTTCCGCGGCTTTTTTTCGCATCTCCATCTGCTCTTCCTGATTTAAGCAGCGCAGTTTTTTGTTGATGCGTTTGACAAGCTTTTCCATACGGCGGATCATCTGCTGGATCTTCTGTTTGTCTTTTCCGTCGGAAAATGCGGCCGCTATTTTTAAGTTGGACAGGGCGCGCGTGGCCTTGGAGGAAACCTGGAGGACGTCCGCCTTTGTCTCCGCCTTGGCGAGCAGGGACGCGAGCTGGCCCACGGAATCCTCGGGCATGGAGCTTTTCATTTTGCCATTTTTATTATTGGAACCAGAGGCTTTGGAGGCGGACGCCTGTTCCGCCATCTTTTTTATGGACGACAGGAGGAGATCCATCTCCTTATCCTTTTCGCCGCGGTCTTTGTTTTTATCGGCCGGGGATGCGGATCCGGCTTTGGGCTCCTCGGGAGCCGGGGATACCGGGACGGCTTCCTGAACTGTTTCGGAAATCTTATCAGCCGCCGTCGGTCCGGGCGCTGCGGTTTCCTGGTTTTTGTAAAGGGACGAATAAGAGCCGGCTGCATCCGTCTGCCAGTTTCTAAGCGTTACATTCATATATACACCTCCCTGGTGATATAATAACGGATATCCGGAAAACGAACGTATTTCCGGAACCGCTGCAAACTGCGTATATAATCTATATCGGCTCATCTTGCGAAAAGAAAACGTTGGTTTGCACATTTTCACGGAAATATTGACTTTCCATTTAATTCATACTAGAATGGGGATACTGAAAAGGCGTCCTGCGGGCGCCCGGACGGCTGCCGTGCGATGCGGCGGGTAAATATCGAGTGTGGAGGAGAAACCTTTGGAGAATATAGCAGAACAGATAAAGCGGCGGCGCACCTTTGCCATTATCTCGCACCCCGACGCGGGAAAGACGACTCTGACGGAGAAGTTCCTGCTGTACGGAGGGGCGATTAACCTGGCGGGTACCGTAAAGGGGCGCAAAGCGGCGAAGCATGCGGTGTCGGACTGGATGGAGATTGAAAAGGAGAGGGGAATTTCGGTTACCTCATCCGTGCTTCAGTTTCAGTACGATGGCTGCTGCATTAATATTTTGGACACCCCGGGGCATCAGGATTTCTCGGAGGATACGTACCGGACGCTGATGGCGGCCGATTCGGCGGTGATGGTGATTGATGCGTCAAAGGGCGTGGAGGCGCAGACGATCAAGCTTTTTAAGGTCTGCCTGCTCCGCAATATCCCGATTTTTACATTTATCAATAAGATGGACCGGGAGGCGAGGGATCCGTTTGAGCTGATGGATGAGATTGAGAGCGTGCTGGGGATCCAGACGTGCCCGGTCAACTGGCCGATCGGCTGCGGCAAGGGCTTTAAGGGGGTCTATGACCGCAATACAAAGAAGATCACGACTTTTACAGCGGCCATGGGCGGGCAAAAGGCTGTGGCCTCGCAGGAGTTTTCCCTGGAGGGGACGGATGTGGAGGCGGTGATCGGCGCAGACTACCATCAGCAGCTTTTGGAGGATATTGAGCTTTTGGACGGCGCGAGCAATGAATTTGACATGGAGCGCGTCAGCCAGGGAAAGCTGTCCCCGGTTTTCTTTGGCTCAGCGCTTACGAATTTTGGGGTGGAAACATTCCTGGAGCATTTCCTGACCATGACGACCCCGCCGCTTCCAAGGAAGACGACGACCGGGATCGTGGATCCGTTTGATGCGAATTTCAGCGCCTTTGTCTTTAAGATCCAGGCTAATATGAACCGGGCGCACCGGGACCGCATTGCTTTTATGCGCATCTGCTCCGGGAAATTTGAGGCGGGTATGGAGGTTTCCCATGTACAGGGGGGCAGGCGGCTCCGGCTTTCCCAGCCGCAGCAGATGATGGCCCAGGATCGGAAGATCGTGGAGGAGGCGTATGCGGGCGATATCATCGGCGTGTTCGATCCCGGTATTTTTTCGATTGGAGATACGCTGTGCGGATCCGGGGATAAGATTGAATTTGAGGGGATCCCGACCTTTGCGCCGGAACATTTTGCCAGGGTGCGCCAGATCGATACCATGAAGCGCAAGCAGTTTATCAAGGGGATTTCCCAGATTGCCCAGGAGGGCGCGATCCAGATCTTCCAGGAGTTTAACACAGGAATGGAGGAGATCATTGTGGGCGTGGTGGGGGAGCTTCAGTTCGAGGTCCTGACCTACCGCCTCCAGAGCGAGTATAATGTGGAGGTGAAGCTCGATAAGCTGCCCTACGAGTATATCCGCTGGATTGAAAACAAGGATGAGACGGATCCCGCGGCGATCCAGGGCACGTCGGATATGAAGCGTATCCGGGATCTGAAGGGCAATCCGCTCCTTTTGTTTGTCAATAGCTGGAGCGTGGGGATGGTCCTGGAGCGAAACCCGGGGCTTAAGCTGAGCGAGTTCGGACGGAATTAACGCGGCTGCGCGGGGGGATCGTGCGGAGCCCGCGCTGTATGAGATTGAATTGAGGAAAGGAGGAACGCCGCCTGCGCGCTGCTGTGTGTGGGAGCAGGCGCCATGGCGGCGGAAAACGATATGTACCAGAAGAAAATTGAGGAGTTTATTGACGCGCACCGCCAGGAGATGGTGGATGATATCTGCCGGCTGTGCCGTATAAACAGCGAGCGGTCCGGTTATCAGGAGGGCATGCCGTACGGAAAGGGGGCCAGCATGGCCCTGTCCGAGGCGCTGGGCCTGGCGGAGCGGTATGGGTTTGCGATCCACAATTATGATAATTATGTGGGAACCGCGGACTTGAACGATAAGGAGAAGCAGCTCGATATCCTGGCCCATCTGGACGTGGTTCCGGCCGGGGACGGATGGAGTGTGACAGGGCCGTTTGAGCCCCTGGAAAAGGACGGGAAGATCTACGGCCGGGGGACGGCTGACGACAAGGGACCGGCGGTTGCGGCTCTTTACGCCATGCGCGCCGTGAAGGAGCTGGGGCTTCCGGTGAGTAAAAACGCGCGCCTCGTGCTGGGGACGGATGAGGAGTGCGGAAGCTCGGATCTGCGCCATTACTATAAAGTGGAGGAGGAAGCGCCGATGTCATTTTCACCGGACGCCGAATTTCCGGTGGTGAATGTAGAAAAGGGAAGGCTGCAGGGCCATTTTACCGCCGAATTCGAGGCGTCGGAAGCGCTTCCCAGAGTCTGCTCCGTAAAGGGAGGGACAAAGATCAATGTGGTTCCCGGAAAGGCGATGGCTGTGATTGAGGGACTGGATGATGATCTCGTGCGCGGAGAGGGGAAAAAGGTAGAGAGTGAGACCGGCGTTTCCTTTGCGATCAAAGGGATGAATGAGACGCTGGAGATCACGGCCGAGGGGGCCGGATCCCATGCGTGCGAGCCTCAGGAGGGCAAAAACGCTGTCACGGCTCTGCTTTTGCTTCTGACACGCCTTCCGTTTGCGGATTGCGGCCAGATCCGCGCGATCCGCAGCCTGACAGAGCTGTTCCCGTATGATGACACAGCGGGCAGGGCCCTGGGCATTGCGATGGAGGATGAGATATCCGGAACCCTGACGCTGGCCTTTTCCATGCTGGAGATCACAGGGGACAGCCTGGATGCGAACTTTGACAGCCGCTGCCCGGTCTGCGCCAATGAGGAGAATGTATTAAAGCCGGTGTGGGAGCGTCTTAGCGCACATGGCTTTACGCTCGTCACCCCGGCCATGGAGCCGCCGCATCATGTGGATGGGGAATCGCATTTTGTGAAGACGCTGTTAAAGGCATATGAGCGGTATACGGGAAGGAAGGGGAGCTGCGGATATATGGGCGGGGGAACGTATGTCCACAACCTGAAAAACGGCGTTGCATTCGGAGCCGCCATGCCGGGAACAGATAACCGGATGCACGGGGCGGATGAGTTTGCCGTGGTGGAGGATTTGCTGACAAGCGCGAAGATTTTTGCGCAGGTGATTGTGGATCTGTGTAAATAGGCAGCGGCTGTCTGTCCTAGACTTAACAAAAATTTCAGAAAATTTTTTGTATTTCATTCGATTATTAAAGAAAGTTCCATTGATTTGCCGGGGATTCTGTGCTAGACTTTGAGCGTGTCTGAATATTGCTTATCGATGTCCCGCGCAGGGCGCGCGGGAGCGGCAGGTCAAAGGAGCGATTGGTTTATGAAGAAAAAATTAATGGTTTTACTCGCATCCGCCATGGTCCTGGCATCACTTGCGGGATGTGGCAATAACAATGCGGAAGAGGCGTCCGGCGCTTCATCAGAGGCAGAGGAGACGGCCGGCGCGGCAGACCCGGCCATGGAGTCCACAGACGGGACGGCCGGCGAAGAAGAAGTGGAAAAGCCGGGAGAGGAAAAGACGGAGCTGGTGATCGCCGGAGGGGACGCGGCGGGTGTCGCGGCCGCGATCCAGGCTGTCTCCGAGGGCATGGATCCGTCTGCGATCCTGATCGTGGAGTCAGGAGATGAGCTGGCTGCGGATGCGGCGGGAAAGGGAAGCTTTTTTAATGAGTCCGATTCGGATCAGCAGTTCGAGGCCGGGATAGAGGACAGTTACGACAGCTTCCTGGCCGATACGCGCAAGGCCGGAGGCGATGAAAATGATACGGCTATGGCGGAGTTCCTGGTGGAAAGCGCGTCTGAGGCCAGAGTGTGGCTGGAGGGCCTGGGCGTGAAGTTTGGCGCGCCGGAGCAAAGAGAGGGCTCATCTGCCGCGAGAAGCCTGCCCGGGGCGGGTGAAGAGCTGGGCGTCCAGGTGGAAAAGGCGCTTAAGGCCAGGGCAGAGGAGCTTAAGATTCCGGTTCGTTATAATACATCCGTTGTTAAACTTCTGTACGGCGATGACGGGGCTGTATCCGGCATTGTCCTCAGCGCGGACGGGAAAGAGGAAACCATTGACTGCCTGGCCGTGGTGGCGACGGATCCGGAGCTTTTGCCCCTGTTTGAGGAGTTAAAGACCGTGAACGGCGCGGACGGAAACGCGGCGGGCGTTGTTGTGACATCCTGCGCGGAAGCGATCATGCCGGGCAGCGAGGAGGAGGAGAAAGCGGTTCCCGGGCTCTATGCCGCCGGGCGGATCATCGAGGCCGCCGCGCATGGCGCAGGCGCGCTTGAGGGAAATGAGATGGTTTCCATGGCCGTGTACGGCATGACGGCGGGCACGGAGGCTGCGATTTATATCGGGGACGCAAGCAGATAGAGGACGGGAGCGGTAACAACTGCGATCCATATTATAACGGTAATGTGACGTTTAAACCGTTTTTTCTGTGAGGAGGCGGCGCGGGATCTGTACGGCGATGCGCAAATAACGGCGGATATCAGGTGTGGAATTTGCCGGAATGTTTGCATGGATGTACAGGCTCCCGGCCGTTTTTTCTGCATATAATAGGGATAAGGAACGGTCCGGAGGGACTTGATTTGAGGATCTGCGATCTGAAGCAAAAGGAAGTAATCAATGTAAAGGACTGCCGGCGGCTGGGCTTTGTGGGCGATGTGGATTTTGATATCCAGACCGGAAAGATCACGGCCATCATTGTACCGGGGCCTGGCTGTATATGGGGCTTTCTGGGCCGTGAAAAAGAATATGTCATTCCCTTCTGCGATATCTGCCAGATAGGGGATGACATTATTTTAGTGGAATTGAAGGAGAAGAAGGAGAAGGAGTAGACGGGCCGAATGCGCGCTGTAAAACCGGAAAATTGTGGTTTGCCGGTTTTACAGCGTTTTTTTATGCCGTCCCGCAGTTATACAGGTTTCCTGTGAGTCAGTTTATAGCAATATAATTTCATTATAGTGTCTATTTTTCAAAATAGATAACAAAATATCCAAAATATATTGACATACTGTTTTTTATATCGTATACTATGCGCATAAAAACACAATATTGAACTTAATTTCTAAATAGTGTCTAAAGGAGGAAAACATGAACAATTTTAGTCTCAGTAAACCGCTTAATATGGCTCCAACCGGTATTGCAACCTTTGCCAAAACGCAGATGTGCCAGGACATCCGCAATATAGATGCGGATATCGCGATTTTGGGAGCGCCTTCTGATCTGGCGATCCAGGGAAGAACCGGATGCCGCCTGGGGCCGAGAGGGATCCGCATTGCATCCACCCGTTTTTCATATAAGCCGGGAGGAACCTATGATTCGGAAAGAGGGAAATTTTATATGGACAGCGACCGCTGGACAGTGGCGGACTGCGGCGATGTAGATTATGTGCCCGGGGATTGGGTGCAGACATCGGACAATATTGAGGCGGCGGTGCGGATTCTCGCCGAAAAGGGTGTGATGCCGGTTGTCCTGGGGGGTGACTGTGCGATCGGATATCCGGTGATCAAGGGGATGGAAGCGGCGGGAAGCTTTGATATCATTCACTTTGACGCGCATCTGGACTGGACGAAGCCGGTCGGCGGGCAGAAATATTTTAACGGGGCGCCGATGCGCAACGCAGCCGGCCTTCGCTATGTCGGCCGGATTCTTCACCTGGGAGTGCGCGGGGCGGGCAGCAGCGGGCCGGATGATTTTGCGGATGCAAAGGCTCATGGCGATATGATATATTCCGTTAAGCAGACGCGGGCAGCCGGGATTCAGGCGATCCTGAATGAATTTAAGCCGGATAAAAAGGTGTTTATTGCGATTGATATTGATGTTATGGACGCTTCGTGCGCAAGGGCCACTGCCTCTCCGATGTTCGGCGGCTTCTGGTATGAGGAGATGGCGGATATGTTTGAGGCAATTGCAGGATCGGCGGAAATTATCGGCATTACTTTAACCGAGGTGGCTCCCCCGTATGATGACGGCGTGGATACAACCGCATATCTGGCGGCGCGTATGATTTCTGATATTTTGAATTTTGCAACAAAAGCGAAAGAGGAAAAGGAGTAAAAGGCGCGGAGGGACGTAAGATGACATTTGAAACATTGGATCATGTTTTTACTATCAATGTAAACGCCATTATGACAGTTGCTATGGCTTCGATATTGCTGCTGCTCGGGTATTTCGTGAAAAGTAAGGTAAAGCCGCTGGAAAAGTATTGCATCCCGGCCCCGGTAATCGGCGGATTCCTGTTTATGTTTGTCACCTTTGCCGGACATATGACAAACACGTTTTCCTTTACCTTTGACTCGTATTTTCAGTCGCCGTTTATGCTGGCGTTTTTTACGACAGTGGGGCTTGGGGCCAGCCTTGAGCTTCTGAAAAAAGGCGGCGTCATGCTTTTTGTATACTGGTTTATAGCCGGAGTTGTCTCCCTCTGCCAGAATATTATTGGTATTTCGGTTGGCAGGCTGGTCGGGCTGGACGCGCCGTACGCGCTGCTTTCGAGCGCTATTTCCATGGTGGGCGGGCACGGGGCCGCGGCGGCGTACGGCAGTACATTTGAGGAGATGGGCTTTGCCTCGGCGCAGCTAGTCGGCGCGGCGGCGGCCACGTTTGGCCTGATCAGTGCCGTGATGGTCGGCGGTCCGGTGGGACGCCGTCTGATTGTTAAGCACAGCTTAAAAGCAGATCAGGAACAGAATTTTGATATGGATGTCAGCAGGATTAACGCGGCCTCGGATGATAAGCTGAGCGGCCTTGATGTTATGAAGAATGTGGCTGCTATTCTCTTATGCATGGCAGCCGGGATGATGGTTTCGGAATGGATCGGCAAATGGATTGGCATGAGCTTTCCGACATATGTAGGCGCGATGTTTGTGGCCGTGCTTGTGCGCAACATGAACGAGAAGCTGCGGTTTTACAGGTTTGATTTTTCACTTGTTGACGGGATCGGCGACGTAATGCTGTCCCTGTATCTCTCCATTGCGCTGATGACGCTCAAGCTGTGGGAGTTATCCGGCCTGATCGGCGGCGTTCTGGCGGTTCTGGTATGCCAGGTGGTATTCATGGTGCTGGCGAGCTACTTTATCGTATTCCGCATCCTTGGAAAGAATTACGATGCGGCTGTTATGTGCTCAGGGCTCTGCGGGCACAGCCTGGGGGCGACCCCCTCTGCGATTGTAAACATGACGGCAGTCAATGAGCAGTACGGCATGTCCAGGAGGGCAATGATGATCGTCCCCATAGTAGGGGCCTTCCTGGTGGATATCATTTATCAGCCGCAGACGATCTGGTTTATCAAGACGTTTGTTCAGGGATATATTGGATAGCGTATTGGAAAAATGTTTTGGCCAGCCGAAAGGGGGAGACGGATCACATGCTTATCCGGATCAGGGGAACTGATTTGCGCGTCAGCGAATGGAGCGGCGGCATTACAAGGCAGCTCGCTATCTTTCCGGACGGCGCGGACTATGAAAAACGGGATTTTCTTTGGCGCGTCAGCTCTGCTGTCGTGTTTCTGGATGAGAGCGGCTTTACAGCGCTCCCGGATTATAAGCGGTTTATTTCAGTCATTGACGGGGAGATGCTTCTGGAACACGGAGACGGAGGGAGAATCCGATTAACGCCCGGCTTTGTCTATTGCTTTGACGGCGGGGTATCCACGCATTCTTATGGAAAATGCACAGATTTTAACCTGATGCTCCGCAAAGGGCGATGCGGGGGCGGGCTGTCATTCCTGTCTCTTGAAAAAGGGGAGCAGGGAGAGGTACGCGCGGCACAGGAAAGCAGGGGGCGGAGCCGCTCGGTGATACTTTACTGCATCAGGGGCTCCGGACGGATACGCTCCGGGGCGGATGAAGAGCCGTTTGCCGCGGGCGATGCGTTTGCCGCGGCGGGCGGGGGAACGATCCAAATCGAATGCGGGGAAGATGCGGCGCTCATGGCAGCGGAAGCATATGAAATCGGATAATGCGCTGTCAGGATCTCGCTGCGCCTGATTTTGTGAGATGATTTTTTGTTAGATGCAGAGAGGCCCGGCGGCGTGGCAAGAACACGCCCCGGGCCTCTTTACGTCCTTCCCGCGCCGCCGCGCGAATGTGCGCCGGCCGTTTTTCAGGCGCGGTCCAGATACGTGCTTTTTTGTATGATACTGTTAGCAGTCTGCATAAGCGATTCCTTAAGGACATGGTAGCCTAACTGCTTCAGCCGTTCCATGGGCCCTGAAATCGTGAGTGTGTATGTACAGTCGTTTAACGGGAGCGGAACCGCAATTGCGGCCACGCCCATATCGACTTCGCTTTCGGAAATACAGTAGCCGTCCCTCTGTATGCCGCGGAGCTGGCGTTCCAGCGCGGCCGCCTCATCGGACGGGTAGGTTCCGAGGATCATATGGATGACATCCTGCGGCTGGGAGGCCAGCAGGGTCTTTCCGGTGGCCCCGCGCTCCAGAGGGACAATATAGCCGTTTTCCGGGGAGATCGAAAGGCTGTGGCGTGATTTTACCATGTCAACACAGATCCCGATATTTCCGCGAAGCGCGGAGAGAACGACGGTTTCGTTGTGAAGCTCCGACAATTTGCGCATTTCCTCCGCAATGAGGCTTCGGGTCGTCCGGTGGACCGATACGGCGGAGGCAACAAGCAGGATGCCGGTCCCGAGGCGGTAGCGGCCGTTGGCGCTGGACTGCTCGATCCAGCCGACGGACTGCAGTGTCCGCAAAATGCGGTATACGGTGGTTTTATGCATATGCAGCGCTTTGCTGATTTCTGTCAGACTTAAATATTCTTCACGCTGGGCGGCATAAAACTCCAGAATTTTTGTGGCGTGAATTACGGAGCTGACCTGCGGCGTGGTTGATGATACGGTTTCTTTGTCCATTTCCTGTTGAATCTCCTGTTTCAAATTTGGCGGGATGCAGTTTCATTGTAAAATGCTGGCGCGGGTTTGTCAATGCCTGTTATAATTATTGCAACAGTTCAGATGACTGCCAGTTACTGTTCACGGGTAGTATTCCGCGAGGTGTTTTTTGTGAGCGAAGGTCACAGAAAACCCGGGGGCAGCAGGCGCGAAAATGGGCAGTCTGCCCATTTTGTGTGCATCATGTTGCTGTGAACGGCGGAGCCGTGAACAGTAACGACTGCCATTTAGAATCGCTTCGCGATGGCCGTATGCCCGCGGCCGCTCTATACTTTCGTACGGTCGCAGATCTGTCTGAACTGTTACGACGGCCATACCGGTGATAGACAACCCTCTCCAAATACGCTATAATAGGAAGGACGCTGCCGCAGCAAACGATCGTTACGGCTGAATCTACAGTCACAGAGGTGAAGCATGTATACATTTGAGAGCAGAGTGCGCTACAGTGAATCGGATGAATCGGGAAGGCTTTCCCTGGAGGGGGCTTTGAATTATTTTCAGGACTGTTCGACGTTTCAGTCCGAGGATCTGGGGATGGGGTTTTCGTCCCTGAGAGAGAAGCGGCGGGCCTGGTGGCTGAGCTCCTGGCAGGTTGTATTTCACCGCCGTCCGTCTTTTGGGGAGCGGATACGCATCAGCACCTGGCCCCACGGCTTTAGGGGAATTTACGGATACCGGAATTTTACGATTGCCGACGAGGCGGGGGAGTATCTGGCGCAGGCGGATTCCTGCTGGTTTTTCTATGATTTGGAGCGCCGCCGCCCGGCGAGGGTGACAGAGGATGAGATACGCGGATACGGGCCGGGAGAGGAGGCGCTGAACCTGCCTCCCGCGCCGCGCCGGATCATTCTTCCGCCGGAATACGAGGCAGGAGAGCCCGTGGCCGTGGAACGGCGTCATCTGGATACGAACCGGCATGTGAACAATGCGCAGTATGTGTCCATTGCCAGGGAACTTCTGCCGGAGAGTTTTTTTGTCCGGGAGCTTAGGGCAGAGTATAAAAAGGCAGCGGCGCAGGGGGATCGGCTGTATCCGAAGATTGCCAGAATACAGGAGGGATATGTAGTCTCCCTTCAGGATGAAAGCGGGACGCCGTATGCGAATATCTGGATGGCAAAAGACGGCTGAGCGGTTACAAAAAAGAGAGGACGAATGACATGATTGAGCTTGGTAAAAGACAGGAGCTTAAGGTGCTCAGGGAGAAGGAGTTTGGCGTATATCTGGGGGAAAAAGAGGATGACAGCGCCGCTGTCCTGCTTCCCAAAAAACAGGTTCCGGAGGGAACAAAGGCGGGAGACGCGCTTTGGGTGTTTATCTACAAGGATTCGGAGGATCGCCTGATCGCAACGACGGCCGAGCCGAAGCTTGAGGTGGGGGAGACGGCGGTCCTCACGGTAAAGGACACGTCAAAGATCGGGGCGTTTCTGGATATGGGCCTTGAAAAGGATCTGCTGCTTCCCTTTAAGGAGCAGAACCACAGGGTCCGGGCCGGGGAGGAGTGCCTGGTGGCGCTCTATGTGGATAAGAGCGGGCGGCTTGCCGCAACGATGCGGGTTTATCCTTATCTGAGCAATGAGTCCCCGTGTAAAAAGGACGACTGGGTTGAGGCGCGCGTGTATGAAAACAATGAGAACCTGGGGGCGTTTGTGGCCGTACAGGACAGATATTTTGGCCTGATCCCAAAGAAGGAGCTGTACGGGAGCATCCATCCGGGCGAGGTGGTCAAAGCCCGGGTGACTAAGATCCGGGAGGACGGGAAGCTGGATTTGAGCCTGCGCGATAAGGCGCATCTGCAGATCGGGACGGACGCTGAACAGATCCTGTCGGCCATCGATCGCTATGACGGCGCGCTGCCCTTTAATGACAGAGTCAGCCCTGAGATCATCCGCCGGGAATTCAGCCTCAGCAAGAATGCATTTAAGCGGGCCGTGGGGCATCTCTTAAAGGAAGGGAAGATCGAGATTACAAAGACCGGTATCCGCCGGATCGGTTAATGAAAGGAGAACAGTGGATATGAAACAGATTATAAGCACAGAGAAAGCGCCGGCCGCTATAGGCCCTTATTCACAGGCAGTGGAAGCCTGCGGCATGATTTACACATCCGGGCAGATTCCGGTGGATCCTGCGACGGGCGTGATTCCGGAGGGGATTGAGGCGCAGGCGGAGCAGGTTCTCAAAAATGTTAAGAATCTTCTGGAGGCGGCGGGAACCTCTCTGGAGAATGTGGTTAAAACCACGGTTTTTATCAAAAATATGGAGGATTTCGGCACAATCAACGGAATCTACGCGAAGTATTTCGCGGATCGCTGCCCGGCCCGCTCCTGCGTGGAGGTTGCCCGGCTGCCAAAGGATGTGCTGATGGAGATGGAAGCCATTGCGGTGAAACCGTAACCGTTCAGACAACCGGAACAAAGCGCCTGTCCCAAATTTGTATAAAATACACAAACAAAAGAAATAATCAAGAGTATTGCACAGATTCAGACAGGGAAGTTTGTACGTTTTTGACAAAGTTTGTTTGGCATTACACAATTGTTACAAATTCAAATGGGATTTTAGAAATTAAATCCAATTAATTCAGCATTTTGAGCAATATTTATTTCCTCCTGTACAAAGTCACGAAAAGTCAGAGCGGATTTTGGTGATTTGAAACATGGCCGGAAAAGCCGGGGCATGGTAAAGTATAGTCAGTGATGAACAACAAACAGCGCATGCGGGGCCGGCAGGGCTTCCGGCATGGGACGGTGAAACAGGAGGAATCATATATATGGCAAGCTTATCGTTAAAGAATGTGTGCAAAAAGTACCCCAATGGATTTGAAGCGGTAAAGGATTTTAATCTGGAGATTGAGGATAAGGAGTTCGTTATCTTTGTAGGCCCGTCGGGCTGCGGCAAATCCACGACGCTGCGTATGGTAGCCGGCCTTGAGGATATCAGTTCAGGGGAATTATATATAGATGGCAAGCTGGTGAATGATGTGGAGTCCAAGGACAGGGATATCGCGATGGTATTCCAGAACTACGCCCTGTATCCGCATATGACGGTATTTGACAACATGGCGTTCGGCTTAAAGCTGCGCAAGGTGCCGAAGGATGAGATCAAGCGCCTGGTGGAGGATGCGGCGAGGATCCTTGACTTGTCCCATCTTCTGGACCGCAAGCCCAAGGCTCTGTCCGGCGGCCAGAGACAGCGCGTGGCCATGGGGCGCGCGATTGTGCGTAATCCCAAGGTGTTCCTGATGGACGAGCCGCTGTCCAACTTAGACGCCAAGTTAAGAGGCCAGATGCGTATCGAGATTTCCAAGCTCCATCAGAGACTGGGCACGACGATTATCTATGTAACCCATGATCAGACAGAGGCCATGACGCTGGGAACCCGTATCGTGGTAATGAAGGACGGCGTGGTGCAGCAGGTGGATACGCCGCAGAACCTGTACGATCATCCGGTGAATAAATTTGTGGCCGGCTTTATCGGAGCGCCGCAGATGAACCTGGTGGACGCAAAGGTGCAGAAGGCCGGATCCGACGTGACCTTAAGCTTTGGCGGCTGCGTGATCACCCTGCCGCAGGCAAAGGCGAAGAAGCTGGAAGAGGGCGGCTACATCGGCAAGGAAGTGACCATGGGCATCCGTCCGGAGGATCTCCACGACGAGACGGAGGTTGTGGCGGCAGCGGGCAGCAATGTGCTGACAGCCTCGATCCGCGTATATGAGATGCTGGGCGCCGAGGTATTCCTGTACTTTGACGTGGAGGGAACAAACTGCACTGCAAGAGTGAATCCGCGGACCACAGCCAGACCGGGAGATACCGTGAAATTTGCCCTTGATCTGGAAAAAATCCATCTTTTCGACAAGGATACAGAAAGAATTATCACAAATTAAAAATTTGAACCATATATAAGAGATACAAAACAGGAGCCTGAAGCCAACAGCCGGGCTCCTGTTTTTATGCGCAGTCCCGTATGCCGCCATGCAGGGCCGCGCGGCAGAACAGGCATGGAATCGCAGGAAAAAAACGGTTCGACAAAATGCAATTCGGTATTTTTTGAATTAAATAATAATTTGTAAATATATAAACAATTTTAAATAAATATTTTTTGAAATTTCTGACGAATAAACTTGACAAATTTTCTCCAGATTGGTATAGTAGTAATCAGGAAACCCGGATAGCTGTGTGAAATTAGGAGGAGAAGGACATGCTGATTACAAAAGAGACAGATTATGCGCTTCGCATCCTGAGGACGCTGTCAGAGGGCGGCTGTCATACGGTGGGCGCTTTGGCCGCGCGCGAGGCGCTGCCGCGGAATTTTGCGTATAAGATCGTGAAAAAGCTGGAACGGGCCGGGCTCATCGGCATTTCGAGGGGGAATGGCGGAGGCTGTTACCTGGCCTGCGATCTGGGTGAGCGCAATCTCAGCGAGCTGATCGGCGCGATCGAGCAGAATGCCAGGCTTTCTTCCTGCATGGAGCCCGGATATGACTGCGAGTGGCAGAGGGCGAACGGGCCCTGCGGGATCCATGCGCAGCTATGCAGGGTGCAGAAGCAGATAGACGGGGAGCTGCGTTCCAGGAGTCTTAGCTGGGTTTTATCAGGGGACGGCGGGCATACGGCCCGCAGACCTGTTTGAAATGATACTCTTATTATAAGGAGAAGGAGGAAGACGAATGTTATTTACAACCACACAGGAACATGAAGAGCTTCGTAAACGCATCAGGAAGTTTGCGGAGGAGGAGATTAAGCCCCAGGCGTTTGAGCTTGATCAGACGAATGGCTTCCCGGGCGAGGCGGTGGCTAAGCTCGGACAGATGGGGCTCATGGGCATTCCCTATCCGAAAGAGTACGGCGGGGCCGGCATGGATGTGCTGAGCTATGCCATCGCGGTCGAAGAGCTGGCGCGCGTGGACGGCGGGGCCGGGGTTATCCTTTCCGCCCATGTGTCTCTCGGCACCTGGCCGATCGCGGCATTCGGAAATGAGGAGCAGAAGCAGAAATACCTTGTGCCCCTTGCCAAAGGCGAGAAGATCGGCGCGTTTGGCTTAACGGAGCCGAACGCGGGCTCTGATGCGGGCGGCACGGAGACGACGGCGGTGTTAAAGGGCGATTACTACCTGTTAAATGGCGGCAAGATCTTTATCACCAACGCGCCCAAGGCGGATACATATGTCGTATTTGCCGTGACCACGCCGGATATCGGAACCAGGGGGATCTCGGCCTTTATCGTGGAAAAGGGCTGGGATGGCTTTGAGTTCGGCGATCATTATGATAAGATGGGAATCCGTTCCTCCTCCACGGCGGAGCTGATTTTCAATGACGTAAAGGTTCCGAAGGAGAATCTCTTAGGCAAGGAGGGCGAGGGCTTTAAGATCGCCATGGCGACGCTGGACGGCGGGCGTATCGGTATCGCCGCGCAGGCGCTGGGCATCGCGCAGGGCGCCTATGAGCACGCGCTGGAATACTCCAAGGAGCGGATCCAGTTCGGAAAGCCCATCTGCCAGCAGCAGAGCATTGCCTTTAAGCTGGCTGATATGGCGACCAAGCTGCGCTGCGCGCGCTTCCTGGTATACAGCGCCGCGGAGCTCAAAGAAGAGCATGCGCCGTATAGCATGGAGGCCGCGATGGCCAAGATGTACGCGTCGGATATCGCGCTGGAGGTGGCGAACGACGCCCTGCAGATCTTCGGCGGCAGCGGCTTCTTAAAGGGTATGGAGGTGGAGCGCGCTTACCGCGACGCGAAGATCACCACCATTTACGAGGGCACGAACGAGATCCAGCGGGTGGTTATCGCCTCCTGCATCATCGGGCGCATGCCCAAATCCTCCGGGGGCGGCGGCGGATCCTCCAAGCCGGTGAAAAAGGCGGCTCCCATCACAGGGCTGCGCAAAAAGATGATCTTAAAGGAAGGCCAGGCCCAGGAGAAGGTGGAGACCCTGGTAGCGGCGCTTAAGAAGGACGGGTATGATTTCACGGTGGGAATCCCCTTAGACACGCCCATCGCCCAGGCGGAGCGCGTGGTATCCGCCGGAAAAGGAATCGGCAGTAAGGAAAACATGAAGCTCATCGAGGATCTGGCGGTTCAGGCCGGCGCGGCCATCGGCTCTTCCAGGCCGGTTGCGGAAACCTTAAAATATGTGCCGTTAAACCGCTACGTGGGTATGTCAGGCCAGAAATTTAAAGGCAACCTCTATATCGCCTGCGGCATTTCCGGCGCGACCCAGCACTTAAAGGGCATCAAGGACGCCTCCACGATTGTGGCCATCAATAAAAACGCCAACGCGCCCATTTTCAAGAACTGCGACTACGGCATTGTGGGCGATGTGAATGAGATCCTCCCGCTTCTGACAGCCGCGCTTGACAACGGCGAGGAGAAGCAGCCCGCGCCGCCCATGATTAAGATGAAACGTCCGCTTCCTCCCAAGGAGAAGCCGATCGGAAAGACGTATGTGTGCGGCGGCTGCGGCTATGAGTATGACCCGGCGATCGGGGACGAGGACAGCGAGATAGCGCCGGGAACGCTGTTTGAGAAGCTTCCGGACGAGTGGGTATGCCCGGAGTGCGCGGAGTCCAAAGAGATGTTTATTGAGGGATAAAAGGAGGTCTGATCTATGTATTGTGTGAGAAACGTAACCGAAGATTTATACTGGGTAGGGGCCAATGATCACCGCCTGCACCTGTTTGAAAATATACACCCCATCTCCAGAGGGGTATCCTACAATGCCTATCTGCTCCTGGATGAGAAGAGCGTGCTGTTCGACACCGTAGACTGGTCCGCCTGCCGCCAGCTCCTGGAAAATGTCGAGCATCTGCTGGACGGAAAGGCCCTGGACTATCTGGTGATCAACCACATGGAGCCGGATCACGGCGCATCCATTGAGGAGGTTCTCCTGCGCTATCCGCAGGTGAAGATCGTCAGCACGGAAAAGGCGTTTATGCTGATGCGCCAGTTTGGCTTCCACGTGGACGGCCACGAGCTGATCGAGGCCCATGAGGGGGATACCTTAAGCTTTGGCACCCACACCGTTACCTTTGTTTACGCCCCCATGGTTCACTGGCCGGAAGCGATGGTGACCTTTGACACCACGAACGGCGTGCTCTTCGCGGCCGACGCCTTTGGTTCCTTCGGCGCGCTCGACGGCAAGCTCTTTAATGACGAGGTGAACTTTGAACGCGACTGGCTCGACGACGCAAGGCGCTATTTCACCAACATCGTGGGGAAATACGGCCCGCACGTACAGGCCCTTCTCAAGAAAGCGTCCACGGTTGACATCAAGCTCGTATGCCCGCTGCACGGGCCCGTATGGCGCAGCAACTTAGGCTGGTTCATTGACAAATACGATCACTGGAGCCGCTATGAGCCGGAGGAAAAGGGCGTTCTGATCGCTTACGCCTCCATGTACGGAAACACCGAGGCAGCCGCGCAGGCGCTGGCCTCCAAACTCTGCGAAAAGGGCATGACCAATGTGGCGGTGTACGACGTTTCCAACACCCACGTATCCGAGCTGATCTCCGAGTCCTTCCGCTTAAGCCATATCGTTCTGGCTTCGGTGACATATAATCTCGGAATCTATCCGGTGATGCACAACTTCCTGATGGATATGAAGGCCCTGCATCTGCAGAAACGCACCTTTGCGATCATCGAGAACGGCTCCTGGGCCTGCAAGTCCGGGGATCTGATGCAGAAATTTATCGACACGGAGTTAAAGGACATGACCGTGTTAAATGACAGGCTGTCCCTGGCGTCCGCGCTTCATGCGGATAAGGCTTCTGAGCTTAATGCGCTGGCTGACAGTATCATTGAATCCATGAAGCAGGGAGAAGCATAAGAGGCTCCGGCCGGGATTTGGCGCGGCAGGGAGGAATGCAGCATAGGAATGTTTTGACAGAGGATAGGAAAAAATCTCAGAGCATGTTTTAAACATGCTTTGGGAAAAGAGGACGCTTCCAGGTGTAAAAGTTACTATTTTCGGGGCTCATCTTCTTGTCCGGCATAGCCAGATAAGAAGATGAGCGCGTTCTTTTTTCAGGAAACTGTATTGCTTGTAACAGTTCAGACAGCCTGAACTGTTACTGTTGCTTTTCAGAGATATATTTCATATAATAAAGATGATGAGGAGGTATTTCTATGGCGACATCAAGTATTTTTACAAATATAAGAATTACAGATCCAAAAAAAGCAGAAGCTTTTGCTGAGGCATTGGATGCATCTGCCAGAGATCCGGAAAGAATGCCTGCAGCGCCTGTGATTCCGCTTGTGACGGATTTAGAAGAGATCCGAAAATTTATGACAGTGAGGACGGGGAAAAATGGATGAATGCATAGCTGTTAATATTCAGGATATGCTGAAGGCAGTCGGAGAGGAGGAACTACAGAGGCTTCTCTCCGATTTTTCATCTCCATTAAATAAAGAGGTGGAGGATTTTGTCCGAAATAAATCGATTGATTTCGCGCAGAAGAAGTTGTCCGTTACATATCTGGTCATAAGAAAGACCAGCGACGGGAGAATTGTGCTGGCAGGAATCTTTACATTGGCACATAAGGCAGTCGAGGTGACAAATACGAATATCAGCAAAACAGCCCGCCGTAAATTGTCAAGGTATGCAAAACTGGAGGAGGAAACGGACAAGTATCATGTATCGGCATTTCTGATTGCCCAATTTGGGAAAAACAGCGCAGTCTCTGATGAATGGAAGATCAGCGGGAATGAGCTGATGGATCTGACTTTTGAGATATTGAAGCATGTACAGTATTATGTCGGTGGAGGCGTTGTATATTTGGATTGTGAGGATGTGGATCAGGTGCTGGCATTTTATCAGAGCGATTATAACGGGTTTAAAAGATTTGGGGAAAGAGTGTCGCAGAGAGAGGGGAAGAGGTACCTGCAGTTGTTACGGTTCTTTTAATCAGGAAGAGGGATGTTTTGGTATAGCTTAAACGCTAAATCCAGATGACAAAAAAGGAGCTTTATCTGAGACGGAACACAGGGTTTCATCCTAAATAAAGCTCCTTTTCATTACTCAAATGGCTACCGGACAGGGAGAGGCCGGCTGCGGTCATAGATCTCCCCGACATCAAATAAGTCGCTTAAATGCCCGTTCCCCAAGCCGCTTTCCGGCAGATCGTAATACATGCGGATACCGTCGATATTGCGGCGTCCCTGCCGCATATGCTTTTCGCCAATCTGTATATAATACTGACTGGAATCCACATTGCAGAAATAGCGGAAGCCTTTGGAATAGAGATACTGGAAGCGCTCGTTTTTCGTGTCATACGGATGCCAGTCCCCGATATCGCTCCCAAAGGGAAAGGCAATGATATCGCACGGCCCGATCAGCGGCTCAACCTGTTCCTCCCATTGATCCGTATCCCTGATAAAATCCTCTAATGGCATAAGGCCCATATTGCGATGCCCCCAAGTGTGGGAGGCCAGCTCGTAGCCACAGGCTTTTAAGCACTCCGCAACCCTGGCGGCGTCCTCGCGCTCCTGCTCATAGTCAAAGCCTATATCAACATAGCCTATATCAACATAGGAAGGCGCAGTGCGGTACCCCAGTATCCCGTTATACCCGGTGAATGTGAGGACGGCGCGCGCGCCCCGATAAGAGAAATCAGGGTGTTCGTCAATGAAATCCTCGAGGATCGGGACGAGATCATAGGAACCGACCGCGATACTCCCGTCGTCAAGTCTCATCTCACAGGCCGGACGCCCGTCCTCCCCGATGACGATACGGCTGGCAAAGCCGTCGCCTTCCATATATTCATAGTAGCAGACATCATCCTGTGACATGACAAGCGCCTTCTTCCCCGGGGGAAGCATGATGTCCCCTTCCTTAAAGCAGACGCTTCCGTCCTCCGCTGTCGTCTCATATGCGATATCATGCATCTGGACAAGGACAAAGCCCCTTTCATACAGGGACTGCAGGATCTTCTGAAATTCCTCCCCGGTGACCATGACCTGCCAATATTTCTTTTCCCAGGCATCCCCGTCAAAAGCCTTCGAGGGATCCATGATCAGGGTATGGAAAAAAATATGCGTAATCGCTCCGGGATCCGCGCGGACAAGCGTGGACTTCACAGCGCGATACTCCGAAACAGCCGCCTGCGCTTTCGCGGACTCCGCATACGCAGAGTCAGAGAGAAGCGCTATCGCCGCGTCATAATCATAGCCCGCCGCAAGAGCCGCCGCGCGCGCCAGGCATTCCTCAAGCTCCTTATCACCCGCTTTTGCCTCCCTGCGCCCATCCTCAGCTCCAACCGGCCCGCTTCCATCCCCCCGCGGCCCTCCGCCGGAGTCCGCATACACGCAGGACACCCCATACACATGTCCCATGCCGCTGTGCAGATACATCGAACCAATCACAACAGGCAGCGCAGCCATGCCTCCGCCCAAAATGATATAAAGAAGGAGTTTAATGATATGCCCGGTTTGTCTTTGTCTCAGAAGATTTATCATAAGCAGGTTACCCTTTCATGAAATTTTATATCGCCATTGGATACTTATAACAGTTTTATATACAAATTCCACATCCAGACATCACCATTTTACCAGGCCCCCATTATTTTTTCAACAAATTATTCCACATTAATTTCAGAATCACTATCACCAGGCTCACGAATCATTAGCTCCCCAGTTAAACCACAGGGACTGGGACTGTCCCCATACATTTCGCCGGCCGCGGGCGTCCCCCCTCTAAAAAAAATTCACTTTTTTCCCTCCCCCCTCTTTTATTTTTCCCATTTTTGCTTTAATATAATATAAGGAAAAATGCCGCTGCTCAAAGCGGCGATTATAAGAGAAGGAGAGAGCGATATGATATCAAATCAGATACTCCAGACAAATATTGAGGGGTTAAAGGGCATTGCAAGGGTGGATCTGGCTGTCTGTGATACAGAGGGCAAGGCGCTTGCTTCAACCTTTACCGGAGCCGAAGAGTATGAAAGCGCGATCCTGGCTTTCGTGGACTCTCCTGCAGACAGCCAGGTGATTCAGGGATACCAGTTTTTCAAGGTATTTGATGAACATCAGTTAGAATATATTCTGCTGGCCAGGGGCGGCAGCGACGACGTATATATGGTAGGAAAGATGGCGGCGTTCCAGATTCAGAATCTCCTGGTCGCCTACAAGGAGCGGTTTGACAAGGACAATTTTATTAAGAATCTGCTGCTTGACAATCTTTTGCTGGTTGACATCTATAACCGGGCTAAAAAGCTGCATATTGAGACGAATGTGAAGCGGGTGGTGTTCCTGATCGAGACGGAGCAGGAGAAGGATGCGAACGCGCTGGAGACGGTGCGCAGCCTTTTTTCCACCAAGACGAGGGATTTTATCACCGCTGTGGATGAGAAAAACATTATCCTGGTAAAGGAAGTGAAGCCCGGTGAGACGTATGAGGAGCTGGAAAAGACGGCGTGCATGATCGTGGATATGCTCAACACCGAGGCGCTGGCCAGGGTCAGTGTGGCGTTCGGCACGATTGTGAATGAGATTAAGGATGTGTCCCGGTCGTACAAGGAGGCCAAGATGGCCCTTGACGTGGGCAAGATCTTTTACAGCACGAAAAATGTGGTGGCCTACAGCAAGCTTGGCATCGGCCGGCTGATTTATCAGCTTCCCCTGCCGCTCTGCCGGATGTTTATCAAGGAGATATTTGACGGCAGATCGCCGGATGAATTTGACGATGAGACGCTGACCACGATCAACAAGTTCTTTGAGAACAGCTTAAACGTGTCCGAGACATCCCGGCAGCTCTACATCCACCGGAATACGCTGGTGTACCGGCTTGACAAGCTGCAGAAGAGCACGGGTCTGGATCTGCGCATCTTTGAGGACGCCATAACCTTTAAAATTGCGCTTATGGTTGTAAAATACATGAAATACATGGAAAACATGGATTATTAATATGGTTGTAACCGTGCAGACGGCGGGGAATCTGGCGGAAATTTTGGCGTTAAGCTTGCTTAAAAGCCAAAATTTGCGCCGGATTCCACATCGGATGGACATCCGATGCTTCTTGTCCGGCGCAGACGGGCAAGAAGATGTACTGTCTGAACAGTTACATATGGTTGAGGTACAGAGGGCATGATTGAGATAACGGATCTCAATAAGACATATAAGGCGGGGAGCCGCGCGCTGAAGAATATCAACATTACCATCGGGGACGGGGAATTTGTTTTTATCATGGGGCGCAGCGGATCCGGGAAATCGACGCTGATTAAGCTGCTTTTGAAGGAGGTGGAGCCCACCTCCGGCCGTATCGTGGTGAACGATATGGATCTGGGGAAGATGCCCCGGCGCTATGTGGCCAAATACCGCCGCCGCCTGGGCGTAGTGTTTCAGGATTTCCGGCTTTTAAAGGACAAGACAGTCTATGAAAATGTGGCGTTTGCCCAGCGTGTGATCGGCGTGCCGTCCCGCGTGATCCGGGAGTCGGTTCCTAAGATGCTCCGCATGGTGGGCCTTTCCTCCAAGTATAAGGCTTTGCCAAAGGAGCTTTCGGGCGGCGAGCAGCAGAGGGTGGCAATCGCAAGGGCGCTGATCAATTCGCCGGAGATCCTTTTAGCCGACGAGCCGACCGGGAATCTCGACGCGCAGAATTCGATGGAGATCATGCATCTTCTGGAGGAGATTAACGAGCGGGGGACTATGGTGATCGTCGTCACGCACAGCGAGGAGATTGTGGAGCGCATGGGGAAACGGGTGATCACCCTGGATCGCGGAATTCTGGCGGATGATCGGGAAATGGGCGGTTGGGATTATGGGTATTAGCAGGTTTTTGTACTGCCTGAAAGAGGGCGTAAAGAATATAGGGCGCAATATCTGGTTTTCCCTGGCGTCAACGGCCATTATTTCGGCCTGTATTTTTCTGTTCTGCCTGCTGTTCGCCCTGGCGGCCAATGTGCAGTATATGGTAAAGCGGGCGCAGGCGACGGTGGGGATCACGGTATTTTTTGAGGAAGCCCTGCCGGAGGCGGAGATTCTCAAGGTAAAAGAGGCGCTGGAGGGCAGGCAGGGAATCGCGAAGGTGGAGTATGTTTCCGCCGCGAAGGCGTGGGAACAATTTCAAAAAGAATATTTTGAGGGCGTGGAGGAGCTGGCAGAGGGCTTTGCAGATGACAATCCCCTGGCCGGATCTGCTTCCATAGAGCTCTATCTGGAGGATATCAGCCAGCAGGAGGAGGTAGTAGGGCATCTGAGGGCCGTTTCGGGCGTCCGCCAGATCAATTACTCCAACGCCGCCGCTTCGGGCTTTATGAGCTTTGGGCGCATGGTGGGCCTGATTTCCGCGGCGGTGATCGGGATCCTTCTGGCAGTAGCCGTATTTCTGATCAGCAATACGATCTCCAGGGCCGCGGCCTCCCGCCGGGAGGAGAACCGGATCATGCGCCTGATCGGCGCCACGAACTTTATGATCCGCGCGCCCTTTGTGTTTGAGGGCATGATGATCGGCTGCGTGGGAGCGGCGATTCCCCTGGCCGGGAGCTATTTCCTGTACCGGCGCATGGCGGAGTATATGACAGAGAAATTTCAGATTCTGTCGAACATATTGGCATTTATTCCGATCGAGCGCCTTTTTCCCTATATGGCGGCCGTGGCCGGAGCTCTGGGGCTGGGGATTGGCTTTGTCGGAAGCTTTTTTACAATACGCAGGCAGTTAAAGGTGTAGTGACAGTTTCAGGGGTATCTGAACGGTTACAAGGCACAGGCGGGCCGGAGCGTGTTTAAAACGCGTTTCAGGTATATTTAAAGAATTCTTTAAGGATGAAAAATCATGATCAAACATACGGCCGGAAAACGGTTATTCTTGATAGCTCTTATCGCCTGTCTGGCCGGGCCTCCGGTATACGGGGCCACAAAGCAGGATGTGGACAATGCCAAGGGAAAGATCGATTCCCTTGAGGAGGAGAAGAAGCGGACCGAGCAGGCGATCCGGGAGCTGGAGGGCTTAAAACAGGATACGGAGAGCTATGTCCGCGAGCTGGACCGCCAGCTTGACGCGCTGCACACGGAGCTTGACCGGCTGGAGGGCGAGGTGGCGGACAAGGAGCAGACGATCGAGGCGGCTTCCGTTCAGCTTGCCGCCGCGCAGGAGACGGAGCGGGAGCAGTACGCGTCCATGAAGCTGCGGATTAAATACATGTACGAGCGGGGCGATGAGAGCTTCTGGGATCTCCTGCTTACATCAAAATCCATGTCGGAGCTTTTGAACCGGGCGGAGTACATTTCCAAGATCTCGGAGTATGACAGGAAGATGCTGGATCAGTATATTGCGGTCAAAAACGGCATTGCGGAGGATAAGGCGGCGCTTGAGCGGGAGCGGGAGGAGCTTCTGCTCCTTGAGGAGCAGACCATGGCTAAACAGGAGTCAGTGGAGACGCTGGTAGGCGAAAAGACGGCAGAGCTTCAGAAGTACGCCGCCCAGATCGGGGAGCGGACCGCGCAGCTTGAGGCGTATGAGAGGGACATCAAGGCCCAGGAGGATAAGATCGCGCAGATCGAGGCGGAGCTAAAGCGTCAGGAGGAGGAAGCCAGGAAACGGGCCGAGGCAGCGGGAAAAACGTATAATACGGTCAGTATTGGGAATATTAAGTTTATATGGCCGTGCCCTGCCAGCGGGCGCGTCACCTCCCGTTTCGGCGACCGGGAGTCTCCGACAGCGGGCGCGTCCACGAACCACAAGGGCATTGACATCGGCGCGTCCACGGGTTCCAATATCGTCGCGGCGGCGGCGGGGACGGTGACGATCGCTACATACAGCTATTCTGCTGGAAATTATATTATGGTGAATCATGGGGGCGGCGTATCCACGGTGTATATGCATTGTTCGCAGTTACTCGTTTCGGCCGGGGATACGGTCAGCCAGGGACAGGTGATCGCAAAGGTCGGTTCGACCGGCTATTCGACGGGGCCGCATCTCCATTTCGGAGTCCGTTTAAACGGAGTGTATGTGAACCCGTCGCAGTATGTGAGCCCGTAGCCGGCGCAGGGGCGCGGTGAATGGACGCAATGATGCGCCGGGGCCCGCAGAAACAGCGGTATGGAGCCGGATGACGGTAAACCGCGGCGATCCGAAGGAAGCAGGAGGCAGATAAAATGGACAATAGAAATAAATTCTGGAAGGGCGTGATGGTCGGCGTGCTGGTGACCGCGTTCACCTGTTTTGTGACAGTGGGCGCATCGACTGCTATCTATATGTTCGGGCAGGACGTCATGGGCAATCAGGCGGGCGCCGGGCCCGGGAGAGAGGAAGCCGGCAGAAATGCGTCCCCGGCGGGCGAAGGAAGCGGGGAGCTCGACTTGGAGCGCATCAGCGAGAAGCTTTCGCAGATCGAGGATCTGGTTGACGAGTTATACCTGTTTGAGGATCAGATCGAACCGGATAAGGGGGAGGCAGGGGTTTACCAGGGCTTTATCTATGGCTTAAACGACCCCTACGCGGCATATTACACGCCGGAAGAGCTGGCGAGCTTTATGGATGAGACGAAAGGCACGTACTGCGGGATTGGGGCCATGGTTTCCCAGGATGTCCGCACGCAGATCTCCACCATTGTCCGTGTGTTCGAGGGCAGTCCTGCCGAAGAGGCGGGAATCCTGCCGGGCGATGTGATCTATAAGGTGGACGGGGAGCTGATGGCGGGCGTGGATCTGACACTGCTCGTAAATAACTATGTAAAAGGCGAGGAGGGCAGCCAGGTCGCGATCACCGTGTACCGTGAGGATACCGGGGAATATGTGGATCTGACGGTCACAAGGCGCTTTATCGATGTCCAGACCGTGTCGGGAAAGATGCTGGAGGATGGCATCGGCTATGTATCCGTGATCGAATTTGACGAGGTGACGGCAAAGCAGTTTAAGGATAAGATCGAGGATTTACGGGGACAGGGGATGGAGCGCTTAATCATTGATCTGCGCGATAACCCGGGCGGAGAGCTCAATACCGTGGTCTCCATGGCAGACTATCTCATAGGGGACGGCGGCCGCATTCTCACCATATCGGATAAATATGGAAATGAAGAGATTTACAAGGCGGAGGACGGCCACAGCCTTGATATCCCCATGGTCGTGCTGGTCAATGAAAACTCCGCGAGCGCGTCGGAGGTATTAACCGGGGCGCTGAAGGATTACGATGCGGCGACGGTTGTGGGCACGCAGACCTTCGGAAAGGGCATTGTCCAGAGCCTGATCCCGCTTTCGGACGGAAGCGCAGTCAAGCTGACCACCAGCCACTACTATACGCCGGGCGGACTGGATATCCACGGCAAAGGCATATCGCCGGATGTGGAGGTGGAGCTCGGCGACGAGGCGAGACGGATGGCTGTGCTCCCGCAGGAGCTGGACAATCAGCTCCAGAAGGGGATAGAGGTAATTAAGGATATCCGGGAATAGCGCCGGCAAAGACCGCCATTGGAAGCGTTTGTATCCAATGGCGGCCTTCTATTCCTTATATACCTTACTTTTAACGGCCTTACCCTGCTTATGTACTACTCGGATACGGGGGAGCTGGAGCCGCGTGTTTTATTTGGGAAAATATTGTATATTGACGGGAAATCAGCTATACTTTCAGTATAAAGATGTATCTGGAGACTCAGTTTCAGAGGGGAGGTATAGTTTGAATTACCTGAATACAAACCGTCCGCTGCTCCTGTTTCGGCAGACCCTGAATGACGAACTTTATGTAGACAAAAGTCTGATGATCGACAGCATATCAAAGTGTATAAACAATGCTGCCAGAAAATATATCTGTATCACACGGCCCCGTCGGTTCGGCAAGACGGTGAATGCCAATATGCTGGGGGCATATTATACAAAAGGATATAACAGCCATGATATATTCAAAAATTTGCAGGCTTCACAGTCAAATTTATATGAAAAACATTTAAATCAGTATAATGTAATATATATTGATTTCAGTCAGATGCCAGATGTTTGTGAATCCTATCAGGATTATATTAAAAGTATACGAAAAAAGATGTACGGGGATTTATACGCCGCCTTTCCGGAAGTGGATAAAGACGGATATGACAGTTTGAATGATCTGCTGCTGGCTACCAGTTCGTCGTTTATTTTTATTCTGGATGAATGGGATTCCATTTTTTACATGGATTTTATGACATCTGGAGACAAAAGCGAATATCTCCGGTTTTTAAAAAACCTTCTTAAGGATCAGCCATACGTGGAACTGGCTTATATGACAGGCGTCCTGCCCATAGCCAAATATTCCAGTGGCTCGGAACTGAACATGTTCCGCGAATATAATTTTATGAACGATCATAAATTTGAACCCTTTTTCGGCCTTACCGAGGAGGAGGTAAGGAGTTTATGTGTCAGCCGCCAGGATATCAGCTATGAAGAGCTGAAATACTGGTATGACGGCTATCGGATGAGCAGCGGCCGGAGCCTGTTTAATCCCCGTTCCGTCAATTCTGCTTTAAGCGATGGGGTTTGCCTCAACTACTGGACAGAAACAGGGCCGATGAATGAAATTGCGGACTGCATCGAACATAATGTCAGTGAAGTACGGGAGGACATTGTAAAAATGGTAGCCGGAATCCCGGTGGAGACAGAACTGGAAGGCTACAGCGCTGCGGAACTCCGGCTTGATACAAGGGACGAGATCCTTTCCGCCATGGTGGTATATGGGTTCCTGTCATATTATGATGGGAAACTCACCATTCCGAATCATGAACTGATGGAAAAGTATCAGAAGGTTTTATCCCGCGACAGCATGGGAGAAGTCAAAACAATTGTCACCTGTTCAAAGGAGATGCTGGAGGCCACCCTTGAATGTAATGAATCGCGCGTCGCACAACTCCTGGAGCAGGCGCATGACATGGAAATCCCTTTTCTGATGTACAGCGATGAGAATTCCCTGTCCTGTGTGATTACATTATGCTATTTATATGCCAGACGATTCTACAGCATATTGCGCGAGGAAAAAAGCGGAAAGGGTTACTGTGATTACCTGTTTCTGCCGAAAAAACCAGGATACCCGCCCATTATACTGGAATTAAAAGCCGGAAAAACTCCGGAGGAGGCCCTGCAGCAGATAAAAGCCAAAAATTATCTGCAGCGCGCGCAGCCTTACGGGAAAGCTCTCCTTGTTGGGATAAGCTATGATAAGGAAAAGCGCCATCGGTGTAAGACAGAACGGTATTCATTTCCCAGCAGATAGAACGCCCTCAAAGAAACATCATTTCCACTCAGAAACGGCATAGAATTTCCCCCCAAAACGCTTGCCTTGAAAGCCGGAACCATGTAAAATAATGATTGTATCGTCCGAATGCCTGCAAAAGGCCATGGATTGCAATCGATAAACAATCCTCCGCGGACAGGAGCGGCGGTATTGCGGAATAAAACAGAAAAAGGAAATAAGGGGTAAAAAAGATGAAAAGGAGTTATCTCATCATGCTCCCGGCTGCGGCTGCGGCGATGCTGTCCGGCTGCGGGGCATTGAAAAAATCTCCGTATCCGGAGGTAGAGGAGTATCTGGAAAACTTGTATGAGCAGGAATTTGTGATTGAGGAGGTTTCCGAAGGGGGCGTGGTTTCCTATCAGGCATCGCCAAAGGACAGGCCGGATCTCTCGTTTAAGGTGCTTCCGGCGGGGGAGGAGTACACGAATAAAGGATTTGACGACACATATCCTGCCGCCTTTGTCCGATACGAAGGGGAAAAGCTGGGGCTTCGCCTCGAACCGGGCGAGGGGGATAAGGAGTTTGTGATATCTGTAGACAGGTATGATGAGGTGGAGGCGCTTGGCGAGTCGCTTTCAAAGATCGCCGGGGCGTATGAGGAGGCGGGGCTTCCGGCGAAGTTTACGCTCGGAACCGTTGATAACGGATGGAACTGCGCCGATATCCGCGTAGAGATCAAAGGGCCTGAGATGAAGGGATATGAGCCGGAGGTGATCCATATCCCGGACAGCCGGCAGATTGGGCATACGGACATCAATGACGCGGATCAGATAAAGGAGCGGATCGGGAGCGGCTATGTGTCCCAAATCTGCCAGTATTATCTGGGCGATCCGCTTGATTACCTGACGCCGGATGCGGTGACGGCCTTTTATGCGGACGAGGAAGGGATGACGCTGACGGCGGGGGAGGACGTAACCGAGTATCCGTATCTCTCCATGGGCAGCCTGCATTTCGGGGAGGTATACCGCCTGGCCCAGGCAGAGGGCTGGGAGCCGGCCGCGGAGCAGGACAGCTTTTCCATCACGGCAAACGGCCTTACCTCCCGGTTCTTCCTGGAGTTTGAGGACGATGCGGAAAATCCCGGCGGGGAGCAGACGGCCAGAGTCTACTGGGAAGCAGGGGAGACGGGAGAGCGCCTGCCCGCCTGGGGAGATTATTCCCATGAGCCGGGTGTGATTAACCGGGATGTGTTAGAAGAGCGGACCGGAAGCAGTATGGCGTCAGGGCTCACGCTGCAGAAAGCGGAGGAGAGGAAAGAGGAAAACAGAGAGAAATTTAAAGGCTATTTAAACAGCGGCGCGGGCCCTGTGGGGAGCGGCGTGGAGATCGGCAATTGGGCGATCACGGTAAAGACGGCGGAAACGACGGGGCGGATCACCAGCGGTTCGATGTATTTTGATGCGGATGAGGGGAAAGAGTTTGTCCGCGTCGATGTGGATGTCGCCAATCAGGGAACGGAAAAAGAGAGCTTCCTGCCAATGGTTATCATGTCCGATGAGCTGCTGGTTGAGCTTGCAACCTCCAGCGGGCATAAGTACACCCCTGTGGATCTGCTCGGCGGCGGGGATATGACAGGGGCCAGCCTGGAAGCGGGGGAGACAAAGAGCGGCTATATCGTGTTCCATGTTTCCCAGGACCTGCTGGATACAGAGGAACATGTCCTGCTGCTGCTGACGATAGGGAAAGAGACAAAGGCGGTTCAGATCAAATAAGCGGACAGCGCCAGAGGGGCAGGCTAAGGAGGCTCCCGGCCTGGCAGGATAAAAAGCGGCCCGGATACGCGTTTCCGGGCCGCTTTTTTGGCATTAATAGTTTATTAAACGGTTGTAATCGTCAATAATATTGGACAGAGTGTCAAAGAAATTTTCAATCGAGCCGTCAGCCGCAAAGGCGGAATTAAGCTCATAGCTCTCCAGTCCCTTCTGATCGCGGACCCTCTGGAACAGATCGGTCAGCGCTGTCTTGGACTCGCGGATGTTGCGCTCAAACGAGGAGTAGTAAGCGGACATGGTGGGATAGCCCTCCTTCTCCATCGCGTCTGAATCCGCCAGATAATTTAAGCAGGTCTGAACCTCCTCCACATACTGATCATAGAGCGGCTGGAGCGCTTCGATGTCCAGGCTTGTGAGCTGGGAATCGTCGATCTCCTGTTCATAGATTGCGGTCTGGATCTCCTGGCCGGTGGTGATCAGCTTTGTGAACGCATAGGTGGCCTCATAACCCTCTGCCTTTAACTGCTCCAGGTTTTCATCGCGCTTCTGGTCTGCCACAACGGACAGCTCATTGATAAATGTGTCAGCCAGCGTCTCATAGGATGCGTAATCATTCCAGATCCTGGCGTGCAGCTCTTTGCCCTTTGCATAGTCGTCGTCTAAGTACGATTTCATATCCGTATAATCATATACCTCGTCCAGCGCCTCGGCCAGATCCCGCATGACCGGGTAGAGCTCCAGATAGGCATTGTCCAGGGACGTCTTGTCCGCCTTCTGCTGAGCCAGTTCATTGGCCTCGTCCATGTGATCGTAAAAGGTGCTGGTAATCGAGTTGCACCAGTAATCGTCCTGGAGCGGGGTAAATTCCTCCGCGAAATCGACATAACGGAAATAGCTTGCGATCACATCGCTGAAGCGGTCTACCATGACGTTATTTACATCAATATAGGCATTATACAGATCGCTCTCTGCTTCTTCCGCTTCATCCTCGCTCAGCGTCTCCTCCTCCGGCTCCGTGCTTTCGGATGTCTCAGAAACGGCTTCCGTGGACTGCATACTTTTCAGGACATCCTTCGTCCCGCAGCCGGAAACTAACGCCGCGGCAATCACGGCGGTGCAGACGGGAAAAACTAATTGCTTTTTCATCTTTGGGTTCCTCCTTTTGCTAAATCATGTGCTATACAATATATTACCTCAGAAATGAGAAAAAGGGAAGAGGCGGTTTCTTTATTTGTTCTGCGGTGGTATAATGAAGTAACAGTTCAGACAGGTCTGCGCCTGCTGTGCTGACCGTACGAAAGTGTAGCGGTTGCGGGCATACGGCCCATCGCGAAGCGATTCTAAATGGCCGTATGCCGTAACAGTTCCTTAGCCGGAGAAAAATCACATCAAACGGAGAAACGGAGGCGGATACAATTGACAGCCAGAATTTTAATTGACAATAACACCCAAAGCGGCCTTATACCCGAATGGGGGCTGTCCGTATGGATTGAGCATAACGGCCGCAAATTCCTATTAGATACCGGAGCTTCGGCGCGGTTTGCGGAGAATGCGGCTCAGATGGGGCTTAATCTGGAGGAAGCGGAGTTTGCCGTTTTATCCCATGCCCATTATGATCATTCGGACGGGATGGAGGCATTCTTTGAGAAAAACAGGACGGCCCCCATGTATTTGAGGAAGGGCGCCGGGGAAAACTGCTTCAGCAGGCAGGAGAAGGTTTACCGCTATATCGGTATAAAAGAAGGATATCTGGAGAAATTTAAGGACAGGCTTGTCTATGTGGAGGGCGACTTTGAGGCGTGCCCGGGTGTTACGCTGGTTCCGCACAAGACGCGGGATTTGGAGACGCTTGGCAGAAAGGCCGGGATGTACATAAAAAAGGGTTCTGCATGGCTGCCGGATTCATTTTCCCATGAACAGAGCCTGGCGGTGGACACGGAGCGGGGGATGATGGTGTTTAACAGTTGTTCCCACGGCGGGGCTGACAATATTATCCGGGAGACGGCAGAAACATGGCCGGATCGGCATATATACGGGATCGTGGGCGGCCTTCACCTGTTCCGTTCATCGGACGAGGAGGTCCGCGCGCTGGCCGGGCGGATCCGGGAGACGGGAATTGAAGTTGTCTATACAGGCCATTGTACGGGAGAACATCAGTTTGAGATTTTAAAGGAGGAGCTGGGAGACGTGGTTCATCCGCTGTACACGGGGCTGGAGATCGCAGTTTGATGACAGACGGCAGGAGAAGGCGGGAAGATATGTTTTAAGCGAAAATGGTTGATTATCTCAAAAAAGCCTTGATTTACGGGCATACAAGCAGGATTTCAAGCTGAATTTACTACCAATTTACTACTTTTGAGGGAAAGAGCCTTGATATGCCGCCCCCCAACCCTGCCAGCCCAGCCACCAGCACACAGCATTGAGAAAGAATAAATGAAAACTGAATACGACGCATACGCGGCGTTTCTCTATCCCAACACGGGAGAATAGGAACGCCGCTTTTTTTATGCCCTCATGTTACGCAGTAGGGGCGAAAAGAGCCTTGCTATATGCGGCTTTGCGGGCGCACTTTTGCCGGGGACAGGGATTTATACCTTTATCCCCGAAAATGCCGTTCTATTGCGTAACATTCCAATATCTGCACCAATGAGAATCCGGGGTGCGGTGGCTATATGATAGCTGCCGCGTCCCGGTTTTTTCTAATTGTAGAGACTATTATATCTTACCAAATGTTCTAATTGTTCTTTTATTTCACTACATATTTGTTCATTTTCCAAATCATCAATATCCACACGTATTTTGAACTCATAATCACCAGTATTTTCTATATCCTTAATAATACCCCCTTGAACTACCATAGTTTTCTTAATCATTTCTTGTTTATAATCGGTATACATAAAATCGAAATACTCTGTACACTCTATCCCACAAAAAAACCTTGCTTTATTATTATCTCTTGGATTTTATCTACCCATTGTGTGACTGGTTTTGGTTCTAATGTGCTATACATTTCAAAACTATTCGTTTCAAAGTCATATGTAGAAAAGTCTTTTTCCAAATATCCCCCTAAAAGAATATACCCTTTTCCTAAATAATCATATTGTTCATCATAAACAGCGATAATAAGCACTACATCACCAAACACATTCCCATACTTTATATCTCCACCAACATTTTTAATAACATATTTCATTTTATCCTCATCAGCTTCTATATCTAAAATAAAAGCGGGTTGTTTTTCTAAATCTTCTATCCGTTGTTCGTTCAAAGATATATCATTTGCAACCATTGCAACTTTAACACTAACGATTGACACTATAACTCCTGCAATAGAAAGAGCTAACATCATAACTGTTTCAAAGTAAATTTTCTTTCTCTCTAAAAAAGTTTGAAATTTACTTTTGGTATCAGCTTTTACTTCAAGTAGCTTTGTGTTTTCGTTATATATCAAATATTTACTTTTTTTCTTTCTTGTTTTCATGCTTACACCTGCTTTCTAAATCTAAGGACATATTCATTTTATCATAATTTTCTTGTTTTTTCCACGATATAGCACTTTATTACCGTTCTGTTTCTCTTTTTCGTTCTGTCTGCTTCTCTGCCTGTAAAATGCTGTCAATATTCCGCTTGATAACGTCGTATTCCGCAACCTGTTTTTTCAGCTTGCCATAATCGGCGTAAAGGCTTTCTTTCTGCGCTTGGAGCTTTTCATACTCTGCTTGCAGGGCGGGGACGTTGGGGAGCCTGCCGCCGATCTGCGCCGCTTTTAGTGCCTTTGCCGCCGCTTCATGGAGGATAATACCCCGTTCATGCTCTGCCCGGTATTTCTCCTTGTTCCGGGCTTTACGGTAGGCTTCATAGAGGGGCTTTGTCTTTTGGTAGGTAGTGACATTCTTGATAAGCACCGCCATATCGGAAAGCCACTTTTCCACGTCCTTTAAGCCGTCCCCCGCCTGTTCGCTTGCTGTGGCGATTTCCTCTATCCGGGTGAGCAGATCGGCGTACTGTTCAATCCTGTTTTCGGTGAGGAAGTTCATAGTCTTTGCCGCCTGTTTCAGATTGTGGATTTTCGCCCACTGTTCATATCCCCGGCTCTGCTGCGCCTTGATACTGTTCTCAATGTCAATGAGAAGATTAACGCCCTTACGCTCTGCCTTTGGAGCTTTGGCGGCGCGGGTACGCTTGCCCGCTATCCGTTCCCTTATGGCTTCCTCTGTATAGTCCGCGCCGAGGGTTTTAAGGCGGGTAAAGCGTTCCTGCCCCGGTGCGCGGCACGACACATATTTTCCCGGTTTGATTTCATAGCACGCCACCTGTAACCGCTGCAATAATTCCTCAAAACTGGAAACTTGGGGAATGAGCGCGTCCACGGCAATTTTTAACTTGCCTTTCCAGCTTGTCCCCGTTTTCTCCGCTTGGTACTCCGCATAGCTCTTTCCTTTGCTTCCCTTGCCGGGGACGACCACGGAAAGCCCGTTGTCCCGGCACAGCTTGTCGCTCATATTCCGTATGCCGTAATACGTCCGCTTGTTGGAAACATACTTGTGATAATCTACGAAGTTGACCGCGCAAAAAATAATGTGGTTATGGATATGCCCCTTGTCAATGTGCGTCGTTAATACATACTCATGCTGCCCCTTTGTTACAGCGTCGGCAAGCTGCCGCCCGATCTCATGGGCTTTCTCATAGTCCACTTCCCCCGGCGCAAAGGACTGTATCAAGTGAAAAGCTAAATTGTTTCCCTTATCCCGCGCTTGTGAGAGGGTATAGCCAAACTCAATATCTGCCGTTTCATAACTGCACCCAAAAGAGGACACCAGCATTTTTCCGTCCGTCTTGTCCGGGTTTTCGATATAGTCAAGGGCTTTGCTTAGAGTGCTTTTAACAGGCTTAATCTTTGTAACCGCCATATCTCCGCAAGCACCCCCTTAATTTCGTCTATGTCCTCTTTGCATGCGTTCCCCGTCGCGTTTACGCGACGTGCAATCTGATTGACATTCACGCCGATTTTCTGTATCTCCGCTGTCATTGCCTTTATATCCGTGTGGTCTACTTGGATAATGTACCCGTCAATGGCGATCTTGCGCAGATACGCCGCCATGTTGCTTGTGGGGACGAGCTTCATTTTTTCCTCAATCAGTTTCCTTTCTTCCTCTGTCACATAGAATTTGACCTGTACCGTCCTTTTGCGTCCGTTCATGATTTTTCGCTCCTTTCCGTTCTCATAGAGGGTTTGGGACACTTCCCAACAAGCAATTTCTGACCGACAAGGCGGGCAGAAATACGGAAAAGGGTACTCTTTTCCTATGAATGAGTTTTAATAGGAACACTGTAATATCAAGGCTTTTCGGAGCCAGCAACCACAAAAAAATATTATTTGAGCTATCACATTACGCAGAAAGCCGTCCGGCATGAAAAAACGGGCGGCTTTTTTGCGTGGATAGCCGGGAGGGAGGCGAAAAAATAGTAACAAACTTTTAGCGCAAGATTTGTGCAACATTCACGAAATTAAAAAAGGAGGTAACGAATGGCAGACGAAAAATTAAACGTGAGCCCGGAGGAAAATCCCCAGCCCAGCTTGTTCGATACTGGCCCGGCGGATGCTCCTGCCCCGGAAACATCCGCGCCGGAGCCCCCGGCCCCGGAGAACATTCCCGAGCAGGCCGCCGTGGATGCGCCCGCCCAGGATGCCCCGGCTGGTGCTCCCGGCGAGGTGAGTGTATCCGCTGACCAGATTGAAAAGCTGATGGCGGAGCGCCGGGCGGCGGAACGTGCGGAGGTGGAAAAAAACGAGCCGCCCGAACCGGAACAGCCGCCCACCCCGGCCCCGGAGGAAAAGGCCGCCGGGGAAAAGGGGCCCGCCAAAAAGGACAAGGCCGCCAAAGAAAAAACGCCCGAGCCGGATAAGCCCAAGGGCAGGCGGGGCCGCAAGCCCAAGGAAGAAAAGGCGGGGCCCGGTGAACCGGGAGGGACGGGGGCCCGCCGTGGCCGCCCGGCCAAGGCTGACAAGGCGGCCACGGACAAGCCCCCGGCTCAACCTCGAGACAAAATGTCCCAAGGCAAGGGCGGAAAGGCCGCCACGGTAAAGGGCAAGGAAGAGGCTCCCGCCGCTCCCCCGCCTGCGCCGGAAGTGCCGCCCCAGCCCCGTGACGCGACCCGCGCCGAAAAGGAAGAGATTGTTTACCTCAACCTCTCGGAGCTGTTCCCGTTCAAAGACCATCCCTTTGGGGTGCGGGACGATGCGGAAATGAAAGGGCTTGTGGAGTCCGTCAAGGACAACGGCGTACACCAGCCCGCGCTGGTGCGTCCCCGCGAGGGCGGCGGCTATGAAATCATCGCGGGCCACCGCCGCCAGAGGGCCAGTGAGCTGGCCGGGTTTGCAAATATGCCGTGTATCGTCCGCAACATGACGGACGATGAGGCCATCCTTGCGATGACGGACGACAACCTGCGCCACCGGGAAAAGATTTTGCCGATGGAAAAGGCCCAATCGCTGAAAATGCAGGTGGAGGCCATCAGCCATCAAGGGACGAAGATGGAGGGCGTGGCCGCCGGGGACGTTGGAAAACGCTCCACGGAAATCGTGGGGGAGCGGAACGGCATGAACTACAAGCAGGTACAGCGGTATATCCGGCTGACCGAGCTTGTGCCGGAGCTCCAGTCTATGGTGAACGAGAAAAAGCTGTCTTTCACCCCCGCCGTGGAAATCTCGTTCATCAAGCCCAAAAACCAGAGGTTTATCGCCGTTTCCATTGAGGGCGAGCAGGCGTCCCCCTCGCTCTCCCAGGCGCAGGAGCTCCGCAAGCTGGATAAGGACGGGAAACTGAACGGCGATGTGATTGACGGCATTTTGAGCCGTGAGAAAAAGGAGGTAGACAAGGTGATTATTTCCGCCGCTGAACTGAACAAGTATTTCGGCAAGGACACCACGCCCCGGGAGATGAAAGACCAGATTATGTCCCTGCTGGATGCGTGGAAAGAGAAACAGCCCCCGGAGCGCACCGCGCCGGAGAAAAAGACTGACCGGGAAAAGTAAGCCTTGAGACATTTTGTCCCAAGGCTTTTCTCTTTCCCGCGCCCCTCCCCCGCGTCCTGCATGGCGTTCTTTTAGAGAGGGGCTCTGGTGGTATATCCCCCGTCGCCGCCTGCTACTGAGCACAGCCGGGAGTGGGCGGTCAAGGGGCGGAACGCCCGCCGCTTGCGGCGGCTTGCCCTTGACGGCCCGCCCCGGCTGTGCCACCCCTCCCGGCGCGACGGGGGATATATCCTCCAGAGCCGCCCCCTTTCCCATGAATGGGAAAGGGCGGGGGGATAGGGTTGAACGACAACTATTAAAATATCGGAGGTAAACGACTATGAAACGACCCCTTGCTTACATCACCGCCGCTTGGTATGGCGGCGATACGGAAAATGCGGAGCTGGCCGCGCAGTATTGCCGGGCGGTCTACGATGCGGGCTTTGCCCCTATCTGCCCGGCCTTGTTCCTGCCCCTTTTCCTCAATGACGCGGTTCCCGAGGAGCACAAGAGCAGCATCGACATTGGCCGCGACCTGCTCCGCCGCTCCCGGGTGCTGGTGGTGTGCGGGCATACCGTCACCGAGTCCATGAAGAACGACATCGCCGTGGCCCAGCGGCTGGGCATCACCGCCACCACCCTTGAGGGCATTTTGACCGTCAAGGGACAGGGCCGCCGCTGACGTGGCCGCGCTGTTCGAGGCGTACATCACCAATCTGGGGAAATACAACGAGGGCGAGCTGGTGGGGGAAACGCTGAAATTCCCCACCAGCCCCCAGGCGGTGGAGGCGCTGTTAAAGAATATCGGCGTGGACGGCATACGCTACGAGGAATTTTTCATCACCAGCTTTGACGGCGATGTGCTGGGGCTCTATGACTATCTGGGCGAGTATGAAAATCTGGACGAGCTGAACCATCTGGCCTGCCTGCTCTCGGAGCTCCCCCAAAGCGAGATTGAAAAATTCGAGGCCGCGCTCCATATGGGGGCGCATACCTCCAGCGTGGCGGATATCATCAACCTTGCGGAAAATCTGGACTGCTTTGAATTTTACCCGGAGATTGAAAGCGAGGAGGATTTGGGCCGCTATTTTGCGGAGGATTTGCCGATACCCGCCGAGCTGAAAGGCTACTTTGACTATGAGGCATACGGGCGGGACATATCCATCAACGAGGGCGGCCACCTTGCCCCCGGCGGCTATATCGTCCAGACTGGCGATATTAAGGAAGTCTACCACGGGATAGAGGATATTCCCAAGGAGCACAAGGTTTTTGCCCTCCCCCGGCTCTCCATCCGGGAGCAGATGGCCGCCTACAAGGAAGTGATTGACCGTTCCTCTCTGGAGGCTGAACGCAAGCACCCGGAAACGGGCCGGGAGGAGCGGTGACTTCGAGACATTTTGTCCCAAAGGCCGGAGGGCCTATCCCCCATGAAAGGAGGCGGTTTTGATTGATTGACGAGGATGTTTCCCGGCGCACTATCGCGTTATCCATACGGACGGGAAAACTGACGGCCCGGGTGCTGGCCTATGCGCTCCGGGCGGCTGGCCGGAAGATACAAAAGGAACGCCGGGCCCACCAGACGCCCCACGGCAGGCAGTCCGTAAAAAAGCTCATGGCCCACGGCGCGGCCACGAACAGTATCGAGCTCACCGGGGCCCCAAAAGAATTTGACCGGGTGGCCCGGAAGTGGAATGTTGACTATGCCTTTTACAAGACCGGGCCGGACAAGTATCTGCTGTTCTTCAAGAGCGGGCAGGCGGACGCAATCACCGCTTGTTTCTCGGAATACTCCCGCCGGGTGCTGGATAAGGCAAGGACTGACCGCGTACCCATCCGGGAACAGCTCAGACGGGCCGCCGCCGAGATACTGCATAACCCCGCCCACAAGAAAGACCGCGTAAAGGAGGCCGCCCATGAGGACAGATAAGCTGAAAAAGTACCTTTTGCCCAACCTCCCCTATCTGTTCATCGGCTGGGCCTGCCTAAAGGTGGGGACGGCCTACCGTCTGGCGGCGGGGGCGGATTTGGCCCACAAGCTGGTGGGGATGGTGGCGGCTCTCGGCCCGGCCTTTGCCGACTTCGCGCCGGGGCTCAATCCCTTTGACTGGCTTACTGGCATCGCGGGGGCCGTGGCAATCCGGCTGGTTATCTATCAGAAAAGCAAAAAAGCCCAAAAATACCGCCGGGATGAAGAGTATGGTTCGGCCCGCTGGGGAACGGAAAAAGACATCAAGCCGTTCATCGACCCCAGGTTTGAGAACAACATCATTCTGACCGGGACGGAATTTCTCACCACCAACACCCGGCCCGCCGTCCCCGCCAATGCCCGGAACCTGAATTGCTGTGTTGTCGGTTCCTCCGGCTCCGGCAAGACCCGGTTCTGGCTCACGCCCCAGCTTTTGCAGGCCCATTCCTCCTATGTGGTGGTAGACCCAAAAGGCGGGGTGCTGGAGCAGGCGGGGTATTTCCTGCAAAAGAAAAAGGGATATAAAATCAAGGTTTTCAACAGCATTGATTTTTCCCGCTCCATGCACTATAACCCGCTGGCCTATATCCGCAACGAGGCCGACATTCTGAAATTTGTCAATACCCTAATAGCAAACACCAAAGGCGAGGGCAAGGAGGGCGACCCGTTCTGGACGAAATCAGAAACGCTTTTATACTGCGCCCTTATCGCCTATATCATCTTCGAGGGCCCGGACGAGGACAAGAACATGAACACCCTTGTTGACATGATTTCCGGCATGGAGGTCAAGGAGGACGATGACGATTTTATGAACGCGGTGGACTATATGTTCGCCGGGCTGGAAAAGCGCAAGCCGGACTGTTTCGCGGTCAAGCAGTACAAAAAGTACAAGCTGGCCAGCGGCAAGACTGCCCGCTCCATACTGATTTCATGCGGTGCGCGGCTGGCCCCATTTGACATCCCGCAACTCCGGGAGATTATGAGCTATGACGAGATGGAGCTTGACAAGCTGGGGGACAGACGGACGGCGGCTTTCTTCATCATCAGCGATACCGACACCACCTACAACTTTATTGTAGCTCTGGCGTTTTCGCAGATGTTCAATCTCTTGTGCGAAAGGGCGGACAACGTACACGGGGGCCGCCTGCCCCATCATGTGCGGGTGCTGTGGGACGAGGCCGCCAACACCGGGCAAGTGCCGAACCTCGAAAAGCTGGTGGCGGTCATCCGCTCCCGGGAGGTGAGCCTGACGCTGTTCTACCAGCAGTTGGCCCAATGTAAGGCAATCTACGACAAGAACGCGGAAACCATTTTAGGCAACATGGACAGCGTGGTATTCCTCGGGGGCCGGGAGGCCAGCACTATCAAGGAGATTTCCGAGAACTGGCTGGGGAAAGCGACTATCTCCATGCAGACCGAGGGCCGCTCCCGTGGGCAGTCGGAAAGCTACAACCAGAACACCCAGCGGCTGGGCCGGGAGCTTATGACCCCCGCCGAGCTTGCCACCATGCCCGGCGACAGGTGCATCCTGCAACTGCGGGGCCTGCCGCCGTTCTACTCCCGGAAATACGATTTGAAACAGCACCCCAACTACCGATACACGGCGGAGGCGGACAAGAAGAAAAACGCCTTTTCGCTGGAGCGGCTTATCTGCCGCCGTATAAAAAAGCTCAATCCCAACGAGCAGTACACCGTGTACGAGGCGGACGTGCCGGACGGAACGCCCATAGACGAGGACGAGGACATCCTCAACTATGACGATTTGGACGACCCGGACGCTTTTGTATAGCTTTGGGACATTTTGTCCCGAAGTGTCACCTGCCGCCTATACCGGGCGGCTTTTCTTGTGCCCGGGAAAATCCCGGAGAAATGGAGGACTATATGGCATTTTTCGCATCCGCTATCACCACTTTGCAGACCCTTGTTATCGCGCTGGGCGCGGGCCTCGGCGTTTGGGGCGTTGTCAATCTGCTGGAGGGCTACGGCTCGGACAACCCCGGCTCCAATGCTCATGTACGGTAAAGAAGCAAGCAACCGAAAACAAGAGATAGACCGCCAGCACCACACTATTCCGAACAAAAGAACTAAAGACCAAAAGACAAGCACCGTGGAAATGTGTATAACTTGCTATTCCGTCATGGAAAAGTCCTTTCACAGAACATGGAAAAGCTAAAGTGCAGCTTTCCCACATTCTGCAAACGGACTTTCCCACAACTCCATAAGACAGCAAGTTATGCACATTCCCACAGTGCCGACTACTACGGAATCCCTCTTTATCTCCACACAGATTATTTCTTTTATGGCATATTCCAACTTGCGTCAATAGAATAAATAAGCTGGATTATTTTTTCCTTTGGGGTAGAAAAATTATTCTTAATCCAAAGTGAGATTATTGAGAGGCAGCCTTGAATATGATATGTCGCCATATAGAGCATTTCTTCTGAAACGGAAGATATATTTTCTTCTTGCATCCATATTTCAAGATATTTTTCTTCGATGATGTCATACATATGCTCTTGAAATTTGTGGTCAATTCCCTTTCCGAAAAAAAGCAAACGGCTTAGGGCAGGATTTTCATAAATATAATCAATAATGGAATTATAAATATTTTCGTAATGACCTGCTGGATTATCGTTAATAAATTTAGTGAACTCAGTTATAGCGTCATGTTCCATTTGCTCATATAAGTCATACACATCATGGTAGTGCGAATAAAAAGTAGCTCTATGTATGTCTGCCTTGTTGACTAATTCCTGTACTGTAATTTTTTGAAGTTCCTTATCAAGCATTGCGTCAGCAAGAGCAGACTGTAATGCTTTTATTGTCTTTTTGACCCGCCTATCATGTTTATTCATAGTTTTCTCCTTTAAACAACAGTTTCGAGCGGCAGTGTCGTTTAGGCAACAATTATAGATAAAATTGAAGATAGAAAAACGACACATGTTATAGTATACTGCTTGTTGTACGGATATGTCAATCTGAATACTATAAAATTCCAAGGCAATGGAGGTAACCATGACACAAAAACAAATTGAACGCAAATCGCTGATAGTAAGCTGCATTGTAAACTTAATAATGGCAATAGGTGGGTTTTGGATTTTTTCGATAACAAATATTCAAGCTCTGTTTTTAGACTGTTCCTTTTCAATGATTGCTTCCTGCTCTTGTTTGGCAGCATTGGAAATTTCAAAAATTAGTAATAAAAAGACAAAGAATTACCCGGACGGTCTTTATTTTTTAGAGCCATTATATTCTATTTTTAGAACTTTATTAACATTGGTGCTGCTGTTTTCTTCTGTTGCTCGTACTGCAAAAGCAGCATGGGGGTATTTTGCATATGGCGTTGGAACCCCTTTGATGATTGAACCTGTAATTCCTTATGAGATACTTATGTGTATCATATGTTTTGGGCTGTCTTTTTTTAACAGAAGCCAGAGCCGTAAAACTAATGATTCCAGTACACTTTTAGCAACAGAATCGAAAGGAAATTTTATCGACGGCATATTATCTTTGGGCGTAGCACTGTCTGCGTTCTTGATAAAACTGATAGATATTAACGGAAGTTTGGGTTTCCTTCATTATACTGGAGATTTTTTCATTACGACAATTATAGTCTTGCCTGCAATAAAAGAACCGATAAGTGTTTTCATATCTTCTTTCCGCGAATTGTCAGGAGGGTTGACAACGAATCAGGAACTAAAAAGAACAGTTTTCCAATTTGTAGAAAAGAATCTTAGCGGTATTATGACATTGCAAAAATGTGACATATATAAAATTGGTATGCACATAAAAGTTTGCATTTATATTACCAATAATATTGATTATAAAAAAATACAAACTGTCAAAAGGAATATCTTGAAAGATATATGTCCTATTTACGAAAATGCTGAAATTGTTTTTTGTGAATGGTAAAATGTGATACCGGGAGAAGATAATTAAAGTAGCGAAACGAGTTAAGACCTGCGCATAGAGTTGTTGTTACTTTGAATGATATGTGGGTACATTCCCCGCCCCTTGGGGCGCAAGCAAACTTTAACAGGATGGAAAAGCGTGATACAATGTAGGGAAAAAAGGAGAAGTGTAGATTGAGTGAAGCTATACACAAATCACACAATGTGTCAAAGCTGATGTATCATTTTGTATTGCCGACAAAATATCGTAGAGTAGTAGTAAGTGAAGAAGTAGAAGAGGTAATAAAAGAGACCTGTATAGAAATAAGTGAAAGATATGAGGTTATATTTCTGGAGATAGGTACAGATAAAGACCATGTGCATCTACTGGTACAGTCTGTACCGAGTTATAGTCCGGCACAGATAGTAAAAATAGTGAAAAGTATAACAGGAAGAGAAGTATTCAGGAGATGTCCGGAAGTAAAGAAGAGATTATGGGGAGGAAATTTTTGGTCATCAGGATATTATGTATCAACAGTAAGTGAGAAAGGAAATGAGAAAGTAATATCGAACTATGTAAAGAACCAAGGAAAAGAGTATAAGAAACTATATCGAAATGATGTGCCGGAAGGACAGTTGAGTGTGTATGATTATATGTAGAGGCAGGGACAAGGAAGCCTCCATACCCCGCTTTTGAGGGAGCGGAGCGAGCGAAAAAGTCAAGTGCTGTGAGAGGCGACGTAGGAGCCACTCACAGTGCTTGAGTGCTTGCACCGGGGTAGTTGATTTATAAACAAGCAACCGTAAACCATGCACCGCCCTATGTGGGAGAAAGGGGGAATCATCTATGCCTTGCACAGAAGCATACAAGGAACATATCATGTATACGTTCAATGGCTTTTGCAAGACCGTCATACGCTTTGCGGCACTCAACGCATGGCGTGATAGGAGCAGACGGCGGCAAAAAGAAATATCCCTTGAATACCTCACAGAAGAAAAGTTTTACCCTTTAGGCACGACAGACGAATATTTTGAAGCACCCTATGAAGAATATCCCATTACGATATGCGGTCAGACAGTTATCCTCACCAATGGGGAACTTGCCGCCGCCCTGTTATCTCTGCCGGAAAGAAAGCGGGAAATTATTTTCCTTTACTTTTTCGGAGATTATACACAACAGGAAATCGGGGAAATGTACGGACGCTGCCGGAGTACGGCGTGGCATCACATACACAGTGCCTTGCAAATGCTGCATAAAGAAATGGAGGTGCTTTTCCGTGAGGAATCCTAAACTTGTGCCGTATGAAACGATTGTCCGGGCGACCAGCGGCGAGCCGGAAGCCATTGACGAGGTTTTGCGGCATTACAGCAAGCGAATCCGGCTTGCTTCCCTTGAAAACGGACACGTCAACAAGGACACCGAGGACAATATCAAACGGCGGCTTATCGCTGCCCTGTTCCAGTTCCGCTTTGACGGACAGCCTACCTAACAGGAGGTGAGATTTGTCGCAAAAATAGTCATGCTTATATTTAACGACACAGAAGAAAAAGCGGTTGAGAAAGCCATAGCCGCCCTTGCGGATATGATACCGCTGGAAGCCATGCAGCCGCCCCACTCCCCGGCACTTACTTTTCCGGGATTGGAAATAAAATTGCACCAACGCCGGGTATTAAAAAACGGCACAGACATTCCCCTCACCCGTTTAGAGTACGGCGCACTCTGCTACCTTGCCGCCAGTCCGGGGCGGGTATTCACAAAGGCGCAAATCTTTGAAGCCGTGTGGAGCATGGAAAGCGAAAGCTGCCAGTCAAGCGTGTCAAATGTGATATGCAATCTACGGAAAAAGATAGAGCCGGACAGCGGCAAGCCCACTTACATAAAAACCGTTTTAGGCGTGGGCTACAAGTTTGCTTCCGGGGAATGATAACAGAATAACCGCCGCCCATCAGCGGCAGCCAAAGACAGGAAATCAAGAAAAGGTTTCCTGTTTTTTTGCGCCCAAAACCAAGCCGGATTTTGCACCGTAATAAAATAATTCAACTACTTTCTGAAAACATTGCCTAAATTTCCTTTTTTCCCGTAGTAGGTAATAAGGGGAAAAATAATTGCCGGAAAGTTTGGCGTTTTTTGAAACTGTCCGTATATCACTACAAAACGGAACTGATTTCAAGCCAAAAAAGGCTTCCAGTTTTCCGTTTTTGTCAAATGCTGTTGTGAAAACACGAAAAGAAATTCCGGGGAACTTTGCCAGATTTGCCTTGCCGTGCGTAGTAAGTAATAGAGAGAGAAATACCGCCGCATAGTTGGCAGAATCCACGCCGAGCAAGCCGGGGGTATCAGCAAAAGCCCACACAGAGGAAGCCGCCACTTTCTTAGAGCAAGATTCTACCACAGTACCAAATTTCGCCTACCGGCTCATTTTGTCCTGCGGGAATCTTGTTGGGGTTGCCACCCCAAGCCCGCCTTTTTGCGGCTTGCGCCGCTTGAAAAAATCCACCCACGAAAGGAGGTTCACAGCCATGAAAAAATATAACACGCCCCACCGCCATAGGGTAATCAAGACACGCTTAACCGAGGAAGAATACGCCGAGTTTGCCGAGCGTGTCACCCTCTGCAAAATGAGCCAAGCCGAATTTATCCGGCAAGCCCTCATTAAGTCAAGCATACGCCCGGTTATCACCGTTTCCCCGGTCAATGATGAATTGCTCTCTGCCGTTGGGAAGCTAACCGCCGAGTACGGGAAAATCGGCAGCAACTTGAATCAGATTGCCCGCTGTCTGAACGAGTACGGCGCACCTTATAACGCACTCTCAAAAGAGGTACAAGCCGCCATAGCGGAGCTTGCCGCCTTGAAGTTTGAAGTCTTGCAGAAAGTAGGTGAAGCCGTTGGCAACGTTCAAACATATCAGCTCTAAAAATGCCGACTATGGGGCGGCTGAACAGTACCTAACTTTTGAGCATGACGAGTTTACTATGAAGCCCACTCTTGATAAAAATGGGCGGCTTCTTCCCCGTGACGATTACCGCATATCTTCCCTTAATTGCGGCGGGGAAGATTTCGCCATAGCGTGTATGCGCTCCAATCTTCGATACGGCAAGAACCAAAAGCGGGAGGACGTAAAGAGCCACCATTACATTATCAGTTTTGACCCCCGTGACGCTGCCGACAATGGGCTATCCGTAGACCGGGCGCAACAGTTAGGCGAGCAGTTCTGTAAAGAGCATTTCCCCGGACACCAAGCCCTTGTATGCACCCACCCGGACGGGCATAACCACAGCGGCAATATCCATGTGCATATCGTAATCAATTCTTTACGGATTGCGGAAGTGCCGCTGCTTCCCTACATGGAAAGACCAGCGGACACAAGGGAGGGCTGCAAGCACCGCTGTACGGACGCAGCTATGGAATATTTCAAAGCGGAAGTCATGGAGATGTGCCACCGGGAAAACCTCTATCAGATTGACCTGCTGAACGGGAGCAAGAACCGCATTACCGAGCGTGAGTATTGGGCGAAGCGGAAAGGACAAGCCGCACTGGATAAAGAGAACGCTTCCCTTGCCGCCACAGGAGAGCCGCCCAAACTTACGAAATTTGAAACGGACAAGGAGAAGTTACGGCGCACGATCCGCACCGCCCTGTCCTCTGCTGTTTCCTTTGAGGACTTTTCCGGGAAGCTGTTACAGCAAGGCGTGACCGTCAAGGAGAGCCGGGGGAGGTTATCGTATCTCACGCCGGACAGGACAAAGCCAATCACCGCCCGGAAATTGGGTGATGATTTTGACCGTGCCACCGTACTGGAAGCACTCACCCTAAACACGCAGAACGCCGCCAGAGCCGCCGAAACACCCGCACCCAAAGAGGAATACCCCCGCAGCATAAAAGACCGCTTACAGCGCAATAAAGCCGCTATAAATGCCCCGAAGAATGACGGAGTACAGCGCATGGTAGACATAGCCGCCAAGAGAGCCGAGGGCAAGGGGAAAGGCTACGAGAAGTGGGCGACTTTGCACAATCTGAAGCAAATGGCGGCGACCATGAGCGTATACGAGGAATCCGGCTTTTCTTCCCCGGAAGAACTGGAAGCCGCCCTTACCGCCGCCAGTGCGGGACTGAACAGCGTCCACGCCGAACTGAAAACCGTGGAAAGCACTTTACGGGAGAAAAAAGACTTGCAGAAACAGCTATTAGCGTACATCAAGACCAAGCCAGCCCGTGACGGACTTAAAGCGCAGAAAACGGAGAAAGCCCGGAGAGCCTACCGGGAGCAGCATGAAAGCGAGTTTATCATTTCTGAATCTGCCGCCCGGTATTTCAAGGCACAGGGAATCTCCAAGCTGCCAACGTCCAAGACATTACAAGCGGAGATTGAGCAGCTTACACGGGAGAAGAACACGCTTTACAACGAGTACCGGGAGAAGCGGGAAAAAACAAAGGAATTACAGACAATCAAGGGAAATATCGAGCAGATTTTGAGGGGCGCACCGAGCCAGCAGAAAAAGCATGAACAGGAGCGATAATAAAACAGCCACAGGAGGTAGCACAATGAGATTTACGAACAGCGAGCTTGAAATGATTTACCAGTACGCCGCACCCACCAAAGCGGAAACCATAGGCGGCATGAAAGAAACCGTACCCGTGATTAAAGACCTTTTGACAAGGGTAATCATGGAGAACGCAATAGAAAAGCTGCAAAAGATACCAGAGCCGGAGTGCAGCCAGTTCATAGCCGACAACAAAGCCCGTTTCCTTGCGGGGCATGAAAACTCTATCCGGCGGCGGCTTGCGGAAGCAAAGGCACAGACGAAACAGCCGATAATGCAGGGGCATGACTTGACGGGCATGGAGCGTTTTCTCCCCGAAACCCGCCACATGATTGTCCTTGACGTAAAGACCAGCGACAGCCCCGTGGGATTTCCGGGGGAACGCCACCGCTATTTCCTCTCTGATGAGGGCTATAAGAACGCAAGAGCCAGCGAGGGGCGGGGAGAAATCAAGATAAAGAGCCATGCCGCCGTAGCCGCCGGGAGGCTGTACCCGGACAGGAAGCCGGAAAGGGAGCGTTAAAGGCATGGGCGCAAAAACACCATACATGGACTACCGCCAGTACCGGGCGGCGTGTCGGCTTGTGCATGAGTGCTGCAACTACGATAACGGCAACTGTATCTTGCTGGATAACGGCGAGCCTTGCGTATGTGTACAGAGTATCAGCTATTCCCTCTTGTGCCGCTGGTTCATTGCCGCCGTGCTGCCGCTGGACGGGAAACTGGAAGCCGCCCTGCTCCACCGGGCAGACAGGAAACGCTGTACCGAGTGCGGCGGGTATTTTCTCCCTAAGTCCAACCGGGGGAAATACTGCCCGGATTGCGCCGGACGCATGAAAAGAATCAGAGCCACACAGCGCAAGCGGAAACAGAGGGATAAATGTCACGCTTTAGGATATTCCAAACCCCCGTAAATCAAGGCTTTTTTGACCGCCCTCAACGGGTAGGCGGTACATTTATCCTTTACCCCCACAAAAGCCGCTTTAATTGCGTAACAGAAGCCACAGAACAGACCAAAGGAGGAACGAATGGCAGACAACCGCAAATATTATTACCTAAAGCTGAAAGAGAGCTATTTTGACGAGGACGCTATCGTGCTGCTGGAAAGTATGCAGGACGGTATGCTCTACTCAAACATTCTCTTGAAGCTGTACCTAAAATCACTGAAAAACGGGGGAAAGCTCCAGCTTGCCGAAAATATCCCCTACACCGCACAGATGATAGCCACAATCACCCGCCAGCAAGTCGGCACAGTGGAGAGGGCTTTGCAGATTTTTATGAAACTGGGGCTTGTAGAACCGTTGCAGAACGGGGCTTTATACATGAGCAACATTGAGCTTTTAATCGGTCAGTCCTCTACCGAGGGGGAGCGCAAACGCCGGGCAAGGCGGGCTTTGCAGGAACAGAAAGCCTTGCCGGAAGCCGTGGCGGACAAACGTCCACCATATGGGGCGGACATTTGTCCACCAGAGATAGAGATAGAGAAAGAGATAGATATAGAGTTAGAGATAAAGAGAGAGGGAGAGATAAAAACAGGACAGACAGCCCCCGCCCCTTTTGGCAGATATGAAAATGTATTCCTGTCAGAAAAAGAGCTTGCGGAGCTGCAACAGGAACTTCCCGGCAAATGGGAGTATTACATAGACCGCCTATCCGGCTATATCGCTTCCAGCGGGAAGAAATACAAGAACCATGCCGCCACTATCCGGCGTTGGGCGGCTGATGACAGGGCAAAGGGGAAGCCGAAAAAGGGAATCCCCGATTATTCCTACAAAGAGGGCGAGAGCCTTTGACCGCATAGACACAACGCCCCGTAAACAGGGCGTAAAAGACCATGAACAAGGAGGAACGATTTTATGAGTGATTATGATAACGCTATTTTCCGGCTTGCCACGGCACAGGAAACAGAGCCGGAGGACTACATAGGCGAGGACGGGCTTTTATACTGCGGGAAATGCTGCCAGCCCAAAGAAGCCTACTTTCCGGAGGGCAAGACCCTTTTCGGACGTGACCGACACCCACGGGCGTGTGACTGCAAGCGGAAAATCCTTGACGAACAGCAAGCCGCCGAGGATATACGCAGACATTTTGACACGGTTGAACGGCTGAAACGGAAAGGCTTCACCGACCCGGCTATGCGGGAATGGAATTTTGACAATGACAACGGGAAATGCCCGCAAATGGAATTTGCCCGTGAATATGTGGAGCAATGGGGGCATATGAAAGCGGAGAACCATGGGCTGCTGTTATGGGGGAATGTCGGCACGGGCAAGAGCTTTTTTGCCGGGTGTATCGCCAATGCCCTTATGAAACTGGAAGTGCCTGTCTGCATGACAAATTTTGCCCTTATCCTCAATGACCTTGCCGCCAATTTCAAGGACAGGAACGAATACATAGCCCGCCTTTGCAGCTTCCACCTGCTTATCCTTGACGATTTCGGCATGGAGCGTGGCACGGAATACGGTTTAGAGCAAGTCTATAACGTGATTGACAGCCGATACCGCAGCCAAAAGCCGCTGATTGTCACAACGAATTTGACGCTGGAAGAATTGCAGAACCCGGAGGACACCGCCCACGCCCGGATATATGACCGTCTTACGGAAATGTGTACCCCCGTCCGCATTACCGGGGAGAATTTCAGAAAAGCCAAAGCACAGGCGAAAATGGAACGCCTTAAAATGCTGCTGAACAGAAAGGAGAGCCTATGACCGACACCCCCAACAGAAACGCCGCCACTACCGCCCGCCGCCCGGATTGCGTGACCGAGGTACGCCGGGGGAATACCGTCCTTGTGGTTTCCGGCTATTTCAAACAGGACACCACCGCCACCGCCGCCGACAAGATGATGAAAGTGCTGGAAGCGGAAAGCGCAGCCGGGGGAACTGCCGCCCATGCCATGTGAAGTGACATTCCTTGCTGAAATTTATCCGACATTATGTGCCATAAAGTAACAAAAAGGACTGTACAGCCAGCCCCGCCCTATGGTATAATAGACCTACGGAATAGTGGGGCTGGCTGTCGGAAATGGAGGAAACCATGACAAGACAGACCACCCAAAAACTGATTACCGCCCTATATCCGAGATTGTCGCACGAGGACACGCTCCAAGGCGAATCCAACTCCATAAGCAACCAGAAGCGAATCCTTGAAGCCTACGCAAAACAGAACGGCTTTTCCAACCTCAAATGGTACACGGACGACGGATTCTCCGGGGCAAATTTCCAAAGACCCGGCTTCCAGTCCATGCTTGCCGACATTGAAGCGGGGCTTGTGGGAACGGTTATCGTAAAGGATATGTCAAGGTTAGGGCGAAACTATCTTCAAGTGGGAATGTACACCGAAATGATTTTCCCACAGAACGGCGTCCGCTTCATTGCTATCAATGACGGCGTAGACAGCGCACAGGGCGACAACGATTTTGCGCCCTTGCGTAACATTTTTAACGAATGGCTGGTGAGAGATACGAGCAAGAAAATCCGGGCGGTAAAACGCTCAAAAGGCATGAGTGGGAAGCCTGTTACAAGCAAGCCCGTGTACGGCTACCTCATGGACGAGGACGAAAATTTCATCATTGACGAGGAAGCCGCCCCCGTGGTGAAGCAGATTTACAGCCTATGCCTTGCCGGGAACGGTCCGACCAAGATAGCCCGTATGCTCACAGAGCAGGAAATCCCCACGCCGGGAACGTTGGAATACCGCCGGACAGGGAGAACCCGCCGCTACCACCCCGGCTATGAGTGCAAGTGGGCGACAAACACCGTGGCGCATATCCTTGAAAACCGGGAATACACAGGCTGCCTTGTGAACTTCAAGACCGAGAAGCCGTCCTACAAGGTAAAGCACAGCGTAGAGAACCCCGTGGAGAAACAGGCGGTATTTGAGAACCACCACGAAGCAATCATTGACCGGGAAACATGGGAGCGTGTGCAGGAGCTGCGCAAGCAGCGCAAACGCCCCAACCGCTATGATGAAGTGGGTTTGTTCTCCGGCTTGCTCTTTTGTGCCGACTGCGGCAGCGTCATGTACCAGCAGAGGTATCAGACCGAAAAACGGCGGCAGGACTGCTATATCTGCGGCAGCTACAAGAAGCGCACGGCAGACTGTACGGCGCATTTTATCCGCACCGACCTGTTGACCGAGGGAGTGACCGAGAACCTACGGAAAGTCACCAGCTACGCCGCCAAGCACGAAGCCCGGTTTATGAAGCTGTTGACCGAGCAGACCGAGGACGGGAGCAAACGCCGCAACGCCGCCAAGAAGAAAGAACTGGAAGCGGCAGAAAAACGGATTGCGGAACTCTCCGCCATCTTCAAGCGGCTGTATGAGGACAGCGTGGCGGGGCGCATATCGGACGAGCGTTTCACGGAGCTTTCGGCAGACTACGAAGCCGAGCAAAAGGAACTGAAAGAGAAAGCCGCCGCCTTGCAGAGCGAACTTTCTAAAACGCTGGAAGCCACGGCGAACGCTGAAAAATTTATGAAAGTGGTACGCAAGTACACCAGCTTTGAGGAACTCACCCCCACCCTGTTGCGGGAGTTTGTGGAGAAAATCGTAATCCACGAATCGGAAGCCCTTGACGGGAAACGCCGGGGGAAGCTCCGCAGACAGGAAATCGAAATCTATTACTCTTTTGTCGGCAAGGTAGAATTGCCCGACTAAAGCCCGACCCGTCCGGCAGTCAGCCGGACAGGGAACGGCAAAATTTTTTACACTTCTTTTACTTCTTTATCTCACATGAGCAAAAAGCCAGGGCATGAAACAGCTCATGGCCGGGGGCGGCATCATCGTCATCGGCACGACCCTCATCCCGCTGCTGTCGGGCCTGTTTTAAGGGCGGCGGCTTATGGACTTTCTCACCGACTGGCTCACAGACTGGCTCAAGGAGCTTTTGATTGGCGGCATCATGGGGAACCTTGAGGGGCTCTTTGATACCGTCAATGCCCAGGTCGGAGAGATTGCGGTGCAGGTAGGGACGACCCCGGCGGCATGGAACGCCGGGGTTTTCTCCCTCATCCGCCAGCTTTCCGAGACGGTGATTTTACCCATCGCCGGGCTGGTGCTGACCTTTGTTGCCACCTATGAGCTGATACAGATGTTCCTTGAAAAAAACAATATGCACGAAGTAGACGTGGCGAACCTCTACAAATGGATGTTCAAGACCGCGTGTGCGGTGCTGATACTTTCCAACACGTTCAATATCGTGATGGCCGTCTTTGACGTGTCGCAGAGCGTGATTTCCCGCTCTGCCGGGCTGATACAAGGCTCCACGGCGGTTTCGCCGGATATGCTGAACAACCTCCAGACCACGCTGGAGGGGATGGACTTGGGCCCGCTCCTTGGGCTGTGGCTCCAGTCCTCGGTCATCGGGCTCACCATGCAGGCGCTGGGCATCATCATCTTCGTGCTGGTGTACGGAAGAATGATTGAAATATATCTGCTGACCAGCCTTGCGCCCATCCCCGTGGCGACCCTCTCCAACCGGGAGGTGGGCGGCATGGGGCAGAACTACTTAAAATCCCTTTTCGCCGTGGGCTTTCAAGGGATGCTGATTTTAGTCTGCGTCGGCATCTATGCGGTGCTGGTGCAGAACATCGCCGCTGGGGGCGACCCCATCGGCGCGATATGGGGAACCGTGGGCTATACGGTGCTCCTTTGTTTCATGCTGTTCAAGACCGGGACAATCGCCCGCAGCATCTTCGGAGCCCACTGATTGAGCGGCACTTCGGGACAACTTGTCCCAAAGTCCGGGAAAGGAGGCCGGATATGCCGAGGCGTTACAAGCTGGGCCCGGAGGGTGAGATGCGCCGGGCGTGGGGCGGCAAGCTCCCGGAGGAATTTGACCAGCGGGATATGCTGGCGTTCATGGCTGAAACCGACCTGCAACTGCAAGGGGCGGTATCAGCGGAAACCCTGTCCGCGATAAACGCGGCAGGCTATGACTATATGGGCGGGGCGGTCATCCCCCGTCCCGGAAAGGAGGATTTATCTATGGCGAACACACAGACGGCGGTGCAGACCGCCGAGGAGCTGGCGGCGGCCCAGGAGGAAATGCGCCGTCTGATTTTCGAGGCCCCTATCGCGGAGCTGGCAAAACACCAGGGCATCAGCGTGGACGAGGCCGTGGCTCTCCGGGTGGAGCAGAACCTTGCCGCCGCCACTATCCCCATCGAGGTGTCGGTGCGGCCCATTGAGCCCCAGGGCAAGCTGATAGGCTTTGCCAGCGTCAACTTCGGCGGCGTGGTGGTGGATGACTTCAAGGTGGTGAACGGGCAGAACGGCATCTTTTTGGGTGCGCCCTCAAAACCCGACCCCACCAGCAGGACAGGCTACCGGGCCACGGTGCGTATCAATGACCGGGCCACCCAGGAGCGGCTGAACGCGGCGGGGGTGGAGGCTTACCATTCGGCGGTTGAGAAACTTATCGCCCGGGCCGAGGCGGTACGCCCCGCGCCCATCCGGGAGCAGATGGATAAGGCGGGAAAGGAGGCCGCGCAGAAAAATGCCGTCCGCCCCGCCCCGGCAAAGGGAAAGGAGGGACGGGATGCCAGATAGCCCGGCTTTGGGACAAAATGTCCCAAACCTTACCCCGGAACCCTCCGGGCTCTACCTTATGGACGGCATCGCGGGCCTGCGCTCCCTCCCGGAGCACTCGGTAGATATGCTTTTGACCGACCCGCCCTACGGCACGACCCGCAACTATTGGGATGTGCCTTTGCCGCTCCCGGAGCTGTGGGAGGCGGTGCGCTGGGCGGTCAAGCCCTCCGGGGCGGTGCTGTTCTTCGCACAGTGCCCCTATGACAAAATCCTCGGCGCGTCCAACCTCTCCATGCTCCGCTATGAATGGGTGTGGTATAAGAGCCGCTGTACGGGATTTCTCAACGCCCGCCGCGCCCCGCTGAAAAAGACGGAGAATATTTTAGTGTTTTACCAAAAGCTCCCCCTCTACAATCCGCAGTTTGAGCAGGGCAAGCCCTATAAGAAAATCGCATCCCAGCGCGACCAGAGCCCCAACTATGGGAAGTTTGTCCGCTCCGGCAGCGGCTCGGAGGACGGGCGACGGTTCCCGGGGAACCTGCTTTCATTCCAGACCGTGGCCCATACCGTCCACCCCACCCAGAAGCCCGTGGAGCTGTGCGAGTATCTGATAAAGACCTACACCGCCCCCGGCCAGGTGGTGGCGGACATCTGTGCGGGCTCCGGCACAACGGCCATCGCCGCGCTGAACACGGGCCGGGAATTTATCTGCTTTGAGACAGCCCCGGCCTTTTACGGCCCGGCCACGGAGCGCATCACGCAGGCGCGGGCGGCTGTGGCCGCTGGCGGAAAGGGGGTGTGACTATCGGTAAATATAACGTGATATATGCCGACCCGCCGTGGCGGTACGCCCAAAAGGGCCTGCAAGGCGCGGCGGAGCGGCACTACCCCACAATGGGGATTGAGGAATTATGCGCGTTGCCCGTGGCGGAATTGGCGGCCCCGGACAGCGTTCTTTTTCTGTGGGCCACGTTCCCCCAGCTCCCGGAGGCCCTGCGGCTTATCAAGGCGTGGGGCTTTCAGTATAAGTCCGTGGGCTTTGTCTGGCTGAAAAAGAACAAAAAGGCGGACAGTTGGTTTTACGGGCTGGGCTTTTGGACGCGGGCCAATGCGGAGGTGTGCCTGCTGGCGACCCGTGGGCATCCCCGGCGAAAGGCCCCCAACGTCCACCAGTTCATTATCTCCCCTATCGAGGGCCACAGCAAAAAGCCGGATGAGGCCCGGGAGAAAATCGTGGCCCTTATGGGGGACGTTCCCCGGGTGGAGCTGTTCGCCCGCCAGACGGCCCCCGGCTGGGACGTGTGGGGGAACGAGGTGGAACCCACCGAGGGACTTCGGGACATTTTGTCCCAAAGAAAGGAGGCTTGAAATGCCCTATGTGAATGTACCTAACGACTTATCCAGAATCAAGACGAAAATCGCTTTCAATCTGACGAAACGCCAGCTTGTGTGCTTTGGCGGCGCGGCCCTTGTGGGAGTCCCCTCCTACCTGCTGGCCCGGAATACCTTTGGGAACACGGCGGCGCTTTTTTTGATGCTGGGCATCATGCTCCCGGCGTTCCTGCTGGCGATGTATGAGAAAGACGGCCTGCCGCTGGAAAAGGTGGTGAAGAACATCATCCGGGCCAAGTACCTGCGGCCCGGGGTGAGGCCCTACAAGACCGGGAACATCTACGCGCCCTTTACCGGGCAGGCGGGAAAGGAGGCAGTGAATGGAAAACCGAAAAAACAAAAGAAAGAATAAGGCGGCGTTGTCTGCCCAGCAGTCCATCCCCTATGTGGCGATGCACCCGGACGGCGTGTGCCAGCTCCCCGGCGGGCTCTACACAAAGACCGTGGAATATGAGGACATCAACTACTCCGTGGCATCCACCGAGGATCAGTCCGCAATATTCAGCGGGTGGAGCTCGTTCCTCAACTACTTTGACAGCGCGCTCCCCGTCCAGCTATCCTTTATCAACCGCCGCTCCCACTCCACCAGCCGCTACCATGTGAACATCCCCGCCCAGGCGGACGATTTTGACAGCATCCGGGGCGAGTTCGTGGGGATGCTCAAACGGCAGATTGCCCGCTCCAACAACGGGATTGAACGCTCCAAATATATCACCTTTGGCGTGCCCGCCGAGGGCATCGCCGCCGCCCGGCCCCGGCTTGACCGGGTGGAGGCGGACGTGATGGGCAACCTCCACCGGCTGGGCGTGCCCTCGTCCCCTCTGGACGGGCGGGAGCGGCTGGCCCTCTTACACGGCCAGATGCACCCCGGACGGCGGGAGCCGTTCCGCTTTTCGTGGGCGGATATTTCCAGAACGGGGATGGGGACAAAGGACTTCATCACCCCCAGCGGCGGCTTTGACTTTAGGGGCTCCCGGTTCTTTCGTGTGGGCGGCTTTTGGGGCGCGGCGTCCTATCTCCAGATTTTGGCGTCCGAGCTTTCTGACCGCCTTTTGCGGGAAATTCTGGAGCTGGACGCGGAGCTCACCGTCACCATGCACATCCAGACCGTTGACCAGTTAAAGGCGATAAAGACCATCAAGGGGAAAATCTCGGACATCGACAAGATGAAAGTGGAGGAGCAGAAAAAGGCCGTCCGGGCCGGGTACGACATGGACATACTTCCCCCCGACCTTATCACCTTTTCCAAGGACGCGGCGGAGCTTTTGGGGGATTTGCAGTCCCGGAATGAGCGGATGTTCCTCTTGACGTTCACCGTCATCAACCTCGCCCCCACCCGCCAGCGGCTGGAAAATGACGTGTTCACCGTCTCCGGCATCGCGCAGAAATACAACTGCGCCTTAAAGCGGCTGGACTGGCAGCAGGAGCAGGGCTTTATGTCCTCGCTGGCCCTCGGCTATAACGAGGTGCAGATACAGCGGGGCATGACAACCAGCTCCACGGCGATTTTCATTCCCTTTATGACGAGGGAGCTCCGTATGGGCGGGCAGGCCCTCTACTACGGCATGAACGCACTTTCCCACAATGTCATCATGGCTGACCGGAAAAAGCTGAAATCCGCAAACGGGATGTATCTGGGCTCCACGGGCTCCGGCAAGAGCTTTGCCGCCAAGCGGGAATTGATAAACGTCTTTCTTGCCACAAGTGACCGCATCGTTATCGTTGACCCGATGGGGGAATATTCCCCGCTGGTGCGGCGGCTGGGCGGGCAGGTGATAGAGATTGCCCCGGACAGCCCCCACCATATCAACCCGATGGATATTGAAATCGGTTTGAATGACGAGGACAGCCCCCTTTCCATGAAAGCGGATTTTCTTCTTTCGCTGTGCGAGCTGGTGGTGGGCGGCAAGGACGGACTGCAACCCATAGAGAAAACCGTGATTGACCGCTGTGTGCGGCTGGTGTACCGGGAGCTTGCGCTGGGGCTGGAGGGCGCGAAAATGCCCCTGCTCCAGGACTTGTACGAGGAGCTTTTGAAACAGCCGGAGCCGGAGGCAAAGCGCGTGGCAACGGCTCTTGAGCTCTACTGTACGGGCTCACTGAACCTTTTCAACCACCCGACCAACGTGGACTTGAGCTCCCGGGTGGTGTGCATCGTTTTAAAAGGGCTGGGGGAAAACCTCCGCAAGATTGCGATGCACGTCACCAACGAGTTTGTCACCTCGGCGGTGAACACCAACTATCAAAACGGCGCGGCGACGTGGTGCTACTTTGACGAGTTCCACATCCTGCTCCGCGACCCGCTGACCGCCAGCTATTTTGTGGCGGTGTGGAAGATGCTCCGCAAAAAGGGCTGTGTGCCCTCGGCCCTCACCCAGAACGTGAAAGACCTTTTGGCCAGCCGGGAGATTGAGAACATACTGGATAACACCGACTTTCTCGTCCTGCTCTCCCAGGCCCAGAGCGACCGGGCGATTATCGCAAAACAGCTCGGCATTTCCGAGCACCAGCTCTCCTATATCACCCACAGCAATTCCGGCGAGGGCCTGCTGTTCTATGGGAATGTGACCATCCCCTTTGTTGACCGTTTCCCCAAGGGTGAGATTTACAACCTGCTCACCACCCGCCCGGAGGACATAGCCAATGACCAGAGGAACGAATAACGCCGGGCCCGCCGGGGACAAAGGCACTTCGGGACAAAATGTCCCAAAGTCCCCCAAGGGGCCCAAAACCAAAAAATCGAAATTCCGCATGGAAAGCGAACAAGAGAAAATCAGCAAGTCCAAGCTCCGCATGGAGACGCGGGAGGATAAGCTGAACCGGGCTCGGAAAAAGCTGGAGGGCAAAAAGCCGCCAAAACCCCGGGGCCCGGTGCGCCGGGTGCTGGGGGCCGCCGGGTGGAGCGCACACGGTTTTGTGCATGGCAAGGTTTATGAGGTGGAGCATGAAAACGTGGGAACCGAGGGGGCCCACCGCTCCGAGCTTTTGGGCGAGGCCGCCCTCCGGCATGGGACGCGGTACGCGAAAAAGCGCATCCGGGAGCACCCGGCCCAGGCCGTCCATAAGGCCGAGGCGCAGTACATCAAGGCCCGGGCGGACTACCAGTTCCGCATGGCCACCCAGGAGAACCCGGAGCTTGCAAAAAATGCAGTTACCCGCTATTGGCACAAGCAGAAATTAAAAAAACAATACGCCAAACAAGCGCGGCAGGCGGCGAAACAGACCGCGAAACAAGGGGCCAAGGCCGCCGGGAAAACCGCCGCCGCCACGGAAAAGCTGGCGGAGCGGGCCGTGGCTTTCGTGAAACGGCATCCCGTGGGGGCGCTTATCGCGCTGGCCTGCGTGGTGCTCGTTTTATCCCTCCAGTCCTGCGCGTCCTCCATTATCACTTTGGGGAACGCCGCCGCAGGCGCGGTTGGGGCCACCACCTACCCCGCCCAGGACGGGGATATGCTGGGGGCCGAGGCCGCTTATTGTTCGCTGGAGGCGGAGCTCCAGCATTATCTCGATACCTACGAAAGCACACACGACTATGACGAGTACCATTTTGATTTGGACGCTATTGAGCACGACCCCTATGTGCTGGTTTCCATTCTGAGCGCATGGCATGAGGGCGAGTGGACGCTGGCGGATGTCCAGCCTACGCTGCAGATGCTCTTTGACCGCCAGTACACGCTGACTGAGAACGTGGTAAAGGAGCGGCGGTACTACATCGAAACGGATACATGGACGGATGAGGACGGCAACACCCACACCGACAGCTACCGGGTGTATTACGATTACTACATCTGCACTGTGACGCTGGATAACTTCAACCTTTCCCATCTCCCTATCTACATCATGGGGGAGGACAAGGTTTCCCGGTATTCCCTCTACATGGCTACGCTGGGCAACCGCCCAGACCTCTTTCCGGGCTCCCCCTATGTGGGAAAGTACACCAGCCCGCCGGACAGCTATGAGGTGCCGGGGGAATATCTGGACGATGAAACATTCGCGGCGATGCTCTCCGAGGCCGAGAAATACCTCGGTTATCCCTATGTATGGGGCGGGAGCTCCCCGGCCACGTCCTTTGACTGCTCCGGCTTTGTTTCGTGGGTAGTCAATCATTCCGGCTGGAACGTGGGGCGGCTGGGGGCCCAGGGGCTTTACAACATCTGCACCCGCACCAGCTCCCCCCGCCCCGGCGACCTTGTTTTCTTCAAGGGAACCTATGACACGCCGGGCGTCTCTCACTGTGGCATCTATGTGGGGGACGGGATGATGATACACTGTGGCGACCCTATCAGCTACGCCAACTTAAACAGCAGCTACTGGCAGGCCCACTTCTACGCCTACGGGCGTTTACCATGAAAAGGAGGTTTTCAATGGCGATAAGCAAGAGCGCAAAAATCATGGCCGAGATGGAAAAGGTCAAGGCCAAAATCAGCGACCAGCAGGCCCGGCTGAAAGAGCTGGAGCAGAAACACAAGGAGGCCGAGAACGAGGAAATCGTGGACATCGTGCGGGGCATGAGCATTTCCCTTGAGGAGCTCCCGCTGGTGCTCCAGCGCATCAAGGCCGGGGACGCTTTGGGACAAAATGTCCCGAAGTCCGCCGGGCCGGAAAAGGAGGACGCAGAATGAAAAGAAAGAAATATCGTGTAGTGGCGGCGGCTCTGTGCGCCGCTTTTTTGCTGTGCGGCATCACCACCACGGCCTACGCCGGGGGCGGCGAGGAATGGGAGGACGGTACGGGCGGCCCGGAGTGGGAGGGGCTTGACCCCGTGGAGCCCACGCCCGCGCCGGAGCCGGAACCCGAGCCCAACCCCTTTACCCCGGACGGGCAGGGGACGATGGTGGATAACGCCACCGACCAGGACGGCAAGGAATTTTTCACCATCATGGCGGCGGACGAGTCCGTGTTCTATCTGGTGATTGACCGCCAGCGGGAGACGGAAAATGTGTACTTTCTGAACGCCGTCACCGTGGCCGATTTAATGGCCCTTGCGGAGCCCTCCCCGGAGGCTGTCCCCGAACCGCTCCCGGAGCCGGAACCCGAACCTGCTACCGAGCCGGAGCCCGAGCCCGAACCGGAAAAATCCGGCGGGGCGGGGACGCTCCTGCTGGTGCTGGCGGTGCTGGCCATCGGCGGCGGGGCCGGGTGGTACTTCAAGATTTACCGCCCCAAACAGCAGGCCGCCGCTCCCGGCGTGGATTTTGACGAGGCCGGGGAATACGGCGAGGATTATGGCGGCGGTGAGTATGACGACCTCCCCCCGTGGGATGAGGAAGAAGAAAAGGAGGACGGAGAATGAATTTCACATCGAACCCTTTGGAACGGGAAATGAAACGCCGCCCCCGGCCCCGGGCTCCCCGCCCGGAACAGCCCCGGGAGGGCTCCCGGTGCTGTGGCTGTCCCTACTGGCGCGGCATCCCCTGCGGCTCCTGCTTTCAGAGCCTTTTGAAAAAACCGGGCGGGAGGTGATATTTTGCGCGAGCTGACCCGTGAGGAAAAGGCCGCTATCCGCTCCCTTGTAGTGAAATGGTGCGCCAACTATGACCGGGAATATGGCTGTCTGCCCCTTGACTGCGAGTGCTATATGCTGGGGAAATGCTGGACGGGGGCTTATTGCCGCTACTTCCGGGAGGCGGTGCTCCCCTTAAATCCCGCATTGGAGGCCGCGCTGACTGACGGCCCGGCCCCCGGCCTGCGGCCCTGCGCCGTCTGCGGGCGGCTCTTTGCGCCGGAGGGGAAAAGGGCGTTCTGTTCGGCGACCTGCGCCGAAAATGCGCGGCGGAAACGCCAGCGCGGCTATATGCGGAAAAGGCGGCTGGACTGTTAGCTTTTGCCGCTTGAAAACCCGCTTGTATCAAGGCTTTCCGGGCGCGGTTCATGGGGGCCCGGTATGTTTCTATGTCCGGCCCCCGTTTCCCCGCCCAAAAGCTAACATCTGAGAGGAGGTAACTTTGAAAAAAGCGCAGGAATACAAGTATTATTCTACCCAGCGGCCCGTTGACATCGGCACGTTCCCCAATGGCAAGGAAAACCCGCCCATCCGGATCGAAAACTACGAGGGCCGGATTTGGGTGGAGCATGATACCCGGCTTGCATGGGGCGAGCTGGCCTATGCCCAGCCGCTCACGGAAAAGGAGCTCTATAATTACGAACTCAAGCCATCCCGTGATAACCCGGATATGCGGCGGCTGATGGATACCCAGGCCCAGGTGGTGGGGAAATGGGAGGACGAGGGCCGCGTCCCTGATGGAAAGCGGCTGACATGGTTTTACCCGGATTTTGGGTGCTATGTAGTGAAAGAATTTGTTTCCCCGGAGCGGCTGGCCGAGTGTGCCCGTGGGGTGGAGCTCCAGCAGGAGGCCGCTGGCCGTAAACGGGCCCGGCAGGAAAAACCCCCGATTGCCGCACAACTGCGGGAGGCTGGGAAACTGGCCGGGGAACGGCAGGCCCCCTCTGCGCCCAAACGGAACGCGCCCGACCGGGGCGACAGATAGCGTGGCTGGCAAAAAGCGCCGCCGCCCCATCCATCTCCATGTGATGGTGTCCGAGGAAGAGCAGGCGCTTATCCGGGAACGTATGGCCCAGGCGGGCATCCGCAACATGGGCGCGTATATGCGGAGGATGGCCCTTTGCGGCTATGTGCTCCAGATTGACCTTGCCCCCGTCCGCGAGCTGGTGTCCCTCCAGCGGCGGTGCTCAAACAATCTTAATCAAGTGGCTATCCATGCCAACACCTACGGGGGGATTTACCCCGAGGAAATATCGGCCCTCCAGCGGGACTACTCCGCTTTGTGGGGGCCTCTGTCTGATTTGCTGAAACAGCTTTCCGCGCTGGTGGAGCTGTGACCTGCTGGGGAGCGGTGCTGTGCCGCTCCCCGGCTTTTCGTACTTCGGGACATTTTGTCCCAAAGTCCAAACGAGAGGAGGTGCTACCACGGCCACGACCTACATCCGGCCCTATAAGCAGGCGGCGGGACTGAGCACCGTCCAGACGATGGAGGAGCGGTTTGCCTACGGGCTCAACCCCCAAAAGCTGGGGGCCGTGTCCTCCCACCTTTGCGACCCGGCCACAGCCGCCGCCGAGTTTCTGCTGGTGAAAAGCGAATACCAGGCGGCCACCGCCCGGCCCGTGGAGCGCGGGGCGCTGTTCTTCCAGATACGGCAGGCGTTCCCGCCCGGCGAGGTCACGGCGGAGGAGGCAAACAAGCTGGGCTTTGAAACGGCGATGCGCTGGACGAAAGGCAAGTATCAGTTTTTCGTCTGCACCCATACCGACAAGGGCCACATTCACAATCACATCTATTTCAATTCCACGGCCTTTGACTGCTCCCGGAAATTCCATAATTTCCTCGGCTCCAGCTTTGCCCTCCGGCGGCTGTCTGACCGGGTATGTCTGGAGCATGATTTGTCCGTGATACAAAATCCCAAACAGCACAGCAAGGGCCGTTTCCTCCACTATGGCCAGTGGATAGGCGACAAGCCGCCCTCCGCTCAACAGCGGGTGCGGCTGGCAATCATCGCGGCCCTTGAAAAAAAGCCCGCCGACTTTGCCGCGTTCCTCCGGCTGATGGAAGAGTCCGGCTTTGCCGTCAAGCGCGGGCGGGGCGGCGTGGTGTCGTTCCTCGCGCCGGGGCAGAACAAGTACACCCGGCTCCGGGCATCCACCCTCGGCGCGGGCTTTGACCCCGAGGACATCCGGGCGGTGATCGCCGGGGAGCGGCCCCTCCCGGAGTTCCCCAAGGACGCGCCGCCCCCGATCCGGCAGGTGGGGCTTATCATTGACATTCAACAGCGCATGGCCGAGGGCAAGGGCCCGGCTTATGAACGCTGGGCGAAAGTCTACAATCTGAAACAGATGGCCGCCGCCCTCCAGTTCTTGCAGGAGAACAATCTGACCGACTATGACGCGCTGGCGGCAAAGACCACGGCGGCGGTTGACCGGGCCCACGCGCTGGCCGGGGAGCTCCAGACCACCGAGGCCGCCCTCTCCAAAGTCTCCGGGCTGATGGGGGCCGTGGTGGACTATGCAAAGGCCCGGCCCGTATTTGACGGCTACAAGGCGGCCCGGTACTCGAAAAAGTATCTGGCCGAACACGAGGCGGAGCTTGCCACCTACCGGGCGGCCCGGGCCGCTATGAATGAATTGTTAGGCGGTGAAAAGCTCCCCAAAATGGACGCGCTGAAAAAACAGCGGCGGGAGCTGGCGGATAAGAAAAAGGCCCTCTATGCCGAGTATCGGCAGGCCCAGCGGGATATGCGGGAGGCCGTGGCGGTCAAGGCCAACATCGACCATCTGCTCGGCCTTACGGACGGGCGCACTGATAAGGAACAGACGCGATAGCGGCGGTGACGCAGCCAACCTCTTTGGGACATTTTGTCCCAAAGAGCCGGGTTTGGGGAGGCTCCCCAACAAGCATTTTTGCGGGCCCCGGCCCAGCAAAAATTTCGGAGTGTGGCCACACCCGAATTGCTTGCCAAGTTTACCCCGAATTCGGGACAAGAATAGTTATACCGAAAGTCAGATTATCCCGAATACCTCAAAGAAAGCCAGTAACAGCGGCATTTCTTTGAGAAATATTCGGGATAACTTTTTGTGTCTGTCTAAGCTG
>CAJTGE010000028.1 GCA_910575795.1 Clostridiaceae bacterium | reverse complement strand
TGTCCGATTTAAACTTTCTAACATTCATGCTATCACCTCAGTATTATTTTACTAAGGGATATCTGAAAAGTAAATAGAAAATATTTATGTCGTTTACTATAATTATCCATATAATGCATTGGAAGAAACATTGGTAAATGCAGTGTTTCATAAATCTTATCGTGAACCGGAACCGGTGGAAATTCGTATATATGTAGATAGTATTCAGATACTTAATTATCCAGGACTTGCTAAATGGATTAATCTTGAGCGCTTTGCATCAGGCAAAGTGAAAGGAAGGAAATATCGTAACAGAAGAATTGGAGAATTGTTTAAAGAGATTGATTTATCTGAAAAAAAGGGAACAGGTATTCCTAAAATATTAAGAGAACTGAAACAAAATGGTTCGCCAGCGCCTGAGTTTGATATGGATGAGGAAAGAACCTATTTGAATGCGATTATTCGCATAAGAGAAGGTTTTGAAAGAATAGAGAAAATGTCCGAATCAATGTCCGAATCAATGTCTGAATTGGAAAGAGCAAGAATGCAGGTTATTTTGATTTATTTGGAAGCAAATAAAGAAATAAATAGTTCTGTTGCAGCGAAGCTGCTGGAAGTTGAAATAAAGACGGCAAGTCGTTTGTTGTTGAAAGCGGAAAAGCTGGATATCCTTAAAGGCGCTGGAAAAACAAAAAATAAAATATATTTTAGAGAATCATGCAAATAAATGTCATAAGAATGGATAGCGAAAATATCTCCATCATGATGAAATCGGTTGAAGGTTTGTACGTACCAAATTGGAAAGTGATATGGTTATTCAAGATGGTCTTACTTCCCACAGATATTTTGCACCTTTCAGCGGGTCAAAAGTAGATGTCAGCATATAGGTGTATTCAGTCTGCAATTCCTTGATGGATTCCAGAGAAGGGGGTATATCAAAAGTAACGATGCTTGCCGCAATTATACCAAATCCGCCGCCCGTCCATATACGAAGCTGCTGCCCGACGCGGTCGCTCAGGCCGGAGGCGGCGGAGGAAGAGGAAAAGCGGGAACAGTCATATGGCGCTAAAACAGTTCCCTCGTCTACTCTCCTGTGGGGCGGGCCGCCTGCTCAAAAATGATGTTCCACCATTCTTTATACCGCTCCCTGTCATTCGGATCCTCCCGCTTTTCATTATATAGTATATTCGATTCACTGTCGCAGGCCCGGATACCTGTTATATCCGGCGCGTAATGTTCAAGACTTACAGATCCCCTGAAAGCCAGCTCATTCCCCTCAATCCGGAAAAATCCGGACCAGCAGCCAGTAATATGTACTTCCTGCAGTTCTATAAGCTTTTGCTCAGGGTACAATTCATATTCATTTTCAATCACAACAGGTTCCTCACTGAACCGCTGTCTCTGATTGTCCCACAGGTATACGTATATCCGGCAGTGCAGACCGCGGTATTCAAATACACGGACGCCCAAATCAGGAAAGCCGTCAAAATTCATATCATCAAAATGGATTTTCGGATAAGCGGTTTCCGAGATGGCCATGAATTGCTGGACGGGAACGGACGGCCTGTGCTTATCAAAAATCTGTACGAGAAGCTGAAAATCATGCTCCCAGGTAGGCGCCACGTCCGAATACAGCATAATATTGTATCCGGGGGAATTCTCAGACGGCCTGAAATCATATTGGTTAATAAGATAGGGCGTTTTTACTGTATTCATAAAAAGTGATATCATAAAATATGTAGCCAAAATCCATACATGGTTCATGTAAACCTCCTTAGTTTTTCATAAAAACAGAAGCTCTTCTACAAATGCTCCTGTTAAAACGCAGTCAGACAGGTGATTGAGAAACAATGAAGCTGAAATTGCCAGAAACAGTTATTCTTGCTTTGATATTATAATATCATTGTTTTTTCTGTCTGTAAATCTTCTAAGTCACTTATTTACTTTATTTTTCTGATAATGTGTCATTTTTTACAGATAGTATCACAAAGATATGTTATTATAATCGCTCCTTTTTACTGATTCAGCCGTGTCAAACATGAGATTTATCAAAGGATCCTAGTACATCGTTCACTAATTCAAAAGTAAACAGCATTCGCTATCCGCGCCCTCTGCACGCCTGCGAAGCTAGCCGTAGGCTCCACTACGCCGTCGTTTCGCAGACGTACAGATGACACGAATATCAAGAACTTTTACTCGTGAATTAATGCAACGCTGTACTAGCCTGCCGATCATGTAGCCGGCGTCCCTTTCACAGTATAACTGATAAAATGCGATATTTAAGAATTAAAATATGATTTCCAATATATCAGATTGCCAAAAACGCATTCTCATGATATGATAATAAATACGATATGAACAATTATTTTAAAGGAAACAAGACTGAGGTGAATAAATGGCAATTAGTTACAAGAAATTGTGGAAATTGTTAATTGATAAAGACATGAGGAAAAAAGATCTGCGTGCGCTGACAGGTGTCAGTACAACAACCATGTCCCGGTTATCAAAAGATGAAAACGTCAGCACAGAGATGATATCAAAGATCTGTTCCGTTTTAAACTGCGATGTCGGAGACATCATGGAGTTTGTTCCTGATAAAAAAGAGGAACCGTAAGGAGGTAGGCGGCATGGATCATCCCTATCAGGCATTTACCGAAAAAAGCGATATTCTGAACAGATATATCGTGCCGTAATATGAAGCGATGCATACCCAGAGTTGGGAATATATCGTAGAGGATCTCCTTGATGTGATGGAGAAAAAAGGGGTGAAGTTACACTCTTTAAGCATAGCAAAACATTCTGATATGACAGCGAATCCGATTTTACTTCAGAGAAAATACAGTCGTGTCATAGAGTGCTTTGCAAAACAGCAGGGACTTTCACTGAATACGGCATTTGATGTTCTTTTATCATTCCGAGGTCTATCCCTTGATCCGTGACGGCGTTTCGGATATGCACTGCATGAGTGATGCGTACTTGGCTGGAGACCTGGGACAGGAGTATGCCGACAAGGCGCCGGAAAACTGACGAAAGGAGTGATATTTATCAATCGGAAACCGAAGAAATCAGTCCTGTTAGGGAATGGAATACATATTCAGTTTGGCGGGAAAGCTTATTCAAATAGATTTATTATGTCCAGGATCGTTTTTAATGCAAGATGTGATAAATATAATCTATTTGAGGAAACACTGACAGGAGAAGCAATATAACAGTTATTTCGTGGATTGCTTCCTATTGCCAATGCAGTATTAATAGAAAATATGATGGCGTTGATATAGACGAAGATGAAGTTAGTTTGAGAAAACTATCATAGAGAGCGGGGTGTTATGATGACCATAGAAGAAATTCTTGCAGGAGAATCGAAGAATGTGGAGTTTAAAGAGAACCTGCCGGAGAAAAGTATCAAATATATGAAATCTGTGGTTGCCTTTGCGAACGGAACCGGAGGAAAAATTATTTTTGGAATTGCTGATAAAACCAGAGAAGTGGTTGGCTTTGACAAGGAAGAGGTGTTCAGGAAAATGGATGCCATTGCTAATGCCGTGTCGGATAGCTGCGAACCGGCGATCATCCCGGATATTAGTTTACAGACAGTTGGCAGTAAGACGGTTATTGTAGCAGAAATTTCCCAGGGGAGACAGCGCCCGTATTATATTAAAGCATTTGGCAGAGATGACGGTGTATATGTCCGTGTTGCCGGAACTACCCGGCTTGCTGACGAGTACATGATAAAAGAGCTGATGTTTGAGGGCAGCAGCCGCTATTTCGATCAGTCTCTGTGTACCGGGCTGAATACCACAGATGACGATATTGATGCTCTTTGCATAGCCATGAAGGAGCAGGCAATCAAGAATGCTCATAGCGAAGAACAGAAAGCGGCGGTCAAAGATGTTGGCAGACAGCAGCTTCGTTCCTGGGGTGTTTTGATCGAGCGTGATGGAAAAGATTATCCGTCTAACGCTTATGCCATTTTAACAGGCAGCGGAGGATCTCATGTTGCAACGCAATGCGGCGTATTCAAGGGCGCCGCTGGACTGCGGGAGCCGGAGTTTATTGGTGGCGAAGTTGATTTACGTATCAATATCTATCGAGGCCAGGTTGACCTCAATAATGCCGATGGCTGCCGGATACTGCTGAGAAAGTGCCGGATACTATTAAAGAAGCGCCGTATACTATGGAAAGGCTGCCGGAAAATGAGCAGGAGCAACAGGTTTATAAAGATGTATTGGAAACTGGTTCGATTACAACTGCCAGGACAATGGAGCTTTTAGGCGTGAAACAACGCAGGGCAAGGACTGTTTTATCGAATATGATTGAAAGTGATTATCTGAGAAAAGAAGGCGCGGCACGAAGCACGATTTATGTAAAGAACACGGAAGGGAGGTAATTCAGCATGGATACAGACAAAGTCATACAGGACCTAAACCGCAGGTTTGCGGCGGCCCTGCCGGAGTTTTATAGACGTCGTATTATCTTCTGGCGCGATGAAGATAAGGAATTTGCTGATAAGCTTGACGAAGTAGTTCTGGAAAATGCAAAAGTTATTGCACTGACCGGAAACAATGCGTTTTCCGTGAAAAAACTGCTCTCAGTGGACGATCTGGCCACAAACTATCTGGTTTACAGCCCTTTAACATATAACCGCCTGGATGACAACTGGCTTCTCGATATACAGCTTTACAGCGAGGAGTTCCGGGCAGATCTGATTTCTATCTGGATGGACGAGATGGGACTTGCGCCGAATCCGGCCATGAGGAAGCAGGTCAAAAATTACCGCGCCTATTTCAACGCAAAAGACCGCCGCCTGCGATAAAGCAATTTCTGAATTGAAGAACCTTGTGCGCATTATTGTAAATGAATTTGGCGGCGCCAATATTTTAATTACGGCTGACCATGGATTCCTTTATACATACAGTCCGCTGACAGAGGATGACAAGGTTGGCAGAAATGAATTTTATGATGTGGATAAGGAAAATGCCGGCGCTCTGAAAAGAGAAAGCGCCAGACGATGCGTGGAATACGGCAGACGCTACGCAATCATGCAGAAAGGCGCGCAGCCAAACTATCTATTGCCGGTAAAGTTCCTGGATGGCAAAACAGAGTTCGCCGGGTTTGCGCCGAGAGAAAGCATCCGTATCAAGATGAACGGCGGCGGCATGAACTTTGTGCATGGCGGTATCAGCCTGCAGGAAATGGTGGTTCCGGTGATTGAGTATCACTATCTCCGCAATGATTCTATGGAATATAAGCGTAACAAGCAGAAGTATGATACAAAGCCTGTGACGGTTCATCTGCTGTCAGCAAGCTGCAAGATCAGCAATATGATTTTCTCCCTGAACTTTTATCAGAAGGATGCGGTGGGAGCAAACCGCGAAGCGGCTGCCTATCAGGTTTATTTTACGGATGAAAACGGCAGGCAGATCAGTGATGTTCAGAAGATTATTGCAGATAAGACCAGCAACAACGGCGCAGAGCGTACGTTCCGCTGCCAGTTCAATCTGAAATCGCTGAAATACAGCAATACGGCTGCGTATTATCTGGTAATTGCAGATGAACAGGGACTGCAGGCGCCGCAGCGCGAGCTGTTCCAGATAGACATCGCCTTTGCGGCGGATGAGTTTGATTTCTTTAGTTAAACATCGAAAGGGACGGAAAAACGGAGCAATTTACAGAGGGAGAAAGCAAATCAAGGTTTCACAAATTCTTCACAAAAAAAATAGCACTCAACGCTTGACAGTGCTAATAACGTGTGTTATATTACATGTATAGCAAAGGAAAAGAAATGAAACCAGGGCGATTGCATCCAGGTTTTCATGAGTCCTTTGTTTCACCACAAAAATCAAAACCATTCAAAGAAAAGGAGAGATGATATATGTTAATGCCGAGTATTTTCAGAGAAAATTTATTAGACGACTTTTTTGGTTCCCCGTTCCGCACCCACAGCTATGAGACAAGCGTGAATGAGATGATGAAAACGGATGTGAAGGAAAACGGCCAGGGATATGAGATGATCATGAACCTTCCGGGCATTAAGAAGGAGGATGTGAAGGCGGAATTAAAGGACGGCTATCTGACCATCCAGGCGTCCTCCAATTCAGAGAAGAATGAGAAGGACAGCGAGGGGCGCTATATCCGCCGGGAGCGCTACAGCGGCTCGTGCAGCAGAAGCTTTTATATAGGAGAAGCCGTCAGGCAGGAGGATATTAAGGCCAGATTTGAGGATGGGACATTGAAGCTCCTGATCCCCAAAAAGGAGGAGAGGCCCGCGGCAGAGGAGAAGCGGTATATTGCCATCGAGGGCTGAGGCAGGCGCTTGCTGCTGCCGCCGCGTAATCGCATGGTCTGCGCACCTGTTTGCGCAGACCTGTCTGAACGGTTACTATTCCGGTAACCGTTCAGACGGGGCATCTTCTTGCCCGTCTGCGCCGGACAAGAAGCATCGGATGTCCATCCGATGTGGAATCTGACAGAAATTTGGGCTTATAAGCAAGCTTAACGCCTAAATTCCCGCCGGATTCCCCGCCGTCTAACTGTTACCCGGAATATGCAATATATCCTGATAAAATTCCAGAAACACTTGTAACCCTATATTTTTTCTAGTATAATAATTAATGTAATGTATTGGAACATAAAAATATGGGAGGGAGCGTGTATGCATGGATAGGGATATCAGCCGTTTAAAAGACATTCTGAACAGGAGCAATTATACGGTTGCAGTGTGCGGTTCAGGCATGGCGGCAGAGAGTGGTTTTCTGGGGTTTAAGATGGCGGAGCGGGCCTATGAGATAGAGAGGGCCTATGGGGCGTCGCCGGAAGAGATTTTTACGGGCGGTTATTACAACACGCGGACGGTGCAGTTCTTTAATTTTTATAAAAAGGAGATGCTTGAGAAGGTTCCGGAGCCGGGAGCCGGAAGCCGTGTTCTGGCTGCGATGGAGAAGGCGGGGCGTCTGCAGTGCATCATTACGGCAAACGTCTTTGAGCAGGAGCAGAGAGCGGGCTGTGAAAATGTGATTAACCTGCACGGCAGCGTTTTTGCCAACCGCTGCCCGCATTGCGGCGAGAATTATGCGATGGAAGAGATAAGGGACGCCAAAGGCGTGCCGCATTGCAGGAAGTGCAACAGCGTGGTGCGCCCGCTGGTTTCATTATATGGAGAGATGATCGACAGCCGCGTAATGACGAGAACCACAGAGGAGATCGGAAGGGCGGATGTGCTGCTCCTCTTAGGGACCACGATGCAGTCTGAGGTATTTTCCAATTATATCCGCTATTTTAACGGAAAAGCTCTGGTGATTATCCACAAGGAAAGCCATTTCTCTGACAAGGGCGCGGATCTGGTGATTCTGGACGAGCCGGGCCGTGTGCTGGATCAGCTTGGATATACGAATGGATAACAGAGGATAAAAGGCTTGCTGTGTTCAGGCCCGTTGGGCGGCACAGTGACGAAAAGGGGCTGAATAGCTGTGATTCAGCCTTTTTTCTATAATGTACTCTCGGAATCTCGCTGTGCCTGATTTTGTGAGATGATTTTTTGTCAGATGTGCACAAATTTATGAGGCGTACGTGGAGCGTACGTTGATTAAATTTGGGTGCATCTGGCGGAAAATCAGCCGCAAAAGCAGGCGCAGAGAGATTCCGAGAGTACATTATACATACCCGTAACGGAAAATATGCCGCGAATGCGGCGCGCGGGCCTCGCGGAGGGCAGGGAGAAACCTCCTCCCGGCCCGCTTTGCAGCGACTAATATCAAGGAGAGTCAATGGAATGAGAAAAAGAAAGAAACTGGTGTTTGCGCTGCTCTTATCCGGCGTTCTGTGCCTGGGAGGCTGCGCGGCCGCAAAGGGGGAACCGGATACCTCCGGAGAGACAGGGACAGAGACGCAGGAGAGCGCGGTAAAAGGCGCGGCGGATGAGGCGGACGAAGGGGCAAAAGCCGCGGCGGATAAGCAGGGCGGGGAGTCGGGAAGCACCGGGGACGAGCCGGAGAAAGCGCCTGAAAGCGCCGGTGGAGAGCCGGGCGCGCAGGAAGCGCGGGGGTTGTTTGAGGAGTTTGAAGCTGCCGATTTAGAGGGAAACGCAGTTACGCAGGATCTGTTTGCGGAGCATGATCTGACGATGATCAATATCTGGGCCACCTTCTGCGGGCCGTGTATTTCCGAGATGCCGGAGCTTGGAGTCCTCTCTGAGGAATATAAGGACCAGGGGGTTCAGATTGTCGGCCTGTGCATCGACGCAGCGGGGGTTGACGGAGCAGTGAATGAATCCCAGCTTGAGGAGGCAAAGCGGATCGTGGAAGAGACAGGAGCTTCCTATCTCCATATCATTCCCGGCGAAACACTGGCTACATCCCTTATGATGCAGGTTCAGGCAGTGCCCACCACCATTTTTGTGGATAAAGAGGGAAAACAGGTCGGGATGGGCGTGATGGGCGCGCGGGATAAGGACGCCTGGAGCGCGATGATACAGGAGCTATTAGATTCTGTCCGGACGGTTCAGGCGGACTGAAACGCCGCGGCCGCAAAAGGAAAACCATAAGGAGGAACTACAGATGTCCTATCACTATTTGCTGGATTTAGCTTTGATTTTATTGAGTACCAAGCTGCTGGGCATTGCTACAGGAAGATTCCAAATGCCGCGTGTAGTGGGCGCGCTGCTGGCCGGGCTGATACTGGGGCCCGCTGTACTGAACATACTTACAGAGACAGAATTCCTTTCCCGGCTGAGTGAGCTGGGTGTGATTGTAATTCTTTTCACCGCCGGAATGGGCACGGATTTAAGAGAACTGCGCAACGCCGGAAAGGCGGGCTTTTTGGTGGCCTTGTGCGGCGTGCTCGTCCCCATGCTTATGGGCGCGGGCTTTGGCTGGATGGCTGGCAGGCTGGGCTGGCTGCCGGATAATACCCTGCTGGAGAACATTTTCCTGGGTACCGTGCTTACCGCTACTTCTGTGAGCATCACGGTAGAGACACTTAAAGAACTGGGACATTTAGATACCAGCGTGGGCAGCACGATCCTGGCCGCCGCCCTCATTGACGATGTGCTGGGCCTGGTGGCCCTTACGGTGGTGGCCAGCATGGCTGGAAACGGAAGCGGCCTGGCGCTGGTACTGCTGAAAATCACTCTGTTCTTTGTCTTTGCCATTGCCGCCGCCTGCGGGGGTATCTGGCTGTTTCGCCGGATGATCGCGCATGCCCATCAGAAAAATCTCCGCCGGTATCCGGTTTTCGCTTTTGTGCTTTGCCTGCTGCTGGCCTACTGTGCGGAGGAGTTTTTCGGAGTGGCTGATATTATCGGGGCTTTTACCGCCGGGCTGGTGGTGGCCTGTACGCCAAAAGCCGATTACATCCGCTCAAAATTTGAGCCCCTGAGCTATCTGCTGCTGACGCCTGTGTTTTTTTCAGGGATCGGCATCAAGGTAGAGCTGCCCCAGATGAACGGAAGCCTGATCGCGTTTTCCCTGCTGCTTCTGGCTGTGGCAATTCTGTCGAAAGTGATTGGCTGCGGCCTGGGAGCCAGGCTGTGCGGCTTTGATGGGGCAGAATGCGTTCAGGTAGGCGCAGGAATGGCCTGCCGGGGCGAGGTGGCGCTGATCGTGGCCAACCGCGGCCTGTCTATGGGGGTGCTCAGCCAGGCCATGATGACCCCTATTGTCATTACCGTGGTGGGCTGCGCAGTGCTGACGCCAATTCTGCTGAAGCTGTGTTTCAGCGGTCAGGCCAGGAAACCGGCCGTCAGCAGTTCCCTTGCCGACCGCTACCACAAGGCCGAGCAACTGGAGGTCATGTCTGATGAAATGCTGGGCAAAAAGCCTCAGTAATTTTTTGCCCGGGGATATATGGCATTGTTATCTGTGAGTGACGGTTCAGAGGTTGTCTGAACTGTTACATCTGTGAAGAAAGCCGGCGTAAAAATACCTTTTACGCCGGCTTTCTGCCGTTGCGATCGCCCATAAGCTGTATTTGAATTATGTTTTCAAACGGCTTCCTTATATGACGTCAGCTTTTATGCTCAGTTCCCTTTAAATTCCGGCTTGCGTTTTTCCATAAATGCGCAGACGCCTTCCTTGAAATCTTCGGAAGAGATGCAGACGCGCTGCGTGGGCGCCTCGCCCTCGGTCAGATAGCGCTCATAGTCGCGGAAATTGGCCTCAAAGAACTGCTGCTTGAGGCTCTTATAGGCAACCAGGGGCCCGGCGGCCAGTTTTTTTGCCAGCTTCATGGTCTGCTCGTCAAGCTCTTCTTTTGGGCAGACCTGATAAACGAGGCCGAGCTCTTTTGCCTCTTCGGCTCCCATGGGGCGGCCGGTGGCGCACAGCTCCATCGCGCGGGCAAAGCCCACGGACTTACTTAAGAGGTAGGTCCCGCCCGTGTCGGGCACGAGCCCCAGGTTTATAAATGCCTGGATGAATTTTACATTATCAGCGGCCACAACAAAGTCGCCGGAGAGCGCTAAGTTCGCCCCGGCCCCGGCCGCCGCGCCGTTTACGGAAGTGATGACCATCTTGCCCATCTTCTTCATCTTCAGGGATACCTTTCCCGCATTTTCAATCAGATCATCCATGTTGATCTCGCCGCCTGCGTGGATATTATTGTAGAAATACCCGATATCCCCGCCGGCGGAAAAGGATTTGGCTGCGCTTTTGATGACCACGACCTTTACGGCGGGATCCGATTCGCAGGTATCGAGAAGGCTTAAAAGCTCATTAACCATATCCATATCGATGGCGTTTAGATTTTTCGGCCAGTTCATGGTTATGGAGGCAATGCCGTCGTTTACTTCATATATATTTTTACGGTACTCCATAAAAACTCCTTCCTATCAGCGCCTGTTGCTTGCCCTCCAGATGTGCATCTTTTCCGCCTCTGCGATCAGCTCGTCGCGGAAATCCGGGTGGGCGATGGAGATGATCTTCTCCGCTCTCTGCCAGGTGCTGGTTCCCTTTAAGTTCACGAGTCCATACTCCGTAACAAGGTAATGGATATTCGCGCGGGTGGCGGTGATGATGCCGCCCGGGGTCACATAGGGAGTCAGGCGGCTCTTGACGCTGCCGTCCTTGCCTTTTACCGTGGAGGAGCAGCAGATAAAGCTCTTTCCGCCCTTGGAGAGGTATGCGCCGAGCACAAAGTCAAGCTGTCCGCCGGCGCCGCTGATGTGGCGGGTTCCGGAGGATTCGGAGGCAACCTGCCCGAAGAGATCCACCTCTACGGCGTTGTTGATGGAGATAAAGTTGTCAAGGCTGGATATCACGCGGATATCGTTTACATAGTCAACCGGGGCGGCCATAATGGTCGGGTTGGCATTGACATAGTCGTAGAGCTTCTGTGTGCCTGCGGCAAAGGTAAATACCTGGCGTCCCTTGTCAATGGATTTGTTCCGGCCCGTGATCTTGCCCTTTGCGGCGATGTCAACGAACGCGTCCACGTACATCTCCGTATGTACGCCCAGATCCGTCAGATCGCTCTCCGCGATCAGGGAGCCGACCGCATTCGGCATGCCGCCGATTCCGAGCTGTAAGCATGCGCCGTTCGGGATCTCCGGAAGAATCAGGCGCGCAACGGCCTGATCGACCTCGGAAGCGGCTCCGGAAGGCATCTGCGCCACCGGCGGGTTGTCGCCCTCAACAACCATGGTAACGTCGTCGATGTGGATGCTGACCTCATGGCCGCCGAAGCAGACAGGCATGTTCTGGTTTACCTCCACGATCACCGTGTCGGAAACCTCGCACAGGGCCGCAAGCTGGGAGGCGTTTAAGCCGAAATTGAAATATCCGTGCGCGTCCATGGGCGTAACCTGAATCATGGCCACATCCACGTGACGGATGCTTTCCCTGTAATAGCGCGGCATCTCGGAATAGCGGAGCGGATTGTAGAAGCCGATCCCTTTGTCAACGAGTTTGCGCTCGATCCCGCTGGTGTGCCAGGAGTTCCAGGTGATGCGTGTTTCCACATCCGGAATCTTCGTAACCTCCGGCTGCCAGAGCGCGATGCCGCCGCGGAAATTGATGCCGGTTAAGCCGGCGTCCGCGCTCATGCGGTCTGCCAGGGCCTTATCCAGGGCTACCGGATGATTGGCGCAAAACCCGTAATCCACCCAGTCGCCGGATTTAACCACCTTGACCGCGTCCGCTGCGGCAGTCAGTTTTTTCTGATACTCTGCTCTGTAATCCATATGTATAGATCCTCCTTATATGTAAATAGTTTGTTTGTACGAAATTTTGCGACGGTTTTCCGCAATGATGCCCAAAACGTTCTTTGGGGAAGATTTTTTCATGCTTTTATTGTACCACATTCTCAATTTGAGGTCAATTTATTTCATTGAGGAAAACGTTTTATGCCGGGGCGTGTTTAAAAATAACGGAAAACGCCCGCTCCCCTGCAGCCGTATCGGGAAGCGGGCGCTTTTCTTTAATCCGCGCTTAAGCCATTCCGGAATACTGGTTCTTCACCTTCTGAATCTGCATGGAATCCGCCTGCTCCATGTTATACCAGCCCTTGGAGGACATCTTTTTATAGAGCTCGTCCTGCATCTCCAGGCTGCTGTTTAAAGCCTGATCAAAGGCGTCCCGCACATTGGATGTGGAGGACTCAATCGTGCCGTGAAGATACAGATCACATACGCCCTTTGTGGTCAGAAGCATATTTTCCATAATACATCTGTCATCCATTGGGTTCGCCTCCTTACGTTAAATGATAGAAATTGTCGAAAAGCTGCTTGTGTTTTTCCTCAATCTGCCGGGAAAAGGCAGAGAGCTCCGGATCCTGCAAATTGCGGGCCGCTTCCTGGCACTGGGTTTTTAAAAATGACTCATGCCCCAGGGCGTCGTCGATATAGCTCAGTTCCTTTGGACTCATACGCTCACCTCCTGTGCGGTTGTTCATCGAAGCTTCCGGAAAATCGAAGAGATGCGGTTTCGGAAAGCTTTTTCGGTTCGGTTATAGTATGAGGAGTTTGGAAGGAAATATAGGTGGGGATTTTTTCCGTATTAAAATGGTTGCATGTGTTTAAAAGAGATCAGAGTGCGTTCCGGTGCGAAGGCGAAGCACAATGGATTTGGCGGATTTTTTATATACCGGCGCGATCAGCAGAACCGCGAGGACGGAAAACAGGAAAAACAGGGCGTAAGCCGGGAGATAGCTTCCGGTTATGTCAGCCGTCATGCCGGGAAATGCGCTGGATATAAGGCCGCCGAGCGCGTATGTAACCTGGTATGTTTTCAGCAGCGTCGTATAGCGCCCGGCGGAGCAGAAATCGGAGGCTATGACGGAGAGGGCCACGGTGGAGAGAGCCAGGCCGGTTCCGAGAAAAATGAGGCCGCAGACGATCAGGGGCATGGGAGCGCTTCCCGCAAAGCAGCACATGAGCTGGCCGAAGCTTAAGAAGGCGCCGAAGACAGAGACGGCGGCGAAGCTCCCAAGGCGGTCTGAAAGCCAGCCCATGAGGCATTTTCCTGCGATCAGGACAAAGCCCAGGAAGGAGAGCAGGAGGGATACGGTTTCTACGGGGCGCCCGGAAGTCGTGTAAAGCAGGGAAAGCCCGGAAAAGCTGGTCAGGCCGAGCGTCCCGATCAGGAATACGCCCAGGATAACGCGCAGGTGCTCAGCGCGCGTAAGCTCCCGGCGCGGGGAGGCGGTTTCCCGGAGATCCTGCGATTGCCCTGACGCCTGGGCCTGGGGCAGTTCGGGCTCGTTTTTAATGAGCAGAACCAGGGGCAGGGCGCATATGGCCATCAGCGCGGATTCCGCCAGAAAAGCGGCGGAAAGGCCAAGGCGCCGGATCAGGGATGTGATGAGCACAGGGCCTATGATCGAAGCGATGCCGCTTCCGGAGGCCGCGATGCCCATGGCTGTCGCTGTGTGGGCCGGAAACCAGCGCCGGATCAGGACAGAGGCCGGGATCATGCCGCCCAGGCCGTAGCCGAGCCCGGAGATCAGGGCCGCAAGGTAGTAGAGGGCCGGGGAGGAGGAACAGCCGTAGATCGCATAGCTAAAGACAGAGGCGCACAGCGCCAGGGCGATTCCCTTTTTTAAGTTCAGCCGATTGTAGTACCGATCCGAGACAAACATGGAAAACAGAGCGGTTATGCTGCGCATGGTGGTCAGAAGCGACACCTGCGTGTTGGAGAAGCCGCGAATTTCCATAATAAAGGGAAAGTAAATGGGAAATACATTGCTTAAAAGTCCGACAGAAATAAAGATCAGGGCCGTGCCGCAGGCACAGATGACATAGCGGTAAGGGCTTGGCTTCATGGAAGTAACCTCCTTATGATAACGCTTTTGTATATGTATTTATCATAAATACAGCATATACAGCAACTAATAATTCTGTGATTGGCATTGCAAACCATATGGAATTTGCCCCGGCCACAAGCGGTAACAGCATAATTAAAATTCCACTGACAATGCAGCCTCTGAAAACAGATACACAAAAAGCGGCTCCTGGTTTCATCAGCACTTGAAAATAATAAGCGGAGAAAATATTCAGCGGCAGCAATATAAACGAAATGCTATAACAACGGATTATTGCGGGCGCAATATCCAATATTGTTTTTGTCGGCTTCATAAAAATGTAAATGTACAAATTAGGGAAAATCAAACTGAGGGCAGTCCAAAATATACTGAACGCTCCAACAGTATAAAGGGCATACCGCAGAGTTTTTTTAATACGCCGCCATTTCTTTGCGCCAAAATTGATAGAAATAATGGGCTGTGCAGCCTGCCCCACACTATAAGCGCAGCACTGAACAATCGTGCTTACATTGATAACCGGGCCATAAACAGCAAGTGCATTGCTGCCTGAATATTTCATAATCTGACGGTTGAAAAGCACTGTCAGAATCCCCATTGCAATATCAATAAAAAATGTTGGGAAGCCGGTAACCGATATTTCCCTCAATTTTCCCACAATTCCAGTCGGTTTTCGGAGAAGCAGCGTATTTTTCTCAGACCAGAAATGGGAAAGCATAACCGCAAACGAAATCCCGGATCCAACTGCCGTTGCAAGCCCCGCGCCCAAAATCCCCATATCAAAAATAAATACGAAAACGTAATCGCCGACAACATTGAACAATCCCCCGGCTAATACGCCGGCAGTTGCAAGTTCGGGGTGATTGCCGTTTCGCAGAAACGCCGCCAGCATCTGATTAAGCAGGAACAGCGGAATAGCTGCTTTTACTGGCGTTAAATAAGATTCAGCCAATGAAAGCAAGCTGCTGTCCGCACCAAAAAACAATAGGATTGGCTTGTCAAAAAATAGAATTGCCGCCCATGACACGAAAGCAAGAATGACAGAGCCTATAACCGCAACAGTAAAATACTCATTTTCGTTTCCGTTTTTCTGTGTTTCCTGTCCTCTGACTGTGCTGAAAATTACAGAACCGCCAATTCCCATGAGCAGCCCCAGACTGTAAATAATATTCCATACAGGGGCAACAACAGCTAATGCCGCCGTTCCGTCCGGCCCCTGATATTGTCCGGCCATTGCCATATCCACAAGTGAATATACCGAAGTAATCATTGCACTTCCAAAGGCAGCAGAAAAATACTTGAAATAGATGGGCCTGATGTTTCCATTTAGCAAATTCATTGCCTTTTCCTCCTTATTTTGCAAATAAAAACCGGATAAGAAAAACGGACAGGAACGGTTTTCTTATCCGGCGCTCTCATACGCAAGAGTAACCCTCCGACAAACCGTATATCCGCTATCTTATCCGGTCTTATACTTACGTTTATAAGTCCTCCGATAACTATTGTATAAGCTAACAGAAATAAATTGGTTTGTCAAGCCCTATATAAATTTTCATAAGGACAGAAAGGAACGGGTGGTAACAGTTCAGATAGGTCTGCGCACCTGTTGCGCTGACCGTACGAAAACATAGCGGCAGCAGGCATCTGCCCCATCGCGAAGTGATTTTCATGGGCGGATGCCGTAGCAGTTCAGGTTGTCTGAACTGTTACAACGGGTGATGTACCTATTGCTGAGAGAATGCGGGGATTGTGGGGAAGAATTGAAATGTTTACTGCATATTTTGAAAGATTATATAACAGAATGCAATATTCCGTGGCTGTGAAACAGGGGGCTTACAGGGGGAAACGAAAGAGATGTGCAACCGCTCAGAAGGGTGTAAATGGCAGGCGCGTTTGAAACATCATGGCCTCTTCTGTACACCCCGCTTTGCGGTATATCCGGGCTGTATTCGCGTAACGCAGCCTGCTGCGCCGCGCTCATTCAGCCCGGATCGCGCGCAGGGCAAACGCACATGCGGCAGAACACGTGTTTCTGACACGCTCTGAAGCGCTTTGCCATGCGGTTCCTGTGCGGTCAGCCTTCGGCGGGGACGAACACGTCTTTTCCGAGTCCGCATACGGGGCATACCCAGTCATCCGGCAGATCCTCAAATGCCGTTCCGGGCGCAATGCCGTTGTCCGGATCTCCGGCCGCGGGATCGTACTCATAGCCGCAGGGTTCACAGATATACTTTTTCATGATGTGATTCCTCCATTTTTAATTTTTCAGGCGGCGGCGGGCGCCGCGCCGGCCGCTTACCCACTGTCTATTGTAGCATTTCGCCGTCTTCTGATCAAGGGGGTGGATTTTTTTGCGGATTCTGTTATAATGTTAGTTACTGTTCACACCCCTGCCAGGATGTGCCCAGTAACACGCTTCGCGTTGACTGGCGTGCGTGCGAGCCGTAACAAATGTTACTGTTTACAGGCCGGCGGCCGGCAGGGCCGGAGAAAAGGAGAAGAGGACGGATGAGAGTGAAGACGCGCTCCATGGAGGAGACAGTATTGTGCGGGATGTTTACGGCGCTGATTGCCGCGGGGGCTTTTATAAAGATCAGTATCCCGGTTCAGCCGTTTCCGATGCATTTTACCATGCAGTTCTTTTTTGTGCTTCTGTCCGGTTTCCTTCTGGGAAAAAGGATGGGGGCCTTAAGCGTGCTGTGCTATCTTGCGATCGGGCTCTCCGGAGTGCCTGTTTTCGCCGCGGGCGGCGGGATGGCGTATCTGATCCGGCCGACCTTCGGTTTCCTTCTGGGCTTTGTCTTTGCCGCTTTTGTCACGGGCCTTGTCAGCGAACGCATGCGGGGCGGCTCGTTTGCCGCGCTTCTGCCAGCGGCCTTCTGCGGCCTTCTGGCAATGTATGCGTCGGGGATGGTCTATTTTTATGTGATCAGCAACTTTGTGATCCGCATGCCCGTCACATGGGGGATTGTGTTTGTAAATTGCTTCCTCCTGACCGTGGGAGGCGATTTGCTGCTGTGTGTGCTGGCAGCCCTGGCGGCGGCCAGGATTGCCCCTGTGCTGCGGCAGATACGCTGAAACGGCGGCTTTACGCGCAGATAACAGCCCGGCGCATCCGGCGTCCGGGCCCGGGAGAGGCAGCTTGAGTGTAAATGATGGTGAGAGGCAGCCGTTTGCCCTTTGCGCACGGCTGCGGTCAAAGGAGATTGAGGTTAAAGGATGAGGAAAAAAACAGTAATTCAGACATTGGGAGCCGTATCGGCGCTGTCCATGGCGCTCCATTTTTCCGCACTGGCAGATGACCCCTCGCGTTTTGTAGAGGGAACGGATATAAACGGAATCGAGATCGGAGGCCTGACCGAGGCGCAGGCCAGAGAGACGCTGGAAAACGCCCTGGCGGCAGGATATCAGCTCACCGTAAAGGAAAAGGGCGGTAAGAGCGAGGTGATAAGCGGCGCTGCGATCGGCTGCCGCGTTTCGGTCCCGGAACATTTAAATGAGCTGCTCGGCAGCCAGAATGCGGGCGGCCGCCAGTCCGGCCCGTCCGCGGCGAACTCCTATTCCATTTCTGTCCATATCTCGTATGACGAGGCGGCCCTGGCGGCGCAGATCCGTTCGCTGGCGTGCATCAGCGGAGCGGATATCGTGCAGACAAGGGACGCGTCCATTTCCCCTTACCAGGAGGGAGCGCCGTTTTCCATTCTTGCGGAGGTTCAGGGCAACAGCCTGAATCTGGAGCGGACCGAGGCCGCTGTCCGGGCCGCTGTCGCGTCCGGGGCTTCGGAGCTTGATCTGGAGGCGGCCGGCTGTTATGAGCAGGTGCGCGTCACAAAGGAGGATCCCTCCCTGGCGGCGCTTCTGGAGCGGATGAATGCGTGCCGGGACATGACGATTACCTATACCTTTGGCGGGCAGGCGCAGGAGCTCACAGGGGGCGAGATAGCAGGGTGGATGACGGGATCGGAAAACGGGCAGATTTCCATTGACCGTGAAAAGGCGGCCGCGTATATTGCCTGGCTGGCCGGTACATACGACACGGCCGGGACGGCCAGGAGCTTCCATACCACAGCCGGAGCGGAAGCGGTCCTCAGCGGCCCGTATGGCTGGAGCATGGATCAGGCGGCCGAGACGGAGGCTCTGCTGGCCATGATCCAGACCGGACAGAGCCAGGAAAGGCAGCCGCAGTACGCAAAAGAAGCAGCCAGCCGCACCGCGCCTGACTGGGGGAATACGTATGTGGAGGTCGATTTGGGAGGCCAGCACGTATATTTCTACCGCGACGGGGCCTGCGTCTGGGACGCGCCGTGCGTGACCGGAAATGTGGAAAAGGGCCATACCACGCCGGAGGGGATCTACAGCCTTACATACAAACAGGAGGATCGCATCCTGCGCGGCCAGAAGCAGGCGGACGGCAGCTATGAGTATGAGAGCCATGTGAATTACTGGATGCCGTTTAACGGCGGGATCGGGCTGCACGACGCAGACTGGCGGGAAAAATTCGGCGGGACGATCTACCAGTACGCCGGAAGCCATGGCTGCATCAACCTGCCCCCGAACAGGACAAAGGAGCTGTATGACCAGCTTTATACGGGGATACCGGTGATCTGCCATAATTAACGCAGCGCTCACCGGGGCGGTTCTGCTTTGTGCATCCGACGTCTGCCGGCGAATGAGATATGCATGTGCCGGTTCACCTCCGCCCCCAGAAAGAGGATGCAAATGCAGAAATACAGCCACAGCATCAGGAACACGACAGCCGCAAGGCTTCCGTACATGGAGGAGAAGCGGCTGAAACGGTTGAAATAAATGGAAAAGCCAAAGGAGCACACGATCCATCCGGCAGTGGAGAACAGCGCGCCCGGAAGCTGTTTTCGCAGGATCTGCCGCTCATAGGGCAGCCAGGTGTAGAGCGCCATGAAAAAGACGATCAGGATCGCCAGGGCGGAGATCGTCTGCAGGCTTATCAGATGCCGGGCGATGAAGCTTAAAAGCGGGATGTATTTCAGCAGAAGCTGCTGCAGGGCAAAGCCGAACACCATGAGGATCAGCGAGGCGATGCAGACTGCCAGAAACACAATCGTATAAATGGAATTAATCAGGCGGCTGAGCACAAAGTTCGGCCGCTTTTTGCAGCCTGCGATGCGGTTTAAGCCGCGCTCAATGCCCAGCATTCCGCGCGCGGCGGACCAGAGCGTCGCGATCGTGGTCACAGACAGAATCGCGCCCGGGGAGGCTGTGTGCAGATCCAGGACAATGGACTCCAGGAGCGGATAGATCCGCTCCGGAACGAGCTTTGCAATCACCAGAAGCAGATCCGCCCGCGTCACAGAGGGGATCATCTGAATCAGGCTTAGCAGGATCATGAGAAACGGAAAACATGAGAGAACGACGAAAAAGGAGGCCTGCGCGGCGTAAACCGTGACCTCATCCCTGACAAACGCTTCTTGTACTTTTTTGCACTGCAGAAGAAATCCAATCATGTATTAACCTCCAGTCAGCTCCGGGCAGGAAGGAAAACAGCGCGGCTCTATATCTAATAATATTACCATGTTGAAGGAAAAATAGCAATGCGGGCGAAAAATTGCGGAATATTTAGTAACCGTTCAGCCCCCGGCGCAGCGGTTTTGTTGTGAGCAAGGGTCACAGACTGCGGTCCTCCTTGGGTCAAACCCGGGAGCAGCAGGCACAATTTCTGTACATCATTCATATGGATTGGTAAAAATGTACAAATAGTCCCCGCCCTAATCTGGGCAATAATCACGAAAATAAAAAAAACCTTATATAAATTTGGGAAAAGGTGGTATTCTATTATCAGAATGTGAAATGCTAATAAAGACAAGGAAATATCACGGTTCGGCCCGCGGCCCGGCGCTGTAACGCCGGAGGGCGGATCAGAACAGAAGTCCGCAGGGAGTATGTTGACGTGTCTGCACAGAAAAAGGAGGCTGAATACGCATGAATAAAGGAGATTATACGGTACACTGGAGCGGGAAGGTGTGCAGGGTGGATGAAATTGCGGAGATGGATTTCACGGGAGCAAAGCGGCAGTACCTTGTGCTTTTGCCGATTCGGGACAAGTCGGAGAAAATCTATGTGCCGATAGAGAAGACAGAGGGCGTGCTGCGTCCCGTGCTTTCAAGGGAAGCGGCTGAGGCCCTGATCGCAGGCTTCGGGGAGATCGAGCCGCTGCAGATTCAGGATGAGAAGCAGCGCGCGCAGGAATACAAGGAGGCGTTTTACTCGCAGGACTACATCAATCTGGTGCGGATTGCCAAGGAGCTCTACCAGAGAAGGGAGCGCCGCAGCCGCGCCGGGAAGAAGCTGCCTTCCCGCGATATGCAGATGATGAGCCTGGTGGAAAAGACATTGGAGGAAGAGATGGCCGTCGCGCTCGGCGTGCCGGCGGGGGAGGTAAGGGAGATTCTTGAGGAGAGAAGCCGTTCGGCGGCTGAGGAGGCCGGGACTGATTTTTAGGATACAGGAAGAGAAACGCACAGATTTGCAGAATCAATTTGAAGAATCAGCGGAAAGTCCTTTACTGTTGTGGAAAATATGCGTATAATGAAAAGAGATAAACGAAAATAGGCCGGCGGCCGGGGAGGCCGGGCGCGGCTGGAAGGAACCGAATAAGGAGGTTTTTATGAAATTTTTTATTTGCGGGCATTGCGGCAATATCATTACCATGGTTCAGGACAACCATGTCCCGGTGATGTGCTGCGGAGAGAAGATGAAGGAGCTGCTGCCGGGAATTACGGACGGCGCGTTTGAAAAGCATGTCCCGGTTGTAAAAGTGGAAGGGACAAAGGTGACGGTCAATGTGGGAGAGGCCGAGCATCCGATGATGGAAAAGCACTATATCCAGTGGGTGGCTCTCGAAACAAAGGAAGGCGTCCAGATCAAATATTTAAAGCCGGATACAAAGCCGGAGGCGGTGTTTGCCCTGGCAGACAGCGACAGCGCGGTCGCTGCATATGAGTATTGCAACCTTCACGGGCTCTGGAAAAAGGAGCTGTAGGGACGGCTGACATTTTTGCGCTGCGGGTTCAGAGGGATATTCCGGACGGGCCCGCAGCTTTTCGTTTTTTATATACGTTTCTGACTCCAAATCGGATTTCGCATTTCCTGCTCATATAAAGATTCCTGCCGCTGACAGAACGTCCCGCCCCCTTTCATCCCGCCATGGAGAGATTTTCACAGACAGATTGCATAAGCATTGGGAACGCCTGAATTTTTACCTGTTCAACAATGGGATCTGTGGTATAGTATGGATATGGGAAATTACGAAAAGGAGATAAGAGGCGATGAAGGAACCGATGGATGAAAACAGGTTATTGGGAACCGATGAGGTCGAGAGGTACAGGCGGTATTTAAAACAGGAGGAACGCGCGCCTGCGACGATTTCAAAATATCTTCATGATATCCGGCTTTTTCTGGAATACCGAGGCGGGACAGGAAAGAAGACAAAAGAGCGCGCAGCAAAGCGATTAAACCTGCAGGCTTCAGCGGGGCCGGAGCCGCGTCCGGTATCCAGGGAGGAGGTACTGGCGTTTAAGGAACAGTTAGTGCAGTGCTACCAGCCGCGGAGTGTGAATTCCATGCTGGCGGCGCTCAACAGCTTTTTTACATTTGGCATCTGTTTGCCAGGACATTTTATGCGGCCCAGAAGGACGTCGTGCGGCTGGCAGATATCATGGGGCACAGCAGCATTGAGACCACAAGGATCTATACGGCTTCATCGGGGAAGGAGTGCAGGAGGAAGATTGAAGAACTGGGGCTGGTGCTCTGAGAGCGGAGGGGGCGTTTCGGAAGGCTTGCCGGCCCGGATAAAACGGGAAAAATCGGACAGGGCATAAGGAATTTCCCGGCAGAAACACATCATACGGCAGAAATGGGATGTCCTGTGCGTCCCTGTGCATAAAAAATACAACATAATACGCATTATGTTGTACAAATACCACATCGATTCTATGGCTGTAACCATCTTACCACATGTTTTCAGGGCTTTCAACCGGAATTTTTTACAAAAATCTTAATATAAAACACCACTTTACAAGTTTTTAAATAAAAAAGTATCGTACAGGACTTTCTGATGTATAATGAGTTCGCAACAACCATTACAAAGGAAAGTGACCCTGTACGATAAACTCATTATACAACAAAGATAACCTGATTGGTAGACTTCACCAATATTTTTTTACCTATTTTCAAACATTTTCTGCTCCTACTGCAGAGACACTGTTTTTACTGGTGCTATCCATACTGGCAATGGAATCAGCACATTCCATACGCTTCCTTTACAGACACTTTTTGTCCGGCATTACTGAAAAATCCCTGAATGCCTTTTACTATGCCTGCTCTTATGCCAAAGTGGATTATTCCAGGTTTATGAATGTAACAGCGGCTATGGCCTTGAAGCTGGTTCCACAACGCCTGAAACCACAGCCTGTTTTTCCTGCATTGACGATACCATGGTAGCAAAGTTTGGAAAAAAGTTTGAGGATGTTTCAAAACTTTTCGACCATGCCGCCCATAATGCTTCCAATTACCTTAACGGGCACTGCTTTGTCAGCCTTATGCTTTGTGTCCCCGTATGGCGTAAACAGCGGATTGTTTATCTGGCAGTCCCTCTGGGATACCGCATGTGGAAAAAAGAAGTATCCAAACTGGAACTGGCAGCATCCATGGTACGGCAGGTCATGCCGGAATTTTCTGCACAGAAAAATGTCATTATCCTCTGCGACAGCTGGTATGCCAAAAAAGACCTGGTGTGTGTTGTGGACGAGTATTCCAACCTGGATGTTATCTGCAATGCCCGCAATGACTCCGTCATTTATGATCTTGCACCGCAGCCCACAGGCAAAAGGGGCCGGCCTGCCAAACATGGGAGACGCCTTTCAACGGAAACCGATTTTACCCTTTCCGATGAAAAAATTGGAGATTATTATTTTGGTGTGCGCCGGGTCCTCACCAACCTTTTTGGACAGAGAGAAGTCCTTTCCTATGTGACAGCATCCGAAAAAAACCAGAGTGCCCGGCGTTTATTTTTTAGCACAGTTTTCCCCTGTCAGATGGAAATATTCTGCGCCTGGCAGGAAAAGGCGCCATTGAACCAGACTGGGAGCAGCCGCATGCAGTATATTCCGCTGCTGTGTTACTATTTCAGGTGGAACATAGAGGTCAGTTACTACGAACAGAAAACGTTCTGGTCCTTATGCAGTTACATGGTTCGCAGCAGTAAAGGAATTGAAACACTGGTCAACCTAATCAATGTCGCATACTGCGCAATGAAAATACTGCCTTATCAGGATGAAGTTTTTTCAAAATACCGCGGTGAAAGCGTACAGGAATTTTGGTTCGTCCTAAGCGAGGAGATCCGCCGGCAGGTATTTTATGCCACTTTCCTGCAAAATGTCGAAACAGGCATAAAATCAAGTGTCTTTACAAAGGTACTGAAACAGCTGCTTCGGTATCAATGTAGCTTCTAACATAAGTTGTAAAGTGGTGTTTCAAAAACTGTATCGCTTATTATTTATGTTTTTATGGGTTCTTATTCCTGCGACAAAAATATTCGTCTGGCTGGTTATGGGGAAAAACTATAAAATTGCAAGTGACTATATTCCTTTTTATTATCTTGGAGCGGTATTTCAGGCGTTTTGTTCTTTTTATGGGGTTGGATATTTAAGAGCAAAAAATACGAAAGGAGCTTTTTCGTCCAGTATTTTCGGCGCTGTTATAAATGCAGCAATTAATATTGGAACAATAAAATTGCTAGGTTTGCATGCAGCGGCTGTTTCGACGTTTATTTCCTTTCTGGGAATGTGGATGATAAGAGAGAAACAGAATCGATCGGAACTTGGAATTACTGTTAGTTGGAAGGAGTTTTGGCTGTTATTGGAAACCGATCTGTTGATTTGCATATTCTCAATTTTGGGAAATATTTGGTTTAATTTAATTTTTTTAATTCTTGGAACGATATCATTTTTGATCGTTAATCGAAAAGATTTTATAACTATACTGAATACATTTAAGAAAAAGAGGGATAAAAAACAATGATGGCGCTAATATAGTATGAAAAAACAGGATCCCATGTGCTCAGAGAGAGCAAGTATAAATTAAAGCGTCAAAACTGACTCTGTCAGAAATCATCTTGCATCCCCCCCTCTTTTCTAATATAATTAAGTAAGGAGATAAACGGTTATCCGTACGGTCTGGCAGTTCCTGCAACACTCCGCCTGACCGGATCGTAACCGTATAAACACAGATTGATGAAAGGCGCAGATGAACGAGATAGGAAATACAATCATAAGCACAGAAGAAGGAAAAGCAAAATATGACGCGGCGCTGAAGGAACTGTTGGCCAACAGGCAGTTCCTGGCGCGGATTATGAAGCGCTTTGTCCCGGAATTCGCGGAATATCCGCTGGAAGATATAGAAAACAAATACATTGAGCCAGGCAGCGTGACGGTATCGAAGGTTGGAGTGGAGAAAAACCTGACGAATATAGAGGGCCTTGCGAATGAGGACAGTTCCTTAAATGAAGGCCGGATTTTCTATGATATTCTTTTTTGCGCATGCTATCGGGGAGACGCGGGGACATTGATCGGGATGTACATCATAGTGGAGGCGCAGAATGCATACTATAAGGGATATCCGATCGAAATGCGGGGCGTATACTATGCGGCGCGCCGTCTGAGCTCGCAGCTAAAAAGCATCAATAATAAGACGAACTATGGATGCCTTCAGAAGGTATATTCGATTTGGATCTGTATGGGAGAGGTACCTGACCGTGAAGCGGGGACGGCCAGCCTGTACCGCATGGAAAAGCATGATATCATCGGGAGCGTGAAGCGTGGGCGGGAGGCATACGATCTGCTGAATGTTATCGTGCTGCGCATCAACGACCGTATCAGGGCTGAGGACGAAGTATTATCCCTGCTGCAGACGATATGCAGCAACGTAATCGGAAGGAATGAGAAGCTTGAGCGGTTGAGAGAATATGGCATTCGTGTAGATGACGGCATTAAGAAGGGGGTAAGAGATTTGTGTAATTTATCAGAATTAATTGAGGCGCGGGGAGAAGCACGGGGAGAAGCGCGGGGAGAGGCGCGCGGCGAAATGCGGGCCAAGAAACAGATGGTGCTCCGTATGCTGAAAAACGGCCTCTCCTGTGAGGAAGCTGCGGATTATGCGGAGCTTTCGGTGGCTCTTATCCGGCAGTGGGAAAAGGAACAAAACTGCGCTGTTTAGAGTGTTTTTCTGACACGCTCCGGGGGAGGGCCGGCCAGGCGTACAAAGCAGCCGTATCTTTGCTCTTCCCTTTTTACATATCATTACGCAGCATATTATATCCTATCATACACACTATACGGACAGGCGGATCTGAATTTAAGGATCCGTCTGCCCCATCTCTGTCCGGCCGCCGCGCCGGCGATCCGGAGCGGCAGAGTCACATCGTGCAGCATTTTCTGCTGCTGAAATAACATCAGGCGCTCATTTTTCCCGGAATCATGTTATTTTTAGTCGAATCATGTATGATATATTATCAATATATGGAAAAAAATGGATAAATAAATTGACTTGACATAACTTCAATGTTAAAATGTTTTTATAATACATAAATGCGATTCGCCACAATTTTACCTGATGGCTGCGCCGTTTTTTTGGGCATATTTCATATATATATTTGCGCTCCACAAAGCCAGCAGGGGAGAGGAACAAAAGGATGAAAATTATTAAGCAGACCAACCGGACCATTCTGTTTGACGTGATCAATCCGGAGCGCCTGGATTTGATCAATCTCATGGCAGGGATAGAGACCACGGGCAAGAGCCTGACGGACGAGAAGATCAAGGAGATCCACAGCCATCTGCTGGTCCACAGCTTCGACGAATTCTTAAAGAAGTTTGCCCCGACGATCTACAGTTATTTTGACGCGGAGAGCAAGCGGATGGTTTATACGCTGGAGCGTCCCATGGGGATTCCGGCGCAGTTTGTGAAGGAGATTGTCATTGACAGGAACAACGGTTTCTTAAAGACCTTCATGCGGCTGATTGATGAGAAGCGCAGCTCGAATAAACCGAACGTGACCTTTAACTATGATTCCATGCTGGAGATGCTGTCTCCTCAGAAGACATTAAGCGATATGAAGCGCTTAAGCAAGGACGTGAATTATCTGGCGAAGGAGAGCATGAAGCTGGAGAGCGATTCGCCGGCCAGGCTTAAACGCTTAAAGCTTTTATCCAAGAAGATCAATGAGACGGAGAATTTTTATAATGAATTCCCGACGCAGATTGCCCTGATGATCGGCACGATCCGGGAGAATCTGGTCGCTATAGAGGCGGCCGGGCAAAAGGGCGGGGGAACTCCTGTTCCGGCTCTTCCCTATTTTGACGGCGAGGGCGAGATGAAGACCATTACGTTCAACCCGGCGGAGGGGGTTCCGCTTCTGGAGGCCGATGATCAGGCGACGGCGCTTCTGGTTTCGGAGATCGAGGATCGGTATGACTTAATCGAACAGCGGCGCAAGAACGCGGTGGGCGCTCCGGCAGAGCAGGAGAGCGGTGCGGATCGGGTGTCTTCCCTGATGCAGGAGCTGGTGGTTTCCGCCTTCACGAACAAGATGTCCTCCAAGCTGGCAGTGATGGAGACCGGCAAGAAGGTGGAGCTGTTCAACAACTACAGCGCGCTTTACAATACGTGGCAGAAGGATTTTATCAAGGTGGCGAAGCCCATCTTTGAGCGCATCCTGGGCGTAAAGGCGTTCTTTGATTCCTATACGCCGAAGATTAAGGGCATGGCGCCGTCCCTGCTGGTGACGAACCTGCCCATAGAGGAGCTGGTGGAGTCCCAGAATATGGAGAAGCTGAAGCTGTATCTGGAGACGGTGAACAATAAGACGGATTATACGGATACCATCTGGTTCGGCATCGTGCCGAGGATTGAGCTGCAGCGCGAGATGCCGCTCGACGATTATACGACGGAGATGACGCTTGATTTTGCGGAAAAATGGGGCTATTCCGGCGAGTATGACGAGGACGATCCGGTCTTCTTCTCCTCCATGGACACGCTGCAGAACCTCCTGGATGGGATTAAGAAATATAAGATACAGACGTTTTTCGGGTTTGAGACAGGGGAGGAGTCTACGTTTTCGAGGATGGCCACGGACGGGGCTGCCCCTTATATGGATAAGGCGGAGGAGATCGCGGGGAATGTATACGATGAATATGCCATTGCCTGTTTCCCGAATGTGACGGTGGTCCCGGAGGACAAGTCGAGAGTGGTCACCTCCAGGGGCGCGAGGCTTTCGGAGAACGGGACCGTGGAGTTCCCGAAGGGCCTGGAAAATGACGTGAAGTTTTGGATGAAGGGCGTTTATGTGGGCGCGGAGTTTGTGGCGGCCGGGATCGTGGCCGCGTGCCAGTGCCCCAATTTCCTGAAGACATACTTAAAGAAGGTTTACCCGGATTTCCCGGGCGTGCGGTTCGACCTGGAGGAGAATGAAAATGCGCTGCGCCTGCCGATCGTGTTTGCAAAGGAGATATCGGGCTTTACGAATGATGTGAAGGAGGAGATTGACCAGAACAAGTTTGGCTTTGTGTTCTCCTCTGATAATTATACGCTGGACGGCAAGATTGTCAGCGGCATTACGGTCATGAGCGCCAGAAGCATGCATATGGATCGCCGCACGTACCGGAGCGTTTTCCAGACCACCAGGCGCACCTACATTGAGCGCATGATGGCCGCGCAGCTCCGCAGCAAGGATGAGCGCAGTATCCGCGCGTATTTTGAGCCGAGCGGGCAGATCAGCGAGTGGATGAAATTCGGGACCTGGGATAATTCGATTATACGGGAGGGAGAGAGCGTGGAGCTTGAGAATATCGCGGAGGGCCTGTGCGATATCCGCATCGAGTCCAAGGGCGTGTCCGAGAGCTTTACGATCAATATTACGGAGAATGAATAGGCCTGTGGACCGGACAGGCGCAGCAGAGAGTTTTAAGCCCCGCTTGTGAAAGCTTCAGCGAGTAGATAGATAGTTCAGGTAAATAAGGAGAGGAGATTCAAATGGCTTTAACGACAGTGCAGGCAAACAGCTTAAAGATTGCGGATATCGCAGAGATCACGGAAGGCATTTCCTATGTGGAGTTCACATCCACGATTGACGAGCATTCCTATGCGCGTTCTTCGGATATCTACTGCACCCTGATGATTCAGGGCGTGATCAACATGGATTCCACGAAGAAGATTCTGGGCGACGAGTCCAAGAAGATGCTGGAGTGGTCTCTGGTGGCGTCCAACCATGCGGACTGCTACAAGGCAGTGGAGGTATCCTATACGCATAACGACGTAACGACCAAGTATAAATTCAGCCACGCCTTCCCGGTTTCCTACAAAGAGGAGAATGCGGATCAGGAGAAGAGATTCACCCTGGTGGTAAGGCAGAAGAAGGATCGTCTGGCTGATATTGTTGTAGAGTAAGAGAACGCGGCCGTCCGGTGCTTCCGGGCGGTGTCTGACGGGCGGGCAGCCCGGTTTCGGCGGCGGGGAGGAAAGCCGAGCCGCCGCCGCTTTCATAAGACGGGGCATTTATTTTTTGGAAAGCGCGGCAGCCCAGCCAGGCTGGGCCGCCGCGGAACAGTTGTATAGAAGGCTAGTCAGCACAGGAGAGGGTTTCGCTTTATGAATTCTCTCCTGAATGCGGTTAAGGATGGGAGGGCCATATGGCGGACCAGGGTGCGGTGAACCTTTTTATGGTGGTTTCCATGATTGCTTTGTGGGTGATGGTCGCTGGCCTTACGGGTATTCACATTGCGGAATATCTGAAAAAACGGACCCGGATGAGGGCTGTGATCCTGGACAGCCGGGGAGAGGCGCGGGACGAGCATGAGCTTGGAAAACAGAAGGAATTGCTGATAGGGAAATCTGCGCCTGCGAATCTGGTAAATATTGACTTTTCTGATTCCGCCTACGCCGCCTCGATCGAGGAGGATCACGCGGCTCTTGTGCGAAACGGCGCATACTGGTATGTCTGCGCAAGGGCGAACAACGGCATGGTGGGGCTTAAGCAGAAGGGCGGTGAACCGGTCTATAAGCTGCAGAAGGGGATTTTGTACCGGATTCAGCGAGGCGATACGATATATATTTCATATGAGAAGATTGTGATTCAATGAGGACGTTTGAGAGGATGCGGGATTGACATGGGCTTAATCAGGTGTGAAAACGGACATTTATTCAGCGAAAAGCGGTACGGGACCATCTGCCCGTACTGCAGTACGGCTGTGAATATAGCCAGGAAGAAGGGGGAGGATGTGGATGGCGTCCTGCGGGACACCACATATCTGGAGGAGCTGGAGGTGATGCATCCTGTGGTCGGATGGCTTGTCTGCATTGAGGGGCCTTCCAAGGGCAGGGATTACCGGATGATTGCGGAGAAGAATTTTATCGGCAGGAGTCCGGAGATGGACATCCGGATCCTGGGGGACAATCATATTTCCTATAAGAATCATGCCATTGTCTCTTATGACGGAAAGAAGCGGGCGACGTTTCTACTGCCCGGCGACGCGCAGGGGCTTGTCTACCTGAACGGGGAGGCAGTCTATGCGCCCACACAGATGGAGGCCTTTGACCAGATTGAGCTGGGAAAGAGCAAGCTTCTTTTTATCCCCCTCTGCGGGGCGAATTTCGAGTGGGAAGAGGAAGATGAGTAGACGTTACGGCAATGCCCAGACCATAGGCAGCCTTGTGCATCAGAATACGTATTTTATGACAAAGCAGGTCGGGGAGGGGTTTCTGGCTGTGCTGGCGGACGGCGCGATCGACAGCGTGACAGGGGCTTACGGCGCGATTCTGGCGTGTGAGACAGTGGCCAGGGGTTTTGTTTCCCTGGAGGATGTGGAAGGCCAGTTCACGGCGCAGTTTGCCCGCGCCGCCGCGCTTTTGCATGAGCGGATTTATAAGGGCCGCCCTCCGAGGGTTTCCCTGCTCGCCGCCTGCTTTATCGGGCATGATATGTATTACCGGAACGTGGGCGGGCTGTCCCTGGCGAGCTTTAACGGCAGGGAGCTGTCCCTGGCAAAGGAGGAGAGCGGAAGGCTGGACAGGAGAGGCATTACGACCCTTTTGTGCAGCCAGGGCGTATGGCAGGCCCTGACGGAGGTGGATGTGGAAAAGCTCCTGTCAGGCAGGGCGCATCCGTACAGGAAGGCCCAGAACATGATTGAAGCGGTGAACCGCCGGAATTTAAAGGATCAGAGAAGCGCATTGGCGGTGATTGTGGCGTGATACGCGCCGGCTTACCTGCGGATGGAAAAGAGGAACCATATGAGAAAGTTGAACAGCCAGTTCATTACCACATTTGTATCAGAGGCAGGCTTAAACGGGCAGAACGGGACATATTACGGCTTTGTGGAGATGGATCGCTATTATTGCATGGCTGTGGCCGAGGGCTATGACGGGGACGGCGGCCGGGAAAGCGCGAAGCTGGCGGTCGATGCGGCGATGGAGGCGTTTGTGCAGAAGCCCGGGATGTCGGCAAAGCGGATCCGGGCCTGCCTTAAGAGGGCGCACAGATGCCTGGCGGAACAGAGCGTGCGCATCCGGCTGAAGGCCGGGATCCTTGTGCTGGTCTCGGATTATACCCGCTTCCGGTACGGCGTGTGCGGCAATGTGATGCTTTATGCGTTTCGCAGCGCGGGGATCTACCATCAGAGCGTGACGCATACGGTGTACCAGAATATGGCAGGGCAGGCGGCAAAGGAGGGAACCGGACCGAAGGAGGAGACGGGGAATGTCGTCCATTATCTGGGCGGAAGCGGGAGGACGGCTGTCTCCGGCAGGCTGAGGCTTGAGGACGGGGATGTGCTGTTAGCCGTCACGGAAGGCTTCTGGAGCCGTATCAATAAGGTGGAAGTTCTGGACGCGTATGAGTCCATCCAGTCCGTGGAGGAGTTTCTGGGAGATCTGCAGGAGCTGTATCTGAGGGGCAGCACGGAGGGGATTCCCTGCTGCTGCCTGGCCGCGGTGGAGGTCAAAAAGGCGTATAAGGAAAACAGGGCCCTGAAAAAGAAGATCCTTACGTGGTGCCTGATTCTTTTCCTGATCCTTCTGGCCGTCTCCCTGATCGCGGCTGTGGTGTTCCGGGTCAGGCGGCGAAAGCAGCGGGAGGTACAGGATACGGTGGCCGTGTACGAAGAAACAGGGGATCAGTATATGGCTGATTTGAGCTGTACGCTGGCGAAGCAGGAGTATGAGAAGGCGGCGCAGGAAAGCAAAAAGATAAGTAAAAATGGAGAGAGGCTTGCAAAGGAAAAGGAGCTGTCGGAAAAGATTGGGCTCAGCGAGATGCTGAAGGAAGCGGACGACGCTTACGGCGCCCGCAGCTATGCCCAGGCCCGCGAAGGATATAAGAAGGTCCTGGAGCGGGCGAAGCAGTATAAGGAGCTGTCATCCCTGACAGGCGTGCTTGAGAGGCGGATGAAGCTTGCCGGGACCGGGATGGAGATTGACAATTATATGCAGGCCGCGGCCCTTAAGGAGGCGGAGGGAGATCTGGAGTCCGCCGCTGTTTTGTACGGCCGCGCGGAGGCGATGCTGCGGATCGTGGAGGATCCGGAGCTCTTAAAGGAGGCGCAGCTCGCCCTTCTGCGGATCGAGGGGCAGGCCAGGGAGGAGGCAAAGGCCGAGCGCGCGAAGGCGCGGGATGAGGTCATCATCGACGCGGATAAGGAGGCGGCTCTGAATGCGATCCTGGCAGGGGATCTGGAGACGGCCATTGCGCAGTATACGAAGATCAGGGATTCGTATATTGCCCTGGAGGACAATGAGAAGGCAGAGGAGACGACGCAGCTCATTCTGTCCCTGCAGAAGCAGGCCATGGAGGAAAAGGATCTGAAAGAGGATGCGATCGAGGAGGACAGGCAGGCGGCTTTTGACGCGATCCTGGCCGGAGATACGCAGGAGGCGCTCGCGCTTCTTGAGAAGGCGCGCGATGCATATACAGAGCTGGAGGATGCGGAGGGCGCGGCGGAGATGGAGCAGATGATCGCTTCCCTTAAGGCGCAGGATGCCCAGGATCCGGGAGAGGATACGCTTCCCGGGGACAGCGGGGAAGCGGACGGGGAAGCGGCCGGTCCCGCGGGAGAGACAGGGGACGGCCCGGCCCGGGGCACGGGCAAAGAGGAAGTTGGCCGGCCGGGCGCCTCAGGGCATAAGAACGCGCCCGGCGCGGATGAAAAGCGGCCCGGGCCGGGAGGTGACACGGATGGATGAGAGCTTTATCTATGAGCGCTTAAAGGCGCTGAGCGGCGGCCTGGAGCGGGAGGGCTACCGGGACATCAGCAAGGCGTTTGAGGAGGTCGTCCGCTATAACAGACAGGCGCTGAGGGAGCTGGAGACGAAGCTGAATGAGGAGCTTCGGGATATTTCAGAGCGCTTTTATCTGTACGGGGCCGTGGCAGCGGCCGGGGATACGCCGATTGTGAATGATTTTCTGTTTCCCATGGATGAAGGGAGCGAGCCGGAGAGCCTGGCCACCGTGTTCTGCCCATGCGCGAAGAGCCGGCTCAGGGAGCTGTTTGGCCAGCCTCATGAGCTGGAGATTCAGACGGACGCGGGAACCGTCACGCGAAAGGCGCGCTTTGCGCCGTGCAGGCGCTACCAGAGAAGGATCGGGGAGCTGCGCGATGTGTATTATGAGAACGGCGTTTACTGGAGGACGCCGTATCTGCCGTATGTGGATCGGTTCGCGGATGTCTTCTGCGAGGAGCAGGGGGCCGGGCCTGAAGGTGAAATTCGTTTCATCCGTATGAAGGATCTGGATCTTCCTCTGAGTCTCGGCCTTGTGCCTCTGTGGAATGTGGAGCCGGTAAAGCTCAAATGCACGGTGTTCCCCATCCCGGCGATTGACGAGCGGTATTTCTGCCATACCTTACGCCTGCCTTTCCCGCAGGACGGCTATGTGGTCCGCCGGGAGAGGGGGATCCGGAACATGTATATGAGCGCGCGGGGGATGGAGGTCATCACAGAGGAGCGGGGGCAGAAGGAGTTTGATCTGTACCGGATCGCGGTCCGCCGGGATGTGAAGGTTCCCCATTATCCCCTGACCTCGAACATGCGCCGGATGCGCCATATTGACCGCCAGGCGGACAATGCGGCGGGCCGGCTCTGTACCAGGGCGGAGATAGGCCGCATCGCCTCTGTCTATGAGGCGTCGGAGGGCCTTAAGCTGGTGGAAATCCGGGAGGACGGACAGGGGAGCGCGGAGGGGGAAGGCGGCCGTTACCGCTTTGCCCCGCCGGGCCGGGAGCGCCTGTGCCTGGCGTTCCGGGCAGAGGAACGCGGGTTTCTCACAGAGGATCAGGTTTCCTTTCTCGCGGAGGAGGTGCAGGGCGCTTTTCCCCAGTTTGCGGTTACGGGGGAGATCGTATAGGGGCAGCCGGGCGCAGAGCGCCGCGGCGTATGGTTTACACGGGACGGGAAAGGGAGGTCAGGCATGAAACGGCTGTGGCAGGCGGCGATGGAGGTTCTGGAGAACGGCATACGGGAGAATGATCTGTTTTTTGACGTGACGGACACCAGTTCTCCTTATGGGGAGGCGACAGTGAAGAACGCCTACAGCCCCTTTGGGCCGGATGTGGGAACTGTGGCTGTGAACCCGTATTACAGCTATGAGGCGATTTTTACCCATCTGCTGAAGCCGGGGCGCGTCCCGGAGCTTACCCGCTTTTTGTGTGATCTGATCCTGCGCCATCTGTGGGAGACGGATGCCTGCGCCGGCATGGATCTGGAGGCGTTTTATGTGCGTTTTTTGGCGGAGGATATCCGAAACGGGGCGTTCGGCCCTGAATTTTTGGTCCGGGATTTTTCGGAAAAGGAGATCCGCCGGATCGCCTGGCATTACTTAAGGCTGTGCCGGACGGGGGATTATGAGCGGTGCTTCTGCGATGCGCTCTGCCGCCTGTACAGGAATGCATGGGTGAATATGCGGGAGGACGGGAGCCTGGTGCTGATTGTGAATGAGCCTGCTTCGCCGCTCCATGAGCGCAGAGTGACGGCGCTGCGGAGCGTGTTTCTGCAGGCGGGGAGGACGTGCCGCATTTTCTGGGATATCCCTCCCGGGATCGTGGAGTGTGAGGAGACGCCGATCGGCGGCTTTGTATTGTTTTGAAAGTATGTTCGGTAAATGATGGTTTTGAAATGGCAGTTTTGGTTTAGTTGAGGGGGACGGGGTGTGTCGTACAGGTACAGGCTGTTTAAGGATGGCAGGCAGACGGGCGGGCGGCGTTATACGCTGGATGAGCTTCGGGAGATGGGAACCTTTATGCTGCGGGATCTCTGCGTGAGCGAGCGGATTATGACAAGATCAGCGGGCCTTGATCCGAAGCGTCTGAAGCGGGAGGAGCTGATTGAGCTGCTGTTCCGCTACAGAGGGAAGGAGGAGGAGCTCCTGGCGGATGATTTTTCCGAGGATTCTGTAAGCATCATAAAAAGCCTTTCGGCGCGGGCAAAGCTGGCCCCGGAGCGTCTGACTGCGCCGGGCCGTCTGGCTCTGAAGAGAGGAACGCCTGTTTCGGAGGCGGAGGACATCTTTCTGGAGCACGGTTTTTCCGGGACGCATTTTGTGGGGCTCATCTCGGACGGGGACGGCGCGGTCCTGGCCGTGTTTGAGGTTCAGGAGAACCGGCTGACGCTGTCGCCGCGGCGGGTGTCGCCGTCCCTGGGCGCGGGTGTTTACCGGGATCTGAGCGTGCTGCTCTTTGACGCGCCCTCCAGCCTGCGGGTGATACGGGCTTACAACAGCCAGCGCGCCAATCCGGCGGGAGAGCGGGATCTGGCGGCGGCCATGGCGAGGCTTCCGATTCTGACCGTGGAGGAGCCGGGCGACTGCGCCGAACCGCTGACGATCGATTTCGGGGCGGGATATACCTGCGCCGCGTCCGGGGAGCCGGCCGGCATGGGTAAGGCCGGGATCCGCGCGGTCGTGTTTGAGGGGGGCAGCCGTTTATGCCCCAGTGCGGCGGCTGTCCGGCGCTGCGTGTCCGGGGAGGTAAGGTTCTGCTTCGGATATGAGGCCTGGCGGCTTTTGAAACAGGGAGGCTGCGCCGGGGGGATGACATTTTTCCACAGCCTGAAGCGGTATCTGTTTGAAGAGAGGACGCTGGAGGTGTGCGATGCGGACGGGAATGCGGCTCTTGTCTCCTCAGACGCGCTTCTGAAGGGATTTCTGGAATATCTGGTCGGCGTGGCTCAGGGGGAGCACGGGGTGAAATATAAAAAAATCTGCTTTCTGCTGCCGGAGAAGCGGGCGGGACTGGCGCTTGACCGTTTCCGGGCCCTGCTGCCGGATTATGAGGTGGAGGGCGTCTGCTCGGAATCCGTGAACAGTGTGTATGATGCGATCGCCCGGCAGGCGGGCTCTGCGGACGCCGGTTCTGCCCGGGTGCTGGCGTTTCACTGCGGGGCCGGTTCTTCGTCCCTGACGTCCTGCGAGTATGAGACGGATAACACGCGCGTGGCGTACCGGGTCTGTTTAAAGGAACGGTATTTAAACGGGGACAGCAGCTTTGGCGGAAACCGCCTGACGAGCCTCATTTTCATGTACCTGAAAATAAGGGTGATGCTTTCCGTGACGGGTTCAGAGGAGGAAGCGCTGGACGAGGGCTTTCTGGACGCGTATTCCCTGGTGGATCAGTACGGCGGCACGGAGAAGATCTACGAGCGCTTTACGGCTCTTTATGAGCGGGCGGAGGAGACGGTTCCCACCCGGTTCGGAAGGCTGCGTGAGTCAGCGGAATATAAACGCCAGAATTTCTACCGGCTCTGGCTTCTGGCGGAAGGGCTGAAAACCGCTTTTTTCTCCGGCGTGCCTGTGAACACGATTGCGCTGCCGGACCGCTTTGCAGCCATCAGCGCGGCGCATGTGCGCACGCCGGAGGGGCTTGCGGAGCGCCGCCTTGATTTCACAGTACATAAGGATGCGCTGGAGCTTTTGCTGGCCCCGGAGATTTACCGTGTTGTGAAGCGTCTGATTGAGCCTCTGTGCGATGAGGACGGTATTCTGTCGGGATATGGGATCCGGTTTACGGGGATGAGCTGCCAGCTCCCGGTGTTCCGCGATGCGCTCCGGGAGTTTACGGTGGGGCGCAGGGCCAGGGTAAAGAATGGGGCAGACGAGCTGAAGCTGCGCGCCTTAAACGGGGCGATTATTCGGGGACAGATGCAGGAGAGCGGGCGGATGATCCCTGCGCTTGAGAAGGAGGAGGCTGCGATCGCATATTCCGTTACCACGCAGGCCCACGACGGCTCCGTGGTGAGGATCGTGTCCGACAGGGACGCAGGCCGGGAGGTGTTCGGCTGCGTGACGCGTCATGCGGCTACCCGCAGAGTGGTTTTTGCGATCCGGGACGCGCTGGGAAATGCGGCCGGGGAGCGCGAGGTTTCCCTGGATATCCGGTTATTTGAGGAAACCACCTATGACAGACTGTTCGGGGCGTATCCGGCGTTCCTCCCGTATCAGGGGGATTTTGACTCGATTGGGGAGGATGAGATCCGCCTGTTTGTGTACCGGGAGAGGGACTGGGACTTCTGCGTGCTTCCGGCGGCGAGGAAGGGCGGGATATTAAGCGTCGGAGAGGCGTCCCGTTTCCTGTTTGACAATGAGAGTCCCGATTATTTCGGCGGGTGGCTGTGAGGTGTCCGCAGAGCTTGCCGGCCAGCGTAAAGTGCGCCAGCGGACGAACCCGGCAGGAGGGACCGCTGGCCTGGGAGGTTTGACATGGAGCTGAAACAGGTGTTTCCCATATTTGAAGAGGGGCGTATCCTCAAGCGGGATGCGCTTGATCTGCTCCGCGATTATGCCCCGGAATTCGCTTCCCTTCTGTTTGAGGAGCACGGGAGCGGGGTGATGGCCGGATTTCGCATACGGGAGCAGGGCGGAACGGTTTTTGTGGGCCCCGGCATCTTAAAGGACAGAGATTCCTTTTTCTGTATGCGCCGGGAGGCCGCGGTTCCGTTTGACCAGTACGGCCGTGCGGTGCGGATCGTGCTGAGAAGGATTGGAGAGCATATGTCTGCAGATTTCAGGGAGGAGCGCTATGAGCTGTCTCTGGAGCCCGTGAGGGAATCCGGGGAGGGGGAGTATGAGCTGGGACGCTTTTTGCTGGAGTCTGGGGCAAGGCTCAGGGCCGGGGAGGATTACAGGGATTTTCACGATTTGGTCACGGAATTCAATACGCTGAATCCGGTGCATATCCGCTATGCCTGCAGGGGCGGGCATACGCTTTCACCGCTTGTGATGCGTATGTACGGGAAAGGCGTGCTGCGCGCGCCCTCGGCAGAGATGGCGGACATTGCCTTTGGACTGGCCTGTTTAAACGGGGGGCATGTGTCCGGCGAGGCGATCCGGGAGTACCTGTCGGCAAAGGGAGAGACGGCGGGGCGCGGCGGCGGGAACCGGGAGCTGTATGAGGGGCTGGCGGGGATTTATGCAAGGCTTGTGTCCGGCGGCGGGGCGCGCCGCAGGCCAAAGCAGACAGGCGGGAAGACGCTGATTGAGTAAAGCGGGCGTGAGCAGAGCGCCGTATGCTGTGCAAAGCGGTCAGACAGGTAAGGAGGAGTTTGGTATGGGACAGTCGTATGTGGTGAATGGGGCCACGCTGAAGTGTATGCTGGGGGCGGCGCCTTCGACGCTGACGGTGCTGCCGGTAAACCGGGTGGAGATTAACGGGAAGGCAAAAGCAAATATCGGGGATTGTAAGCCGATGGTGAATATCAAGCCCTTTGGGACGTGCGCGAAGATGGCCCCGCCTGTGCCGTGTACGCCTATGGTGGCCGGGGTGTGGCTGAAAGGGAAGACGAATGTGACCGTGGGGGGCCTGCCGGCGCTGATGAGTGATTCGATGGCGATCTGCTCCTGCGGGGGCGGGATTATTAAGATACAGAAGGACGGACAGTAACAGCAGAATGGGCGCGGTGAAATTAAGCGGACATTTGTAAGGCCGGGAGGGTGGATCGTGGAGTACGGAGATGAGGATTTTATTGCCTGGATGGCGGTTTTGATTGAGAGCGAAGAGGAAGAGGACGAGGGAGAGGAGGAGGAAGATGATAATTGACGTGACCAGGCTGAGCGTCAGCCCTTTTGCTGTGGAAGGAATTGTGGAGATGAAGGTGGAGCAGTCCCTGAACCAGCATGCGTCCATGTATTTGAAAGGCATCATTCCCAAAGGGGCCGGGGACTCGGTTGTGACAGACACGGATGATTCGACGGAGATTACGGTTTCCGGATCCGGGGAGGTGATTTTTAAGGGGCTTGTGCAGGATATCAGGGCTTCCTTTGAGGGGCAGGTGTATTATCTGGAGGTGTGGGCCGTTTCCTTCAGCATTAAGGCTGACACGGAGGTGGTTTCGCGCTCGTTCCAGGATGCGGGCATGAATTACCAGCAGATTGCGGACAGCCTGGCGGCCGAGGGCGGCCTTTCGGCGGGTATGGAGACAGAGGCCCTGTCCGTGCGCAATCTTCTTCTCCAGTATCAGGAGACGAACTGGGAGTTTTTGAGGCGGATTGCCTCGCACAACAGCAGCGTGCTCCTGCCGTCCGTGACGGAGCCGGCCTTTTATTTCGGCATTCCGAAGGGAAACCAGAAGGGAAGCCTCCTGTCCTACCGTTTTTCCGTGGGGAAGAATCTGAGGCGCTACCGCAGGCATTCCGGGGCGGGGGTGGACGTGGCTCCGGCGGATTCGGTTGAATACATGGTGACAGCCGACGATTCCGTGCTGTCCATCGGCGATACGGTGGATTACGGGGACAATACGCTGTTTGTGCGGGAGGCGCGGCTTCATCTGGCGGACGCGGTGCTGACCTGTCAGTATGTGCTGTGCCCGGAGAACGGCTTAAAGGTCCCGTCTGCCTGGAACCGGCATATTACGGGGCTTACGCTGCCGGGGCGCGTGCTGGAGGTAAAGGATGACACCGTAAAGGTCCTGCTGTGTGTGGATGAGAGCCAGGACACGGCGGCGGCGTATGCCTTTCCCTATATTACCCCTTACAGCGCGGAAAACCACACGGGCGTTTACCTGATGCCGGAGCCGGACGATGTGGTCTGCATCCAGTTCCCGACGGAGGATGAGAGCATGGCTGTGGCCCTGTCCTCATGGCGTCAGGCGGGAAGCGACCGGACGGTGAATCCGGATGTGAAGTATTTAAGGACACCCCATGACAAGGAGATCCGGATCAGCGAGACGGAGATCCTGATTACGGCCAAGACGGGCGGGCTTTATGTAAGGCTTGACGAGAACAACGGGATCGAGGTGTTTTCCCAGCACGGGATCATGGTGAATACGCTGTCCGGCATTGACGTGACGGCGGCAGGGCATATCTCGCTGTCAGCCGGGGGAAGCATGATCTTGAATTCCGGGCTGGGCGTGAGTATTAATTCCGGCCTGGGGATCGGGGCCAGGGCCGGCAAGGAGATCCATATGACGGCCGGGACGGACGCAGTCTTAAAGAGCGGCAAGGAGATGACGTTCACCGCTATGGAGAAGATGGGCATGGAGACGAAAAAGGAGCTGGTGGTCAATTCGGATAAGGATATGACCATTGCCAGCGAGAAAAAGATCTCCCTCGCGGCCAAGGGGGATATGGCCCAGAGCTCGGATAAGAAGATGAATATCAGCGCCAAATCGCAGGTGGGGATTTCGTGTAAGGCGAGTTCGATCAAGCTGAACGGGGCGATGGATCTGAAGGCGTCGAAGATTAAGGAGAATTAAGGCTGTGATTTAGGCTTTCAGAACCGTTATGGTTTAAATGGAGTTGGAGGTGGATTGTATGGGGCAGAAAGCAGTAAAGGGAGCAAAACCCGCAAAAAAGCCGCCTGTAAAGCCGTCTGGAAATAAACCGAACGGGGGATGCGGTTGTGAGACGTTTGAACAATGCATGATGCGGCAGCCCTATGGGGTGGATGTGTGGAGCGGACCGAAGAAGAGTCAGGCTATGGGGTGTATCGCATACAGCGAGAAGAAATGTGTCATAGACAACAGCAAGATCAAACCTAAGGTGGAGAAGGCTTTGAAGAGAAGAAGGCTTCCGTTTTATGCTGAACTCAGCGACCTTATTGATACGCAGGAGAAGAGCAAAGTGATGGTGTTTCCAGCTATCAATGAGGGGTATATTCAAAGAAACATGGGTAGTCTTGCTAAAAATATTCATAACACCGCTGATTTTACAAATTTCCAGAAGTCCATGATTCTGCGCGCAAACCTGGTAAGGAACGGGATGGTTATGAAGGAGGATCCGGACGAGGATATTGAGGAAGAGGTTTCTGTTAAGTTAAAGGAACTATTGCCGTACTGCGGTGAATATACGCCTGATATGTGGTCGGTTGACCATATACGTACCCGCTCAAAAGGGGGGTGTAACCGTTTCTGCAATGCGATGGTCATAACCTTTTATGATAATCAGATAAAAAGTGACAAAGGGCCGGGATGTCCCTGTATTTGTCCCCTTAAGGAAGACGAGACGCCGGGAGACGGCCAGAAGGTGCTTAATCATGAGAAGTGGAATAAAAAAAGATATGAACTTTATGAGTGTACGGAGTATTTTCTGGCCAGGGAAAACAATGTGAAAGGGTTGCCGGATAAGCCCAGCGGCATATGCGATCCTGCGCGTGACTGCAAACTGGATAATCCGTGCGAATGGCCGCCCCCCAAAAAAGCGGCGGAAGCATGACAGCCTGCGTATACGCCGGAAGAATATGTGGTCGGTTACGCGTTAGAACGGGCATGGATAGGAATAGAGGGGGACAGAAAAGGCGATGGATGAACAGTTTCAGAAGGAGTATTTTGAGATAAAAAACGAGGTGCTTTTCGCGGCGAATAACTGGTATTTTTCTCATGCGGACGAGATGGCGGCTTCCTTTAGGGAGGCGCTTGTGAAGTCATGCGCGCGCGTGGTGCAAATGCAGGAAAAGGGTTTCCCGGCGATGGAGTATATGGAGATCACGATGCTGCGCACGAGGCTTATAAAGGGCGATTACCGTCTTCCCGTTATGGTTTATGGGACGGACTGGTATGCTGATCTTAAGCAGGCCCAAGCCGGGGAGGCAGACGGGAGCGGGCTCTTTTCGTTTTATGAATCTCTGATTCAGCAGACGGAGGGGCTTATTAAGAAATACCGCTCAAAGCTTCCGGAGCGCATGGGGGAGATCTGTATGTGTACAGCGGCAGATCTGTTCTGGAATTACGCCTACATGGCCGGGAGGAGAGCAGTCATGGGGTTTGAGCCGGCGGGAGCGGCTATCACGGATGAATTTCAGGTGCGGGTCTGTGAATATATGGGGTATGGGATTATATGCCGTCGCTATATGCCCAGAATGAAGCCCGGGGAGCTGAAAGAATGGTTCGGGAGAGGCCCGGGGGAGGATTACCAGTACCGGGATTACAGGGGATATGACTGCTCAGGCTGGGATTTTTCAGGGTTTGATCTGGCTGGATGCGATTTTTCCGGCTGTGTGCTGGACGGGTGCTGCTTCGAGAATGCTTCATTGTCCGGCGCATGGCTGTGCAATAGCTCGGCTAAAAACGCATCCTTTCAGAATGCCTGGCTGACAGGAGCGAAATTTGACGGATCGGACCTTGAAGGGGCTGTCTTTACAATGGCATACAGTATGTGCAGGGCGAATGAGGACGTCTGGCGTAAACCGGACTATCACCGGGCGAGCTTTGCAGGATGTAAATTGAAAAATGCGGATTTTACATTCACGAGGATTGAGGCGGCTGATTTTTCTGGGGCGGATTTGGAGGGCTGTCAGTTTAACGACGCGCATAGAACCTATTACGAGGTGGATGATGAGCAGAGGGAGAGGGCCGTATGGAATACTTTTTAATGAAGCCGTATCAGGGAGGACAGGCGATCCGGCAAGTGAACCATGATAAGGAAGTCATGGTCTTTCGAGTTACGAAAAAAGGGGACGCGCCGGATTTTACGATGCGGCCCCGCCCGCTAATCAGCAACCGTTTTAAGGAACTTTTGGAACAGTACCTGCCGGACATGGAATTTATCCCATGCGTGGAAGAGGAGACGGGAGAACCCCGGTTTTGGATGTTCCATCCAAAGGAGCAGCCGCCGGAGGAGGCGCAGTTTTCGCCGGACGGATCGGTCTGCGCGGTGCGGCCGATGGGACTGACGCCCATTTTCATGGTTCCCAATTATAAAAAGGTATCGTATGTGGTGAATCTGCCTCTGGCGGAAAGTCTTCTGAGGCGCGGTTATGTAAATATGGAGCTTGAGAGGATAGAGACAGTAGAGGCAGAGGCGGATGCCGGTTGAAAACAAGACCGCAGGTGTGAAAGGAAAGGAAAAATAATATTAAATTTCCGCCGGGAGAACGGGTTCCTTACGGCGGTTGGCTTCCAGATATAATGTGGACGGTTGATTATTATGATCGCATAGATTATTATCTGGCTAAAGGAACGGTCAAGCTGCCTGCTGAGCTCTGCGGCACTTGTGATGATAAACTTAATTGTAATCAAAAAGGAGGAGCCAATGAGCGATTTTGAAGACAGGCCCATAAGCCGGTTTTCCATCAATGGGCCGGCGCTGTGGGAGGGATGTATCCTGGCATCGTGCGTGAATGCGGTGATGCTTCCGGAGTATCCGTTTATCCTGACAGAGCATGAGTGGTCCGGCGGTATCTATGTGACGCGCGGCAGCGGCGGGGCGCAGGGAGCGCTTGTGTTTGACGAAAACCATAACCTGATTCTGGGGATGTTCCGCGATTTTGGCAGCGAGCGGAGCGAGCTGGTTGTCTCCGACGAGTACGCGGCGTTCCACTACGCGGGCGCGCCGGAGGAAACGCGGGAGATGGCTGAGGCCCTGTCCATACTGTTTGAGGCAGGCGACAGGGAGCTGCCCTTTGTGACCGCCGGATTCTGGGGAGAGGACGGCGCAGTTTTTTCCCATGACTCCCAGGAAGAGTGGCTTCTGCACGGAGGCGATATCCTCACGTCCCAGATGATGCCTTTTGAGGAGGCCATGGAGTATTACCGGATCCAGGGTTCCATGGACAGCCGCAGAATGGAAATTGCAGAGCGCATCTGGCGGGAGCGGATCAAAAGCCGGGAAGGAGAGACAGCCGTGACAAAAGAGGAAGCTGAGATATTGGCAAGCACAGGCCCCTACAATATGGGCGTGTGTGAGGAGCTGTTCGGGCGGTTTGGAGTAGTGTTTGAGTAATATAGTCTGGGGCAGTTTCTATATCCATGTGGAACCAGCAGAAAGCGCTGGCGCCTGGCAGGGTCTTGAAAGACCCTGAGCGCAGGTTCATGGGATATGGAAGCTGCCCCCGGCTTTTTTTGATGATATATGGAAATATTGCTGATATATGGAAATATTGCTGATATATGGAAATTTTGATGATGTACGGAAATTTATACAAAATCCGGATCAATTCATTGACGCTTCATCTCTTCGATGTTACAATTGAACCAGTAAAATATAAATGCGGATCGCCGTGATGCTATCCGATGACCATGCTGCTGTCCGCTGTTTTGGGATGCATCTGCACGCCTTGCTTTGCGGTCTATCTGGCCAAAATTCACGTAACGCAGCTCTCTGCGCCGCGTTCATTTGGCGCAGGTTTCCCACAAAGCGGAACGCACATCCGGCAGAACGCATGTTAGACGCGCTCGAAAGCCTGAGGGGAAAGGGGGATGAACGATTAATAAAAAGAGAACATTTTCCGCATAAGCTGCCGGAACGGAGAGCAGACGTTGGGGGAGGTAATTGCATTATTTCAGACAGTCAAAAGACAAAACACAACCATACACCGGGGAAGGAAAATAATACAATGAAAAAAATGTTTACCAGGCGTTTGTTCATTTATATGCTGACAGCGCTCATTATCACCATCAGCACGATTTTTGTACTGCAGACCGTGAGCAGCCAGGAAGAGAATATGGCTTCCAGCCGGGATAAGCTGGACATGGTAAAAGCAAAGATTGTGAGCAATGAAACGAATATTGCAAGCCTTACTGAAAATCTGGGCGAAAATAATCTGGCGAAGACGAGGGCCTTTGCAGATATGCTTGCCATTGATCCGTCGATCAATGGCGATGCTGAAAAACTGAATGAGATTAAGGAAAGGCTGATGGTGAATGAACTGCATATCATTGATGAGAATGGGATCATCACCGGCAGTACAATCGATGCCTATATTGGATTTGATATGAAAAGCGGCGAACAGTCCAATGCCTTTATGGTGATTGTCGATGATCCTTCGATCGAGATTGTGCAGGAGCCCCAGGTCAATGTGGCGGAGGGGGTTGTCATGCAGTATATCGGCGTGGCGAGAAAGGATGCAGGGGGGCTTATACAGGCAGGCGTGCGCCCCGAGGTTCTGGAGGCTATGCTGGCCGGGACAGAGATACATGAGGTTTTAAAGGATATCGATTTCGGCGCAGATGGCTACGTCTATGCCATCGAAGCGCAAAGCGGGGTGATCGCAGCGCACAGGAACGAAGGGCTGATCGGAACGCCGGCCACAGAAGCCGGATTTCCCGCCGGGTTTACAGGAAACGGGAAGGCGGTGATCGATGGGGTCAGGGGCTATTATGTGGCAGAGGCATATGGAGACTGGATCATCGGAACCTTTATGCCGTCTGACGAATACTACCATGCGCGCAAGGAGCAGACGCTGGTCGTGTCGCTCAGCATGCTGGTTATTTTCGGCGTGCTTCTGCTCATGATCAATCTCATGGTGGACCGAAAGATCGTCCGGGGAATCAACCGCATCAAAAGCTCCATGAAGGAGATCGCAGACGGGAATTTTGATATGACTGTTCATGAACGGGGAAATGCAGAATTCATGCAGCTCTCGGACAGCATCAATAAAATGGTGGGGAGTATCCGCCAGAACATGCAGGAGAACGGGCGGCTTCTGGAACAGCAGGAAAAGGATGTGGAGCATAACCGCGCCATGATCCGGAATGTGAAGAACGCATGCCTTGATCTGAATCAGGTATCAGGTAAGAACCAGAAAAATGCGGACAGCATTTATTATGGGACGGGCGAACAGGAGAAAGCGGTCGGGGATTTAAAGCAGATCATGGAACAGCTCACGCAGGAGCTGAACGACAGCGTGAACACATCAAACGGGGTGATGGCAGCCACCCGGGAGACGACGGAAAAGATGGAGGAAACCAGGTCCCAGATCCGATTATTGAAAGAAGCGATGCAGAGAACGAGCGATATGTCAAGGGCGATTGAAAAAATTATTGATGAGATCAACTCTATCGCACAGCAGACGAAACTGCTTTCCGTGAATGCTTCCATTGAGGCGGCCAGGGCCGGCGAGATGGGAAAAGGCTTTACGGTCGTGGCGGCCCAGGTAGGGGAGCTTGCCGCCAGAAGCTCGCAGGCTGCAAAGGAAACGAATGAACTGATCACAAATTCGATCAGGGCTGCAGAAGAGGGAAAGCTTATTACGGATCAGACGGCCGAGGCGTTTGGCATTGTTTCTGAAAATGTCGGAAAGGCGAACCAAAATGTGGAACAGATCGCGGATATGGTCAGCCGGAATGTGGATATTGTGGCCAGCGCAGTGGGACAGATTGAGCGGATTTCCGGCGTTGTGGAAGAAAATGTGCGGATTTCGCAGGATACACAAAAGGCGTCGTCTCATATGGCGGATATTGCGGGTAAATTGATGGACATTATACAATAATGGTCTGTGCACAGCAGCGGGTTCTGCCCTGCGCAGTGCGGAGCATAATAGAAGCGCAGCAGGAGGGCGGAAAGCCTCCCGTCTGAACAGCGCCGCAGAAGGGGAACCCGGTTTTCGGATTCAAGGCTTTTCTATTGACTTGCCGCCAAAAAGCTAGTATAATCCACACGGATTGATTGTCCGTGACAGAACCGAAAAACAACCGAAAAAGGAGAGAAAACGATGGCAAAGGTAGGAATTGTAATGGGAAGCGACTCAGATATGCCGGTGATGGCTCAGGCCGCGGATTTTCTGGAGAAGATGGGGATTGAGTTTGAGATGAGAGTCATCTCGGCGCACCGGGAGCCGGATATTTTCTTTGAATATGCAAAGAGCGCAGAGGCTAAGGGCTTTCAGGTGATCATAGCCGGGGCCGGAAAGGCCGCCCATCTCCCGGGCATGTGTGCGGCGCTGTTCCCGATGCCGGTGATCGGGGTTCCGATGAAAACCTCGGATTTAGGCGGGGTGGATTCCCTTTATTCGATTGTGCAGATGCCGTCAGGCATTCCGGTGGCGACCGTGGCTATCAACGGAGGAAAGAACGCCGGCATCCTGGCCGCGAAGATCCTGGCCGTCTCGGATGCGGAGATTCTGGCAAAGCTGAAGGCCTATTCGGAAGAGATGAAGAATGAGGTGGCGGGCAAGGACGAGACGCTTGCGCGGATCGGATATAAAGAATATACGGCACAGATGAAATAAGCAGGGTACAGAAAACGGACTGTAACGGTTGCGGACTGTACATATTTGGAGGACAGGGATGGATTACAGGAATGCTGGAGTAGATATTGAAGCCGGATACCGCTCTGTAGAGCTGATGAAGGAGCATGTGAAGAAAACGATGCGTCCGGAGGTGATGGGCGGACTGGGCGGCTTTTCAGGGGCGTTCAGCGCGGCGGCGCTTAAGGGCATGGAGGAGCCGGTTCTTCTGTCCGGGACGGACGGAGTGGGAACAAAGCTCAAGCTCGCCTTTCTGATGGATAAGCATGACACGGTGGGGATTGACTGCGTGGCCATGTGTGTGAACGATGTGGCGTGCGCGGGCGGAGAGCCCTTATTTTTCCTGGACTATATTGCATGCGGAAAAAATGTGCCGGAGAAGATAGCCGCGATTGTGAGCGGCGTGGCAGAGGGCTGTAGGCAGGCAGGGGCGGCCCTGATCGGCGGCGAGACGGCCGAGATGCCGGGCTTTTACCCGGTGGATGAGTACGATCTGGCGGGCTTTGCCGTGGGAGCGGCGGACAAAAAGGATCTGATCAGCGGGGACGCCTTAACCCCGGGCGATACGCTGATCGGCATGGCGTCCTCCGGCGTACACAGCAACGGTTTTTCGCTGGTGCGCAAGGTGTTTGAAAAGGAGATGACAAGGGAGGGCCTGCATACCTGGTATGACGCGCTGGGCGGGACGCTGGGCGAGGCGCTGCTTGTCCCGACCAAGATATATGTAAAGGCCCTGAGAGCCGTGAAGGAGGCCGGCGTGACGGTCAAGGCGTGCAGCCATATCACAGGCGGCGGTTTTTATGAGAATGTACCGCGCATGCTGCGGGAGGGCACGCATGCCGTGATTAAAAAGAGCAGCTATGAGATTCCGGCCATTTTCCGGCTTCTGGCCGAAAAGGGAGGGATCGAGGAGCAGATGATGTACAATACATTTAACATGGGAATCGGCATGGTGACAGCCGTTGCGCCGCAGGACGCGGATAAGGCGATGGAGGCCATGCGCGCGGCCGGCGAGGTTCCGTATATCATCGGTTATGTGGAGGCAGGAGAAAAGGGAGTGACCCTATGCTGAGAGTGGCAGTGATGGCGTCCGGAGGCGGTACGAACCTCCAGGCGATCCTGGACGCGATCCGGGACGGGGCCATAACGAACGCGCAGGTGACGGCTGTGATCTGCAATAATGCAGGCGCGTACGCCGTGGAGCGGGCCAGGCGGCACGGTATCCCGGCCTTTATCGTGAGCCCGGCGGCGTATGAGAGCCGGGAGGCGTTTAACGAGGCGCTCTTGCAGACCGTGGACGCATGCCGGCCGGATCTGGTCGTGCTGGCCGGATTCCTGGTAAAGATTCCGGCGCCAATGATCGAAACATACAGAAACCGGATCATTAACATCCATCCGTCCCTGATCCCGTCCTTCTGCGGCGTGGGTTATTACGGGTTAAAGGTTCACGAGGCGGCCCTGGCGCGGGGCGTCAAGCTGACGGGCGCTACGGTCCACTATGTGGACGAAGGGACGGACACCGGTCCGATTTTACTGCAGAAGGCCGTGGAGGTGCGGCAGGACGACACGCCGGAAAGCCTTCAGAGGCGCGTGATGGAGGAAGCTGAATGGGTGATTCTCCCGGAGGCGATCGACCGGATTGCCAATGGCCGGATATAAACACACAGAGGAGCATAGCATGAAGGTATTGATAGTAGGAAGCGGCGGCCGCGAGCACGCCATTGCCTGGAAGGTTTCAAAGAGCCCGAAGGCGGATAAGATATACTGCGCGCCGGGCAACGCCGGGATCGCGGAGTTTGCAGAGTGTGTGGAGATCGGCGCCATGGAATTTGACCGGCTGGCCGATTTTGCAGAGGAAAAGAAGATCGACTTAACAGTGATCGGCATGGACGACCCGCTGGTGGGCGGCGTGGTGGATGTATTTGAGTCAAGGGGCCTGCGCGTGTTCGGCCCGCGCAAATGTGCGGCCGTTCTCGAAGGCTCCAAGGCATTTTCCAAGGATTTGATGAAAAAATACCATATTCCAACCGCGGCGTATGAGGTCTTTGACGACGCCGGGGAGGCGCTTCAATATTTGAAGACAGCCCCTATGCCGACGGTGCTCAAGGCCGACGGCCTGGCGCTGGGAAAGGGCGTCCTCATCTGCCAGAACCGGGAGGAGGCCGAGGCCGGCGTGCGGGAGATCATGACAGATAAGAAATTCGGGGCGGCCGGCAATAAGATAGTGATTGAGGAATTCATGACCGGCCGCGAGGTATCGGTTCTGTCCTTTGTGGACGGGGAGACGATCCGGATCATGACCTCCTCTCAGGATCACAAGCGCGCCATGGACGGCGATCAGGGGCTGAACACAGGGGGGATGGGGACCTTTTCACCGAGCCCCTTTTACACGGACGAGGTGGACGCGTTCTGCAGGGAGCACATCTACCAGGCCACGGTTGACGCCATGAGGGCCGAGGGACGCGCCTTTAAGGGGATCATTTTCTTTGGCCTGATGCTGACCGAGCAGGGCCCGAAGGTGCTGGAATACAACGCCCGCTTCGGTGACCCGGAAACCCAGGTCGTGCTTCCGAGGATGAAAAACGACATTGTGGAGGTGTTTGAAGCCTGTGTGGACGGCACGCTCGACAAGATTGAACTGGCGTTTGAGGACAACGCGGCGGTCTGCGTGGTCCTGGCCTCGGACGGATATCCGGTGAAGTATGAAAAAGGCTTTGCGATCCGCGGCCTGGAGGCATTTCAGGGCAAAGAGGGCCGGTACGCGTTCCACGCGGGAACCAAATTTGGCGCGCATGGGGATATTGTGACAAACGGCGGCCGTGTTCTGGGGATAACGGCCCTTGGCAGCGATCTGAAAGAGGCCAGGGCCAATGCCTATGAGGCGGCGGAATGGGTCGATTTTGAAAATAAATACATGCGCCACGATATCGGGAAAGCGATTGATGAGGCATACATTAATTAAATTTGGGCGCATCTGGCGGAACATACAGCGGTGCAAAAGAGGTATATGCGACTGGCATTTACCATGATATTTGCAGGATTATAAAAGTTGTTTGCGGTAAGGAGAACCATCTGCCGGCCACATTGCAGAATGGGGGCGTCGCCCCCATTGAGCGGCCTGTTCCCGGCACAGTGTGGTTCTCCCTGCTTCATCCCATCCGCTTATGGCTTATCAGGGCATTTCTTTTTTATCCACAAAGTTCTTCAGGAGAACGGCTGACAATGCCGATAGGATCCTTGCGAAAATCGTACTCCACAGGACGGGAACAATGCAAATTCATACGCCATTTTCCTTGTGCTTTTCAGTCTGTCAAACGGTTTCTCTCCGTAATGCCGGCTGAGTAGCGGCTGGCATCCGTCGCCTACTCCCTGCAGTATCAGATATATTATGCAGATAACATAAGCGATGCAGGCATAGGTAGCGATCGCAGGCTCTCCTCCATAGGATACAGAAAAACGATTTATAATAATCGGTGCGAAATTTGCACAAAAATTGTGCGAATTTTGAGCGGGGATGATTGCATTGGGTAAAAGAACTGTTGCTGGCGTTTTTTCAGCGTCACAGCATGGGAATAATTGAGAGGTTCGGGAAGGAGATGTGTATATGGGATGTCTGGGAAATCTGATTTGGTTTATCTGCGGCGGCGCGCTCAGCGGTTTGAGCTGGTGCCTGGCAGGATGCCTTTGGTGTATTACGGTTGTGGGGATCCCGGTGGGAATACAGTGCTTTAAGTTTGCTTCGCTTAGTTTTTTCCCTTTTGGGAAAGAGGTGGTATACAGCGGCGGGACGGGATCGTTTCTTGTGAATATGATCTGGCTGCTGGTGTCGGGGCTGCCGCTGGCGCTGGAACATTTGGTAATCGGGATTGCTCTCTGTGTAACGGTTGTGGGGATCCCGTTTGGCTTACAGCAGTTGAAACTGGCAAAGCTGGCCCTGATGCCGTTTGGGGCGGAGATTATTTTCAGGGGCTCCGTATTTTAAAGAAGGGGATGTTTTTGAAAGGGAATCACAGGGATTTATCAGCCTGATATGGCGGCGCAGGCCGGGAACAGCAGGCTGACAGGGGAGGTTCCGGTAACGTATCTGGAGAAGCTTGTGAAAATCGGGCAGGGACAGCTCTTTCCTGCCCGAATTCAGTGCAATAAGTTCGACAGACGGAACGGTTGCAATGCAGCTATTTTAAAACCCGGAAAGTCTTGATGATATCATCGCGGATATGGTATGCATTGTAGCTGATTTCACTCTCTTTGCAGGCTTCAAAGCAGATAAGCCACTTTTTTGAGCCGGCGGGCGCAACCGGAATGTAGACGGAGATGTCTAAAAAGCCGCCGGCGCCTTCACACAGGAGGTAGTTGTGATGTTCTGTCTGGAATGCTTTTGTGGTCCATGTGAGGATGCTTGTATCCATCTTCAGGCGGTCATTCAGTTTCCCGCTGTCCACAAAAGCCTGTATGGCTTCCGGGGAGCTTAAATCTTCTGAATCCGCGACAGGCATAACCATGATGCTCCCGTAATCTCTGGCAGGGTCAGGTGCTGCGTCGGAGCGCTCGTCACGGATGCTGACCTGGCCAAAGGAGGTCCAGATGATAATCGAAGCCACGGCTTCCCCATCCTTTCGCAGGAAATAAACGAGAATGCCGTCATCGTTTGTCTGGTTATCAAACTGATATCCTGAGCTGCTGCGGATATTCAGAACCTGCTTCAGATACGGATCAAGGCCGCCGTTTCGCACGTACCGGTCAACCTGCTTCCCGGAGCCGGACAGAGAGGCATCCACAAAGGATTCAAAGTTATGGATGGTTTTTTGGACTTCGGAATCATCGTAGAAGACGATGGGACAGATTCCGCTGGAGCCGAAATACCAGGTTCCGGGGTATTCGATGTAGAACAGGTCGTTGTTCAGACAGTGATATGGGACACCGTCCGGCCCGGTTCTGCCCTCTGCGAAGCCAATCGCGCAATACTCAAAGCAAACAGGAGGATTAGAATCCTCTGTTACCTCTGCGTGAACAGGTAAAACGCCAAGGGCTGCAGACAGAAGGCCGCATGCGATCATGGCTGAGAATGCTCTTCTCCAGGACGTTTTCATAGTAAAATCCCCCTTTATTGTGTTTATAGACGTTTAAATAATCAATTATAACAAATATATCAGAAAAAATGTGGGATTACAAGCTGTTTTGCGGATGAATTGATTGGCTTGGAATCTGTCATCTTTTATAATGATATTATGAATTTTTTTGCATGTGTAAGATATAAATGGAATCGCTGTGAAAGGGGAATGTAAACATGGGAAGATATTTGAACAGCATTCCTCAACCCGATTCTTTACAATATAATAACCGGGTGCTATAATATAAAAACATGTTTCAGGATAACTGGTTCGAGGACCTCCCAGTATAAAAAAACAGGCGCATGAAACAGGTATCACAGTCTGTACATCTGAGCTGTTATGGATATGCATGGCTGCAGGGCCGCACTGCATTTTTTTGCACGCGGCGGGTCCTGCTGTCCCGGCGTATGCCGGGGAATGCTGTTCTTGCCGTGTGGGGGAGGTTCCGGCGCAAAACAGAATGAGGAGAGAGGATGTATGGAACAGAAGATCAAACGAAAGGTTGTTATTGACTGTGATCCGGGGATTGATGACAGCCTGGCCCTGATGCTTGCGGTTTCCTCGGAGGAGCTGGACATACGGGGGATCACGATTGTCTGCGGCAACGGGCCGGTGGATATGGGCTTTGGGAATGCGAAAAAGATTTTAAATCAGATGGGCCGCCTCGACATCCCGGTCTTTTTGGGGGAGGAGAGGCCGCTAAAACGCGCGTATCAGGATGCGCTCGATACACACGGGGCGGATGCGCTGGGGGAGAGCTTTCTTCCGGAGGTTCCCGGCTATGAGAACGCGCAGTCCGCAGTAGACTTCCTGATTGCCGGGGCGAGGGAGGGCGGTTTATCCATCATCGCCTTAGGGCCGCTTACGAATCTTGCGAGGATGCTTGAGCGGGATAGGGAGGCGTTCTCCATGCTGGAGGAGATTGTGTCCATGGGCGGGAGTTTCCGGAGCCACGGGAACTGTTCGCCGGTGGCGGAATACAATTACTGGGTGGATCCGGATGCGGCGGCGGCCGTTTACGCGGCGGCGGGGGAGCTCGGAAAGGAGATTGCCATGGTGGGCCTTGATGTGACGCGCCGCATTGTCCTGACTCCGAATGTCCTCTCATATATGGAGCGGATGAATCCCGAAACAGGTGGATTTATCGGGAGAATCACGAAATTTTATCTGGATTTCCACTGGGAGCAGGAAAAGCTGATTGGATGCGTGATCAATGATCCGCTGGCTGTGGCGTATTTCCTGGACAGAAGCCTGTGCAGCGGTATCCGGGCCTACACACAGGTGGAGACGGGCGGTCTGTCGGCAGGGCAGACGATTGTGGACGCCGCGGGCTTTTACAGGCGGGAGCCGAATGCGCTCATCCTTACAGAAACGAATCCGCCCCGGTTTTTCAAGCTGTTTTTAAGCAGGGTTTTGAAGATTGGGGAGAGGGAGCTTGAGTGGCTTGATTTTTTGCCTGCGGTCAGCCGCGGGTTCGGGATACCGCAGATGGGAGGTGAGTTCGGGCAATGAGACAGACAGAGGAACATGGACGCGGGCCGCGGACGCCGCAGCCGCTTATCCGGGAGGCCGGGCAGGGAGAAAAACCGCGTATAACCGCATTTCAGATATGCCTTTTGGGCATGGCGGTCTGCATCAACATGGCAGGCGGGCAGATTGCCCTGTTTCTGCGCCTTCCGATTTATTTAGACAGTATCGGAACCATACTGACCGGGGCGCTGATGGGGCCTTGGTTCGGCATGCTCCCGAACCTGCTCAGCGGCCTGATTCTGGGGATGACGACGGACATTTATTCTCTGTACTTTGCCCCGGTGGGAATGGCAGTGGGACTGATGTCCGGTCTGGTGTTTAAAGGAAAGGATGTGAAATGGACCGGCCTTTTATGGCCGGCGGCGGTGATAACCGTTCCGGGGACGCTTTTAAGCTCCGCTATCTGCGCCGGGCTGTTCGGGGGGATTACCTCCTCCGGCTCCACTATCCTGGTCCAGCTTCTCGCCAAAACGCCGCTGGGGCTGACGGGCAGCGTCTTTGCAGTTCAGATTGCGACGGATTATCTGGATCGCGTAATCAGCCTGTTTGCAGTGGTCTGCATCCTGCGCGCCATTCCGTCTGAGATGAAGCGTTCGTGGAAAGGAGGGCGCCGCCATGGGAGTGCCGGAGGAGCGGTATAGCCGCATCACTAATAAAAACAGGAGGGAGATCTGTCTTCTGCGCTCCTTCCCCTGTGCCTGGGGAAAATGCGCCTTCTGCGATTATACGGATGATAACGGGACGGACGAGGCGTCTATGATCCGCCTGAACCGGGAGACGCTTTCCAGAGTGACAGGGGAGTTCGGGGCATTGGAAATCATCAATTCCGGGAGCTGTTTTGAGCTTCCGGAGCAGACGCTTCTCGATATAGAAGAAACAGTCAGGAAGAATACAGTGAGTAAGGTGTTTTTCGAGGCGCACTGGATGTACCGGAGCCGGCTGGGGGAGATGAGGAAACGCATCCCGGCGCAGGCGCTGTTTAAGATCGGGGTGGAGACGTTTGACAGGGAGTTTCGCGAGAAGGTTCTCTGCAAGCACGCTGATTTTTCCGGGCCGCAGGAGGTGGCGGCCTGGTTTGACTCCCCGTGCCTGATGGTGGGGATACGGGGGCAGACGAGAGACATGATCGCATATGATATAGACTGCCTGAAGCGGTATTTTAAGCTGGGCACTGTAAATGTATACAATAATAATACCACGCCCATCCGGCGGGACGAAGAGCTGACGGCCTGGTTTATGGAGGAATACCGCTGGCTCTTAGACGATCCGGCGGTGGAAGTCCTGTACGAGATCACGGACTTTGGGGTGGGCTGACGTCGCTGCCGCCTGCTCCCGCCGTTTAAGGCGCGTGATGCAGCTCCTGTAAAAGCTGCACATCCTCCTCTGAGTAAAAGACAAGCACGCACGACGGCCCCTCTGCGGTGAAAATGCGCACCCGGAACGTCTCTTTTATGTGAACCGGCAGGCGCGCCGCACAGAGGAGCTTAGCAAGGACAGGCGTCAAAAGCCCGGGCAGCCGCCGTACCTTTATAATGGAAGAAACCGGCAAAAGCAGCAGGCGGTCCGGATCCAGGGAGATCACATATCCGGGCGTCAGACAGAGGGCGCGGGTCTGGCTTAAGACGGTATGGCGCATCTCCAGTTCCGCCTTTGCCAGGTGCAGGCGGAGATTTTCCGGGCTGCCCAGAAAGCGGAAGGCCGGGGAATATTCCGGAAGCAGGAGATAAAAGAGGCTGCCAAGAAAATCGGACAACCCAATCGCAGCGCCGAGCCCGGCTGCCAGGCGGAAAATGAGATCCAGATAAAACGGATAGGGCAGGGTTGACACCGCATAGGGCGCCGCCATGCGCTCCATGGAGGAGACGGTCCAGTTGAGATCCTCTGCCATAAAGGATAAAAGCATCCGGTATTCCTTGGGGTTAAGCCTTACGAGCCGTCCCTTTAAGGTCCCGCCCGGGCGCAGGGGGAGCGGCTCCTTCCCGTACGGCGCGTCAAGCAGATAGAACTGGCAGAAGCCGTCATGTAAGGTATAGTAATAATACCCCTCTGTCAGGCCGTTTACCGTATAGCGGCATCCGGTGTAGGAGAGCTCAGGAACCGTAACCGTGACGTAGGGAAGGTCGCGGTTGTAAAAATTTTCGTAATGGCTTTTGCAGTTTAAGGGCCTTGGAAAAAAATAATTCCCTCCCGGAAACCAGAAGCCGAGCCCTGTGGAAAACATAAAAAGCAGGGCGGATGGTATAAGGCGTACGCAGAATGTCCTGCGCATTTTTTTTATAATCAGGTTGTTGTTCATAGGCTTGTGGAGACAGCGCAAAAACAGGCGCGTTGTCGGTAGCGGGATGTATGAGTGTCATGGTATAGTATACCCCAAGATGGGGGGAATGATCAAGAAGAGGTTGAGGGGAATCGCCAAAATCGCTTAAATTGGGAGTGAAAAGGCCGTGGTTACTGTTTATGGCTTCGCCGGGTATAGTTTGTGAATAGGGCCGTCAGTGACAGGTTCTATATCCAACGGAACCCCGCTCCCGCTCAGAGAAAAGCGGGGGTTCGTCGGATATATCGCCTGCTTCCGGCGGCCCTCTCACAAATTTATTTCGCTATACAGTTATTATACAGTTATTCTGTAATTCAGATCAAACGAAAGGAAAGGAACAACTATGGATGCATATTCCGGCTTTGCCGCTGTTTATGATATGTTTATGGACAATATCCCCTACGATGAATGGTGCGCCTGCCTGCGCGGCTGTCTGGAGGAGCGCGGGATCCGGGACGGGCTTGTGCTGGATCTGGGGTGCGGGACGGGGAGTGTGACGGAGCGGCTGGCCGCGATGGGGTATGATATGATCGGGGTGGACGCGTCGGAGGAAATGCTGCAGGCGGCGATGGAAAAGCGGGAGAGGTCAGGGGCGGATATCCTTTATTTGCAGCAGGATATGCGGGAATTTGAGCTGTACGGGACCGTGAGGGCCGTGGTCAGCGTGTGCGATTCGATGAACTATATCCTGGATTATGCGGATTTAGCCGGGGTATTTAAGCTGGTCAATAATTACCTGGATCCGGGCGGGGTGTTTATTTTTGATATGAATACGGAGTATAAGTACCGGGAGCTTCTTGGGAGCGGGACGATCGCCGAGGAACGCGAGGAGGGAAGTTTTATCTGGGAAAATGAGTACGATGAGAAGGAGCGGATCAATGAGTATGACCTGACTTTGTTTGTGCGGGAGGAGGGGGAGCTGTACCGGAGATATCAGGAAACGCATTTTCAGAGGGCGTATTCGTTTGAGGAGGTGGCGCGGGCGCTTTCAGAGGCGGGGCTTGAGCTGGAGACGGTCTGTGACGCGTTTTCAGGCGATGCGCCGGGGGAAACGAGCGAGCGGGTATGTTTTATTGCCAGAGAGCGGGAAAAGGCGAAACGGGGACAAGAAAGGTGATAGAAAGGAAGATGGAGATGGACAGGATGGATGGAAACATGGATTATATGATTCGGGCTACGGCGGCTGACGGGCAGATTCTGGCTTTTGCGGCCTCGACGAGGGGGCTGGCGGAATATGCCAGGCAGGCGCACAATACGAGCCCGGTTGCGACAGCGGCCCTGGGACGCCTTCTGACGGCCGGGGCCATGATGGGGACGATGATGAAGGGAGAAGACGATCTCCTGACCATCCGCATCGAGGGGGACGGGCCAATCCGGGGACTGACCGTGACGGCTGACAGCAGGGGCCGTGTCAAGGGCTATGCGTTTGAACCGTCTGTTATGCTGCCGCCCAATGCAGAGGGCAAGCTGGATGTGGGCGGCGCGCTGGGAAACGGCGTGCTGAGCGTTATAAAGGATATCGGATTAAAAGAGCCCTATGTGGGCCAGACAGAGCTCGTAAGCGGTGAGATCGCAGAGGATCTGACGTATTATTACGCCACGTCGGAGCAGACGCCTTCCGCTGTGGCGCTGGGCGTTTTGATGAACCGGGAGAATACGGTGCGCCAGGCGGGCGGCTTTATCATCCAGCTTCTCCCGGGCGCGTCGGAGGAAATTATAGAAGGGCTTGAAAAGAAGCTTGCCGGTATGCGGCCTGTGACCGCCCTCCTGGACGCAGGGTATACGCCGGAGCAGATCCTTGAGGAAACGCTGGGCGGGTACGGGCTGGAGGTCTCGGAGCGCGCGCCTCTGGCGTTCTACTGCAACTGCGACAAGGCGCGGGTGGAGAAGGCTCTTGTGAGTATCGGGAAAAAGGAGCTGGATGAAATGATCCGGGAAGGAAAGAGTATTGAGGTCAACTGCCATTTCTGCAGCCGGAATTATGAGTTTTCGGTGGAGGAGCTGAAAACGCTTTACGAAAAAGCCGTGCGGTAGATCGTGATACAAAGAGAGCCATCCCCCTGGATGACTCTCTTTGCAATCATTTTACAGTTCAATATAGCTTATTCACAAAATATAAAAATATTATGGAAACAGGTACACTGGAAAGTTGATGATTAGAGCTTTGTTACATTGGTTGCCTGGGGTCCCTTGGCGCCGTTTACAACTTCAAACTCTACCTGCGCGCCTTCTTCGAGTGATTTGAACCCTTCCATATTCAGGCCGGAATAGTGAACAAAAACGTCATTACCCTGCTCGTCACTGATGAATCCGTAGCCCTTCTGGTTGTTGAACCACTTTACCGTACCTCTGTTCATTCTGATACCTCCGAAAATATTTGAAAAAAGTGTTATGACCCTGCTGATTCAAGGCCTGATCTCAGAATACCATAGTTTGGATGGCCTGTCAAACGTTTTTCGTCAAAATTTCTGGAAATTCAGACATCTTTTTAGGAGCATATGCGAGGTTGATAAAATGCCTGAATTGAGTTACAATAAAAAAAGCTGGTCATTTCCCCTTGGAAACAGGGGATTTGTGTTAAAAAAATGTTAAAAATATGGAAGAGGAAAGGTGCTTATGAGTCTGCTCAATGCGGTCCGTCATTTCCGGACCATTACGAAACATAAAATGCTGGTGATGAAAGGCTGCTTTCAGGTCGGGCTGTTTTGCCAGGGGCTTTTGCATGATTTGTCAAAGTATTCGCCGGAGGAATTTGTGACAGGGGTGAAATATTTTCAGGGAACCAGGAGCCCGAACGCGGCGGAAAAGGAGGTAAAGGGGTATTCCGCGGCCTGGCTCCACCACAAGGGGCGCAATAAGCATCATTTTGAATACTGGATTGACTTTGCGCCGGATCGCTCGGGACGGCTTGTGGGGAACAGGATGCCGCTTTGTTACCTGATTGAGATGGTGATGGACCGGATTGCGGCCTCCAAGGTGTATAAGGGGGCGGATTACACGGATGCCTCGCCCTGGGAATATTATGAGAAGGCGAGGCATATTGTGGTCATGCATCCGCAGACGAAGCGGCGGCTCGAGTATCTGCTGCTGATGCTGAAGGAGCAGGGGGAAGAGAGGACATTTGCTTATATCCGGAAGCTTTTGCGGAAGCACAGGTAAATGTTCTCTCGCAAGCTCCCGCGGGAGAACTACATAAGCCCGTTTTCTGCGAGGATAGCGGCCAGATAGCGGCCTGCCTCCCCGGGCTCCGGGAAAAGCTCTTCCTGACAGGGGATATAAGCCGTTTTATCGCGCGGCGAAGCCTTAAGAAGGCGCTGCCCGTCCGTCTGCCATCCGGGAGGCACAGGAAGAAAGAGACCCGGGACGCGGGTATAGCAGTTTTTAGGGGAGGCCTGCCGTCTGGCCGCTTTTTCCACGTACTGCCCGACGCTTTTGTGGATAGCGTGATCCTCATAGATGAGATAGTAATAATTTTGATAATCCGGATAAAAGTATTTGAGCTCTCCCTCGTACAGGGGAACCGACAAAGCGAGGCAAAAACCGTCAAGCGCAAGGCCGATCGGCACGGAACCCGGGCCGGCGTTTAAGAGGGACTTTACCGGCTTCGGAAGGCAGACCCCGCTTTCATAGGCCAGGACAGCCGTCCTTTGCGCCGCCGGCGCCGCCCCTGCTTCCGGCCCCGGTTCGGATGCCGCCGGCGCTGCGTCCCCGTTTTTGAGGGTATATCCCTGAAACGAAAAAGAACCGCAGAGGAAATCGCGGTAGCACAGGGCCGGAAGGACAGACAGCATCCCGGTTAAGTCCTCTTCGTTGTGCAGGATCAGCGGGCCAAAGAGAGAGTCCTCTCCGGATATCAGGTATTGTTCATACAGATGAATCAGCTCCCCTCCGGAAAACGGATCCTCCCGGCAGACGCCGAGAAAGCGTTCCAGATCCTTTTGCGTAAGCCCTTCAAGGCCCCAGAGCTTCTTAAACGGCCGCACGCTCCGGTATAAGTCAAGGCTGGCCACAGAGCCAAAGGAAGCGTCAAAGCCGTAAAAAGCGCAGCGCTTTAAAAGAAACGGAAGGTCAAAACGGTTCCCGTTAAAATGAATGAGGATCCGGAAGTTTTGGAGGAAATCAAAAAAGGCGCGCAAAAGCTTTGGCTCAGAGTCCGGCGTGTCGGCAAACCACTGTGTCAGCCGCCAGCCGCCGCGCTCAAAGCAGACGGCCCCAATCAGATACACGCCGCAGCGTTCGCCGGAAAAGCCGGTGGTTTCAATATCAAAAAACAGGAGATCTTCAGGACGGCCGATCCGCTCTACGGGGTAGGATGGGGTAAACGGGAGGTTTTTATGTATGGTTATCATGGGTATGGGCTCCTTTGCAGTTGGGGTGGTTTGAATGACATTATATATAGAAATAAGCGAAAAGTAAAGGGCGGGCCGGCAGGGGATTGTGAGGAGGGGGCCGCCAAGGCCGGGTTCTATATCCAACGGAAACCCGATCCCGGCGGCCCCCTTGCGCTCCCCTCCGTCCAGAGTATAATTACATATGCCATAGCAACATACCGCCTGATTTTCTTTTTAAGCAGAATATTTGTTCGATACCTGTTGCAATGCCCCTCCTCGTATGTTATAATTTCGACATAGACACTGACCGCGCCGCATCTGCCGCGCGCCGTTTCACGTTGTAAATCCGCAGGAAAAGAGGAAAGACGCATTGATTTCATATATAAAAGGCATTCTCACGGACAAGGACAGAGATATGATTGTAGTGGAGGCCGCCAATGTAGGCTATGGCATCTACGTTCCGGTTTCCGTCTTAGAGCTCCTTCCCCCTCTGGGAAAGGAAGTGCAGATCTATACATATCTCCAGGTGCGGGAGGATGATCTGAGCCTCTTTGGCTTCCTGGCGCGTCCGGATCTGGAGATGTTTAAGCGCCTGATCAGCGTAACCGGCATAGGGCCCAAGGGGGCTCTGGGGATTCTGTCGGCCCTGCGGCCGGAGGAGCTGCGGCTTGCGATCCTGACCGGGGACGCGAAGGCGATTGCCCGGGCGCCCGGCGTGGGCGCCAAGACGGCGCAGAGGCTGATTCTGGATTTGAAGGACAAGGTGAAGGCAGACGAGACGTTACAGCTTTTGCCGGGCGCTCCGGCCGGGAAGGAGGCGTCGCCTTCTGTTTCCGGGGAAGCGGCGAGGGAGGCGGTGGACGCCCTTGTGGCCCTGGGATATACGAATCTGGAGGCGGTGAAGGCGGTCCGGAGCGTGGAGATGACGAAAGACATGGATGCGGAGGCTGTGCTGAAGGCATCGCTTAAATATCTGGCGTTTTTATAATACGGAGCAGGGATGAGCAGGAGAGTCATTACAACAGAGATTACGGAAGAGGATAAGCGGATCGAGAGCAGTCTGCGGCCTCTGTATCTGAATGAGTATATAGGGCAGGAGAAGATTTGTTCTGTGCTGAAGGTCTTTATTGATGCCGCGAAGTCGAGGGACGAGGCGCTTGACCATGTGCTGTTTTACGGGCCTCCGGGCCTTGGCAAGACGACGCTGTGCGGCATCATTGCGAATGAGATGGGGGTAAAGATGAAGGTGACGTCAGGGCCCGCCATCGAAAAGCCGGGCGAGATTGCGGCGATTTTAAACGGGCTTCAGGAGGGGGACGTCCTGTTTGTGGATGAGATTCACCGCTTAAACCGTCAGGTGGAGGAGGTTCTCTATCCCGCGATGGAGGATTTCGCAATTGATATTATGCTGGGCAAGGATTCCAGCGCGCGCTCGATCCGCCTGGAGCTTCCGCGGTTTACGCTGGTGGGGGCCACCACGCGGGCGGGGCTTCTGACCGCGCCGCTGCGGGATCGCTTTGGGATCATACAGAAAATGGATTTTTATACGCCTGAGGAGTTAAAGACGATCGTGATGCGCTCCGCGGGGGTTCTCGGGGTGGAGATCGACGGGCAGGGGGCGTATGAGATTGCAAGACGGTCCAGGGGGACGCCAAGGCTGGCCAACCGGCTCTTAAAGCGCGTGCGCGATTTTGCGCAGGTGAAATATGACGGGGTGATCACCGGCGAGGTGGCTGAGTTCGCCCTCGATATCCTGGATGTGGATAAGCTGGGGCTGGATCAGAATGACAGGGCGATCCTGACCATGATTATTGAGAAGTTTTCCGGCGGCCCTGTGGGGCTTGACACTCTGGCGGCGGCTCTGGGAGAGGATTCCGGGACGCTGGAGGACGTCTATGAGCCGTATCTTTTGATGAACGGCTTTTTAAACCGCACCCCCAGAGGGCGGGTGGCCACAGAGGCGGCGTACCGCCATATGGGGCTTTCGTGAAAGCGGGGAGATTTTGCGAGATAATTCGCACAGGCGCAGTTCACAGGCCCGGGTTCGGCCGGGGCGGCGCTTTTTGGCGCTTTCCGGCGGGGATGTGGACAGGACTTACGGATGACAGAAAGAGAAGATGGAGAGATGAATTCCAAACATTATACAGATGTCCTGATCGGAGGAAAGATTTACACGCTGGGAGGATCGGAGGAGGAGAGCTATCTGCAGCAGGTGGCGAGCTATCTGAATGAGAAATATTCGCTCCTGCGCCGGCAGGAGGGCTTTTCCAAGCAGGCGGAGGATTACCAGAACGTGATGATATGCTTAAATCTGGCGGACGATTATTTCAAGGAGAAGGAGAGAGCGGCTCTTTTGGAGGCCCAGAGGGAGGAGCTTGAGAAGGAGACATACCGGCTCAAGCACGAGCTTGTGAGCACGCAGATGAAGCTGGAGTCCGCCAGGGACGAGCTTGCGCAGGCGAAGGCCAAGGGAGAGCCCGATAAAAGCAGGGCAAAGAAGCAATGAAAAAAAAGGTGGAAATTTTGGCGCCGGCCGGCTCCTATGAGAGCATGAAGGCGGCCGTGGCGGCGGGGGCGGACGCGGTATATATCGGCGGCAGCCGCTTCGGCGCGCGCGCCTATGCGGATAATCCGGGAGAGGATGCGCTTCTGGAGGCGATTGATTATGCGCATCTGCACGGCTGCCGGCTGTATCTGACAGTCAATACCCTGGTAAAGGACCGGGAGCTTTCAGAGCTTCCTTCGTACCTTGCGCCGTACTATGAGCGGGGGCTGGACGCGGCGATTGTCCAGGATATGGGCGTGTTTTCACTGATCCGGGCGTATTTTCCGGATCTTCCCATCCATGCCAGCACGCAGATGACCGTGACGGGCGCGTTTGGAGCGGCGCTCACAGAGCGCATGGGCGCTTCGCGCATCGTGCCCGCCAGGGAGCTTTCCCTGGAGGAGATCCGGCGGATGTACGAGGAGACGGGGGCGGAGCTGGAGTGCTTTGTACACGGCGCGCTGTGCTACAGCTATTCCGGCCAGTGCCTGTTCAGCAGCCTGATCGGCGGGCGCAGCGGCAACCGGGGGCGCTGTGCGCAGACGTGCCGTCTGCCCTTTGAAGTGAAACGGGCGGGAAACACGTTAAATAAAAGGGACGAACGCTATGTGTTAAGCCTTAAGGATCTGTGCACGCTCGACATTTTGCCGGATATTCTCGAGGCGGGCGTATATTCCTTAAAGATTGAGGGAAGAATGAAGAGTCCCAGGTATACGGCCGGCGTGGTGAGCATATACCGCAAATATGTGGATCAGTACCTGGCCCTTGGCCGGGCCGGATACCGTGTGGAGGAAACGGATCGGAGGGCGCTTCTTGATCTGTTTGACCGCGGCGGGCAGACCGAAGGCTATTACCGCAGGCACAATGGCCGCGATATGGCAGTTTTGAAGGAGAAGCCGGCCTTCCGCGAAGAAAACCGGGCGCTGTACGCCTGGCTGGACGAGACATTTGTGGAAAAAGAGGTAAAGGCGCCTGTTTTTGGCGCCTGCGCCGTGCGCGCGGGAAGCCCGATTTCCCTGACGCTTTCGTGCCGGGACAGGCTGTCAGGAGGACAGGAGAGGGCCGTGACCGTATATGGAGGCGCGGCGCAGGAGGCGAAAAGCCAGCCAGCCACGAAGGAGAGCATCCTGCGCTCCCTGCAAAAGACGGGAAACACGCCGTTTGAATTTGCGGATCTCAAGGTGGAGCTTGAGGGAAACGCCTTTGTCCCGGTTAAGGAGTTAAATGAGCTGCGCAGGGCGGCCTTTGAGGCGCTTTTGCAGGAGCTTTTGTCTCCGTACCGGCGGGAGGACGCGCAGGCGGCGGGGATTGCAGAAGCGGGCGGCAAAAAGAGCGAAGCTGCGGGCGGGCGAAAGGCGTCGGACGCGGGCGGCCCGTACCGCCTGAATGTTCTTCTGGAGCAGGCGGATATCCTTGGAACGGTTCTGGATCACCCGGATGTGGATACCGTGTACCTGGACAGCGCGGGATTTGACGCTTCGGACTGGGCGGATACGGCGAAGCGCTGCCACAGCGCGGGAAAGGCGTGTTTTCTCGCCCTTCCGTTTATCTTCCGTGACCGGGCGCGGGAATATTTTGAGGAAAACCGCGCGCGCTTCTTTGCGTCCGGCTTTGACGGGGCGCTGATTCGCTCCTGGGAGGAGATTGAGCTTCTGAGGATATGGGGCTGGCGGCTTCCTGTGGTATTTGATTATCCGCTTTATACCATGAACCGCCGCGCGGAGGATTTTATCCGGGGCATGGGGCTTAAGCATCCGGAAAACCGCTTTACGCTTCCGGCAGAGCTCAATAAAAGGGAGCTTTCGGAGCGCGGCTGCGCGGGGGCGGAGCTTCTGGCTTACGGGGCGCTCCCGGTGATGGTCACGGCCCAGTGCATGAAAAAGACGGTGGAAGGCTGCGGCGGGAAGCCGGAGCTTCTGCGCCTGCGCGACCGGATGGGCAAGGAATTCCCGGTTAAAAATCATTGCCGGTTCTGTTATAATGTGATCTATAATTCCAGCCCGCTTTCCCTGCTGCAGGAAAAGGAGGCGATCGACCGCCTTGGGCCGCGCTCGCTGAGGCTCATGTTCACAACAGAGGGCAGAAAAGAGGCCGCGGCCGTGCTCCGGGCGTTTGCAGGGCGTTTTCTCCAGGGAGAGAAGACCGTCCTTTCCGGAGATTATACGAGAGGTCATTTTAAACGTGGAGTAGAGTAGGTGAAAACTTGGTTAATCTTGTGACGGCATTATCAAAGTACCTGATGATCCTCCTCATGGCAATCTATACGTATTATAATTTTCGCTATCTGGCCATGAAGGAGGAGGATTCGAGAAAAACGGTGTTAAGGCTGCAGACCGCGGCTTTATTTCTGCTGCACATTCTTGCCTTTTTGGTGCTGTATCTGCGCATGCAGGAAGAACGGCTCTTCATGTTTTACGGGGCCCAGCTCCTCTTTTTTGCGCTGTATCCGGCCTTTTATAAGCTGTTTTACCATAACTGTTCCAGGCTTCTTCTGAATAACGCCTGCCTGTTTCTGTGCGTCAGCCTGATTGTTTTAACCAGGATTTCTTTTGAGCGGGCCCTCCGCCAGTTCGTGTTTATCCTGCTGGGAGCGGCGCTTACCCTGATCATTCCCTTTATCGTCGAGCGGGTCTTTCAGCTCGCGTATATCCCCTGGTTTTACGGATGCCTGGGGCTTAGCCTTCTTGTGGCGGTCTGCCTGTTCGGGGACAAGAGCTATGGGGCGCAGCTCTCGCTGAAAATCGGGACTCTTTCCTTCCAGCCCTCGGAATTTGTGAAAATCAGCTATGTGTTCTTTGCAGCGGCGATGTTCCACCGCTCTGTGTCGTTTCAGAATGTCGCGGCCGCCACGGCAGCCGCGGCCGCGCATGTGCTGATTCTGACGCTCTCAAAGGATCTGGGGAGCGGGCTGTTGTTTTTTGCGTCCTATCTCCTGATGCTGTTTGTGGCGACGTCCAACTGGTTTTATCTCGGGGCCGGGGCAGGCTGCGGGGCTGCGGCTGCGGCTGCGGCTTACCGTCTGTTCTCCCATGTGCGCGCGCGCGTCGCGGCGTGGCAGGACCCATGGGCGGATATTTCCGGAAAGGGCTATCAGGTTTCCCAGTCCCTGTTCGCGATCGGCACGGGCGGATGGTTTGGGATGGGGCTCTGCCAGGGCATGCCAAAGGGTATCCCGGTCGTGGAAAAGGATTTTATTTTTGCCGCGATATCAGAGGAGCTTGGCGGCGTTTTTGCGCTCTGCATCCTTCTGATCTGTCTGGGGTGTTTCCTCCAGTTTATGATGATTGCGGCGAGGATGCAGGCCCTGTTTTATAAGCTGACTGCCTTTGGCTTAGGGGTTATCTATGTGATTCAGGTGTTCTTAACAATCGGCGGCGTTGTCAAATTTATCCCGTCCACGGGCGTCACGCTTCCCTTTGTCAGCTATGGCGGGAGTTCGCTGTTTGCCACCTTTATTTTGTTTGGCGTGATCCAGGGGCTGTATGTGCTCAAGGGCAATGAGGAGGAGGCCGGATATGAAGAGGGATGATACGGCTGCGGGCGGTAAAGGGCGGCCCGCAGGCTTCGCGGGTTTTAAGGGCTTTAAGGGGAAAAAGGCAAAAAAGGAAAAAAAGGAGATAAAGGGCAGGGCGGACGGGAAGATTATGGGAATCGCCTATATGGTGACCGCGGTCTTTATCGCTATGGCCGTTTATTTCGGCTGGTTTATCCAGTTTGAGAGTGAAAATGTGATCGGAAGCCCGTATAATGCCCGGCTGGACCGCTTTTCGGACCGCATTGTGAGGGGCCGTATCGTAAGCAGCGACGGTCAGACGCTGGCGGAGACAATCGTGGCCGCGGACGGGACGGAGACGCGGGGCTGCCCGTTTGGCAGCCTGTTTGTGCACGCCGTGGGCTATTGCGGCTTAAACGGACGGACCGGGCTGGAGGCCCAGGCGAATTATTATCTTCTTTCCTCGCATGTGAACCTGCTTGAAAAGGTGTTCCGTGAGCTGAAGGGGGTGAAAAGCCCGGGCGATCAGGCAGTCGCCACCCTGGATGCGGATCTGCAGAGGGCGGCCGCCGACGCGCTTGGGAGCCATGCGGGCGCGGTGATCGCCATGGAGCCGGATACGGGAAAGATTCTGGCAATGGTTTCCCAGCCGGGATTTGACGCCAATCAGGTGGATGAGATGTGGGAAGCGCTCATTTCCCCGGACAATACGTCTGCCCAGCTTTTAAACCGCGCCACACAGGGACGCTATCCGCCGGGCTCGACCTTTAAGATCCTGACCGCGCTGGAGTATATGAGGGAGAATCCGGATACATGGCAGGATTTTACCTTCCACTGCACAGGCGTTTTTCAGAGCGGCGGGTACGCGATCAAATGCTTTCACAGCGAGGCGCACGGGGATCAGAACCTGATTCAGGCATTTGCCAACTCGTGCAACGGCGCATTCGCGCAGATCGGCCTTTCACTGGATGCGGGCCGCTTTAAGAGCCTGGCGGAGAGCGTCCTGTTTAATTCGCCGCTTCCCTATTCCATGCCGTATAATGAGAGCTCCTTTGTGATGGATGAGGGAGCGGATGAGTGGGAGCGCTTACAGACTGCGATCGGGCAGGGAAAGACGCAGATGACGCCGCTTCACAACCTGCTGCTGATCGCCGCGATCGCGAACGGAGGGACGCTCATGAAGCCGTATATGATTGATCATGTGGAAAATGTGGGGGGACAGACCATCCGCAAATTCCTTCCTTCGGCATATGGCAGCCTGATGTCCGCCTCTGACGCGGCGTTTCTTGCTGAACTTTTAAAGCAGGCCGTGGAGAACGGGACGGGATCCGCCCTTAAGACGGATCGCTATACAGCGGCCGGAAAGACCGGATCCGCGGAATTTGAGACGGGAAAAGAGACGCATTCCTGGTTCGTGGGATATGCCCCGGCTGATAACCCGGCGATCGCCATCTGCGTGATCGCAGAAACAGCCGGCTCCGGGGGGCGGGTCGCCGCTCCTGTCGCGAGGGCTGTATTTGACGCGTACTTTGCAAAACGGCAGGGAGGAGGCGGGTAGAGCGGGAAGAAAGGAAACGTCTCCCCTGCCCGGACGCACAGATCCATGCGGCAAAGATATACTGTTTATGCGGCGCGCGGGGCGGGGAAGAGGGATCTTCCCCGCCCCGGCCGGGACTGTGTGCGCAAAGCTTTCCTGACAGCCCCCTAAGCGAACGGCAGAGCGCGTTCTGACAGGATCAGAAATATTTTTTATTTCCCCAGAGATTACTCTTCTTTAAATCGAGATATTCGTTGTAAGCCTTCTCCAGTATCTGCTTTTCATTTGAAAATTTCAGCAAATGGTATGCTTCGTAGAATTTGTAATATCCGGAGTCAAGGAAATATTCCTCACGCTGTGGTTTACTGTAATAGCTGTCCGCCATCATCAGATACCAGTGAACATCCTTTTCCACCATGTCCTGGGACGTATTAAAGGAATACTGGCTTTTGCCGATGTATTTGATGATGGAGGCCGCGACGCCGGTCTCCTCCCTGACCTCGCGCAGCGCTGTTTCTTTATAGTCTTCTCCTGCTTCTACAGTTCCCTTGGGTAAAACCCAGCCTTCATATTTGTTCTTGTAATTCTTATACAGAACCAGAATTTTACCGCGAAAAATAACCACACCGCCGCAGCTCGTTGCTTCAATCATTGCAATTCCTCCTGGTGTGTGAGTTCCTGTTGGAACAAGTATAACGCTTTTTGGGTATTATGCAAGGTATGTACTCTCGGAATCTCGCTGCGCCTGATTTTGTGGTTACTGCCCGCACATCAGACAATCCGAATTTTTGCGGTTTGTGTGCATCGCGAAGCGTGTTACTGGGCACAGCCCGGCAGGGATGTGAACAGTAACATTTTGTGAGATTCCGGGAGTGCACAGGCGGGAGGATTGTTTGCGCCGTGAAAAAGGCGGGGGCGCTGACAGCGCAGCATCTAAATATTACGATTTAACATATATTTTTAACGGAAATGACATATATTAGTAAAAAATAGAAATAATAAAGTGTGTAAAACGCAACAGTAAAGTAATAAGGATGGTTGCAAAGAAGAGAAAAGGAGCCATATGTTAAAAATTATGTTAAAGAAAGTAATATGCATCATCTGCGCAGTCCCCCTGCTGGCTGTGCTGAGCCTTGCGCCTTTGAGGATTCTGGCTGAGGAGGACGGCGGATACGGGCAGGCCGGGGCGTGTGCGGAGAATGGGATTTTGGATGGGGAAGCGGGAGATGGGAGCGCTGTCAGAGAGGATATGTTAAGCGGGCCTGCCGGGAACGCGGCGGCCCAGGAGGAAGCGGCCGGGAACGGCGGCTCAGGGGAAGGGGAAACAGTGGACGGCATGGCGGATGGCGCCGGATCCGGAGAGGGGGCGTCCGAAGGAGCTGACAAGGTTTTTGGCGCAGGGGACGCGGGAACGGGCGCGCTTTCGTATACGGAGGATGATTTGTATGTGATGGCGCATGTCCTGGCCGGGGAGTGCCAGAGTTATCCGGATGAGGAACAGCTCTACGTGGGCTCTGTGGTTTTGAACCGGAGAAACCATCCTTCGTTTCCGGATACGGTGAGAGGGGTGGTGTTTCAGAAGGGGCAGTATACGTGTACGCGGGACGGGAATTATTACAGGGAGCCGACGGGAAGGAACTGGGAGAATGCGAGAAGGCTCCTGGAATCGGGGAGCGTGCTTCCCGGACATGTGATCTGGCAATCCGGGAGGAGACAGGGGCGCGGGGTATATATTAGGACGAGATGGCATTATTATTGTTATTGAGCCAAAGCTTCCGCTCCGATTTGTAGCAAATATGTAACGATTAAGGCCGTCTGGGCCGTTTGATTATTTTCCACATTTTTTTTAAGAAATGTGATATACTAATGGCGATTAATATTCACTTACATCAAAGGAGATGAACAAAATGAACAGAGCATTTGAGAGGTTCGAGGCTGTGATGGAGAAGGCGATGGCCCTTCAGGCGGCGATGGCCTTGTTTGAGTGGGATAATGAGACGCTGGCGCCAAAAGAAGCGGATGAGTATACGGCCAAAACCATTGGTTCACTGTCGGAGCAGTACCGTGAGATGATGGTTTCAGAGGAGATGAGAGGGGCCGCAGCGGCGTGCTGCCGGGAGGGCGGTCTTTCAGGGACGGAAGAGGCTATGCTTAAAGAGGTTAAGGAGGAGATGGAGCGGCTCTCCTGCATACCGGCCGGGGAGTACCGGGAGTTTGCAAAGCTTCGGGCGGTTGCGACCGGGGTTTGGGCAAAGGCAAAGGAGGAGCAGGATTTCCAGAAGTTTGCCCCGATGCTGGAGACGATCGTGGAGTATCAGAAGCGGTTTGCCTCCTACCAGGCAAAGGAGGGACAGAAGCTCTATGATGTGATGCTTGACTCGTATGAAAAGGATTTTTCCATGGAAGCGCTGGATGCGTTCTTTGGGGAGCTCAGGGAAGCGCTTGTGCCGCTGCAAAGAAAAGCGCAGAAAGCGTGCGCGGATGTGGACGATTCATTTTTGTCAGCGGATTATCCGCTTCACGCGCAGGAGGAGGCCGCGCGCTTTCTGGCAGAGTATGTGGGCTTTGATTTTAACAGGGGCGTGATGGCGGTGAGCGCCCATCCCTTTACGACGAACCTGCACAATCACGATGTGCGGATTACCACGCACTACAGAAAACGGATCGATTCGTCGATCTTTTCCGTGATCCATGAGACGGGGCATGCGCTGTATGAGCTCGGGATCCGGGATGATCTGACGCAGACCGTGCTGGGGCAGGGTTCGTCTATGGGCATGCATGAGTGCCAGTCGCGTTTTTTTGAAAATATCATCGGGAGAAGCAGGGCCTTTTGGGAGCCGATCTATGGGCGGGTGACAGAGATCTTTGGGGAACCGCTTAAAAGCGTGGCCCTGGACGATTTTCTGGCGGCTGTAAACCGGACCGCGCCGGGCCTTATACGGACCGAGGCGGACGAGCTGTCGTATTCGCTCCATGTGCTGATCCGGTATGAGATCGAAAAAATGCTCATCGAGGACGATGTGCCGGTAACGGATCTCCCTGAGATCTGGAACCGGAAATATGAGGAATATCTGGGCGTGCGCCCCGGGAACGATGCGGAAGGGGCGCTGCAGGATATCCACTGGTCGCAGGGGTCGTTTGGCTATTTCCCGTCCTACGCGCTGGGGAGCGCCTTTGGGGCGCAGATATATTTCCACATGAAAAAGGAGATGGATCTGGACCGGCTCTTGCGGGAGGGAAGGCTGGATGTGATCCGGGCGTATTTAAGGGAGCGCATCCACCAGTACGGAAAGCTGAAAACGAGCCGCGAGCTTCTGAGAGAAATCACAGGAGAGGATTTTTCACCGAAATACTATATACAGTACCTGAAGGACAAATATGGGAGATGATGCTGCGAACGCGCAGCCATCCAGATGTACTCTCGGAGAAAGGGGAGGAATGCCGATGATTTTTTGTGTAGAGGATGACAGCAGTATCCGTGAGCTGATGATCTATGCCCTGCGCAGCGCAGGGCTTGAGGCAGCCGGCTTTTCGGAGGCGGGATCATTCTGGGCGGCGCTGCGGGAGACAAAGCCGGATCTGGTGATGTTAGATATCATGCTCCCGGGCGAGGACGGGATCTCGGTTTTAAAGCGGATGCGCGCCGATCCGGCCGCGGCGCAGATTCCGGTCATCATGGCGACCGCGAAGGGAACGGAGTATGACAAGGTGATGGGGCTTGACCTTGGCGCGGATGATTATCTGTCCAAGCCGTTTGGTATGATGGAAATGGTTTCGCGCGTGAAGGCCGTGCTGCGCCGCTCGCGCCCGGAGCCGGAAAAGGAGGCGCTGCGGGCAGGCGGGCTCGTGCTGAACGAGAATGAGCACACAGTAAAGTGGAACCATGAAGAGGTAAATCTGACAAGAAAGGAATATGAGCTGCTTTTAAAGTTCATGAGGCATCCGGGGCGGGTATTTACCAGGGAGGAGCTTCTGTTCAGCATCTGGGGCGCGGAGTTTGCGGGCGAGACGAGGACGATCGACGTACATATCGGCACGCTCCGCACGAAGCTTCAGGACGCCGGCGCGTATATAAAGACCGTCCGCGGCGTGGGCTACCGGATGGAGGGGCCGCGATGACGAGACGTATTTTCCAGTCAATCTGCGTTGCCTCCATCAGCGTGTTTCTGGCCTCTGCCGCGGTCATACTGGGAGTGCTGTACGACGATTTTTCAGAAATCCAGATGAACCGCCTGCGGGCGCAGACCGAGCTGGCGGCGCAGGGCGCCGCCCATGAAGGGGCCGCTTATTTTAGGGATTTGGAGGCCGGGATTTACCGCATCACCTGGATCGGACCGGACGGAGCGGTGCTCTACGACACCGGGTCAGATGCCGCCGGGATGGACAGCCACCTGGGGCGCGAGGAGATCGCGGCCGCCCTGCGCGACGGCTATGGCGAGAGCGTCCGCTACTCGGACACATTAACGGAACGCCTGTTCTATACTGCCAAGCGGCTTCCGGACGGCAGCGTGCTGCGGCTGGCGGATACACAGTACACGGTATGGATGCTGCTCGCGGGCGTCCTGGATAAGGTGCTGATCGTTGCGGGCCTGGCTGTCCTTCTTTCTCTTTTTCTGGCCTTCCGCCTCTCAAAAAGCATTGTAAAGCCGCTCAATGATCTGAATCTGGACGAGCCGGCGGATCAGGGGAGTTATCCGGAGCTGCGGCCGGTGCTGGAACGCATTGCCAGCCAGCAGAGGCAGCTAAAACGCCAGGCATTGGAGCTGCGCCAGCGGCAGGCCCAATTTAACGCGGCCGCGGACAATATGAACGAGGGGCTGATTCTCTTAAACGGGAAAGGGGTAGTTTTAAGCGTCAACCACGCGGCGTCCCGGCTTCTCGGCCTTCCGGCGTCCTGCGCAGGGGAGGACATCCTCGCGGCGTGCTTTTCCACCGGACTTAAGGCGCTGTTAGAGCAGGCAAAATCCGGTGAATATGCGCAGACCGTCATGCGGGCCGGCGAACTGGAATATCAGATCAACGCGAGCCCGATTGTCACCGGGCAGACGGTGGCCGGTATTGTGCTGCTCATCTTTGACATTACGGAAAAACAGAGCGCGGAGCAGATGCGCCGTGAGTTTACGGCCAATGTCTCGCATGAGCTCAAAACGCCCCTGCACTCCATTTCCGGTTATGCGGAGCTTTTGAAGGAAGGACTTGTAAAGCCGGAGGATATCGCCGCCTTTTCAGAGCGGATCTGGCTGGAGGCGCAGCGCATGATTGCCCTGGTGGGGGATATTATCAGCCTGTCCCATTTAGACGAGGGGACAGGCGATGTAAAACAGGAAAACGTGGATCTGTACGAGCTGGCCGAAAGCATGGTGCAGAGGCTTAAGCCCAAGGCAGAGGCGGCGGGGATCCGCCTGACATTATGCGGAAGCGCCGCTCCGGTGTACGGCGTTTTGCAGCTAATCAGCAGCATTATTTTTAACCTCTGTGACAATGCGATCCAATATAACCGGGCGGGCGGCGAGGCGGAAGTCAGAGTGTTTAACCGGGAGAAGGAGGCCGTCTTATCCGTGCGCGATACGGGGATCGGGATACCGGCAGAGCATCAGGAGCGCGTGTTTGAACGGTTTTACCGCGTGGACAAAAGCCATTCCAGGGAGATCGGCGGGACGGGCCTTGGCCTCTCGATTGTCAAGCACGCGGCAAGGCTGCATCACGCCCGGATCGAGCTGGAGAGCGCCCCGGGACGAGGAACGACGGTGACGGTGCGGTTTCCGAAGGAAGGGTAACGGTTCGGGTTACCGGAACGGTTATAAGGATGGGGATGCGACGGGCGCGGATAGCGAATTCATGCAATGCTGCGCCAGCAAATCCATGCAATGCTGCGCCAGATACTTTACACAGATTTTACAAATCCCGGATAACAAATTTGATATTTGCATGATACCATGGTTCCATAAAATCAGGTTCCTGTTTGCGGGACGGCCTCTGCGGCCGGGCAGCGGGCGGGAATCAAATACGATAAAAGAAAGGATTGGATTTTATGGATATATTTCATGCGCTGACGATGCTGGGAGGCTTGAGTCTGTTTCTGTTCGGCATGAATCTGATGGGCCAGGCGCTGGAGCGCCGGGCGGGCGGGAGCCTGGAAGCGCTTCTAAAAAAGCTGACAACAAACAAAATTGCCGGGCTTCTTACCGGGCTGGGGGTTACGGCCGTGATCCAGAGCTCCTCCGCGACAACCGTCATGGTAGTCGGTTTTGTAAGCTCCGGGCTCATGACGCTTAAGCAGGCGGTCCATGTGATTATGGGCGCGAATATCGGCACAACGGTCACGGCATGGTTTCTCAGCCTGGCCGGGATCGACGGGGGCAGCATGTTTGTGAGGCTGCTCAAGCCATCCTCGTTTACCCCGGTTCTGGCATTTGCCGGGATGCTGCTCTATATGTTTTTTAAGGAGGAAAAGAAGAAGGAAACGGGCCTTATCCTGCTCGGATTTGCGATTCTCATGTCCGGCATGGAGCAAATGTCCGGCGCTGTCTCGGGACTGAGCAGTGTTCCGGCCTTCCAACGCCTCTTTATCATGTTCCAGAACCCGATCCTGGGCCTTCTGGCCGGCGCGCTCTTAACGGCCGCCATCCAGTCAAGCTCCGCTTCCGTAGGGATCCTGCAGGCGCTGGCCGCCACAGGCGCCGTTACCTACGGCGCGGCCATTCCCATTATCATGGGCCAGAATATCGGAACATGTGCGACCGCGATGATTTCCTGCGTGGGAGCGGGGAAGAATGCAAAGCGCGCCGCATTGGTGCATCTGTCCTTTAATGTCATCGGTTCAGCGGTCTGCCTGACGGTGTTTATGGCCCTGCGGGCGCTTTACAGCCCCCTGTTCCTGACAGAAGCGGCCTCCCTGACTGGCATCGCCGCGGCCCACACGGTATTTAATGTCCTGTGCGTGCTGCTGATGCTGCCGCTGTCCGGATTTCTGGAACGGCTGGTCCGCCGCCTGATCCCGGACGGCATGCCGGTAAAATCAGCCGGACGGCTGTTTGGGAAGCGGTATGCGCTGAATCCACCCAATGATCTGCCCGGATAAGAGGACGGTTAAGACGGAATAGCCGATTTTCCGGATCGGGATATAGCTTAAGGACAGGCCAAGGACGATGAAGTCAGTCAGGAGGTAAACCCGCTCAATCTTCCATTTGGTCAGGTGCGACAGGCTCATGGCCAGGGCGTCGTCCCCGCCCGGCGCGCCTCCGATCCGCACGCATACGCCGGCGCCGGCGCCGACAAACACGGCCCCGTAAAGGGAGGCGAAAAGAGGGGCATCCGCGAGCCAGGGCCACAGGGGTTCGGTCTGCTCGCACAGTTTGTAGGAAATGGAAAAGCCTGCGGATGCGATGGCGGAATAGCCGATAAATTCCTTTCCAAGCAGACGAAAGCCCAGAGCATAGCAGGCGATATTCATGACAAGGCCGGACACGGCCGGGGATATGCGGGCCCAGCGCTCAAGAAGAAGCGTCATGCCCAGGACGCCCCCTTCCGTGACGCCGGAAAACGAATGCACATGATAGAGCCCAAAGGCCAGGAACGCGCTGCTCAGGAATGCGGCGGCGCAGGAGAGAGGGTTGAGGTTTGGGAGCTTTGGGAACAACTTTTGGGACAACTTTTGGAACAAGATAAAATCTTCCTTTCTTATATGTTTCCAGCCGCTGGCTGTTTTATTCCCGCGAGCAACGAGCCAAGTGGGCATGCTTGCATGCACATTTGGCGACTGCCGCGAGGGTCAAATACCCCGCTGCTCTGCAGCGCTGCAAGTTTGACGCCCCGTTGCTTGCAGCGGGGTTGTTGACTTTCTCCATGAACTATAATATGAATGCAGGCGGAAGTCAAGCGCGGCTGAGTTTGTGGATCTGCGGAATGATATTCTGTCATGTCCGGGTAAGTTAAGCCGTGAAGGGGCCGTTTGCTTCGCACTATCTGGGCTGTTACTATTGAAAAACTTATAGAGAGCCGGTATAATCCATACATAAGGATCCTTCTGTGGCCATTGAGACACAACGTATAAAAAGCTTTTGAAAACAGAATGATCCTGTACAGATGGAACATGATTTTTGAAAGGAGCGCTGTATGGCAAGATATTTTAATGTAAGCGCGGCATGTAAGCCGGAACTTCACTATATGGTAGATTTCACGGATAGGCTTAAGCAAATCCGCTCCATGGTGGATGCATGGCAGTATTTTACCATAAACCGAGCCAGGCAGTATGGGAAGACGATGACTCTGCGGGCGCTGGGGCGCTTTTTAAAAGAGGATTATCTTGTCATCAGCCTCGATTTTCAAAAAGAGATGAGCGCTGCAAAATTTTGCAATGAACATGCTCGGCAGTGTTTGCGAAGTCATTTTTAATGAAGATTGAGGGGGAGCGGGACGGATTTAAAAATGTTCTGGAAGACTTTAAAATGAGCCTGCAAAGAGACGAGGGAGGGCTGGATTTGGTTGAGTTGTTCCGCTATTTGAGCGCGGTATGCAGGGAGGCGGAAAAACCGATTGTTTTGATGATTGACGAGGCCGACAGCGCTGCCAACAATCAGGTATTTATAGATTTCCTGGCACAACTGCGAGGGTATTATATCGACCGGGATGAAACGGCGACATTTTGTCTGTCATTTTAGTGAGGCGGCGTAGGTTGTTTTAAAACAGGAGGGCGCGTGTTTATGTCCCAATAAACAGGAGTGTGTGTGCTGGGCAGGAATAGATGAGGGAGAAGCCAGGCGTCTGAGTCAAATGAACGGCTCAGGCGCTTTTTATTGACTGGAAACGGATGCCAGGTTTCGTAGAATACCTTGAGATTCAATCCTTATATTTCTCCCAAATCCGCCGATATTCCAACTGGAGTTTATGCATATGCCTGACAGGCGGTGCGTTTAACAAAAAGAGGAGAGATTGGTGTGAGAATCGCAGTGATTGGAACCGGATATGTGGGCCTCGTGACAGGCGCGTGTTTTTCGGAGATGGGCAATAAAATCTGGTGTGTGGATGTGGATGAGAAAAAGATTGAAAATTTAAACAACGGGATCATCCCCATTTTTGAGCCGGGTCTTGCGGATATGGTGGCGAGGAACCGGAAGCAGGGACATCTGCGCTTTACGACAGGCATTGAGGAAGCGCTGGCGCAGTGCGAGATTTGCTTTATCGCGGTGGGGACGCCGATGGGCGAGGACGGGAGCGCGGATCTGCAGTACGTGACGGCTGTGGCAAAGGACATCGGCCGTTATATGGCGCGCCACATGTATGTGGTTGATAAATCAACGGTTCCGGTGGGGACGGCCGCGGCGGTGCGGGAGGCGGTACAGGAAGAGCTTGACAGGCGCGGCTCGGATCTGACGTTTGACGTGATCTCCAATCCGGAGTTTTTGAAAGAGGGATCGGCGGTAAGCGACTGCTTAAAACCGGACCGCATCGTGATCGGCGCGGACAGCGAGGACGCGGCGGAGCTGATGAAAGAGCTCTATAAGCCGTATGTGATGAATACTGAAAATTTTATTGTCATGGACGTGGCCAGCGCGGAGATGACGAAGTATGCGGCAAACTGCATGCTTGCCACGAAGATCTCGTTTATGAATGAGATTTCCAATATCTGTGAGCGCGTGGGAGCGGATGTGAATAAAGTGAGGATGGGCATTGGCAGCGACAGGCGGATCGGCTATTCCTTTATTTACCCGGGCTGCGGGTACGGCGGAAGCTGCTTCCCCAAGGATGTGAAGGCGCTGATCCGCACCGCGGGCCAGTACGGCTACCATACAAGGCTTTTGCAGGCCGTGGAGGACGTGAACCAGGCGCAGAAACGGGTGCTGGTGGAGAAGATCACCGGGCGTTTCGGGGAAGATCTGTCGGGAAAATGCTTTGCCATCTGGGGGCTTGCGTTTAAGCCGGATACGGACGATATGCGCGAGGCGGCGGCGCTGACGATCATCTCTGAGCTGACGGCGGCGGGCGCGGCGGTGCAGGCATATGATCCCAAGGCCATGGCGGATGCAAAGGAATTTTACTTAAAGGGAAATGATCGCGTGACCTACTGCGACACCAAGTATGAGGCGCTTAAGGGGGCAGACGCCCTGGTGCTGGTTACGGAGTGGAAGGAGTTCAGGAGCCCTGATTTTTATGAGATTAAGGCCCGGCTTCGCGAGCCGGTTATTTTTGACGGAAGAAATCAGTACAGCCCGAAGCGGATTGCCCGGTACGGCCTGGAATATTACCAGATTGGCGCGCGCCCGGTGATCGGCAGGGAGGGAAATTGAACCGGGTGCTTGTGACCGGGGGAGCCGGATTTTTGGGTTCCCATCTGTGCGAGCGGCTTGTGCGGGAGGGGAATGACGTCATCTGTGCGGACAACTTATTTGTGGGCAGAAAGGATCATATCCGGCATCTGCTCGGCAATCCGTACTTTGAGTTTATCCGCCATGACATCACCGCGCCGCTTTACGTGGAGGTGGATCAGATCTATAACCTGGCCTGCCCGGCGAGCCCGGTCCATTATCAGTACAATCCTATCAAGACGGCCAAGACCAGTGTTCTGGGCGCAATGAATATGCTGGGCCTGGCCAAGCGGGTTCATGCGAGGATTCTGCAGGCATCGACCTCCGAGGTGTACGGCGATCCGCAGATCCATCCGCAGGAGGAAAGCTACCGGGGCTGTGTGAACCCCATTGGGGTGCGTTCGTGCTATGACGAGGGCAAGCGGATGGCGGAGAGCCTGATGTTTGATTACCGCCGCTCGCACGGCGTGGAGATCAAGGTGATCCGTATTTTTAATACCTACGGGCCGCGCATGAATCCGGACGACGGCCGCGTGGTCAGCAATTTTATCGTACAGGCCCTGAAAAACGAGAATATCACGATTTATGGGGACGGCACGCAGACGAGAAGCTTCTGCTATGTGGACGACCTGATTGAAGGCATGGTGCGGATGATGAATTCCAGGGCTGATTTTACGGGGCCGTGCAATATCGGGAACCCGGGTGAATTTACGATTTTGGAGCTGGCGCGCAAGGTAGTTGAGCTGACAGGGAGCCGATCGAGGCTGGTCTATAAGCCTCTGCCGCCGGATGATCCCGCGCAGCGGCAGCCGGTGATACGGCTTGCGAAGGAGGAACTTGGCTGGGAACCGTCAGTCGGGCTGACAGAGGGACTTGAGAAGACAATTGCATATTTCAGGGGAATCATTCAGGAGGGATAACAGATGGAGACAGGCAGGACGGACGGCGGCAAAGAGAACGGGAAGATTCTGGTAACCGGCGGGGCGGGTTTTATCGGCTTTCATTTGAGCAGGGCGCTTTTAGAGGAAGGCTTTTCGGTGACTGCCATAGACAATTTAAATGATTATTATGAGGTCAGTTTAAAGGAGGCGCGCCTTGCGATCCTCAGGGAATATCCGGAATTTTCGTTTGAGCGGATTAATTTGGCGGATATGGAGGGGGTGAAGGCGGTGTTTGAGCGGGAGCGTCCGGGGATTGTGGTAAACCTGGCGGCTCAGGCCGGCGTGCGCTACAGCATTGACCACCCGGAGGCATATGTGGAGTCGAACCTGATCGGCTTTTTTAATATACTGGAATGCTGCCGCCGTTACCCGGTAAGCCATTTGCTGTTCGCCTCATCGAGCTCTGTGTACGGGGCAAATAAAAAGGTTCCCTATTCGACACAGGATAAGACGGATCAGCCGGTGAGCCTGTATGCGGCGACCAAAAAGTCGAATGAGCTGCTGGCGTATTCATACTGCAAGCTTTACGGGATTCCTGCCACGGGCCTTCGCTTTTTCACGGTTTACGGCCCTTACGGTCGGCCGGATATGGCGTACTTTTCCTTTACGAGGAAGATTTTAAATGGGCAGGCGATCCAGATCTTTAATCATGGCGATATGTACCGCGATTTTACGTATGTGGATGACATCGTGAAAGGGATCCGGGCTATGCTTTTTGCTGCGCCGGGAGAGGATGAGAACGGCGTTCAGTATAAGGTCTACAATATCGGAAACCACCACCCGGAAAAGCTTCTGGATTTTGTGGCGATTCTGGAGGAATGCCTGGGGAAGAAGGCGCAGACGGAGCTTTTGCCCATGCAGCCGGGGGATGTGTACCAGACGTATGCGGATGTGGAGGATCTGACGCGCGATTTCGGCTTTGCGCCGGATACGGGGCTTAGACACGGGCTGGAGCAGTTTGTGGAGTGGTATAAAACGTATTATGGAGAGCGCCCGGATAGGCAGGTGTAACGGGTGATATGTACGGGCCATCAATATAGGATTGCTGGCCCGCTGTTTTTTTGCGGTAATTACGGCCTGTAATACTTCGCTATTGGGGTTTCTTAAGCAAATAAGACATCGGAGCGCAGGACATAACCGATGTTTGACGTCTAATGACAGCCTGGATTTTTGTAAGGATTCTGTGGATTATTTTTTCTCAGCGATGTTGGTGATTTTATATAAAAGGGAATAAATACGGCAAACCATATCACAGGCGCTTCGTAGAATAACGTATTCTAAGAAATTTCATTCATTATACTACGGTTTTCCCCTGATTTCAATAGCAGTTTCTCTCAAAAATGTTTTAAAATTCTATAAATATTCTTTGTGAATTTCTTAATTAAAAATCACTGAAAAGTAAATCAGACAATTAAATAAATTTCAACACAGTTTCCTTTCGTAGATTACGTTATTCTACGAAATCCATAGACGGCTGTAATGCCAGAAGAGGTATGTCAAATGGAGCAGTGGTATGTGTTAAAAACCGTCCCGGGAAGGGAACAGAAAGCGGCTGAGCTTGTACAGCGGGCCGTAACGCCCGGCCTCTTTAAGGAGTGCCGGGTTCTCAGGAAAGTAAAAGTATTCCGCTCCGGCGGGGCGCTGCGCTTTTTGGAGGATGTGTTGTTTCCGGGGTATATATTTGTCCGTACGGCTTGCCCCGGGGCGCTGGAAAAAGAGCTTAAACGCTCCGGGGATTTTCCGCAGTTTCCGTCCGTCACTCCCGTGGAGCCGGCTGATCTGGCGTTTTTGAAGCATGTATGCGGCAGGGATCTGAACCAGCCCATGGGCGTGACCAGGCTGACCCTGGACGGGGACAGCCGGATTGTCCGGGCGGACGGGGTTCTGAACGGCTATTTAAACCGGATCATAAAGCTGAACCTCCATAAACGGTTTGCGCTGGCGCAGGTGGAGCTGTTTGGCCGGATCCAGCCCGTGCTGTTCGGCGTGACGCTGGAGCAGGACGGCCGGTTTTGTCCGGTGCGCACAGTTCGGGCCGGGTGAGGCGGAAATTGTATAAAAGAACATTTGGTAACCCGTGTGTGGTCTTATGCCATGGGCGGGGGAAGAGTGGGACACAGGGCGGCATGGATTTTGTATACATTCGGACATGGGAAAGGAATCGTATACAAAACAGCCATGGAGCCGGGGAGGGAAAGAAGGCCCGGGGGCCGGAATCGCTTCCCGGATGGCGGAGCCTGCCCGGGTGGGAAAGGGGCGTTTCGATGTGGTATGTTATCCAGACCATGACAGGAAAAGAGCAGGAGGCGGCGGACGCCATCGACCGGGTCCTGGAAGGGAGCTGCTATGAAAAATGCTTCGTGATCCGCCGCGAATGCGTCTGGCGGCTGGAGGGGCGTTTGCGCGTCCATGTGGAACCGCTCTTTCCCTCGTATGTGTTTGCGGAAATCGATGAGACGAAAAAGGCCGGGGCAGCGGGCGAACTGTTCCATGCGCTGAGACGCGTCCCCAGGCTGACAAAGCTGCTGGGCGGCGCGGGAGGCGCGGACGGCGCAGGAGGGGCGGGCGGTGGGGCCCGTGTGAAAGGCGCGGCCGGGGCGGGTCCGGACCATGAAAGCTGCGTATTCCAGGCCGTGGAGAGCGGGGAGGAACAGCTCCTTAAGGAGATGGCGCAGGGGGATAAGGACTTTATCATCCGGCGCTCCCCGGTTAAGGTGGATGAAGACGGGGAGATCCTATGGGCGGGCGGGGCGCTTACGGCCTATACGGACCGGATTGTGAAAAAGAGGCTGCGCAAACGCTATGTCGTGGTGGAAATCCCGTTTCTTGGGAGCGCAAGGCGGGTTCAGATGGGGATCCGTCTGGAAGGGGATCCGTGAAGCAAGACGGGAAGGAATATGAGATATAAAGGGATATTCACTTATTCGATATAAAGGGCTGTAAGTTATGAGAAAAACCGATATGCAGGACAGAAAAAAGGCGCGGTACGAGCGCTGCGCGGTATGTAAGAGGGAAACGGATGTGCCGGTGGACTTAGAAACCAGCCGGCGGCGTTTCTATATAGAAGGCGCAGGCCAGCTCTGCCCGGCGTGCTACAGGGAATTGTACGGGTAAAGAACTGTCACAAAATCGCAGCAGGAGTGGATACAAATGCAAAAATACGAACAATACAAACGGATGCTCCGGTTCCTGCTGTCGCTGCTGTTCACAGCGGCGCAGGCCGGGGTGTTTTACTGCACATGGATGGCCTGTTACAACGGGCTGATGGAGAGCCCGTTCCAGCGGAAGGGCAACTGGCTGATGGCCGCGTTCTACACGCTGCTCATCCTCCTCTTTGCCCATATGTACAGCGGCTGGCGGATCGGGGCGCTTAAGGCATTCCACCTGATCTGGTCCCAAAGCTTAAGCCTGCTGTTTGCGGACGCGGTGATCTACCTGGTAATCACGCTCCTGACGAAACGCTTCCAGACCTTCATCCCGCTGCTGGCCATGTCCGCGGCCCAGTGCGTGTTCACCATCCTCTGGGGCATGGCCAGCACAGCGTGCTACCTGCGGGCCTACCCGCCGCGGCGGGTGCTGATGGTGTACGGCGACCGCCCGAACCTGGGGCTGGTGCGGAAGTTTCACAGCCGTGAAGACCGCTATATCATCTGTGAAACCATACATATATCCGAGGGCATGGAACGCATCGCGGAGCGGATCCGGGAATATGAAGGCGTCGTGATCGGGGACATCCCCACGCCGCCGCGCAACCGGATACTTAAATACTGCTATGAGACATCGGTGCGGACGTATACGAGCCCCAAGATATCGGACATCTTAATCCGCAGCGCGGAGAGCCAGCACTTGTTTGACACGCCGATCCTGCTGTCAAGGAACAGCGGCCTGACCTTTGAGCAGCGGGTGGTGAAGCGGGCGGCGGATATCGTGTTCTCGCTGGCGGCAGTTGTACTCCTTTCCCCGCTTATGGCGCTTACGGCGCTGGCGGTGAAGCTGGAGGACGGCGGCCCGGCCCTCTTTAGACAGAAACGCGCCACCTTAAACGGCCGGGTCTTTGAGGTGCTTAAGTTCCGCAGCATGGTGGTGGACGCGGAGCGGGAGGGCGCCCCGGTCCCGGCCACGGGGCGGGACGCGAGGATCACAAAGGTGGGCCGTATCATCCGCGCGTGCCGGATCGACGAGCTCCCCCAGCTTTTCAACATTTTAAAGGGGGAAATGAGCCTGGTGGGGCCCAGGC
>CAJTGE010000027.1 GCA_910575795.1 Clostridiaceae bacterium | reverse complement strand
ATGGCAGAAACAGCTTTGACCTGTTAAAAGCCAAAGTACTGTTTCATGAACTATTTCACGTTGAATTCAACTAAGAGTGGAAAGAACCTATCTACCGTTTACGTTCAGAAGATACGATATTGCCTGATTTGCAAAGCATTTTGTTATCATCGTGTCCCAATCGGCAAGTTGAATGATCTCAGCTGTGCCATTCTCAAAATTAAATGAAATCTCGCCCCATTCGCCGTCGCAGTCTGCTTGGTATTCGTAGATTGCGGCGGCGATTTTCTTTTTGCGCTTGGTTTTGGATTTCTGTTTCAGCCGGACAGCATGGAGCGCACCTTCGGCAACCAGCAGTTCTGTCAGTTTGTCCACCGCTTTCCGGTAGGCTCGCTCTGCACCGCTGGCAGTGCTGCCCTCAAACATAATCGCCAGTTCTTCAAAAGTGGGGCGGTTCTTCCATGAGCCAACTCGCCCACAGGTCATACAGATTGCTAACCGTTTTTCAAGTAAGGTCTGTTCCCGGTAATTCAGCTTCTCAAATGCCCGCTGCACCTTTTCAGCCTGTATGCCGTTCCAGAGGATGTCGGCATAGTTCCAAGTATCGTCAAGGGCAACATCTTCGCCCGTTTCCTCGCCGTCTTCGCCCGTCACATAGAACGGCTGCTGATTGCGGATGCCACGGACTACTTTCAGATATTCTTCCGCAAGGGCAAGGTCGCAGTTGTATTTCTTGGCAAACTCGCTGACCGCATCCTTGGTGTTATGGTACAGCCATGCCATTGACCGCACCATTTTGTAATTGGTCAGAGAGGACACCGACCATTTTTCTTCACCCATGCGAAAACGGAGCATAGCATCCCGGATGAACGGAAAAATGTATGTAGCGTACTCCGCACCCTTGGCGGGGTCATAGTCCATCAGCTTTTGGAGCATTTGCTCTCGGCAGGAGAGCTTTATATCTATAAATCGGTCTGTGTCGTACAAATCGCCGCTATCCACGCCAAGAAAGCTCTTGGTGCGCTTGTTGAGTTGCGGCTCATAATGGTGCAGGAAGAACGAAAAATACATCAAGTTCTTTTCCTGCAAGGCAGATAGGATATAATAGGCTCTCGGAATCTTGAGCCTGCCGACTAAAATTCATCAGTCGGATGAACATTGAAAAGTAAATATTATCCAGAATGGATATGACAAGTAATAGATGATGAAAAAATGACGAACTTTAATAGATCATGCGTCAAATATGGTTTATAATGGTATTGCTTATGGAATTAAGCGGCTTGCCCAAAGAGATCTTTTAGCGGGGAAGTCTTTGGCAAAGTCCAGGCATCAAGATGTTGGCACATCATGATGGAAAACAGGCGGCAGTACCACATCATAGACGAGCGGTATCTGCCGTCTTCTAATTTATAGTCTATTTTCTCACGTTTGTTACAACGCTCAGCAGATGTCCTTGCATTGTATTCCAATTTCCATTCTGCACTGCCACGTGGCGGGTCATTGAATAGTCTTGGGTTGTCTTTTAAAACAAGATGTACGTTTCTGCCATATTTGGCATCGGAACAAGGAGCATCACAAGCGCAATGCGGCGCGCCGCCTTTGGAAGTGATTTTGGGACAGCGGTATTTGATTCGTCCTTTTTTAGGCTCGGCTGCAGCTTGTTTCATAGGAAAGCCTTTGGGACATAAAGGGACCCCATCCCTGCCTATGGTGATATCATCCTTATAAACAGGAGGCCTTCCGCATTTCCAGTTAAGGTCTATAAAAGGGGTAATATCATGGGTTCTGCAGTAATCATAAAAGGGCATTGCGTCATGTGCCGAGTCGAGAAGGAGCTTTTTGACGACGGCCTCGGGAAGCATCTGCTTCATGGAAAACCAGTTATATAAGAAACCATGGGAGTCGTGCCTGGAAGCAGGACCTAAAAATGGAAAAACGGGAAGGTCCTTTTCGGAGTCAGATGCCGTCAGCATGTATAAGTCATATCCAAAGTAAAAGCGGTTACGGTGGGAATCCCAGCCAATGCCGCAGTCCGGCTGGTGACAGATGCGGTCACATTTGCAATCATGGATGCCATTTTTCCAACAGTCACAAGTACGTGTTTTACGTTCCTGGGCAGCGGTGTAAACAGGGGTTCCATCGCCAGCCAGGGCCAGTTCTTTAAGAGATATAAGATTTTGGTCAACAGAAGCCTGAAGAAAAAAGGTATGGAAGATATCCCACAGCCTTGCGCAGGGAGCCATGTCAGAAGGAGGAGATTCCTCAAACCTGCGGAATAAATCCCCGGCCGTCACTTTTTCAACAGGAGAAGCCTTTTGCTCTTTGCCTTTTGGCTTAAGAGGCTTTTCTTTAGGCGGGTGAAGGGCATTGGAAAGATTTTTATGATCGGACATCCAAAGTCGTTTGTGAAAGTCATAGAAAGTACCAACACCAGGAGCGCTGCCCACAGTAAAGCCGGAAATAATGGCATGAAGAGGATTCTCTTTGAGGTCAGCAGCAAATCGGGTGTAGGAAGTTATTTTGAATTCGACAGAGACAAGAAGAGCCCGGAGCATATCGGAAGGGAGTCTTGGTTCAGGTCCAAAGACGGAATAACGGTCCTGCATAAGGGTATCCACTTCCGACAGATCAAGAGACCAGAATTTCTCAAGGATCTGCCAGGAGGAATCAGATAAAGAATTTACAGCGTTAGGATAATATTTACGAAGCTGAGTCAGAACGCGGTTCTGATAGGCGGAATGCCCGCCAATGTTAATGGGTTTCAAAGAAACACACCTCCAAATCAAAAAGTCTGTTCCGGCAGTGCCGAAAGGATATGCCTTGTTAATTAAGAGGCGCGAAGCGCCGCATTTTTTTAGGCATTTGTCAAGTGCTTTTTGAAAAAAAGGTGGAGAAAAAATAAAAAAGGACTCTCAGAAGCCGCATAAATAAAGGCTTAAAGATTCCGAGAGTCTATTAACTTTATATCCCTTTTTCTTTTGGAGAAAACAGCCCACCTGGGACAGCACCCCGCCCTTGGGATCGACCACCACGAAAGAGGAATGAGCCTGTAAAAGCTGGGGTGTGAGCCAAAAGCGGGTTTTTCCCGAGCCGGAGGAGCCGATGACACAGCAATTTAAGTTCCGGGCGTTGGCCGGGATTTTGGGCCGGGTATTCATGGTGAGAAACTCCGTCCCGGTAAGAATGACATTATTTTCAAACTTCGGATCGGCAAAAGGGGCTATATCTTTTGGCCCGCCCCAACGGGCCGATCCGTATTCTTCATCCCGCCGAAATTTCTTTGCGTTCTTGCTTTTCACATAGATCAGCAGGCGAAAGCCCACCGCCCCCGCAATACCGATGAGCCAGTCAAAGGGGTTGAGCCCCGGGGCGAAATCGGCAAAGGCCGGGCCGATGGTTAAGCCCAGCCCCATGAGCTTATGGGCGAAGTCCGCACCCGCCGCCAGACGGTAGGCCGTCCCCATTTTCAAACAGGCCCAAAGAATAAACAGGTATGGAATGTTGGGAATGAGATATTTCTTGATCTTATCGTTCTTCACGAACCACCTCCTTTGCCCGTTCTTTCGTTTTGGTTTTTTCCTTGGCAAGCTGATCCGCCGCCCGCTTGAGCTGTTCCCGGATGGGGATGCGGCTGGATTTTGACTTTCCAAGCAGTTTCCGGGAATAGCTTTCAAAACAGGCGGTGATGGCGTCCGCCTGCCCAGCCTTGAAAAACAGCAGGTATTTGTCCGGCCCTGTCTGGTAAAACGCATAATCCACATTGAAACGGCGGGCCATGCGGTCAAAGAGCTTGGGGGACTCTACCTCAATACTGTTTACATTCTCCCCATGTCCCATGAGCTTTTTTACGCTCTGCCTGCCGTGGGGCCGCTGGGCCGCCCTATGCCGTTTGGCAAGCTGGCGGCCCGCCGCCTGGAGCACATAAGCCAGCCCCCGGGCCGTCAGCTTGCCGGCCCGGACGGAAATCGCTATGGAGCTCCGGGAAATTTCTTCGTCAATCAGTTACACCGCCTCCTTTCTTGGGCCGCCTTGGGACAAAGTGTCTCGAAGTGCCTTGTCAGCGTTCCTCCCGGCCTTTTTCAGTCAGCCGCCGGAATCCCTCTTTTGAGGAACCGTCAATCACCTCCTTATAGGCGGCCATCTGTTCCCGGATGGAAAGCTGGGGAAAAGAAAAAACCTTGTGCCCGGCGGGAATGTCCTTGGTATCGTGATAATATTCCTTGAAATCGCCGCTGGTCTGGACGATATAGCCGCCCGGGGCAAAGTGGCCGCCCTCGTTGATCGAAACATCCCGCCCGTATGCCCCATAGTCAAAATAGTCTTTCAGCTCCGCCGGGATAGGCAAATCCTCGGCCCAGTAACGGCCCAAGTCCTCCTCCGTTTCAATATCCGGGTAAAACTCAAAGCAGTCCAGATTTTGCGCCAGGTTGATAATATCCGCCACGCTGGAAGTATGGGCGCCGATGTTTAGGGCGGCCTCGAATTTTTCCAGCTCGCCTTGATCCAGCTCCGAGAGCAGGCAGGCCAGGTGGTTTAATTCGTCCAGATTTTCATACTCGCCAAGGTAGTCATAGAGCCCCAGCACATCGCCGTCAAAGCTGGTAATGAAAAATTCCTCGTAGCGTATGCCGTCCACCCCGATATGTTTTAACAGGGCCTGCACCTCCCGGGGGCTGGTGGGGAATTTCAGCGTTTCCCCCACCAGCTCCCCCTCGTTGTATTTCCCACGGTTGGTGATGTAGGCTTCAAACAGGGACGGCATCAGCGGTGCCCCTGTTCCTTGACGGTCAAAATGCCCTCAAGGGTGGTGGCGGTGATCCCCAGCCGCTGGGCTACGGCAATATCGTTTTTCATAGCCTCGGTCATGGTGTGTCCGCAGACCACCAGCACATGGGAGCGGCGCAAGAGGTCACGGCCTATGTCGATACCGCTTTTATGCTCCTCGGGTACTGCGTCATTGAGGAACAGCGGCAGATAGAGGGTAGGACAGATCGGGGAAAAGCCCGCCTCATAGACTGCCCGGCAATACTGGACGGCCAATTCCGCGTTTTCGCTGTCGCCGCCAAACCATGCGGCGGTAATATAAGCAAGGGGTCGCTTCATAAGTAAAAACCTCCATTCTATAATGATTGTTCAACCCTAACCCCCCGCCCTTTCCCAATCTTGGGAAAGGGGGCGGCTCTGGAGGATATACCCCCGCCGCCTGCCGGGGAAATAGCACAGCCGGGGCAGACCGTCAAGGGCAGGCCGCCGCAGGCGGCGGGGCCGTTGGCCCCCTTGACGGCCCGCTCCCGGCTGTGCTAAACAACAGACGGCGACGGGGGATATATACCACCAGAGCCATCGCAAAGGGGCGGGGCCCCTCGGGACAAAATGTCTCGAAGTGGTTACTTGTCTTTTTCCATCTTCTTCGGAGCTTTTGTAAGCTGGGGCGGCTGTTTCTGTTTCCACTCGTCCAGCAGGCCCATGATCTGCTCCTTCATTTTGGCGGGAGTAACCTCCTTGCCGAAATACTTTTCCAGTTCAGCAGTTGAAATAATCACGCCTTTATCCTCCTTTTTCTTTTCTGATAAGATGCCGTCAATCACATCCCCATTGAGCTTTCCCTCTTTATCCAGCTCCCGGAGCCGTTTTGCCTGGGCTACCGAGGGGGAGGACTGCTCGCCGTCAATGGAAACGGCAACAAGCCTTTGATTTTTCGGTTTAATGTAGGACAGCTCCACGGCGGGCATAAAGCCAAGCCCTTTCTCGTCCACCTTGTTCAAGAGCTCCGGGACAAGGGAGTTCAGCCGGATATAGCGCATGATTTTTTTATAGTTCATGCCGTTGTTTTCCCCGACAATCTCAACGGAGCGTTTTCCGATGTCCCCCTCGGCCACGCCGTCCAGACGGCCTCCCTGGTGCTTGATGGCCTCCACTTCCAGATCCAAAAGTTTTGCAAGCTCGCTGGGCAGGGGCTCCCCACGCTGTTTGTTGCTGTTTTTCATTTCCCGGACAGCCTCGATGTCCGTCATGCTGCGGACGATACAGGGGAGCTCCTCCAGCCCGGCCAGCTCACTTCCACGGTGGCGGCGGTGGCCCGCCACAATCTCATAACCGTTGCCGTCCTTTTCCGGGCGGACGGTGGCGGGGGTCATAACGCCATGCTCCTTGATCGTCCCCACCAGCTCGGCCATTTTTTCATCGTCCTTTACCTGGAACGGGTGATCCCGGAAAGTATGGAACGCATGGAGCGCGGAAAGTTTCAAATAAACCAGCTTTCCCTCGTCAATGGGACGGGGCGGGGCGGCGGGCTCGGGAGCAGGCGGCTCCGGGACAGCGGCCTCCCGGACGGGAGCGCCCTTTGGGGCATCCGGGGCTTTGCTGTCACTTCGGGACACTTTGTCTCGTTTAGGCGGCTTTGCCTTTCCGGGGGCCGTTTTATCCTCCTTGGGCGGGCGGCCCTTGCGTGGCTTTGTTTCCTCCTTGCCAGTGAGCCCCGCTTTTTCTTCTTTGGGAGGGCGGCCACGCCGGGGCGTTTTCGGCTTATCGCCGCCAGCGGCGGGAAGTTCCTCCTTTCCGTCTTTACCCGCCGCCTCCTTTTCCACCTGGGCCCGGGCCGCCTGCCGCTTTTCGCCCATCAGCTCATTGATCTTGTCAAAGGACACCACCACATCGCCGGGAGCGGGCTGGGCAGGCCCGGCCTGTTCCTGCTTGGGCGTGGGTGCGGCGGCCTGTTCGGGAGCCGGGGCCTGGGGCTGGTCTGCCGCAACAGGCCCGGGAGCCTCCGGGAGTTTTTCACTGCCGGGGCCTGTGTTCAGTTTTTCATCAGCCATTCACTAACCTCCTTTTTGTGAAAGTTGCATAAATTTAGGGGTTAAATTTCTGTAATTATTTTTTGCCTCCTTTCCGCCTATCCACGCAAAAAAGCCGTCCGTTTTTTCATGCCGGACGGCTTTTAGCGTAATGTGATAGATCAAATATTATTTTTTGTGGTTGGTAGGCTTTGAAAAGCCTTGTATTTACAGTGTTCTTATTAAGAAACAATCATACGGTTGCGAACGTGGTGGGAAGGACTGAACTTTAGGAGATGTGAGTAAATGAATGTGACCAAAGATGGGTTTAAGGACAGGCAACTTCATATGGAAGACTACCTGCAAATGGTATCTGCGGAACAGAAAGAGTATGCAGGAGTGTCCGTCTATCAGCGGATTACTGAAAACAACGACATCATCACGGACTTTTGGACGGACAATTTACTGGAACTGATTTTACGGAAAGACAACCTAAACAATCGGCTGATAAATTGTCATGGAAACCTGATCGATGTCGTAAAATGTCATCGAAAAGCTCTATGTTGCACTTCCAAATGAAACGATAGGGGCACATGCACCTGCCGTGCTCCTGCTCCTTGTGACGGATGCGGTCAGCTTCCTTATAAAAGGAATTGTGCTGTTCCTTGGTGACCGGCACTTTCCCGCCGGTGCTGCGAACGTAGATGAAATAGGTCTTCTGATTGTCGTTGTTTTGCATAATGAAAGCCCTCCTTCGGCTTTTGCCGAAATGGAGAGCTCCAGAAATGCAAAACCAGACCACAGGCGTGAGGGCATACCGAAGGATTACTCCATTTCGGCTGCACCTCACTTCCGGTGATCGGTACAGTATTTGATTGTCATCGGTAGTCACGCGGAATCGGAAACACCCTGCGCAGATGGCTCCCGCGTGCTAGAGCGTGTTTGAAAAATGCTTTCTGCCAGATGTGCGTTCCGCTTCGCGGTATATTTGTGCCAAATTCACTTAACGTAGCCCACTACGCCGCGTTCATTTGGCACAAATCTCCCACAAAGTGGCACGCACAGCTACCAGAAAGCAATTTTCAAACACGCTCTAAGGCAAGTATGCCATTTTTAGGAATCGAAACCTCAGACACAGGCATGTCCGTTTTTGCGGTGCTGATAGGCAGACACGAGAAGGTCAAGATGAGCTTTATATTGAAAAACGGGCAAAAAAAGACCGGACATAGTTGTGTCCGATGGGGAATTTCAAGAACGCACAAATAAAATAAAATATCAACAAACAACAGAAAACTCTTGAAAAATTCACATTTATGGTGTATACTAAAATAGTTGAGCTGTATTCAGATTCAAATCACGAGGTGAGAGCATGGAAGAAATCATGAATGACAAATGGATAAGCATAGATGAAGCTGCGGAATATTTAGGAATCAAAACAGTTACTCTTCGCAGCTGGATCAGAAATGGTAAAGAAGGTTTGCCTGCTCAAAAAATCGGAAAACAGTGGAAGTTTAAAATTTCCGAACTCGATGAATGGGTTAAGAGCGGTAAAAGCGCTGACTGATTCAAAGGAAAAATCGAAGAAAATCATTAGACAAGGAGCAGGCAAAGATGGCTGTCAAGAAAACGCAATTATATGCATCGCTATGGGCGAGCTGTGACAAACTTCGCGGAGGCATGGATTCCTCAGAGTATAAGGACTATATCCTGACACTTTTGTTCATGAAGTATGTCACTGATAAATTTAAGAATAAAGGAGCCTATGAAGACATTAAGGTCTTTGATAAGGCACATGATAAAGATCCCGATCCGGAGAAACGGACGGGCTGCTCCTTTGATGACTTTATTGCTCTGAAGGGAAAGAAAAACATCGGCGAAGGTATGGATAAAATCATAGCCCGCCTTGCTGACGAGAATACTGACCTGAAGGGTGTTATTGATATTGCTCATTTCAATGATGAGAAGAAGCTGGGAAGCGGTAAGGAAATGGTCGATAAGTTGACCGATCTCATTTCCATCTTCCAGCGTCCGGAACTCGACTTCTCTCGTAATAAGGCAGAGGGCGATGACATCATTGGTGATGCATATGAGTACCTGATGCGTAAATTCGCTACGGAAAGCGGAAAAAGTAAAGGACAATTCTATACGCCTGCTGAGGTATCCAGAATTCTTGCTAATGTTGTGGGGATTAGTCGTTGCACTGACAGTAGCGCTACGGTATGTGATCCGGCCTGCGGCAGTGGCAGTTTATTAATCCGAGCTATCGATGCATCTCCATTCCCAATCATGGGTTATGGTCAGGAGAAAGAAAGCACGACAGCCGGTCTTGCTAAGATGAATGCCGTTCTGCATCGTAAGGCTGAAATCACCATCAAGAGCGGTAATACATTCTCGAATCCGCAGTACCTTGATAAAGCGGATAACTCTGTACTTGAACGTTTTGATTACATAGTGGCTAACCCACCTTTTTCCATGAAAAATTGGCGCGATGGAATTGCCGGTAAAGAATATGGCCGGTTTGAGGGGTATGGAGATATGCCTCCGGAGAAGAACGGAGACTATGCTTGGCTTATGCATATCCTTAAAGCCCTGAAGTCAAATGGTAAGGCTGCGGTTATTTTGCCGCATGGAGTCCTCTTCCGTGGGAACGCAGAAGCCGCCATCAGAGAGGCTATTATCAAGAAGCATTGGATTAAGGGCATCATCAGCCTTCCGGCAAATTTGTTTTACGGCACCGGCATAGCCGCCTGCGTGCTCGTGATTGATAAAGAAGGCGCTGCAAACCGACAGGGCATCTTTATGATTGATGCCAGCCGTGGGTACGTTAAGGACGGCAACAAGAATCGTCTGCGTGAACGTGATATCTATAGAATCATTACGACGTTTAACGAGCAGATAACTACAGATCCAAAGTATGCACGTTTCGTACCAAACGGTGAAATTGAAAAGAAGAACGGGTATAACCTGAACATCACCCGCTATATTGACTCCACAGATCCGGAGGATATTCAGGATATCTATGCTCACATTCATGGAGGCATCCCTGCGGTTGACATCGATGGCCTCTCCAAGTACTGGGAAGTATTTCCTTCTCTGAAATCTGAGCTGCTGTCAGCTATTAGCGAGAAATACTACAGCTTGAATGTTGAGCACGAAAACATTCGGCAGACGATATATAAAAACGGCGAGTTCTCAGAATACGGTGAGAAACTCGACGAGGCTTTTGCGGCATGGAAGTCCAAGCAGTATTCTGTCCTTTCTTCTCTTGATGAGGATGTATCCGCAAGGGAGTTGATTGTAAGTCTTGCAGATGATATTCTTGCTGAATTTGAGCACTTGACACTGATAGATAAATACGATGTTTATCAGGTTTTATTGGCATATTGGAATGAGATCATGAACGACGATGTTTCTTTGATCATCAGTGAACCGGATGGATACGCCAATGCCAGAGCGACGGACAATATCGAGGAAGAGATCACTCAGGGTAAGAATAAGGGTGAGATGAAGGTCACCGGCTGGGAAGGCCGCCTGATCCCCAAAACTATAGTAATCGATACCTTTTTCCACGATGAAAAGAACGCTATCGATGAAGCGGAGAATGTTGTAGCAGAGACTGAATCCCAGCTTTCTGATCTGATTGAGAGTGCTGACGAAGAATCTGCTCTTGCTGATGTGGCCGAAAACGGAAAAGTAAAAGCGAAAGATATTGAAGCAAAAATAGCTGAGTTAACAAGCTCTGTTGAGACTGAGGAGACTTTAGAGTTGGAAGTGATTCTTATGGATCTTCATCTTGTAAATACGAAAAAACGACTGGAAGCATACCTTGTAGGACATCCGCTCTGCAAAGGCGCTGTCAACGAAAATGGAAAAATCACAAAGAGCTCTATCGAATATCGTCTGCACATTATTCGCACAGAGGAAAGCGTGCCGGAAAGCCTGCAGGACGACATGAATCAGCTTAAGGCTGCGTTAGAGCTTTGCGGAAAAATATCTGATTACAACAAGGTTGTGAAGGATCTGAACAAGGCACTTGATGAGAAGTGCAGGGCAAGGTATGACAGCCTGACAGACGAAGAGCTTCTGGAGCTGCTGGTAAATAAGAAGTGGTTTGATAGCGTTTTCACGGGAATTGCGGATTTGTATGCAGCAATTTCTCATCAACTAACTAACAGAATTATCGAGCTTGCTGATCGATATGAAGATACACTTCCCGATATAGACAAAGATACAACTGAGTATGAGGCCAAGGTGAAGTCTCATCTGGAAAGGATGGGATTCGAATGGTAAGCAAATATAAAGAAACAGAAATAGGGTCTATTCCAGAGGAATGGGATGTGACCTCACTATCAGACGCTTTTCAAAACCTCGAAGCTGGAGTAAGTGTAAATTCAGATGGAAGGCAAAATGCGGATTTCTTTGTTTTGAAGACATCTGCAATTTCCGATGGACTTATCAACCTTGATGAGGCTAAGCCTGTAGTCAAAAGGGAGTATGCGCGTCTTAAATGTCCGGTAAAAAAAGGAAGCATCATTATAAGCAGGATGAACACTCCACAATTGGTAGGTGCGTGCGGGTATGTAGCTGAAGACGCCAAGGGTTATTTTTTACCAGACAGGTTATGGCAAGTGGTAAATAGCAAGCCGGAGAAGTATGACTTTCGCTGGCTAAATTACTTATTGAATCAGCATAGGTATAAAAATGCTATACATGCTGTTGCCACAGGTACAAGTAACAGTATGAAAAACATATCGAAGGAGCGTTTGCTGCAAATCCGCATTCCAAGACCGTCCATAGAAGAACAGAAAACTATTGTCGAAGCAATAAGTGATATTGAGACACTCATTTATGACCTTGAAAAACTCATAAAGAAAAAACGAAACATTTTTACTGGGGCAATGCAAAGTTTGCTCTCTGGGAAAATACGTATATCAGATTCCTTATGGGAGAAATATGTGATCGGTGATATTGGAGACTTCTATAGTGGGCTAACTGGAAAGTCGAAAGATGATTTCGGCAAAGGAAATGCAAGATATATTACATTTCTCAATGTCTTAAACAATACGGTCATAGATATATTGAAACTTGAATCTGTGCAAGTAAATGAGGATGAGTATCAGAATGAGGTGCTAAAGGGTGATTTGTTTTTTAATACCTCGTCAGAAACACCGGAAGAAGTCGGAATGTGCGCTGTATTGATGGACTCTATGAGAAATACTTTTCTAAACAGCTTCTGCTTCGGGTTTCGGTTAAAAATAAAGAAAGTACATGCGCTGTTTGTCTCCTACTATTTTAACAGTCAAGAAGGAAGAAAAATTATGCGGGTATTGGCTCAAGGAGCTACGAGATTTAACCTTTCCAAAGATTATTTTAGTCAAACAGAAATCGAGCTGCCTCCGTATGAGGATCAGGTTGAGATAGCTCAAACCTTGGCAGATATGGAAGGCGACATACTATCCTTGGAAAAGAAATGCTTGAAATATAAAGCTATAAAACAAGGCATGATGGAAGAACTGCTGACCGGCAAGGTCAGATTGATGTAAGGAGGCGCCTGTCAGATGAGTATTGGCGATGCCGAAATTAAAACACAGGAAAGAGTGATCCGCTTCTTTAAAGACCCGGAAATCTTGGGCTACCAGTATATTGGTAACCTATCGGATTATCAGAATAAAAACATCAAGGAAGATCGCCTGCGCCAGTACCTTCGACTGAAGGGTTATGCAGACAAGCTGATTGATACTGCTGTCATGCAGCTTCAGCAGGAAGCGGGGAATCTTTCACGTGGAGTCTATGATGCCAATAAGACTGTGTATTCGCGGTTGAAGTACGGCATTCCAGTCAGTGAGAGCCCGGAAAAACCTCCGGTTACGGTAGAACTCATCGATGAAGCTAATCCGCTGAATAATGACTTTGCAATCGCTGAGGAAGTAACTGTTGTTGAGCAACAGGAGAAGAGGCCGGATCTTGTCATCTATTTGAACGGTATTGCTGTGGCCGTTATCGAATTAAAGCGAAGCAGTATCTCCGTGTCCGAGGGTATCCGCCAGAATCTCACAAACCAGAGGGACTCATTCATTCGAGGCTTCTTTTCTACAATGCAATTTTGCATGGCGGGAAACGAATCAGAAGGCCTGCGCTACGGCACGCTTCTGGCCGGAGAGAAGTTTTATATGGAGTGGAAGGATGACGGCTTCAAAGAACATGAAGAGGAGCGTGATCCAGTAGATGTTCGTATCAGTAAAACCTGTGAAGGCATCGAGAATAAACTCCTGAAGCAGATATACGCCATGTTCGATAAGGAACGTTTTATCGACCTTATCATGAATTTTGTTGTCTTTGATAAAGGCATTAAAAAGGTGTGCCGCTACAATCAGTATTTTGGTATCAAGCGTACTCAACAGAGGCTTAATAATCTGAGGACGGAGCTTCACAATTTGAACAGAGATCCGGATAAACCGTTGGGTGGTATTCTTTGGCATACACAGGGTTCCGGCAAAACGCTGACAATGGTATGGCTTGCCAAGTGGATTCTGACACATTGGGCGGAGCTTAATGCCCGTGTCCTTATCGTTACAGACCGCGATGAGCTTGATGAGCAGATAGAAAAAACATTCACTGGCGTGGATGAGAATATTGCTCGTACCAAGAGCTGTAAGGATTTGCTGAATCGCCTGAACGTATATGATGATTCGCTGATCTGCTCTCTGGTGCATAAGTTTGGCCGTCGTGGCGGTGAAGCAACAGAGAACGATTACGACAAGTATATCGAAGAACTGAAAGCCTCCCTCCCTGCTGATTTTGAGGCAAAGGGGAATCTTGTTGTGTTTGTTGATGAGTGCCATAGAACGCAGTCTGGTAAGCTCCATACGGCAATGACAACAATCATGCCGAATGCTGTATTTATTGGCTTCACCGGAACTCCGCTTTTGAAGAGAGATAAAAAAATCAGTATTGAGGTGTTCGGCGCTTATATCCATGCTTATAAATACAATGAGGGCGTGGCCGACGGTGTCGTGCTGGATTTGCGTTATGAATACCGTGATGTTCCGCAGGATTTATCGTCACAGGATCGTGTTGACCAGTGGTTTGATGTAAAGACCAGAGGCCTCTCTTCTCGCGCTAAGGCAAAGCTCAAGGAGAAGTGGGGCACGATGCAGAAGATATATAGCTCCCGCTCTCGTCTTGAAAAGGTGGCGTGGGACATCATTCAGGATTTTAATATGAAACCTCGTCTGATGGACGGAAATGGCAATGCGATTCTTGTGGCTGATGGCATCCCTACGGCTTGTAAGTACTATGAAATTTTCCAGCAGATGGGATTTAAGAAGTGCGCCATCATATCTTCTTATACTCCTAACAAGGGAGAATTGCGAACTGACACCGTCAGCGATGAAGATGATACAGAAACCTTCCTTAAATACGAGACCTATTTGAAGATGCTTGGACTTGATCCGTCTGACCTTCCAAATGCAGGATCGGTTCAGGCTAAAGTGGAGGAATTTGAAAAGGAAGCAAAGCGCAAATTCGTAGAGGAGCCTGCTAACATGAAGCTCCTTATCGTCGTGGACAAGCTCCTCACCGGATTTGATGCACCTCCTTGCACCTATCTCTATATTGACAAGAGAATGCAAGACCACGGCCTGTTTCAGGCGATCTGCCGCGTCAATCGCCTTGACGATGATAGTAAAGACTTCGGCTATATCGTGGATTACAAGCAACTGTTTGGCCAGCTCCAAACGGCAATGAAAGACTATACTTCCGGCGCTTTTGAAGGATACGATCCGGAGGATGTAAAAGGGCTTGTTAAGGATCGCCATGATGCTACAGTATCCTATTTTGAAGAAGTGTACGATGCGGTCGAAGAGCTCTGTGAAGGTGTCGAGGAACCTTGTGGTGAGATTCAATACACCCATTATTTCTGTGGTGTTTCCGGCCAGTCGGAAGAAAGCGACGAGATCTATGCCCGTCTAAGGGAAAAACTGTATAGACTGGTAAGCAGCCTCGTCAGAGCTTTTGCTGAGGCAAAGCCGTATCTGGTTGACGATATCTCATCCGGGAAACTGAACGAATACGATAAAAAGGTCACCTTCTACATTGAATTGAAAAAGACTATAGGTACTGCCAGCGGTGATTTTCTCGATCTGAAGGCCTATGAGCCTGACATGAGAAAGATGATCGACAACTACATCACGGCAGCGGACGCTGAGAAGATCGGTGATTTTGATGATCTTACATTATTGGATTTCGTGGCAAAGCAGGGAGAGACGCTTACCGGCGAAGGTGATAGCGGCCACAAGGAAGGTGCTGCTGAAGCCATCGAGAACAACATCCGTAAAAAGGTTATTGAGAAGGTTACCGTCAATCCGCGCTACTATGCTAAGATGTCCGAAATCCTTGATAAGCTAATCGAGGAGCGGAAGCAGGGAGTTATTGACTACGCCGAGATGCTTGAGAAATATATAAAGCTGGCCAAGGATGTTGATTGCCCGGAAGATAACGACAGATATCCGGAAAGCATCCGCAAAAGTAAAGCCCTCATGGCTATTTTTGATAACACCGGCGAAGATGACAAACTTGCAATCAGAATCTATAAGGCAGTGAAAAAACAGGCGCTGTCCGGGTTCAGAGATAATCAGGTAGTAATTCGAAGATTAAAGAAAGCACTCTATGAGATTTTAGGTGATGACTCTGAAGTGGAGCGCATCTATAAAATCATTGAGAAGCAGGAGGAGTTTTAATGCGCATTGTCGTTTCCGGTATTCCGATTGATGTGCAAAAAAAGAATATAAAAAATATGCACCTTCAGGTGAAGCCACCGGATGGACATGTGGTAATTTCTGCGCCTTTATCTGTTGATGATAAAGCGATAGAAGCTTATGCCAGAACGCAGCTTGGTTTTATCAAAAGGTCTATTGCTCAATTTCAGGATCAGTCAAGGGCATCAAAACGGCAGTATGTTTCCGGCGAGACAATGTATATCTGGGGAAAGCAGTACTTCCTTGTCTTTAAGCCGGACAATCAGAGGAACAGCTTCGAGATTCAGAATCAGAATATTGTTCTTTCCATGAGTGCCAAAAGCACGGTAAAGCAGCGAGATGCCTATGTCAAAGAGGAATATCGAAAGATTCTGAAAGAAGAAATAGAAAAACGCCTGCCCAAATGGGAAGCACAGACAGGCCTTAAATGCGATTCTTGGCAAACAAAATATATGGTCACAAAATGGGGTGCCTGCAGCACGGATAAAAAGAAGCTGTGGTTTAATCTGCAGCTCGCTCAGAAGCCATATGCGTGCCTCGATTATATTATTTTGCATGAACTGACGCACTTGCTTACAAGAAAACACGACGCCACATTCATCGCGCGCATGGATAGGTATATGCCAAACTGGCGGGAGGTTCGTAAGGAACTCAACGACAGCAGACTGGATTATTATGAAGCGCAGGATGAGAGCCCGCTTCAAAAACTGATTGATCAGTCACGGTACGATGATATTCGAGATGCTGCTATTGCTTTCATTCAGGAAGAGCAATCAAGTGATGGCAAGAAAACGTCGGTCGTTGATGTGGAAATCGAAAACGTTATTCATATTGAGCAGCCGGAAGAAGGAGTAATTGCATTTGATGTTATTGCATCGTGCGATGTTGAAATGCCGTCTGTTTCCCGAAAAGGATATTTTAATGAGCGTTGGTTGAAAATCCATTGTCAGGTCACCCCTGGCATTGACATGAGTGGTTTTCGTATCATGTCGATAGGAGATTGTGAGCCGCAGGAAGAATCTGATAATGACCGTCTTTCCGGAGAACTTGCGCCGATTATTTCCCGTGATCAGTTTCCATTGGTACCGTCATCAGCCTTATCATGTGTTGATGAAAATGATAGGTGCTAACGATAATCTTGGAAGGGCTATCCAGTGCCAAATAGCTGCAAACACAACTGATTCAGATAAATGGAAGGCCGTAGACTGGATGGAGTGGCAAGCCAAAGGCGTCTCTCCGAGAATCTTGATGCCTGCGAAAACGACGCGCTTGAAGGCAGATCAGCTCCTTGCAGCTTATGGCGGGGCTGATGATGCGAGCATTGCAGCCTATGAGAATGTCATTGATGAACTTGCGGAGCTGTTCGATGTGTCGAGACAGGCCGCCAAGGTTCGACTGATGGATCTTGGGTATTCCAAAGCCGAGGGTGCATATCCGTTTGTGGATGGTCAGTATGTTCGCGGATATTCATTTGAAGCAGGTGCCTTGGATAAGAATCAGACGTTCACTATTCCCTATGCCGATTTGTTTAAGGCGTACTGCTTTGATCGTGAGTTTAAGAAGCTGGTTGACAGCGGACAGTTTATTTTTGCAGATCGTCATCTCGTTCTCAATAACGAGAAATACATAGCGAGAGATCAGTCCGGAAATGCTACGCTGTCAGAATATGCGCTCTCGCACATGGATGAGTGCTGCGTCATCTTCTCGAAGGGATATAGCTATCAATCGAAATATCAAGGCGCTAGTACAGCATTGCCTAAATTCCAGTGAATAAATCACTCGCTATCAGCGCCCTCTGCACGCCTGCGAAGCTAGACGTAGGCGCCACTACGCCGTCGCTTCGCAGACGCACAGATGACACCGATATCAAGCAATGTATTCACTGAAATTTAAGCAACGCTGTACTAGAGCGTGTTTGAAAAATCATTCCCGCCGTCTGCACGCCCCACTTTGCGGCATATTTGTGCCAAATTCACTTAACGCAGCCCGCTGCGCCGCGGTCATTTGGCCCAAATCTCCCACAAAGCGGAACGCACATCTGGCAGAAAGCATTTTTCAAACACGCTCTAGGTATTACACGCAGTTTATGCGGAATTCCGCACCGGTTGAAAATCAGGTTGAATATTCCTTTGAACTTAATGCACACAACAAGGCGCTTCTTGAGCAGATCAAGAACGCAAAGCGCCGGTCAGAAGCTATGCGCAGATATACCGGTTCCTTTGCTGAGACGCTGGTAGCGCTGCAGAAGGAAAGGAGGCTCTCAAATAAGCAGTTGGCTGACCGCTCGCTTGTGGGAGAAAAAACCATTCAGCGTTTGAGAAACGATGAAGAGTATCCAACATCAGTGCAGACAGTTCTGGCGTTATGCGTAGGCTTAAAGCTGTCACTGCCGGAGGCTGAAATGTTTCCTGGTAAAACAGACTTTAAATTAAATTCAATGAAGGGCGAGGGATACGTTTATCAATGCGTATTAGGAGCCTGTGCTGAGAATTCAATTTATGAAATAAATGAAATGCTCAAAGAAAACGGAATTACTCCTCTGGGGAGCGATCCCGATCTTCAGTAAAACGAGGAGGAATAAAGACAGATGAAAGGTTCAGAATGCAAATTCGTTAAATACATGGAGGGCTCCGACAAGCGGTTTGTCATCCCGGTGTATCAGAGAAATTATGACTGGAAGACCGAGAACTGCAAGCAGTTGTACGATGATCTTGTAAAAATCACCAAGGGGCATCGGAAGAGTCACTTTTTCGGGAGCCTTGTTTCCGTTTACAATCCGGACGGCTACAATGAGGAGTTCCTGATTATCGACGGCCAGCAGCGCCTTACGACAGTATCGCTGTTGTTCCTTGCTATGTATAACCTGATTGATAAAGGTGTCATTGTGCCGGAGACCGCTAATCTGAAGCAGCGGATTTTCGAGGAATACCTCGTGGACAAGTGGAAGCCGGAGGATACTCGTATCAAGCTCAAACCGGTAAAGAATGACCAGACGGCATTCGGGAAGCTGTTTTCTGATCCGACGGAGCATATCCGCGAGTCCAATTTGACGGTGAACTACGATTATTTCTATGACCGAATTCAGAAGCAGGAAATCACCATCGACCAGCTTTACGATGCGATCTGCTGTTTGGAGATTATAAACATCCGTCTGGATATGGACGACAATCCGCAGCTCATTTTTGAGAGCCTGAACTCGACCGGTCTTGACCTCAGCGAAGGTGATAAGATCAGAAACTTCATCCTGATGGGCTTGCCTTCTAATGAGCAGGAGGATTATTACGAGAAATACTGGAACAAGATCGAGGTCTGCACGAAGTATGATGTAAGTGCCTTCATCCGGGATTACCTGAGTGTGAAGCAGCAGGCCATCCCGCAACAGAAGAAAATCTACATCAATTTTAAGGACTTTGTGGAACTTGGAAAAATCAAAACGGAACCACTCCTTGCCGAGATGCTGGCCTATGCAAAGCGGTACCAAATTCTCCTTGATGGTAATTCCGGCAGTGCTGCCCTTGACGCCTGTATTGACCGTCTGAACCGTCTGGAGACGACGGTAACAAGGCCGTACTTCCTCGAAGTGCTGCGCCTATATAACGAAAATAAACTGACGTTAGCACAGGTCACTGAGATTTTCCTGACGACAGAGAATTACCTGTTCCGCAGGACGATGTGTGACCTGCCGACAAATGCCCTGAATAAAATCTTCCTTATGCTGCACCGTGAGATCATCCGATACGACGGTACCGAGGATAACTATGTCGAGAAGCTCAGGTATGCACTTCTTTCCAAGAAGGAGCGTGCTCGCTTCCCGGACGATGTGGAGTTTAAGGTGGCATTTGAGGAACGCCCAGTTTATCTGATGAACAGCAAGAATAAGATTTACATTCTTGAGCGCTTCGAAAACTTCGGCACTTCGGAGGATAAGGATGTATACCGTCATTGTGATGACGGCGCCTATTCGATTGAGCACATTATGCCTCAGCATCTAACGCCAGTATGGCAGAAGGAGCTGGGCGATGACTATGAGCAGATACATGAGATGTGGCTGCATCGTATGGCAAATCTTACGCTGACGGCTTATAACTCGAAATACAGCAATAGCTCTTTCACTGAAAAGAAAACCATGCAGAACGGTTTCGATGACAGTGGTATTCGCATGAATACTTGGATTGCCAAGAAGGACAAGTGGACGCTGGCGGAGCTGGAGGAGCGCAGCGAATATCTCATGGGTAGAGCCCTGACAATCTGGGCAGCACCTGTCACAGAATACAAACCGGAAGAAAAGCAGCTTGACACTTATACGCTTGAGGATGAGGGCAAGTTGACCGGACGGCTGATTGCGAAGTTCACCTTTAAGAACACCGAGCAGCCGGTAACGAGCTGGGTTGAGATGTTCCAGAAGGTTATTCAGATTCTGTATACCGGGGATAAGGCCATTATCACTAAGCTGGCCATGTCGGAGGAAGAGAACATCGCTCTCCACTTCAATACAAATCAGGATGCGTTCACGAAGTCGCTTGAGATCGGCGATGGCATCTACGTATGGACAAACACCAGCACGCAGAGCAAGCTGTCTGTCCTGAGCCGTCTCTTCAAACTGTACGATGAAGATCCGGCAGACTTGGTATTTTACCTGCGTGATGAAAACGAGGTCAATGAGGATGAACCGGGCAGCCGTTACGAGCTCCGAAGAAAATATTGGACATACGCGCTTCCGATTATCCAGAAGTCGCACGGCGAGGACGGTTCCTTCTCCAATGTTAATCCGTCAAGGGATAACTGGATCAATGGCTTCTATGGTATAGGTGGTTTCTATCTTTGTTGCGTAGCAAACTTTGATGCAGCGCGGGCAGAGGTCGTATTTGGCAGAGGCAATAAGCAAGAAAACAAGGATGCCTTTGACAGTCTCTATACACATAAGTCTGAGATCGAATCCGCTCTGGGCACGACGCTTCAGTGGAACCGTGGTGACGACATCAAATCGTCCAAGGTCTTCATTCAGCTTAATAACGTCAGCATCGAGAATGAGACCGATTGGCTCCAGATGGCGAACTTCCACGCTGATTGGACGAAGAAGTTCTACGATGTGATTGTGCCGTTTATAAAACAATAAAGAAGGGGCGCATGATGAAAATTAGGAAGAAATAATCCGTGCCCATGTGGAAGCGGAAAGAAATATAAGAATTGCTGTTTAAGAAAGGACACAATGAGTGTTCCGGAGCAAATAAGATATGCAGTTAAAGCGAACGGCTATAAAGAAGATATCGGGGATGTTCTGGCAAATATGTACAGGTACATGGAGAGAAAACAATGGTGAGGCGCCTGCCACGCTTCATGTGCTGCATTATATGTGTGCCTGTCTGAGATTCGGATACAAACCTGATCTATGTATAGGCGAGGTGCTTGGGCAAGGATTGTACTTTGATCACTCATGGATTAGCCTTGATGATAAAATGATTGATCTTGCGATAAGTATGACCTTGCTTGGAGGAGCACCGGCATCAGGAGTCATTATTTTTGGAAAAGATATCAAAACAGGGTTGCCTCCTATACTGGATTATGGTGTTCCGGGTAGAGGCATCGAAGATCAGGTGTTGTTCTTCAGATTAAAAGAGCATTCGATTTGCAGATTTTTTTAGCAGAAAAAGAATCCATTATAGATTTCCCGCCACATTGCGGGAATACGGTTCCGCACATTATTCGGAACGGAAAATACCCCTGTGCAAATTAATTGCGCAGGGGTATGTCCTTCTTGGAAATTGCTGAACAGGAAACTGGAGAACCTGAACCAGTATTTAGGGCGCACAGAGCCGCCAAAAAGCGCACAGGAACAGCCAGATCGGGATAATAACCCTTCCCGGTAATTCTCTGTCTGAAAAGGGCTTTAAAAGCAAAAAAAGCATCATGGAAATGTGCATAACTCCCCATTCCGCTATGGACACACCATTCACAGCTTATGGAAAAGCAAAAGACAGCTTTCCCACATCCTGCAAACAGTATTGCCCACAGCTCCATAAGACGGGGAGTTATACACATTGCCCACAATGCCGAAGGCGGCGGAATCCCACCCACTCCCTACATTTTATCTCAATATCCTTTTAGGCATAAATATTAATCTGGCTTATGCTCAATACGGTGATAATCGGATATGATATTTCCTAATGTGATGCTTTCTAAACTTTGGCATAGGTCATTTCTTATTTTCTCATAAGAGCAGTCCAATACATTATGGATATTTTTTCCTATGGGGCATAGCTGCGAAGGCAGTGAATGAATGCCTATAAGTTTGGAACTAAAAGCTGGCTCTATCGCTTTACATATACGGTATAAGGTCACTTCATCCGGCGGACAGTTCAGAGTTGTTCCGCCTGTCCCGAATTTCACAGATATTATGCCATCCTTTTTCAATGAACTTATAATATTGCGGATTGTGACAGGATTGATCCCGGTTGATAACGCCAGAAGTTCACTGGTTACCTTCTGCTTATCCCCATATTCATAAATAAAAATAAGGCAGTGAATCGCAACCGAACATTTTGTACTGATATGCATGACATTACTCCTTTCCACGTTAGATTGTAGCATATATTTTTATTGCTGTAAATCTTGACACTACACCATGCGCCTGTTATAATAGTGTAAATTTTAGATTTACAGGAGGAATAGGCATGAAAGTTTCACAGATTATTTTTAGTCCGACAGGAGGAACGAAAAAGGTTGCAGATGCCATAACAAATACATGGGGACTGCCTGTAAATAAAATTGATTTGTCCAATGCAGAAACCGATTATTCCTCGCTTAGTTTTGAAAAAGATGATATTGCGCTTATTGCGGCTCCGTCTTTTGGCGGACGTGTTCCAAGCCTTGCCACTCAGAGAATCTCAAATATTCATGGCAGTCATACCCCCTGTGTAATTGTCTGCGTATATGGTAACAGGGCATATGAGGATACCCTGATTGAATTAATCGATGCTGCTGAAAAAAGCGGCTTTCAGGTAATTGCTGCCATTGCCGCCATCGCAGAACATTCTATTATGCACCAGTACGCTACAGGCAGACCGGACACTAAGGATAAAAAAGAATTAAGCGGCTTTGCGAAAAAAATATCAGAGAAAATAAACAATAACCTGACCGGTCTTTCCACACCGCAGATTCCGGGAAACCGCCCCTACAAGAAAGCGGCCGGAATCGGCTTAATACCCAAAGCGGACAATAACTGCACAGACTGTGGTCTTTGCGCCAGACAGTGCCCTGCACAGGCAATCAGCAAAGAAAATCCAAAAGTTACGGACAGTAAAAAATGTATTTCCTGTATGCGCTGTGTCGTACAATGCCCGCAGTCATCCCGCAAAGTAAATGGGGCTATGGTTTCTGTTGCGGCATTGGCAATGAAAAAAGCCTGTTCAACAAGGAAAGGGAATGAGCTTTATATTTAATTTGCTTCCGGTTATATCCAATGCCATATGATATAGTCTAAAAACCGCGAAAAAACAGGGTAACAGTTCAGATAGGTCTGCGCACCTGCTGCGCTGACCGTACGAAAACGTGGCGGCAGCAGGCATCTGCCCCATCGCGAAGCGATTTTCATTGGCAGATGCCGTAACAGTTCAGGTTATCTGAACTGTTACAAAACAGGGGTGCCGAAGCCCACCATTTCCTAAACCCTCTTGCAAAATTCGCAGTGTTGGTTTATAATTATCTTAGAATCCGAAGGATATTGGAACGTCCGACGGTTGTACAACCGGAAACTTATAATGCGTTAAAAATCAACGGAAAAGGCTATCCCTGTTGCAGTAGAAGATAGCCTTTTCCGTTACTTGCGGTTGTTTCTGTTGTCTAAGTATGTTAATGCTGCGAAAATGACCAACAGCAGTGTAAGTATCTCAAGTGTGTTCATACCGACCTCCTTTCCGTTTCCAGAAAGGACAATCGCAGACTATTCCTACTCGCTCTAATCTGACTAAGAGGATTATAGCACGTTATGTCGAATAATGCTATAAAAGATTTGCGTTAATCACTCCGCCGCTTCCAATGCCGCCTCTGCAAATTCCGCATCGCTCATGGCTTTCAGATTCCCTATGACCTGTCCGGCAAGCTCCGCCATATCACTGTCCTGTATATGGGGGATCACGTTCTGTATGTCGGCAATCATGCCCGTCCTGTCCTTCCCCTCAAACACACACATCAAATGGATTTCTTCCACTGTAAATTTATCCATAGCTTATGTCTCCCTCTCTGATTTTTTCTCTGTCCCATTTTCCGGGACTGACTTATCCCTCTGCTCGATAACCGCCTTTTTCTCTGCCAGTTCCTCAATCTTTGCAAGCGGCTTGTATTCCGTCAGCTTATCTGACAGCTCTTTCGCCCTCCTTGGGCCTGTACGCCCTCACTGTCATCAAGCTCTGTCCCTTTCCCGATAATATCCGTCATGCCTTCCCAGATACTGTCTGAAATGAGCGCATTGACCTTGCCTTAAACGGCTGGGGGGTATGAGGATTGCCAAACAGCTTATGGAGGACAAAATCCCCATCACACGGGTAAAGGGCAATACGGAATGTGACGTGAATTATTACTCATGGGGGAGCGCACGGATTAGCAGCCGCATGGAGCGGCGGTATCTGGCGGACGCTTCGGAGATGGAGAAGGAACGGGAACGGCTGGAAGCAAGGAACCAGGAGATTGACGAGATGTTCCTGAACCTGTATTCCGACAAGGCAAAGGGAATCCTGTCCGAGCAGCGTTTTGTGAAGCTGACGGCGGCAACGCTGCACTAGTACAGCATTGTATTAATTCTCGAGTAAACACCACTCGCTATCCGCGCCCTCTGCACGCCTGCGAAGCTAGCCGTAGGCTCCACTACGACGTCGCTTCGCAGACGCACAGATGACACGAATATCAAGCGATTTTTACTCGCGAATTAATGCAATGCTGCACTAGAAGGATTGGCACTCTCCCTGCGCCGCTCCAACGAGCAGGAGAGTGATGTACGCCCCTTTATTCGGGAAATTCGGCAGTACGCCACAGTCCGGGAACTGGACGAGGGTATCTTAAACCGCCTTATCAGCCGGATTCTGGTGGGTGAGGTGAAAAAGGTTGGCGGGGAGAAGTTTCAGGAAATCAAAATCATTTATAACTTTGTCGGGGAGATACTGGCTGTAACAGAATAATGTGAGATTATAGAAAGACAGGAGGAATCCTACTTTTTAAGATTCCTCCTGTGCACTGGAGCTGTTTTTTTACAGCTTCTTTTAGATTTAACCGTGAATACACAATGATTTTGCAAAATTATTCACCTGTGATTATTACAATTTTCACAGCTTGAGTTGGATGTTCTTCATTGTCAAGTGTCCCCCGGTAACTGATCTCCACTTTATCGCCCACGGCAATCGTGGAACCTCCTTTTGCCTCATGAGCACTTTCCGTGGAATACCCTTCTAATATCGGGGTATTTTCTGTAAAAAAATAATAGAGCATATCGTCCTCAGGAGTCCTGAGTGTAAGTTTGTTTTCTTCATACTTTTCAATAATTCCTGCTATGGGATCGCCCGCTGGGATTTCTTCGGCCGGAATTTCTTCGGCTTCCGAAGTGGATTTTCTGGTTTCTTCTGTAATCTCTGGCTTTGACGATTCTGTAACTTTTGCTTCTGTTTCTGTAGTTTTTGCATCTACGGTTGTTACGTCTGCCGCTTCTTCCTGAACCGTTTCTTTCGGGGAATCATTCTCCACAGATATTTCATCCTCTTTTGGTTCCGATGAGCATCCGATCATCCCCATAGCTAAAGCTATCATAAACATCAGTATCAATTTCCTTTTCATAATTTTTTCCCTCACTTTCTAAAAGAATCGTATTTCCGTGGCATAAAATTTATCATTTTTAAAGCTGCCCTTCATTTCAACAGACATATGTACCTTCAAGTCCTGAAATTCAGCTTTTGTGTCCTCAGAGCTTTCTCCATTTCCATCAGTGGCTTTTAAATAAAAACGGGTATCATCTTCCAAAATTACATGAATCAACCGGGAATCAGGGAGATCAGCATTGGAGCTTGGAGAACTGTATGATAAGGAACCGTCATCAAGAATTTTTACTTTCTTTTCGGCAATGAAAAATGAGTCTTCTTCAATCTTCCAGACCTTACCCAGAAAATCCGCATCAACAGCAGCAGCGACATCCGGCTCTAGTACCTGCCATTTACCTGCTGTATTTTCCTGCAGTCCATCCGTGTTCCCATCAATCTCTTTTGACGGCGCATCATTTAATTCCTCTAATAATGCTTCGTCTGCCTGGTTTTCTTCTGTCTTAGCAATAGAACCGGAACCACATCCTGTAACCATTGTATTCAATATACAGACAGTACCGAGTAATATCATTACTTTTTTTAGTTTCATAAATTACCTCCTTGTTATCATAGAAATAACAGATATTATAGTTTGTCTAAATCATTTAAACAACCTATTTGTTGTGAAATGCTTCTTAAGTGTAGCAAACGTCCTTAAACCTCTCTTAACGATTTATCTTTTCTGCCCACCTTAATCCCAAATATGCTGTGCCATTCCAAGGCGGTCCATCTGTTGCAGGCAGGTGTAAACCTGATCTATATCTGTGACTTTCTGGGCCACAGTGATATCAAAACTACAGAGATCTACGCAAGGGCCGATACGGAGCTGAAGCATTTGAAACTGTAGGCTTACCTATCGCAATCTGGCGCGAATGCTCATGTGCGGTAAAGTAACACGCAAGAACTTGACAGACAGCCTTCCATTATTCCGGCTTAATAGGAATTTCAATTTGAGTGATATAATCATCTATACTGTCAATAACCAGCTCATTGATACCTGTTTCATAAGCATAGCCGCATAAAGTTAATCCTTGCTTTTTCGCATAGGCAGGGATTTCTTTGTATCTTTTGGGAAGTTTGTCCCAATTTCCCTTACAGAAAGCCCTTAGATATGTTCCGGCAGGCTGCAAGTGAAGCCCCTTTTTAGAAACCGGAAAAGACATTTCGATATAAAGGGCAGTATATTCGCTAAAATTTCCTTGATACAAATTCTCCGACGGGAGCATAGGGCCATAAGAAGCATCGTGCAGACGGCGAAGCTGATATTTTTTTGTTTCAGAAATAACCTTTTCGATTTCTTGTTCAAGTGGTAAGTTTTCAGCCGTATCAACAACCACCAAATAGCAGCTTTGTTTTTCCACAAGGCTGATTTCTGCTATATCCAAAGAACGAAGCATATCCATATTCTGCTTATGATTGATTAGGATTTTTTGTATAGATTTTTAATGGGAAATTGTTCGATTTAACTCTATAATTTTTTCCTGCAAAAGAGAACCAAAATTATCAATGGTGCGATTTTCCATAAATTGTTTGATTTCATCAAGAGATACATTCATTTCCCGCAGCATTAAAATTGTTTCCAATGCTGCACTCTGCTGGTAGCTGTAATACCGATAGCCGTTTTCTTTAATACAGGCAGGTTTCAGCAAACCAATTTCATCATACCACATTAAAGTTTTTTTATTGATATCCAGTAGGAAAACAAGTAGGAGGATTTTTATGATACGCATTTTAGGAATTGCACTCATTGCAGGGATAAAGATACTCTTGTGCAAGGGATAACAGTAGGTATTCTCTCATTCCTCATATCAAAGAGTATAAATTTTAAAATTGATACCAAAATAGCATTTTTTATTAAGACACGTATATTTAAACTTGCTATAATAGATAAGAGCGCAAGGAGGGTATGATGAAAGACCAAAAAGAAGTTGTAAAAAAAGTCATAGATTATATTGAGAAGAATTTAGAGAAAGAAATCAGCTTAGATAATATATCAAAAAATATTGGTTATTCCAAATTCTATCTTAATCGCATTTTTACAGAGTATACAGGAATTACCATGTATAAATATTTACGAAACCGCAGACTCACTGTTGCTGCTGAAAAGCTGGTAAGAACAGATAAGCCAATAATGCAAATTGCGTATGAAGCTGGATATGATACACAACAGTCATTTTCGTTTGCTTTTAAACAAATATATTTATATCCACCTAAAATTTATAGGGATATTGGAATCTTTATGCCAAAACAAAACAGAATTTCTATGTGTTGTTCTTATATCTTTAGTTACAAATTTATTACACGAATTATGGAGAATGCTGCATGAGTACGATACCTTATGTAATTGAACAGACAAGCCGTGGAGAAAGAAGTTATGATATTTTTTCACGGTTACTATCCGATAGAATTGTTTTTTTGGGGGAAGAAGTAAGCGATATGTCGGCCAGTCTGATTATTGCTCAAATGTTGTTTTTAGAAGCGCAAGACCCCGAAAAAGATATACAGTTATATATAAACAGTCCCGGAGGTTCTGTATCAGCCGGTTTTGCTATTTATGATACAATGCAATATATAAAATGTGATGTTTCAACTATTTGTATTGGTCTTGCCGCCAGCTTTGGAGCTTTTTTATTAGCTGGTGGAACGAAAGGAAAACGTATCGCTTTGCCAAACGCAGAAATAATGATACACCAGCCAGCAATTCATGGAAATGGTATTCAAGGACAGGCAACAGATATAAAAATAACATCCGACCATATACAAAAAAGTAAAGAACGCCTAAACTCTATTTTAGCAGGGAATACTGGAAAAAGCATTGAGGAAATTGCCCTTGCAACAGAACGCGATAACTATATGTCGGCAACTGAGGCAATGAATTTTGGGTTAGTTGATAAAATCATAGATAAGCGTTGAAATGATAGAATAAAAGCAAGCGCTCAACAGGTTCTTTCCAAGCTTTGTTGACTTTAGCTTAAAAAAGTGACAGTTGCTATGCATAAACGATACCTGATTTGCTTTTTGGGCAGCAATATTCTGCTACAATCAGGTTATTTAGCCCCCAAAATAATATCGCTATATGCTTTTACTTTAACAAAGCAGCGGTTACTATATGGTGCATTCAACAAACACTGGAAAGAACCAGTCAACAGGCATAAAAAGGAGGGGACAACAGACAGGAAATATTTTTTAAATAAGGTGGGGATGGAGAGGATTCCATAGCCTGTTGTGCACATTTCCATGATGCGTTTTATGTAGTATTCTGGTTTCATGTCTTATTTCAGATATTGGTTGAAACGACAGCCTATGCCCCAAATTGTCTCTATATAAATGGGTTCACTTGGCTTATCTTCTATTTTTCCCTTATATTGCAGATATAGCTCAAACAATATTATAATCACTATAATACAGTTCATTCCAGACAATAGTATATATTTGTTCTTTGCTAAAAACTCTTCCGGGATTGCCTGTCAACAGGCACAGAATTTCAAATTCAATAAATGCTAATTTGATTTCCTGCTCCATTTTAAATACCACTCTTTTTGCTTATATTTATTTTTAATCCATTGATTTTGTGCCAATTCCTCGACAGAAAGTTTGCATTCTGGGTATAATTCCAACTGCTTTTTTAAGTTGTGGATATATGGGGGATGGTTTTTAAGCTGCCAAGTGGAAGAATCCGCAATTTTATCCAAACAGTTTAATAGCTGTAATATCTGATATTGGTTAATTTTTCCCATATTCAGAGCCTGCATCAGAAGAAGTCCGATACGTTTTTGTATGGTGGTAACAGATGCGTCATTTACAGCATTCTTATCAATGAACAGGGTAAGCAGGGTATAGCTGTTATGTGCCGAAATGCTATGTGGCACATATGGGAATATTGTAAATGTTTCGTTTTGTTTATAAACCCTTGTTTCCTTATTCGTTGTAAGGACAAGCGAGCCATCCAATATGATGCCGATTGTTAGTACGGAAACGTGATTATGTAACGGGTAAGATATAGATATAGTTGAGTCTCTGCAGAAAATCAGTTCAATGCCTGCTTGGGCATTGTATAAGTAACATATGTTATTTGCCATCATAAATGTTCCTTTTCATGTTGGTCATACTTTTGATGCAGCCCTGCCAGTACGGTATCAAGGGCGGTGGATAAGGATGTCCTGACTTCATCAGGTTTGGTAAACGCATATCGCAGTTGCAAGGTTGTGTAGCCGTGAAGAACGCCTGTCAATAAGTTTAAAATTTCATCAATGTTTACTGGATTAAAATTGCATGAAAGGGCGAGCGTTTTTAAAAGTGAAAGGTAGTTATCAAATATTTTCTCTGTTTCCTCAGTGCCATGCCAGGTTACCCATTGTATTGTTTCATAAATTCCAGGATGTTCAATCATGTAGTTAAGGTATGTGATGCCTGCGCTTTTTATTGCATCGTCCCCAATTTTGCCGATAGCTGCCTGCATCATCCGTTCATTCATGGTTTTCATACCATTATGGGCGATTTCCCTAAGCATGGCTTCAAGGCTGTCTATGTGGTTATATAATGACGGGGTACGGATATTAAGGCTTTCGGCAACGACTTTTAAAGAAACATTGCTTAAGCCGTTTTTATCCGCTATATCCGCAGCAGTTTGTATTACATCAGCTTTTGTTATCCGCATAAGTTTACCTCTCGCAAAGATATTTTCTAACTATTTTAACTAATGAGATTAGTAAAGTCAATATTATTATTAGATTTTCTGCCATTAGTTATTGACAGTGAGAGTATGATCAGATAGAATACTAATGATATTAGTGTTTATACTATTTTTAGTAGTATTTTGAAAGGGGAAAGAATGGATGGCGAGAATGAAAAAGGAATTTGAAATAAATGGAATACCTGCTTTTCTTTGGGGTCTTCCATCAAGAAAGCTATATTTTTATGTACATGGTCAGGGAGGATGTAAAGAAGAAGCGGCAGTATTCGCAGACGTGGCTTGCTGTTTCGGGTGGCAGGTTCTTAGCGTAGATTTGCCGAAACATGGGGAGCGGGTAAATGGGGCAGTAGAATTTGAGCCTTGGAGCATTGTGCCAGAGTTATCTGGGATTATGGATTTTGTCAAAGATAGGTGGAAGCAGATTTCTTTATATGCGAGCAGCATCGGCGCATGGTTCAGTATGTTAAGTTTTGGGAATGAGCCGTTAAAAAACTGTCTGTTTGTTTCTCCTGTTCTGGATATGAAAGAACTCATGTCAAAGATGATGGAATGGGCAGGTGTATCACAAAATCAGTTAGAAAAGCAGCGTCTGATTCCAACTGACTTCGGGCAGACGCTTTCATGGGAATATTGGAAGTATGTATTAGAGCATCCAATTAGACAATGGGACTTTCCGACTAAAATATTGTATGGGGAAAATGATAATCTGATTGACCGTTGCCTTGTAGAACAGTTTACGAAAAAATTTAGCTGTAATCTTACTGTTGCTGAGAATTGTGAGCATTGGTTTCACACCGAATATCAGTTGAATGTAATGCGGGAGTGGATAAGAAAAGAAATAGACTGTAAGAATGTAATTTTAAAGGAAAGGTGAGTTAAGTGTTATGATAAGGCGCACAATGAAATGCAATAGTAAGGATAGAAAACAACTGTCAAAAACATAGCAAGAATGATGAAAAGATAGAAAACTCCGTGTGTTACAATATTTCATTGAAATCCCACACAGGCATATCATAATGCTTAAAAAGTGCGGAAAAAAGGAAACACCACAAGGGTGTGCCTCTATGCCCATAAAGCGTGGGCGAGAATGAAGAAAGGAGGGAGCAAAATGCAAGGTCAGACAGTACGAATTGTTTCACAGGCTATCCGCTATATCGAAGAACATCTGCACGAAAAGATGGATTTAGATATGGTGGCATCGGCACTGCACTATTCCAAATACCACCTGCATCGGATTTTTACAAAGACAGCCGGCTTGACTATCCACGACTACGCAAAACGGCGGCAGCTTACAGAAGCGGCAAAACTTCTGGTGTTTTCGGCAAAACCGATTATCGAGATTGCCCTTATGAGCGGGTATGAAAGCCAGCAGGCATTTACGGATATTTTTAAGGCGATGTATAAGACTTCCCCTGCGGAATTTCGGGAAACGGAAAACTTCTACCCGTTACAGCTGGAAATTTATCTGAAGGAGGAGCTTGTAAAAATGGATTTGACAAAAGACAATATAAAATTTGCCACGCCCGAAGATGCGGATGACTGGATGGAACTGGTAAGCCTTACGATTGACGGCTATCCATGTCTGGATAAGGAAGATTACGCCGCAAATCTGCATCAGTATATTGCGGATAAAAAGGCTTTGATTTTACGGGATGACGATATGGCTATTGGCGTGATGGGATTTTCGCCCGACACAGGCAGCATAGACTTTCTGGCTGTCCATCCGCAGTATCGGCATCTCGGCATTACAAAGCTGTTCATTGATAAGCTGGCAGAGGAACTGCTTTGCGGGAAAGAGATTACCTTGACGACATACCGTGCAGGCGATAAGGCAGATACGGGCTGGCGGGAAGAATACCGCCGTCTTGGATTTGCAGAACGGGAACTGCTTGTGGAATATGGCTACCCGACGCAGCGTTTCGTGCTTCTTCCAGAGAACAAGGAGGAAACAAGGAATGAGCGAAACACAGAAAAACCCATTGGCAGAGAGCTTTAACGCCCTATCACTTATCCGATTTGCTTTCCCAAGCATGGTGATGATGCTGTTTATGGGATTATACACCATTGTAGACACAATTTTCGTCGCACGGTTTGTAGACACGAACGCTTTGTCGTCCATCAATATCGTCTGCCCCGTCATCAATCTGATTGTCGGTCTGGGGACGATGCTTGCGACAGGCGGAAGTGCGGTTGTTGCGAAGAAAATGGGGAATGGAAACACAGAGGAAGCCCGAAGCAATTTCACGTTGATTGTCGTGGCAGGGGCGGTTATCGGTCTGCTGATTACAGCGGCAGGGATTTTCTTTTTGGATGAAATTATCTGGGGATTGGGTGCAAGTGAAATATTGTTCCCATATTGCAGGGATTATCTGACGACACAGCTCATTTTCGCCGCTTTTAACATGATGCAGGTGCTGTATCAGAATCTGTTTGTGACGGCGGGGAAACCGACATTAGGCTTAGTGCTTGCTGTTCTGGCGGGGATTGCCAATATTGTTTTTGATTATGTCTTTATCATTTTACTGCAAATGGGAATCAAGGGAGCTGCTATTGGGACAGGCATCGGATATATGATACCGTCAATCATCGGTACAATTTTTTTTCTGATGAAAAGAAGTGAATTGCACTTTTGCAAGCCTGACATGGACGCATCTGTTTTGCTTAAAAGCTGTTCCAATGGCGCGTCGGAAATGGTAAGCCAGTGTTCGGCTGCCGTAACGACATTTCTGTTTAATGTAACAATGATGAAGCTGCTGGGCGAGGACGGCGTAGCTGCGATTACGGTACTTATCTATTCGCAGTTCCTTTTAACAACGCTTTATATTGGCTTTTCTATGGGTACAGCCCCCGTCGTAAGCTATAACTATGGGAGCGGGAATGTAAAACAGCTAAAAAAGACCGTCCGTAGTTGCTCCTGCTTTATAGTGGGGATTTCCATATTTGTATTTCTGTTTTCTTTGCTTGGCGGGGAAAGTATTGCCAAGGTATTTGCGGAGAATAACAGGAATGTTTTTGAGATTACAAAGAATGGATTTAGCATTTTTTCATTCAGCTTTATGTTCTCTGGATGCAATATTTTTTCATCCGCATTATTTACGGCATTATCCAATGGGAAAGCGTCTGCCGCCATATCTTTCCTGCGGACGTTTGGATTTATTACGGTGTTCCTTTTGGCGTTGCCGAGATTTTTAGAGGTGACAGGCGTATGGCTTGCAGTCCCGCTTGCGGAACTGCTCACGCTTATGCTGACGATATATCTGCTGTGCAGGCATCGAAAACAGTACAATTATTTTTGACAGAAAGGCAGAAACGATTGATAGGAGTGAGAAATTACTTGTGTTTACAAAAGATAGCAGAAAAAGAGAGGAAATATAAATCGGATTAAGCTATCCTTAACGGCAAGGAGGTAAAAGGATGGAATGGTTGAAAAAGCTTGGAAAAGCCATTGATTACATAGAAGATAATCTGGATAAGGAAATATCGTATGATGAAGCAGCCCGCATTGCGTGTTGTTCCCCCTATTATTTCCAGCGTGTTTTTTCCTATGTTTCGGGTGTTTCTTTGGCGGAATACATACGCCGCCGAAAAATGACGCAGGCGGCATTTGAATTGCAGCGGGCAGACAGCAGGGTAATAGACGTTGCATTAAAATATGGATATTCCTCTCCGACTGCTTTTAATCGGGCTTTTCAGAATGTTCATGGCATCACGCCAACGGCAGCTAAGCTAGGGGGAAGTGTCCTGCAAGCATATCCGTCAATTCAGTTTAAGATTGAAATCACAGGAGGAAGCGCTATGACATATCGCATTGCGGAAAAGCCGCCCCTGCGTATTGTGGGCATCCGTATCCCTTTGACTTCGGATATGGAAGAAAATTTAAGGATTGTCCCAGCATTTTGGAAAGCGTCATTGCAGGGAAAACAATTTTTGGAAATATGCGGGCTGTCTAATGGAGAGCCGGGAGGAATTTTAGGAATCAGCGTATATAAAAACCTGAAAGAAATTTATTACTACATCGGCGTTGCTGCAAATTCCCCTGCCCCTGCGGGCATGTATGGATTGGAAATCCCTGCGGCTACATGGGTAATATTTGACAATGATGGGCGTTTTAAGGAAGATGTGCAGAGTGTGTTCAGGCGGTTCTATATGGAATGGCTGCCGTTCTCCGGGTATAAATATGCAGAGCTGCCAGATATTGAAGTGTATCCGATTTGCAGCGGACAGCCAGTACACGGACATTCCGAAGTATGGATTGCAGTCAGTAAGGAGGATGATTAAACGGTGTATCATTTAAGGTTAAAGGGAGACCATTATGAAATGGGTGTGAAGCGTGGAAAGATATTCAAAAAATGTCAGGTTTCTTTCCCGCTCCATTTGGATGAAGTTCAACTGGAACATGGGAAACGGAGCGAAGCGGCATTAAGAACATATTTCCCAGAGGTATGCGAGGAAATCAGAGGGGTGAGCGACGCCATAGGTGCGGATTATCTGCGTTTTGCTTCTTGGATGCTATGTATGGGATGCTGCATGTATAACTTGGAGAGCAATATTCCCGTTGAAGTTCGGGGATGCACTGCTTTCGCATATGCAAAGGGCGGAAGAATCCTATATGGCAGAAACAATGACTTGCCGCCTTATCTGCGGGAGGGGAGCAAAAGTGAAATCTATGCCCCGAAGAACAGAAATAGATTTAATATTACGACATCCTCTTTTATTAACGGGGAGGAGGGAATAAATGAACATGGGCTTGCGGCTGCAATGACTTTTGTAATGACCAGCCTTGATAAGATACAGGCGGGATTTAATTCCTGTTTCATCGTGCGGTATCTGCTCGAAAAAGCAGATAATACGGAGCAGGCAGTTTCCCTATTAATGGAACTTCCAATCGCTTCTAACTGTAATATTCTGCTTGCAGATAAAAGCGGCGATATGGCAGTGGCTGAATGTACGCCATCCATAAAAAAAATCCGAGATGCAGAAAGTTTTGATAATGGAAGAATTATTTGTGCTGTCAACAGTTTTACATCTGAAGAAATGAAATCATACGATGATGCAAATGGGGATGATTATGATTCCCATAAACGGTATCAAGTTGTCATAGACAGTTTTGTTTCGGGACGGATAAAAGAGGATTATATTGAAACCACCAAGCAGCTTTTAAAGGGCGATTATGGCTTTATGTGCCAGTATGACAATGAGCCAGACTTTGAAACGGCCTGGAGTTCCGTATTTGACTTAGAGAGCTTAATTGTCTACCGTGCAGAGGGCGACCCAAGAAAAAAGAAATTTGTGATGGACAACCGACTGCATGACTTAAAAATAAGAGGGCAGGCAGTTGTCAAAAAGCATTGATTTGAAGGAAATTATAATGCTTGAAATGCATCCAAACCAAAAAAAGGTCAAGTATAATCCGTACACTTTGACGATAACCAAGGGCATTATTACCTCTCTTTTAAGGATGGTCGTGGAAAGCAGCAGAATATTGAGATTGACGAAATGCTGTACCAGACGTTTGACAGATTTGAGCTTGAGGACATATCCCTTTTGAACCGGGTGAGCAGGCACATTGAACACTCCGAGCTGACCGATGAGCAGATTGCAAAGCTGGAGGGCTGCAAATATCAAGCTGTCCAGTGTTCTGTAAAAGCCGGGGATGGTACGCCTGTTTACACGGCTGCACAGGCACGAAAAAAACGAACCTGCAAATGTCTGGAAAAAGAGATCCGCAATTGCAAGTGTAACCGCATCTATCATCAGCCGGACTGTGACACCGGCTGGGATTCCCGCCGTAACCGTTATTGTGGTGATCAGCTATCCGGCGATGAAGTTCTGGATTATGCCGAAATACGCATAAACACAGGACCTGTACAAAGCGACTACATTAAATTAGTACAGATCCTGTTCTTTATTTTTGCTTTTCGCCATGATTGACTTCCGCACGTATCTGCATCAGAAAGCGGTTCAGTAAAGTATTTGATTTCTTTTTAAAGATACAATAATAATCTTCCTTTTAACGAGATTTTAGTATGCGTTTTAATTATAGCGCATAAAGCAACCGGCATTGTACTTTTTTGTGAAAAAAATATATGATGAGGTAAATGAATGGCAGTCATGAGAAGGAATTATACGAATGGAAGAAATCACATGAAATAATGCTGTAAAAATGCCGATGGTGGGACCGGGCATTTTACAGTTGAAGGATAAGGCGCTCTGTGGATTCAGGACGCGGGATATGGCCGGACAAAGGAGGAGTTTGAACAGTCCCTTAAAAGGCTGGGGTGGATTACCTGGATTTGTATCTAATCCATCATCCATTTGGGGATTACTATGACGCATGGAGCGCTATGGAAATGCTTTATCAGGAAGGAAAGATCCGCGCCGTCGGAGTCAGCAATTTTGACGGGCAGGACTGGCGGATCTTTGCTTAAACAGCAAAATTACTCCCATGGTGAATTAGATTGAACTGCATCCGTTCCACCAGCAGCCGGAAGCGCTGCCTCTGTATGAGGCTTTTGAACAGAAAGTTTTTTCCGTGGCAGATGGTGTGAAGGTAAAGGTGCAGAAAACGCAGATTACTTTTTCTAACAGACATAATTTTGCTTTTGTTTCTTTCCTTCCGGTACGGAAAGCGAAGGAGCGGCCGGAGGTTTATATTGTTGTGACTTTCGGGTTGGGATACCGTTTGGAGTCCACGCGCATAGATGCGGTGGTTGAGCCATATCCCGGACGTTGGACCCACCATGTCCTGGTTTCCGGGACGGAGGAGATTGATGATGAGCTGATGGAATGGGTGAAGGAAGCGGCGGTCTTTTCGGCTGGCAAACGATAAATTTGTCATGGAGGCTGATTAAAGGCGTGGCCTGCGGTGTCTATGTATGTTCTGGAGGAAAACGGTTCCGCCCTGCGGTTTATCTTGTTTTCATCCCAACCGGAATGGCAGTCTGCGCCGTCGGCATGGCCAGCAGGCATTTTTTTAGAAATGAACGCTCATAAAATATACGCTCTCTGCGGACAATAAGCGTAACCGTTTGAGTTGTCTGAGCGGTTGCGTGATCGTATAAAAAATGTCTGGAGGGAAAATATGAAGCGTCACAGCCAAAATCATAGCAAAACTCACAGCCAGGGTTTCAGCCAAAAGCGGGGCGGGGATGGCGGCGGGAACAGCGGGCGGGGGCGGCTTGCGCAGTCGGAGCTGCCGCTGCCGAAGTTTGAAGTCCGCACGGACTTAGCGGTGGAGGAACAGGAAAGCTTTGCGGGGGACGGCGGGGAGATCCGGGGGGTTTCCCTGAGGGAATGGCATCACAGGGACAGCCACATCCGCATGACAGAGGTATCTATTTTAAATGAGGACGGCGCCCGCGTGATGGGAAAACCCATGGGCACGTACCTGACTCTGGATGTCCCGGACATGGAGAAGCGGGATGAGGGGTACCACGAGGAGGTGTCAAAGGAGCTGGGAAATCAGCTTCGCATGATGATAGAGAAGATGTGCCCGGAGAAGAAGGAAAAGGCTTCTGTTCTGGTGGTGGGACTTGGCAATATGCAGGTGACGCCGGATTCCCTGGGGCCGCGGGTGGTGGATAACCTGCAGATGACGCGCCATTTTCTGACCGAATACGGCGGGGATTTCTGTGAAAAGAACGGCCTTCCGGTGTTAAGCGGGATCGTCCCCGGCGTCATGGCCCAGACCGGGATGGAGACGGCGGAGATTGTGAAAGGAGTGGTGAGGGAAACCAGGCCGGATATGGTACTGGCTATTGACGCCCTGGCTGCGCGGAATGTGCGCCGTCTGGCCTCCACGATCCAACTGACCGACACGGGCATCCACCCGGGCTCCGGCGTGGGCAATAACCGCCACAGCATGACGCGGGAGACGATAGGCGTTCCCGTCGCGGCGCTGGGGATCCCGACCGTAGTCGGGGCGGCGGCCATTGTCCACGGGACCGTGGACGCGCTGATCCGGACGCTTTCGATGTCAGAAGACACGGTCAATTATGGGAAATACATTGAGGAACTCGACGCAGAGAGCCAGTACGAGCTGATCCGCGAGCTTATGGAGCCGGAGTTCGGGCCGATGTACGTCACGCCGCAGGACATTGACGAGCGGGTGAAGGAGCTGAGCTTTACCGTTTCGGAGGGAATCCATCAGGCGCTTTATGGCAGCCGTTTACTATAAACCGCCGTCTTTGCATAGAATAGTAAGAGGAAACTATGCAAGGCGGGGTGAGGATGAGAACGGTCGGTTTTTGGAGATGGGAGAGGGCGTTTCACAGAGGCAGGAGAGGAGGAGGCGCGGGGCTGTCCGCTATATGCCTCCTTCTTCTTTGCGCGGGCGCGCTTCTTTTAATGTTTAAATCAAATGTCCGGGCCGGGGCGGGAGATGCCTGGGAGCGGGAGGCGGCGCTCTTTTTGTGGAAAACGTGGTACGGCTCCCCTCAGTCCGGGGATGGAACGGATGAGGAATTCTCCGGCTGGCTTGCCCGGTTTATCTTAAAGCAGGTTCCTTATTACCGCAATGCGGAGGGAAAACAGGACGCGGGCCTGCCCGGGGAGATCGATCCCTCATACCATGGATATCTGGAGAGCGCCGCGCTATTAAAGGAATATGAATACCTGATCCGCGATCTGGAGGGAAGCGCCCTGCTGGCTGACGAAGGCGCGGGAGCGGGAAGAGAAGCAGGAACAGGAACGGGAAACGGAGTTTTACTGGCGGAAAATTACCCGGCAGGGGAGAGCGATCCGGCATACGGGGCAGCCGGCGCGGCGGGCCGGGAGAGGACGTCCGGGGCCGAAAATGCCGCGGGAAGTCCCGGTGCAAAGGAAAATGAGCCGGGAGCCGCCAAAGAAAGCGCGGCGGACAGAGGGGCGGCAGATCAGGCGGGAACACAGTCCGCCGGAGAAAGCGCGGCCCGGGCGGCGGGGGGAACCGTGGCGGGAAAGGAGCTGTTTCAGTCTCAGGGAGCAATCGAGTATCTGTCCGAACAACTGGCGGATTATGATTTCCTGATGAAGCATTTTTATACGGTCCACCCAACGGCGGCGGCCGGGCGGGAGCTGATGCGGGCAAAGGATTTTCTGGAAGAGGATTTTTCACTGAAGCCGGTAAATGCGCAGGAGGAGCAGGAGAACGGGCCGCAGATTCTTATCTACCACACGCATTCCCAGGAGCATTTTTCGGATTACAGCGAACAGAAAAAGCAGGCCACGATTGTGGGGGTGGGAAATTATCTGACCGAGCTTCTGGAGCAAAAAGGGTACAGGGTGTACCACGACGTCTCGGTTTATGATCTGAAAAACGGGAAGCTCGATCGCAGCCGGGCGTACAGCTATGCGCTGGAGGGCGTCACGGCTATTTTGCAGAAATACCCGTCCATACAGGTGGTGCTCGATATCCACAGGGACGGCGTGCGGGAGAGCACGCATCTGCTGACAGATATAAATGGAAAGAAGACGGCTACCATCATGTTTTTTAACGGCACCAGCGAGACGCCGGACGGCCCGATCGAATATTTAAGGAATCCGTACCGGACGCAGAACCTGGCCTTCAGCTTCCAGATGAAGCTCTGCGCAGACGCCGTCTATCCGGGCTTTACGAGGAATATCTATTTAAAGGGGCTTCGCTATAATCAGCATCTGCGGCCGTGCTCGGCCCTCATCGAGGTCGGGGCGCAGAATAATACATACGAGGAGGCGAGAAACGCCATGGAGCCGCTCGCCGAGCTTCTGGATATGGTTCTGCGGCCGCGGTGAGCAAAAAGCCCGCCGTTTCGGCCGTTGAATCAGTTGTATTCCGGCAAAACGACAGTGAGACAATTTGAAAGGCAGGGGCATGCGCGCTGTCTTTCATACAATCTGCCGGACCTGCTTTACAAATGCCTGAAATCCCGCCTGATCCAGAGAATGATGCAGGGCTTCAAAGCAAACTCTGTCAATGTCCGAAAAATTTGAAAAAACAGTTGCAAAAGCATCCATTGTATAGTCAGGAATCCTCTCACAGATTACCTCCAACTGTAATTGGTAATGTGAGAAGGACGGCTGCGCGCCTTCCATAATCCTCCCATTTCATCATCTGTATCGTGATTCGGTCCAGATGATGATCGGTGTTGACGGTATGAACAGTAGACGAAGCGCGCATAAAGTAATGATACAGTTTTTTTCCTATCACATATATGTAATCCGCATAGATATGCAGTAATGGATGCCAGTAGTTGTCTTCATAGACCAGGCCCTCCGGAAAAAAGAGCTGATGCTCCAGCAGAAGTCTTTTCCGGATGATCTTTGCCCAGGCAAAAACATTTAATCCCTTGCTGATGAGCATTTTCTTTTTACTCTCCGGCGTGTCGGACAGGATATAGCGATCGTTTCCGCAGCTTTTCTCCTCTTCTTTCAGGTAAACCATAGATTCCGAGTTATCAGCCGCTATGCCGCAGACCACCACATCGCAGGCATAGCTTCCCACCGGCGCGTACATTTGTTCAAAACAGTCAGGCTCCAGCCAGTCATCCGCGTCCACGAACGCAATCCAGTCGGCAGACGCGTACTGAAGGCCGAGATTTCTGGCGGCGCCCTGCCGTCTGTTCACATTCTGGCGGATCAATAATACATTCTCAGGGAAAGCCTGTTCCCACTTCTTGAGATGCTCCCATGTATCGTCAGTAGAAGCGTCGTCAATGCAGATAATCTCTAAGTGTTCCATCCCCATGCTCTGTACGGTGATCGACCGGATACATCGGTCAACATACGATGCCACATTATAGCAGGGAATAATTATACTGATTTTTCTCATTGATTCATGATTCCTCTCATAAAAATTATTTCTCTACATACATTATAAACATATTGCGTGTTTTGTTAATTCGATATGTGTATTTTCGGCAAATACTGACGTCTTTAGGATAAGATTAAAATCTTATCCCGTTTACTTCATCCTCATGAATGGAGATCGATCATGAAACTTGGCGAAATCATAAAAGAATTATTAGAGCAGCATGAGATTACGCAGAAGCAACTGGCGGAAAGCTTAGATATGTCCCCTTCGGCGCTGGGAAACTATATTCAATGCAGAAGAGAGCCGGATTACCATACGTTGATATGCATAGCAGACTTTTTTCATGTCACCACGGATTATCTGCTTGATCATTCCGCGGCGTCCTCCCTTTCACATGATGAAGAGCTTCTAATCCATATTTTCCGTTCCCTGTCAGAGGATCAGAGAGAATTTTATTTAGAGCAGGGCAAAATTTTTATCCGTCAGAATGCAAAAAAAGAATCATCTGCTTCCGCGCGCGGAAATAATTCCAAGGTGTCTTGAACAGGCATGGCTTTCTTAAGGATGGATAAGAGCGAAGACATGGGGCGGGTAAGAGTTCAGATAGGTCTGCGCACCTGCTGCGCTGACCGTACGAAAACGTAGCGGCAGCAGGCATCTGCCCCATCGCGAAGCGATTTTCATGGGCAGATGCAGTAACCGTTCAGGTTGTCTGAACGGTTACTGGGGCGGCAGTCCGTTTTTGGGAAGATTCACAGACCCCTTGACTTTTTCTGCAAATTACGGTATGCTGTCAACAACTTAGAAAATGGAACCGGAGATTCGGAACGAGTAGCTGCTTGAAATATGCCCGGAGAGCCGCGGCAACCGGAACTGTTGCAATCCGCTTCTGTCCTGTATCGAATGGGACGGAAGCTTTTTTTATGCACACGGGCGTCCAGAGGAAATATGTCAGCAAGGCGGCGGACGCCCGGCGCGGCGGGCAGGGGAAGTAACCTTCCCTGCCCGGTTGCACAGGCCCGTGCGGAGGAAATATGCCGCTCATACGGCGCGCGGGCAGGGAACGCGTTCCCCCGCCCGAGTCCATAAGAGGAAGAAAGGAAGGTAGACATGCAGGAAAGCATCCCCTACAAAATTTATCTGGAAGAACAGGAAATGCCAAAGCAGTGGTATAATGTGCGGGCTGATATGAAGAAAAAGCCCGCGCCGCTTTTGAACCCGGGGACCTTAAAGCCCATTACGCTTGAGGAGCTTTCCGGCATTTTCTGTGAGGAGCTGGCAAAGCAGGAGCTGGATGATACGACTCCGTTTTTCGATATCCCGCAGGAAATCCGGGATTTCTACAAGATGTACCGCCCGTCGCCGCTTGTGAGGGCTTACTGTCTGGAGAAAAAGCTTGGCACCCCGGCGCATATCTATTATAAATTCGAGGGCAACAACACATCGGGAAGCCATAAGCTCAATTCCGCGATTGCGCAGGCTTATTATGCAAAAGAACAGGGCCTTAAGGGCGTCACGACCGAGACCGGGGCTGGCCAGTGGGGAACCGCGCTGTCTATGGCATGCTCCTATTTTGACCTGGACTGCCAGGTTTATATGGTAAAGTGTTCCTATGAGCAGAAGCCCTTCCGCCGCGAGGTGATGCGGACCTATGGGGCCAAAGTGACGCCGTCGCCGTCCATGGAGACGGAAGTGGGCCGGAAGATGAACGCAGAATTTCCGGGCACATCGGGAAGTCTTGGCTGCGCGATTTCCGAGGCGGTGGAGGCGGCTGTGAGCCAGGAGGGCTACCGCTACGTGCTCGGTTCCGTGCTGGCCCAGGTGCTCCTGCACCAGTCTGTGATCGGGCTTGAGACAAAGGCGGCTCTCGATAAATATGGCATTCAGGCAGATATCATTATCGGCTGCGCGGGCGGCGGCTCGAATCTGGGAGGGCTGATCTCGCCGTTTGCGGGCGAGATGCTCCGGGGCGAGGCGGATTACCGTATTATTGCCGTTGAGCCGGCCTCATGCCCGAGCCTGACAAGGGGTGTTTATGCATATGATTTCTGCGATACGGGAAAGGTTTGCCCCCTGGCAAAGATGTATACGCTGGGAAGCGGGTTTATCCCTTCCGCGAATCACGCGGGCGGACTGCGCTATCACGGCATGAGCTCCACGGTTTCAGAGCTCTATGCTCAGGGTCTTCTTGAGGCCAGAAGCGCAGAGCAGACTGAGGTATTTAAGGCGGCGCAGGCATTTGCAAAGGTAGAGGGAATCCTTCCGGCCCCGGAGAGCAGCCATGCGATTAAGGCAGCGATGGACGAGGCCCTTGCGTGTAAAGAAACAGGTGAAGCGAAGAATATCGTGTTCGGATTAACCGGAACGGGTTATTTTGATATGGTGGCTTACCAGCGATTTAACGATGGGGAAATGAAAGATTACATCCCGTCAGATGAAGAATTGAAAAAAGCGACAGACGCGCTTCCAAAGACGGAGTAGAGCGCGGTCAAATGGCGGAAAAAGACAGGGCGCTGCACGAATAACCGTGCAGCGCCCTGTCTGGCGTAAAGAGGAGAAACTGCGGCAGTGTCCGCAATGGGTTAATCTGTAAGAAAATCAGTTCAGCTTTTTAACGCTCAGCGTGGCGTTGACCCCGCTGCCAAGCGTGATCCCTACTGCCAGAAGAGCCGAAAGCGCCATATCGATAAAGTTTCCTGCCGTTAAAGTCACAATGGTACTTCCATTAAACACGGAGCTGGTTCCTACTGCCAGCGCCCTGGAAATCGTTGCGCTGGGGATATTGGTCCCGTTGATTCTCACGGCAAGGGTGACGGTGGTTGCCAATGCCGCTGTCAGCGTAGTGGAATAATTGATCTCATAAGTGCCGGGAGTTGCCACTGTGATACTGTTTGCCGGCACATAGGTCGCTCCCTGTACCGGGCCGGTAGAGTCAAGCGGAATTTGTGTGGTTCCTCCTAAAGTCAGATTCAGGGTCTGAGGTGTTGTGCTGTATAAACTTGCATAAGCATTCAGACCATTTGCAGGTCCGGTAGGCCCGGTAGCGCCGGTAGCCCCGGCCGTGCCCGTCGCTCCGGTAGCGCCCGCAGGTCCCGCTGCACCGGTGGGCCCGGTAACACCGTTTGCGCCGGTAGGTCCGGTAGCGCCTGCAGGTCCGGCAACGCCCGCCGCGCCGGTGGGTCCGGTAGGCCCGGTAGCGCCCGCAGGTCCCGCTGCACCGGTGGGCCCGGTAACGCCGTTTGCGCCGGTGGGTCCGGTAGCGCCTGCAGGTCCGGCAACGCCCGCCGCGCCGGTGGGTCCGGTAGGCCCGGTAGCGCCCGCAGGTCCCGCTGCACCGGTGGGCCCGGTAACGCCGTTTGCGCCGGTGGGTCCTGTAGCGCCCGCAGGTCCGGCAACGCCCGCCGCGCCGGTAGGTCCGGTAGGCCCGGTAGCGCCCGCAGGTCCCGCTGCACCGGTGGGCCCGGTAACGCCGTTTGCGCCGGTGGGTCCTGTAGCGCCCGCAGGTCCGGCAACGCCCGCCGCGCCGGTAGGTCCGGTAGGCCCGGTAGCGCCCGCAGGTCCCGCTGCACCGGTGGGCCCGGTAATGCCGTTTGCGCCGGTGGGTCCGGTAGCGCCTGCAGGTCCGGCAACGCCTGCCGCGCCGGTGGGTCCGGTAGGCCCGGTAACTCCGTCAGCGCCCCTGGGAATAATAAAATCAAATACGTGGTTTGGCGCGCCAGTAGAATCGATGACAGATGCATTCGTACCAGGCGCGCCAGTGGTGGTCGTACCAACTGCAAGTGTATCGGAAACGCCCGCAGGTCCGGTAGCCCCGTTCGCGCCGGTGGGCCCAGTAGCGCCAACAGGCCCGTTTGCGCCGGTAGCTCCAGTAGCGCCAATAGGCCCGTTTGCTCCGGTAGCTCCAGTAGCGCCTGTAGGCCCGTTTGCGCCGGTAGGTCCGGCAGCGCCCATGGGTCCGGCAGGCCCGGTAGCGCCTGTGGGTCCCGTGGGTCCTGTCGCTCCGGCAGGACCTGCCGCCCCAGCGGAGCCGGTAGCTCCGGTCGGTCCTTGCGGCCCCTGAGCCCCGTTTGCCCCGGCCGGTCCCATAGGTCCAGTCGCTCCGGTTACGCCGTTTGCGCCCGTGGGTCCGGTGGGTCCAATACCGCCGTCAGCGCCCGTCGCGCCGGTGGGCCCGGTAGCGCCGGCCGGTCCCTGAAGACCCTGAACGCCCTGAGGTCCCATTGCGCCAGTAGCGCCCTGAAATCCCTGGACGCCCTGCGGACCTATCGGTCCAGTCGGTCCGGTAGGCCCGGTTACGCCCGGAGGCCCCATCATACCCGGGATGCCCTGAGGTCCCATGGGTCCGGTAGGCCCGGTAGCGCCCCGTGGCCCCATCATACCCGGGACACCCTGGGGTCCCGTGGGTCCGGTCGCTCCCTGGCAGTAGCAGTTTACGGGCCTGCAGTTACAGGGACCGCAGCGCGCCGGGGCAGAGGGGAGGCCGGGAGCCTGGCCGCAGGAGTTTCCCATATTCGTACCGGGACAAAATCTCCGATTCATTCCATTTGGATAATTCATCATAAAGATACGCTCCTTCAAAAAAGATTCGTTACTGAAGAGAAGCGGGTAATCACTGCCGTCGGACTCGCTTCTTTTCGGCTGTTATCCAATAGCAGGGATTTACGTCTTGTTTTCTCCAGCTAACATATCATATGAAAGTGGAACAAGTTTTGTGCGGCCTGCTCTGGGTTTTAAGAGAAGGCCCGGCGGAAAGATTGACGGGACGGCGTGCCGGTGCAATAACCCGGGGAAATTTTTCTCTCCTCATCATCCCGCGGTGCTGCGGGCTTTAAAACAGAGCGCATAAAAAGAACGCCGCCCGCTGAAAACACTTTCAGTGGGCGGCGTCCTTTTTCATAGCCGGAAAGGCGTCTGAAACGGTTCCCGGTTTTCCCTTTTGGGGCGCATGGAATCAGGATTCCTATCAGTCCTTTGCCCGGGGAAGAAAATGGTAGAGCTCTTCATAAGAAGTAATCTCATTTGCGGACTGCGGCATGGCCGGAATGAGGCCGGTGCAGTCCGTTGCGGAGCAGATATCGAGATTATAGAGCGCCTCATCCTCTTCACTGGTATTACAGAAGCGATCCTCCAAACCTGCCTGTGTGTACGAGTCTTTTTTATTCATAGCTATTCACCTCATGCTTAGTATGAGGCCGGGAAAGTGAATTTATGACAGGAAAAGACTGTAACCGGGCATATGCGCCTGCCGAAGATTACAATGGCAGGCTGCCTGAACATTTTGGTTCACACACCTGAAATGTTATCTGTGCGCCGCCTTGCTCTATATGGTTGACTCCCGGTGGACTACCCTGCACTGGAATTCCTGATATGGAAAGCAGTCTTCGGTTCCGGCGATAACCGCCATGATGAGCTTTGCGGCATATTCGCCCATTTCCGTATAGGGAACGTGGATACCGCTGATGGACGGGTAGGCCATTTCGTAGAAATTCACATGGTTTAAAAACAGATTTTTTATTTTCTGCGGGATGGAGAAGCCGCGTTTGAGGATCTCCCGCTGAAGGATCAGGCCGATATCGTAGTTCTGGGAGATGGCCAGTTGGAAGATATTGTGTTCCATGTAATCAGACAGAAATGCCTGCATCTCCTCCAGATTCCGGTCAGTGGATGCGCAGACGACATGGGAGAGGCGGGCCTCGGGATAGATTTCCGTCAGGGCGTTTAAAAATACCGGGTATTTATTATTGACAAAGAGCCCGTCATTATCAATGGAGAAATACCGGATATCACGAAGCCCCTTATCCCGGCAAAAACGGGCGCAATCCCGCAGCGCCAGATCAAAGGCGTGGGGAGTAGGGGATTTACCGGAGAAAACCCCGTCCATGCAGAGAACCACATAAGGAATGCTGTGAGCCAGCGCCGGGCGGATAAAAGCGTCATGGTCGCGGTTGGAGATATAAATCAGCCCGTCAATTAAGCCGGAAAAATAGCTTTTTACATATTGGTGCTCCTCCTGCATTGACGCGGCGTCCTCCTCATTAAATATGGTAATGGTGTAGTCCAGCCTTGAAAGGAAGCCGCTGATTCCTGTTAAGGCGTCCAAAAAGGCCTGGCGGCTGTAATCGCGGGCGCAGACAATGCCAATAGAGGTACAGTTTTTTGTGCGCATGTTCCGGGCAGAGGCGTTCGGGTAATAATGAAGCGCCTCGATCGTTTCCATCACCTTACGCCGGGTTTCGCTGCTGATTTTCTGGTCGCTCCGGTTGTTGATAATATAAGATACCGTGGCCTGTGAAACTCCGCAGAGCTTTGCAATATCCTTTGCAGTCACGCTTTTCTTCATGCCTTTTTCCCTTCTGGCGTCATTTTCTGCAACAGTCCAGTCACTCTGGGCTGTTGCCATTTCTTCTTTTAAGTTTATATAATATTGCCAAAAAAGTAAAGAAAAATTCTGTAATATGTTACAAGATTTTATTTTAACCCGGAAAACACTTGAAAAAACGGGCTTTATGAGTTATGCTAACAGTGTGAATAACTTATACGTTTAAGTTAATACTGGATTGTAAGGATACAGACAAATTAAGGAATAAATTTGTTTTTATTTTTTAATACTTATACGTAAAAGTTATATAGGTAGTTAGGGAACTGGCAGGATATTTCGTTTTACGGAGGAAAGGAAAAATGGGTAAAGCAAACGAAAACAGGAAAACATCGTTTTTAAACCGGTGGCTGAACGGGATTGAGCGCGTGGGGAACAGGCTCCCGCACCCGATCAGCATATTTGCGATTCTGGTTTTGGGAGTCATCCTTGTGTCAGCAGTCTGTGAGATGGCCGGGGTGTCCGCTACGGGAGAGCTGGTAAACCGAAGCAAGGGGATCGTAGAGTTGCAGACAGTAAACGCTGTCAGCCTTCTGAACGGAGAAGGCTTTGTGTATATGATTACACATGCAATTTCCAATTTTACCGGCTTTGCGCCGCTGGGCGTGGTGCTGGTTGCGATGTTCGGCATCGGATTACTGGAGGACAGCGGCCTGATCGGAGGCGCGCTGAAGGGAGCGGTCGCGGTGACTCCGGCCAGGCTAATCACCCCGATGGTTGTATTTCTTGGAGTTATGTCGAACCTGGCAGACGCAGTCGGATATATCGTTCTGATTCCGATCGCCGCGCTGATGTTCATGGCTTATGGCAGGCATCCGGTTGTGGGTATGGCCGCGGCCTTTGCCGGTGTTTCCGGAGGTTTCTCCGCAAACCTTCTGATCGGCACGCTGGATCCGCTCCTGTGCGGGATTACCAATGAGGCGGTCAAGATGGTGGATCCGTCTTATACGGTAGAGCCTACCGGGAACTGGTATTTTATGATTGTATCGACGTTCCTGATTACCGCTCTTGGCACGGTTATCACAGAAAAAGTAGTCGCTCCCAGATTTGGCGAGTACCGCGGGGAATCCGGCGGGGATGAGATGGCGGAGTACCGGGTGACTGCGGAAGAGAAGAAGGCGTTAAAGGCAGCAGGTCTGACGATGCTGCTCCTGGTTGCCGCTATTGCAGCGTTCTCCCTTCCGGCGAATTCCGTCATGCGCGCGGAGGACGGAACTCTTTTGGGCAACTCGCCGCTGATGGACGGCATTATCCCGATTATTACCGCTGTTTTCTTTATTCCGTCCGTTGTTTATGGCAAGCTGACCGGAAAATACCACGGCGAGAAAGATGTGTGCGCCGCCATGGGACGGGCGATGGCCAGCATGAGCTCCTACATTGCCCTGACGTTTGTGGCCGCGCAGTTTATTAATTATTTTGGTTATACGAAGCTTGGGACAATCATTGCTCTCAAGGGCGCGGATTTCTTCCAGAATTCCGGTATTGGGACGATCCCGACGATGATCCTGTTTGTTCTGTTTGCCGCATTTATCAATCTGTTCATGGGTTCTGCTTCGGCAAAATGGGCCCTGATCGCGCCCGTATTTGTCCCGATGTTTATGCTTTTAGGCTATACGCCGGAGTTTGCGCAGGTCGCTTACCGGATCGGCGACTCATGTACAAATGTGATTACGCCTATGATGTCCTATTTTGCCATGATTATTGTATTTATGAAAAAATATGATAAAGAGGCCGGCATCGGCACACTGGTGTCTACCATGCTGCCATACAGCGTGTGCTTTTTAATCGGCTGGAGCATCCTGCTGATACTTTGGATTGTGTGCAAGTTACCGCTTGGGCCGGGAGTCGGCATGTTTCTGTAGCGGATACTGACATGCGGTGTGCGTTGTTTTGGATAAAGAAATGTGAGGAGAGGCTGTGAATCAGACGAATGGAAGAATTGAGGCCCTTCGCGCTCTGATGAGGGAAGAGGGGATAGACGCTTATCTGGCGCCTACCTCCGATTTCCACGGCTCAGAGTACGTGGGAGAGTATTTTAAATGCCGCCAGTTTTTGACAGGATTTTCAGGAACGGCGGGAACAGCGGTTATTACAATGGATGAAGCGGGCCTGTGGACAGACGGCCGCTATTTTGTTCAGGCGGAAAAGGAGCTGGCCGGTTCCTGTGTAACGCTGTTTAGGGCAGGAACCCCGGGGACGCCTGCCGTGGAGGAATTTCTGGAGGATCGTCTTCCGGAGGGAGGATGCCTGGGCTTTGACGGAAGAGTAGTGGATGGAGAGACCGGGCGCCTTCTTCTGGAAAGGCTGGCGCCAAAGAAAGTCACCCTTTCCTGCGGCAGGGATTTGGCAGGGGATGTCTGGAGCGATCGCCCGGCCCTTTCCTGCGCCCCGATCTGGAGGCTGAAGGATTGTTATGCAGGTAAATCCTGCCGGGAAAAGCTGGCGGATCTCAGAAAAGCCATGAAGGAGCAGGGGGCGGATCTCCATGTGATGACCGCATTAGATGAGATTGCCTGGCTGTTTAACCTGCGCGGCGGCGACATTGTGAATAATCCGGTTTTTTTAGCGAATGCGCTGATTGGAATGGATACAGCCGTGCTGTATGTCCAGCTTGCGGCGCTGCAGGAGGATGCGAAAGCCAGCCTGGAAGAAAACCAGGCGGCGGTAAAGCCTTATGAGGCATTTTACAGCGATATTGCAAACCTAAAGGGCCGCACAGTGCTGCTGGAACAGAAAAAGACAAGTTACCTGGTCTGTGAGAGCATCCGCTCTAACTGCCGGATCCGATCCGCGGTCATCAATCCGTGTGCGGCGGCAAAAGCCGTAAAAAATGAGACGGAAATCGAAAACATGAAAAGGGCTCATCTGAAAGACGGCGTTGCGGCGACAAAATTCATGTATTGGCTGAAGAAACAGATCGGAACATGCGATATGACAGAAATGACGGCGGCGGGGAAGATAGAGGCTCTGCGGGCAGAGCAGGAGGGCTATCTCGGCCCCAGCTTTGTCACCATCGCCGCTTATAAGGAAAATGCCGCCATGTGCCATTACCATCCGTGTGACGGGGCATGCAGCGCGCTGCGGCCGGAGAGCCTGCTTTTAGTTGATTCCGGCGGGCACTATTATGAAGGGACGACGGATATCACCAGAACCTATGCCCTGGGGCCGCTGACTGAGGAGGAGAAAGAGATTTATACGATTGTCGCTATGAGCATGCTGAAAGCCGGAAGCATGAAATTCCTCTACGGGTGCCGTGGGATGAACCTGGATTATACGATTCGGGAAGCCTTCTGGCAGAGAGGGATGGATTTTAACCATGGGACCGGCCATGGCGTCGGCTATCTGCTGAATGTTCATGAGCGTCCGAACGGGCTGCGGTGGAAGATCGTGCCGGAACGCGAGGACAGCGCAGTGATTGAACCCGGCATGATCTGCTCTGTCGAGCCGGGACTGTATGTGGAAGGCAGGTTTGGCGCCAGGACAGAGAACATGATTCTCTGCGTTCCGGATGAAACGAATCAGTACGGGCAGTTCCTGCGTTTTGAATTCCTGACCTGGGCACCCATCGATCTGGATGCAATTGATGTCAGGTTTATGGATGAGAAGGATGTGGAACGTCTGAATGCGTACCATGCAGAGGTCTACAGAAAAATCGCGCCTTTCCTGGAAGAGGAGGAGAGAGAATGGCTTAAAGGCGCAGTGAGGGAGATTACGAAACTGGTTGTCTGAAAAACTGCATGAATGTGTGTATCCATTGGGTGTTTATGGTAACAGTTCAGATATCCCGGACTGTTGCTGTTTATAACATTTTAATATTTCAGTTCTTGATTTATGCGGAACGTCACACTATAATGGTATAGAATAGCGGCGTTTTATGTCTATTCAGAATGGAGAGCACATATGGACAATAACAACAACCAGAATAACAAGAATGGAAAGCCACCCCGCGGCAATCAGAGCTACCTGGTACTTTTCATTACGATGCTGTTCACCCTGCTATGCGTTGGCGGGATGCACAGCTTATGGCAGCAGAGCCGGACGGAGCAGGTCCCTTACAGCGAGTTTATCGAGATGCTGAAGGACGGCGAAGTGGAATCGGTTGTCGTAAACGGAAATAAGCTTCAGATCACCCCCAAAAAGGATTCAAAGAGATATACAGGAAGCCAGAGCCGCTACGGCGGGCTGATTGGGATTGAATATTATACCGTTCCGATGAATGACCCGGATTTACTGAAGAAGCTGGAGGAGGCCGGGGTTGCCAGGTATGAGCAGGCGCAGGCGAACGCGTCGGATCTGCTGATCGTGTTCCTGGTTCAGTGGGTGCTTCCGATCGGGCTCATGGTTCTGTTTCTGAATTTTATGATGAAGCGCATGGGCGGCGGAGGCGGCATCATGGGAGTCGGGAAAAGCAACGCCAAGGTCTATGTACAGAAGGAGACGGGCGTGACGTTTAAGGATGTGGCCGGGGAGGACGAGGCAAAGGAATCGCTGACAGAGATCGTGGATTTTCTGCACAATCCGGGAAAATATACCACGATCGGCGCGAAGCTCCCCAAGGGCGCGCTGCTCGTGGGCCCTCCCGGAACGGGAAAGACGCTTTTAGCCAAGGCGGTGGCCGGGGAGGCGAAGGTTCCCTTTTATTCCCTGTCCGGCTCGGACTTTGTGGAGATGTTTGTCGGTGTCGGCGCTTCGCGTGTCCGCGACTTGTTTAAACAGGCCCAGCAGTCCGCCCCGTGTATTATTTTTATTGACGAGGTGGACGCTATCGGAAAAAGCCGTGATTCCCGCCTGGGCGGAAATGACGAGCGCGAGCAGACCTTAAACCAGCTCTTATCCGAGATGGACGGCTTTGACTCCTCCAAGGGCCTTCTGGTGATGGCGGCCACGAACCGGCCGGAGATCCTCGATCCGGCGCTTCTGCGCCCGGGCCGTTTTGACCGGCGGGTGATTGTGGATAAGCCGGATCTGAAGGGCCGCGTCGAGATCCTTAAAGTGCATTCCAAGGATGTCAAGCTGGACGAGACGGTGAACTTTGAAGAAATTGGACTGGCCACCTCCGGCGCGGTGGGCGCGGATCTGGCCAATATGATGAATGAGGCGGCCATCAATGCCGTCAAAAAGGGCAGAACCGCCGTTTCACAGAAGGATCTGTTTGAGGCGGTTGAGCTTGTATTGGTGGGCAAGGAGAAGAAGGACCGCATCCTGAGCAAAGAGGAGCGCAGGATTGTATCCTACCATGAAGTCGGCCACGCCCTTGTCAGCGCCCTCCAGAAGGACGCGGAGCCGGTGCAGAAGATCACCATCGTTCCCAGGACCATGGGGGCTTTAGGTTACGTCATGCAGGTTCCGGAGGAGGAGAAATACTTAAATACCGAAAAAGAGATCCGCGCCATGCTGATCGGTTATCTGGCGGGACGGGCGGCTGAGGAGCTGGTTTTTGAGACCGTGACCACCGGCGCGGCAAATGATATCGAGAAGGCGACGCGGATCGCCCGGGCGATGATCACCCAGTACGGCATGTCCAAGAAATTTGGCCTCATGGGACTGGAATCAAAAGAAAACCAGTATTTAAACGGCCGTACCGTGTTAAACTGCAGCGATGTGACAGCGGCCGATATTGACAGGGAGGTTATGGCGATCTTAAAGGAATCCTATGAGGAGGCAAAACGCCTGCTTTCGGAGAACCGGGACGCCCTTGACAAGATTGCGGCCTTCCTGATCGAAAAGGAAACGATCACAGGCAAAGAGTTTATGAAGATTTTCCGCGAGGTAAAGGGGATCCCGGAGCCGGCAAACAATTCGGAAAAGACGGAAAACTCGGAAGAATCAAAAGATTCCCCCAAAAAGGATGAGGAACAACCGTCTGAGGAAGCGGAAGCTGTATCCGGGCCGGGACAGGAGGATGCGCGGGAAGGCGATCCGGAATCCAAAGAGGATGCCCGCGGGGCGGAGCCGGGGAACGAATGGTAAAAAAATACGCCACATTGTAAAACAGAAACGGCGGAGATTCTGAAGATCCCGCCGTTTTTTAATACAGGCCGCGCAGAGGAACAGGCCGGTCAAGCGGCGCGCGGGAGGCGTTCTGCCTGCCCGGCGATCCGCATGTCTTTTTAGTGATACAGCCGGTTATGCTCATACACCGGTTCAGACGTCAGTTCAATCCCCAGCTTTTTAAAGGTCTTGATATCCACATCGGTCAGCATCACTGACGCATGGACCTGGCATCCCTTGAGCTTGGAGAGCTGTTCCAGCGCGATCTGTGCGTTTTGGTCCGTGGCGGCGCACATGGAGAGGGCGATCAGGACCTCATCCGTATGGAGCCGCGGGTTTTTGCTGCCCAGATAGTCCACTTTCAGGGTCTGGATGGGCTCGATGGCGCTGGGGGAGATCAGGTGCGTGTCGTGGGGGATATGCCCCAGTTGTTTGACGGCATTTAAAAGCAGGGCCGCGGACGCGCCGAGGAGGTTTGACGTTTTCCCGGTTGTGATCGAGCCGTCCGGAAGCTCGATCGCCGCGGCGGGGCTCCCCTTGCGCGCAGCGCGCTCCAGCGCGGCGGGAACGACGCGGCGCATCTCCGGCGAGATTTTGGCCTGTTTCATCAAAAGCTCAATCTTATAGACCTCGTCGCGCCCGGCGTCCTCGCGTGCCACGCGGTTGAGGGCGTGGTAATAGCGGCGGATGATCTCCTGCCTGGAGGCTTCGCAGCAGGCTTCATCGTCGATGATGCATTTCCCGGCCATGTTGACGCCCATGTCCGTGGGCGATTTATAGGGATTCTCCCCGTAAATGCCCTCAAAGATAGCGCTGAGCACCGGAAATATCTCAATATCGCGGTTGTAATTGACCGTCGTCTCGCCGTACGCCTCGAGATGGAAGGGGTCAATCATGTTGACATCATTTAAATCGGCCGTGGCCGCTTCATAGGCCAGATTGACCGGATGCTTGAGCGGGATGTTCCAGATAGGGAAGGTCTCAAACTTGGCGTACCCGGCTTTGATTCCGCGTTTATTCTCATGGTAGAGCTGGGAGAGGCAGGTGGCCATCTTGCCGCTGCCGGGTCCGGGGGCAGTCACAATCACCAGGGGCTTGGTGGTTTCGATATAATCATTCTTGCCGTAGCCCTCGTCGCTGACGATCAGCGCCACGTTGCTGGGATAGCCGTCAATGGTATAGTGGCGGTACACGCGGACTCCCATGTGCTCCAGCTTGTGCTTAAACAGATCCGCGCTGGCCTGCCCGGAATAATGTGTGATGACCACGCTTCCCACATACAGGCCCTTATCCGTAAAAGACTGGATGAGGCGGAGGACATCAACGTCATAGGTGATCCCGAGATCCGAGCGGATCTTATTTTTTTCAATATCCGCAGCGCTGATGACAATCACAATCTCAGACTGATCGGCGAGCTGCAAAAGCATCGAAAGCTTGCTGTCCGGCGCAAAGCCCGGCAGGACGCGCGATGCGTGATAATCGTCAAACAGTTTGCCTCCGAATTCCAGATAGAGCTTATCCCCAAACTGGTTAATCCGTTCCCGGATATGGTCAGACTGCATTTTTAAATACCGGTTGTTGTCAAATCCTGTTTTCATTCTGTTCCATCCTCATCTCTCTATGTAATAAGCGGGGCCGTAACGGTTAAACGGCCCGGGCGGACTGAAGCGTTACGGGAAATAAAAAAACTTCCTGTCTATTATCCTACAAAAAAGGTGATTTGATAAGGGGGAAAATGAAAAAATTTTTCCGCCTGTCTTCTGATGTTAAAAGAAAAGATGCTCGATTAGAATTTTAGCGCCCATCAGGATCAGGATGATCCCGCCGGCGATCTCCGCCCTGGCCTTGTATTTTGCGCCGAACAGATTCCCGGCCCACACTCCGGCAATGGAGAGGAGGAAGGTGACGATTCCGATAAAGGAGACAGCGGCGGCGATCCGCACTTTCAGAAAAGCGAAGGTGACTCCCACGGCCAAAGCGTCAATGCTGGTTGCCACGGCGAGGATCAGCATGCTTTTTACATCAATGGACGGGTCAAGCCGCTCATCCTCCCCGGAAGCCAGCGCTTCTTTAATCATATTTGCGCCGATGATGAAGAGAAGGATAAACGCGATCCAGTGATCGACGGAAGTGATGGCATCCTTGAAATGGTAGCCGAGATAGTAGCCGGCAAGCGGCATAATGGCCTGGAAGAAGCCGAAATAGAGGCCGATCACCACGGCGTGCGCGCGGTTCATACGCTGCATGGAAAGGCCCTTGCAGACAGCCACCGCAAAGGCGTCCATGGACAGGCCGACCGCAATGATAAAAAGCTCGGGCAGAGACATAATGATTCCTCCTGAAAAAGCCCTGCCGGCCGCGCCGCGGCCAGGCGGATTTGTTATCGATCTGATTGTAATGGAAGAGGGAGTCTTTGTCAATGTGTGTTGTGTCGTTCAATCCGGCTGAGATAGGCCATAATAACAACATAGCGCAGGGCCTGTCCGTCATTCTAATTTTTTGGAGAGGTTTCGGCCGCGTGGATCATTTCAAGCATCCACGATCTCGGCAAATCCGTCAGCCGCGGGATTTACGTATACACCCATCTGTGATATACTCCTTTTCTGGACAAACGTTATCCTGCAACACTAAGAAACGGCACAGTACCCTTCACAGGGACCATGCCGTCTGGCTGAAAATGCGTCTGATAGGAATCGAACCTACGCCTCAGGCTCCGGAGGCCGGCGCTCTATCCACTGAGCTACAGACGCGTCTCCATTATCATACTACATTTCGTTTCATTTAGCAAGTCTTTTCTCAAATGTATTTTATTGCTTTTTAGATTGAATTTTGTTAGAATAAAGCATGCAAAGGGCAGGCTGTTTACCTGTATGTGGAAATGTCGTTGGAATGGCCTGCGGGGCCGGGAGGGAGCGGGATGGCGAGGAGCAGGAAAAAGGGCGCGGACAGGCAGAAGCTGACGGGGCGGGAAGTACGCCGCTATGTACTGCTTCTTCTGGTTCCCTGTGTGATTTTTTTTGTGGCGATCGCAGTGCTGGTGGCGGACGCCCTGCCGGAAGATTTTTTCCAGGGTACGGGCTCTGGGACGGGCGGGACGCCGGTTCTTACAGAGACAGAGGAGGAGACAGGAGCGCCGGAGCCCGAACCGGATACAAAGGAGTATATTCTGGACTTTGGGGGAAGCATTCTGTCGCAGGATACGGTTCCGGAGATCAATCAGCTTATGGAACAGTATTTCCTGTCCATTTTGGAATGTGACATGCCTACGTTTCTGCATCTGTTCACTTCACAGGATACGAGCGGCGAGGAGCGGTTTAAGCGGCAGTTTGAACAGCAGAGCGCGTATATAGACGGCTATCAGAATATTTCCTGCTACACAGCGCCGGGGCTTTCCGAGGGCGATTATATGGTCTATGTCTCTTATGAGATCCATTATACGGGCGTGGAGACGCCGGCCCCCAGCCTTGTGTATGTTTACGCAGAGCGGTGCGGGGACGGGCAGTACCGGATTTATGACGGAGAGATGACAGAGGAGCTGGCGGCGTTTCAGGAGAGGATGTTTGCAAATGAGGATGTCCGGCTGCTGATCCACCAGATTGACCGGAGGCTGGAGGAGGCGGCAGCGGCGGATCCGGCGCTGCGGGAGCGGATGGATTTTATGAAAAAAGGGCCGGATTATATGCAGGATTAAAACAGCGGATCCGGCGTGGGATTTGGGAGAAATGGAGATATAATACGTATGCAGGTAAAAGATTTTTATTATGAGCTGCCGCAGGAGCTGATCGCGCAGGATCCGCTTAAGGATCGCGCCTCTTCCAGGCTGCTTGTGCTGGATAAACGGACCGGGGCTGTGGAGCACAGGGTATTTCGGGATGTCGTTTCCTATCTGGAAAAAGGGGACTGCCTGGTGATCAATGATACAAAGGTGATCCCTGCGCGCCTGATTGGCAGCCGCGAGGAGACAGGGGCCAGGATTGAACTGCTCCTTTTAAAGCGGAGGGAGGACGATATCTGGGAGACGCTGGTAAAGCCCGGAAAAAAGGCGAGGAAGGGGACGGTCATTGTCTTTGGGGGCGGCCTTTTAAAGGGGACGATCCTGGATGTGGCAGAGGATGGGAATCGGCTGATTCAGTTTTCGTATGAGGGGATTTTTGAGGAAATCCTTGACAGGCTGGGGCAGATGCCCCTGCCGCCGTATATCACGCACCGCCTGGAGGATAAGAACCGCTATCAGACTGTATATGCGAAAAACGAGGGCTCGGCGGCGGCCCCGACGGCGGGGCTTCATTTTACGGAGGAGCTTCTCCGGGAGATTTCGGACCTGGGCGTGCGGATTGTCCGCGTCACGCTCCATGTGGGTCTTGGAACCTTCCGCCCGGTCAAGACGGAGAATGTGCTGGATCACCATATGCATTCCGAATATTACAGCGTCAGCGAAGAGGCGGCCCGTGTGATCAATGAGACAAGGGAGCAGGGAAAACGGGTGTTCTGTGTGGGGACCACGAGCTGCCGCACGCTGGAATCAGCCGCCGGCGCGGACGGCGCTGTGCGGGAGGGAAGCGGGTGGACGGATATCTTTATTTATCCGGGCTATCAGTTTAAGGCCACGGACTGCCTGATCACCAATTTCCATCTGCCGGAGTCCACGCTGGTTATGCTGGTGTCCGCGCTGGCAGGACGCGAACATATCCTGGATGCCTATCAGGAGGCGATACGGGAGAGGTACCGCTTTTTCAGCTTTGGGGACGCGATGATGATTTTGTAACGCAAAACCGCACATTTGCGGGGCGCGGGGAAATGATACAGAAATAAGGAAAGTATTTTGCAAACCGGAATTGCGTATGCTATAATGCCAGTAGGCAAAAAGAGATAATGAGTCTATGTTGACGAATGAACGAATCCCCTGACCGTGGTGCAACACCGTCAGGGGATTCTTCTTTTCTTTTATACCATACGCCCGCGCCCGCATAAAATTTCACGGTAGCTCTTGAAATACAGGAAAAAAATGAGTATACTAAAAATCTGATACAGATGTAACAGCAGAAACATTTTCACAGGGCTGCTGCATATGGTTTGAGGAGGAGTAGGTATGAGAGGATTTGGGCGGCTTCTGGCAGGGGCGTTGCTTACCGGGGCGTTGCTTACGGGCTGCTCGGGGCGCGGCGGGTTTAATCCGTCCGTGAGCTGCGTCTACGTAGCGCGGGACGGCGCGGTCTCCAGCGCGCTTGTGAAGGAGTATGCCGGAGACGATGTGGATGAAAAGGATTTAAGGCAGTTTCTGGAAGCGGCGGTGATCCGTTTTAATCAGTTAAACGGCGCCGAGGCGCTGGCTGTGAATAAGGGAGGCGGCCAGAAGCTCCCGGCGGCGCTGCAGAGCGTGAAGGCCGAGGACGGCACGATGAAGGCTGTATTTGATTTTGCGACGGCCAGGGATCTGATCGCATTTGGCGGTACGGATGAGAATGAGGATACGAGCAACACGCTCACAGCCCTGGAGGTTAAGAAGGTTCCGGACGCGGCCGAGGCGGGATGGCTGACGGCCGCGGCATTTGTGAAGGAAGATAAGAGCGCCGTGTCGGCGGAGGAGATAGCGGAGTCTGAAAAGGGCATGGTGGTTTCCGTCGAGGGCGGCGCCACGCTGGTGTGCTCCGGAGAGATCCTTTACATGACAGAGGGCGTGGAAAAAAAGGATGCGCACACGGCGTCAGTACCGGACGGCGGGAAGGCGTTTATTGTATTTAAATAGCTGCAGAAAACAGGAGGACAAAGACGATGGAAAAGACGATGGAAAAGATAGTGGCTCTGGCGAAGTCGAGAGGCTTTGTATATCCGGGATCGGAGATTTACGGCGGGCTTGCCAATACATGGGATTACGGAAACCTCGGCGTGGAGCTGAAGAACAATGTAAAAAAAGCCTGGTGGCAGAAATTCGTGCAGGAGAGCCCTTACAATGTGGGCGTGGACTGTGCGATCCTGATGAATTCGCAGACCTGGGTCGCTTCGGGCCATCTGGGCGGCTTTTCTGATCCGCTGATGGACTGTAAGTCGTGTAAAGAGCGCTTCCGGGCGGATAAACTGATTGAGGATTATATGGCGGAAAATAATATTTCGATCGAGGGCTCCGTGGACGGCTGGTCCCAGGAGGAGATGAAGAAGTATATCGACGAGCACAATATCTGCTGCCCGAGCTGCAAAAAGCATGATTTTACCGAGATCCGCCAGTTTAACCTGATGTTCAAGACCTTCCAGGGCGTGACGGAGGATGCGAAGAATACCGTGTATTTAAGGCCCGAGACGGCGCAGGGCATTTTCGTCAACTTTAAGAATGTGCAGAGGACGTCCAGGAAGAAGGTTCCCTTTGGAATCGCCCAGATCGGGAAGTCCTTTAGAAATGAGATTACGCCGGGCAATTTCACATTCCGCACAAGGGAATTCGAGCAGATGGAGCTGGAATTTTTCTGTGAGCCGGGCAAGGATCTCGAGTGGTTCGAGTATTGGAGGGGCTTCTGCCGCGACTGGCTGATGGCTCTGGGCATCAGGGAAGAGGAGATGCGCCTGCGGGATCACGATCCGGCGGAGCTGGCCTTCTATTCCAAGGCAACCACGGACATTGAATTCCTCTTCCCCTTCGGCTGGGGCGAGCTCTGGGGGATTGCGGACCGCACGGACTATGATCTGACGCAGCACCAGAACACCTCCGGTCAGGATATGGCCTATTTTGACGATGAGAAGAAGGAAAAATATATCCCGTATGTCATTGAGCCGTCCCTGGGGGCTGACCGCGTGACACTGGCGTTTTTATGCGCCGCGTACGACGAGGAGGAGATCGGCGAGGGCGATGTGAGAACCGTGCTCCATTTCCACCCCGCGATCGCCCCGGTGAAGATCGGCGTGCTGCCGCTGTCCAAAAAGCTGAATGAGGGAGCGGAAAAGGTTTACGCAGAGCTTTGCAAATATTACAACTGCGAGTTTGACGACAGGGGCAATATCGGAAAGCGCTACAGAAGGCAGGATGAGATCGGCACGCCGTTCTGCGTGACATATGACTTTGACTCCGAGACGGACGGCGCGGTGACTGTGCGCTTCCGTGATTCCATGGAGCAGGTGCGCGTGCCGGTGGCGGAGCTTAAGAGCTGGTTTGAGGATAAATTCCGCTTCTAATGCATATTTAAGGCGCGCTTAAACGTTTCCGGTCCGCGGACCGGAACAGGGCTTATAGTAAACGACAAAACAATTTGTCGTTTACTATAAGCCCTCCGGGGGATGCGCACGATTTTGCAAAGGTAAATGTTGCGTTTCACGCAACGCAAAATCGGCGCAGTGAACGCCAAAAACAAAAATTTTTTGGCGTTCACTATACAAAAAGAGGAAGGATCCATGCTGGGAAAACGATGCGGAAGGAAGCTTGAGAAGTACACGCCGGATTATGTTGTGTTTGATCTGGAGACAACCGGGATTTCCCCGATGCAGGACGACATCATAGAGCTCTCGGCGGTAAAGGTGCGGGGCGGGCAGGCTGTGGACGAATTTTCACAGCTTGTCAACCCGTTTCGCCCAATCCCGCGTCAGGCGAGCATGGTAAATGGGATCACAGACGGGATGGTGGCCGATGCGCCGCCGCTTGACGCTGTATTCGGGGCATTTCTTGATTTTATCGGGGATCACATTTTAGTTGGGCACAATATCCATACATTTGACATGAAATTCCTGTACAGGGCCGCCGAAGCATTTTACGGCAGGACTCTGGATAATGACTATATCGATACGCTGCCCCTTTCACGGAGATGCCTGCCGGATCTTTCCCGCCACAGGCTTACGGATCTGGCAAAGCATTACCATATCCCGGCCGAAGGGGCGCACCGCGCGCTGAACGATTGCCATATGAACCGCATGGTATTTGAGGAGCTCGGAAAGGAGCTGCGCTGCGGCGCGGGCGGAACTCTCAGGCTCTGTCCCCGGTGCGGGCAGACGCTGAAGCAGAGGAACGGCCGGTATGGCGCGTTCTGGGGCTGCAGCGGCTTTCCGGCGTGCCGCTATACGGAAAGTTAGATCATGTTTCCTCTGCGCTGCTGCGAAAGCAGGCCGGCGGAGCGTCGGGTTATTTAAACAGGGTCAGGCATCCCGGTAGCTGTCCATGAGCCCGGAGAAGAGCTCCTTTGTCGAGGGCGGCGTGTAGGTTATGGCGTTCGCACCTGCGGCCACGGTGGCCGCGATGGTTTCACCCGTGGGGCCTCCGGTGGCGATGATGGGGACATTGGGGAAACCGGAGCGGATACGGCGCACCAGATCCGGGGTGCGGATGGATGCGGCCACATTGAGGATGGATGCGCCCGCGTTAAGCCTGGCCTGGATGTCCGTGTCCTCGTTTATGACCGTGATCACGACCGGGATATCCACGGCCATGGATACGGCGCGGATATTGATATTGGATACCGGGGCGTTTAATACGACGCCGAGCGCGCCCTGGGACTCCACATCCTTTGCAAGCCCTACGGTGCGCAGCCCCTGCGTGGTTCCGCCGCCGACCCCGCAGAATACCGGGATGTACGAATATTTGATGATGGCTTCAGAGATGGCGGGCTGCGGGGTAAAGGGATACACAGCGAACACCGCGTCCGCATCGCAGTTGCGGATTATGGCCGGATCCGTGGAAAAGATCATGGCTTTAAGGCGGCGTCCGAAGATCAGGATGCCGCTGGCCCGCCGGGCCTCTTCAGGAATCCGGATGATATTGTGGCGCAGCTTGCTGGCATATTCCGGGATCGCCTGTGACTGGGAATCTGTGTTAAAATTTGCCATAGTGCCTCCTTTTTTGAGGGCATCGCCCCCGCTCCATCGTTTTATGATATATAGTATAAGCGATTTTATGGGCAAAATCAATGCTGCCGCATGCAATCACACATGAAAAGGAGAGAATAAAATGATCCGGATTGGGATATGCGACGATGAGGCGTACATGCTTGAGCTGATATCAGAAAAGATAAAAAACTATATGGCGGCCAACCATATGGATCTCTCCCTGCTGCAATATGAGAGCGGGCTTAAGATGCTTGAGAGCGGAGAGAAGTTTGACGTTATCTTTCTGGATATCAAGATGAAGGGCCCGGACGGGGTTGAGACGGCAAAACGAATGCGCGCAAAGGGCTTTAAGGGCCATGTTGTGTTTATCACCGTTTCGGAGGAGGATGTGTACCGGGCCTTTAAGGTGGAAACCTTTGACTATCTTTTAAAGCCCCTTGATGAGGAGGAATTTAAGCATACGATGAAGCGGATCCTTATGTCCTTCCGCAACCGTTACGAGGGGCGTATGCTGATACGCCATGACGGGGAATGGAGCGTGATTCTGTTTCATGATATTATATACGCTGAGGTGATAAACCGTAAGATCCATCTGCGCCTGACGGATGGAAGGGATATCGAGTATTACGATCAGCTCAAGCGTATGCGGGAACGGCTGGACGGTCGCTTCTGCAGGTGCCACAGGAGTTATATTGTAAACAGCGACCATATAGCGGGGGTCGCACATGGAAAAGAGCTTATGATGGACAACCGGGATGTGATTCCGATTTCGCGCACATACAGTGAAACGTTTAACAAAGAATATTTTAGCTATATAGAGGAATGGTGTGATGATTGAGGAGGTATATCCGTTTATCTCAGCGGGCTTTGAGATGGCGGCAGGATTTGTATGCTTTGGCCAGGCGACGGGGGGACGGGCCTCCCTGGCCTGGCGTTTTTTATTCTGGCTGTGCGGTTACGGGGCCTGCTGGCTGCCGGTTCCGTTATGGATGAGGGGGGCTGTTTTTACGGCCGTGCTCTGCCTGTACGGCGTCCTGGGAAAAGGGGCGGAGAGGAAGCATTCATTTTTCTGCGCGCTGCTGACAGGGGCTATGGTACAGCTCTGCTACGGCGCGTCAAATTCCGCCAGCATGCTTCTGGCCCCGTATTTATTGGACGCCATGTCCCTGACAGCGGGCCGGCTTTTTATGATCAGCTCGGATCTGGCCGCCCTGGGGCTTTCACTGCTGTGCAGCCGCGCCGCGCGCTGTGTGTCCGGCCGCGCCCGCGAGATATGTCAGGATACGTTTCATGCTCCTTTGCTCGTCCCGGTTGCCGCGATTGCCGTGACAGGCGAGTGGATCGTGCATTCATTTTACGGAAATACGATGTCCACAGAGCGGATCAGCGCCGCCTTTTTCCGGACGGATGCGCGGCTTCTTATAATTCAGCTTGCGGGCGCGGCCAGCCTGTTAAGCGTCCTTCATCTCAGGACGATGCTGTCTGAAAGCGCGTTTCTCGGCGCGCGGCTGGCTGTGTCAGAGCAGCGGATTAATTTCCAGAGAAAATATGTGGAGGAGGCCAGAGGGTTTTACGACTCGACGCGCTCTTTACGGCATGATATCAAAAATCATATGGCCGTCGTCAGGGGCCTGCTCGAAAAAAAAGAGTTTGACAGGGCCAGTGCATACCTGGGAGAGATAGAAGGCGTTTCGTCGGGCCTTTCCTTTCCGTACGTAAGCGGGAACCCGGTCATCGACGTCCTCCTGGAGGAGAAGGCGGCCCTGGCGGGGAAATGCGGCATTGTCCTTACCGTCTCACTCAAAGCGCCGTTTCCGGAAAACGCGGGCGATATGGAGCTGTGTACGATCCTGTCCAATGCGCTGGACAACGCGATATGCGCCTGCCGGGAGCTGAAGGCGCACAGGGAGATCACGGTGAAAAGCGTCTTCCAGGGGAGGATGTGGCTTTTATCCGTTGAAAACGGTTTCAGCGGGGAAACGCCGTTTCGCCCGGGGACAGGGATTGCGAATATCAGGCGGGCCGCTGCGGGCTGCGGCGGGACGGCGGAGATTTTTGTGAGAGGGGAGCGGTTTTTCGTAAATATTTTAATTGGATATTAGAGCATGTTTTTTACAACACCCCGCCCGCATTCTGCATCAATTCGGTTGATAGCCTCCTGTGAAACCGTTAGAATACAGGTAAACCGTAGTTTAGGGTGCGGCGGGGTATCCGGGGATATGGCCGCCGGATCCCGGAGTTTACAAGGAGGATGCGTATGAGGATTCAGAATATGCAAAACAGCCGGATGGAGCAGTATGCCCAGTTGGAGAGGATGCGCGAACAGAGGCTGAAGGAACAGGAAGAGGCCAGGGAGAAGCCGCTTGAGGGCCGCGACGGAGTGAGCGAGCTGGCGCCGGGGCGTAAGGACAGGATGGGGGATGAAGGGGGAAGCTCTGCCGCGGACAGCAAAACGCCGCCCAAGCCGGACAGGGATACGTATATTCCCGGCCAAAAGACAGAGCCGCCTGAGGCGGATGAGATGAAGAAAGCGGATTCGCCGAAAGAGGAGAAAGAATCGAAGGAAGCGGAAAAATCCGGAAAAGCGTCTCAGAAGAAGGTGGAAAAATGTACGGGAAACACGGATAAGGTGGACCGGGAGATCGAGAAGCTGAAAAAGAAGAAAAAGGAGCTGGAGCAAAAGGTCGCAACAGAAAAGGATCCGAAAAAGGCGGAGCGCTTAAAATCACAGCTCGCGCAGGTAGAGAGAGAATTAAAGCAGAAGGATAACGACGGATACAGAAAGAGCCATACGGTTTTCACGTAAGGCGGGCGTCTGATTCCGGTTTGATACACATAAGCCGCCCGGCTGTCCGGGCGGCTTTTTCTGCATGTTCCCGGAAGCCGTTCCCAGGTTATCTGGACGGTTATAATCTGTTATCGGATTTTACATAAAACTAATATTTTTGTTGAAATTTATTCTATTTTTTAGTAGAATATTCATATATTAAGGAAAGAATTTTCCAATATTTGATGAAACAGAGGAACCGCCATGCTGATATCAGGCGCTTTGACGTCTGTTGTTCCTTCTGCCGGGGGAGGGCATCGGGATTCTGTAAACGGAAAGGAGAATTGCGTGAAAAAAATTGACTATGTTGTATTGTCCACAGTGGTACGGGGGCACTGTGCCACCCAGAGGGAGGTGGCCGCGCAGACGGGGTATCCGCTTGGGCTTGTCAGCGCTTCATTAAAGTATCTGATCGGGGAGGGGTATCTGGCAGAGGACTATTTCCTCACGCCAAAGACGATCGAAATGTTCCGGCGCAATGCGCCCCGCCAGGCTGTTATCCTTGCGGCCGGGCCGGGAAAGCGGATGGTGCCGATCAACAGCACGCCCAAGGCGCTCATGACCATCGGCGGGGAATCCCTGATCGAGCGGCTGATTAATCAGCTTCACCGCACCGGTATCTACAATATCGCTGTGGTGGTCGGGTATCAGAAGGAGAAATTTGAATATCTGACCGGCCTTTATAATGTGGAGCTGATCGATAACCCGCGGTGGGCGGAGGGAGACAGCCTTCATTCCCTGAACTGCGCGGCTGACCTTCTGAATAACTGTTATGTGATTGACGGGAATGTGTGGTGCGGCGAGAGCCTGTTCAGCCGTTCGGAGTACAGCTCTTGGTATGCGGTGCGCAGCTATTATGACGACAGCAGTATCGTCCGCGTGACACGGGAGATGGAGCTGGTGGAGGCGGACGGCGGCAATGCGATGTGCGGGATTGCTTATCTGTGCGCCGATGACGCGGCCATGGCGCGCGCCAATCTGGAAAAGCTCTGCGCTGACCCGGAGTATCGGCATGCCGGATGGGAGAGAGCTCTTATCGGGCCTGGCAGTCAGTTGGCGGGCTATGCCAATGTGATTACCGGGATGCTGGTCGTGCCGGTGAATACATATGAGGATCTGCGCGTTCTGGACAGCGAGTCAAAGCATCTGGAGAGCCGGCGCATGGCCCTTATCTGCGAGCTGTTTGATGTCCCGGCCGGGGAGGTTACGGATATCCACGCCCTGTCAAGCGGCATGACCAATCATCTGATGCATTTCTCCTGCAAAGGAAAAGAATATCTGATGCGTTCCCCCGGAGAGGGTACCAGAAAGCTGGTGAGCCGCCAGAAGGAGAGCGCGGTCTACAAGGCCCTGGCCAGCACAGGGATGGATATTTCCGACAAGGTGATTTACTTAAATCCGGAGACTGGCTACAAGGTTACGGAGTTCTGGACCGAGGCCCGGGCGTGCGATCCGGAAAACCCGAAAGAGGTAGCGGCCTGCATGCGCCATCTGCGGCGTTTCCACCAGCAGCAGCTACAGTTGGAATTCCGCTTTGATCTGCGCGCCCAGTTGGATTACTATGAGGAGCTGAGGCAGGATTCCATGCCCTTTGCCGACTATGACTTAACGCGCCGCCATGTTGACGAGCTGCTGCGCCGTGTTGAAGCCTGCCCAAGGGAGGAATGCCTCTCCCACATCGATTCTGTGTATGACAATTTCCTGTTTGTGCGCCAGGAGGACGGGAGCGAGCAGGTGCGCCTGATTGACTGGGAGTATTCCGGGGTGAGCGATCCGCACCTGGATATTGCCATGTTCTGTATCTATGCCTATTATGATAAGGAGCAGATCGATCAGACCATTGATTTTTATTTTGACGGCCTCTGCCCGGAAATCATCCGGCAGAAGATCTACTGCTATGTGGCCGCCGCCGGGCTTTTATGGACCAACTGGTGTGAGTATAAGAGCCGGATGGGAGTCCGGTACGGCGCATATGAGATGCGGCAGTACCAGTATGCGAAACAATTTTATGAATATGTCGTGACTCTCTGGCCGGATGGAGTCCCGGCCGCTGATAAAGAGGAACGGCTCTGACCGTATTGACGCGTCAGAGTATGTGATTCATGTACCCCGGAATCCCGCCGCGCTGAAATTTCGGGAGTACATCATATAAAAAGGAGGTATCACAATGACAAAAGCACGCGCAGGCAACAAGTGGATGACGCTCATCCTGGTAGCGTTTGCGGGAGGAATCATTACCAAGCTCCCGTATCTTCGGGAAACGTACATGGCTCCCCTGATGGAGGCCACAGGCGCAAACGCCACGCAGTTAGGGCTGATCATGTCCGCTTATGGTATCGTCAACTTTATCTGTTATTTCCCCGGAGGCATCCTGGCCGATAAGTTCAGTTGCAAGACGCTGATTGTCTTCTCCTGTATCGGTACGGCGCTGGCCGGCTTCTGGTTCTGGACCATGCCCAGCTTTATATGGCTGGTGGTGATCCATGCGATTTTCGCCATCACTACCGTATTCACCTTCTGGGCCGCTATGGTAAAATCCATCAACCGTCTGGGCGAGGCGGAGGAACAGGGGCGTCTATTTGGCCTGCTTGAGGGCGGGCGGGGCCTTATCGGCACCATCGCCGCCTTTGGCTCTGTGGCTGTCTTTTCATGGGCCGCGGACAGCATCGGCGGAATGCAGAACGCGATCATGTACTACTCGGTCCTGATGCTTATAGCCGGCGTACTCTGCCTTGTGTTCATGGAAAACGACAAGCCGGCGCCAAAGGCCGCAGAGGAAACGGCGGCCAAAGCAAATCCATTAAACATGAAGGATTTTATGGAGGTTGTGAAGATGCCGCGCGTGTGGCTGTGCGGCCTGTTAGGTATCTGTAACTACTCTGCCCTGATTTTCCACGGTTATGTTACGGCTTATCTTTCCGCTGCTTTTGAGATTCCGGATTCCACAGTTGCAACGCTCTCCGTAGTGCGCACCTATATGATGATGATGTTAGGCGCGTTTGCGGCCGGCTATATCGCAGATAAGCTGGGCAGCCGCATCAAGTTCATCCAGTTCGGTTTTATCGGCATGACCGTCTTTGCCCTGGCTTATGTGGTGATCCCGGCCGGGAAGTCGTCCATTCCGCTGATCGTCGCGACCTTTGTCGTGTACGGCCTCTGCCTCTATGCAATCAAGGCGCTGTATTTTGCGACGATCGATGAGGTCATGGTTCCCAAACGCCTGGCAGGAACCGCCTCGGGCGTGATATCCCTGTGTACCTATGCGCCGGAGATTTTCCTCTATACGCTTTCCGGCAGCATGGTGGATAAATATGCGGGAACCGCCACGCCATTAAAGGGATATATGAACTGCTTTATTGCCATGTCCGTACTCTCTGCCATTGGCTTTGTGTCCGCGTTCCTTTTGCTGAACTTAAACCGGAAGGCCCGTTTGGCGGCAGGGATGGAAAAATAATCGGATCTTTCTGAAAACCGGCGGCATTTCGCAGACGCGCGGCTGACACGGATGTCAAGTTCGGTTGATTCAAGATTCATGTCTAAAAAATAAGAAGACCGGGAAAAAGAGCGGAGCTTGCTTCCGTTCTTTTTTCACCGTTTTATCCAATTGTATTGTCGGATTGTAGGACATATGATATAGTAAACGTATGGGAAAACAGAGAGCCACAAGGCGGCTTACCCTCCATCTTCGGAGGGGCTGCCCCTCCAGACGAAAGAAAGGAGGGATTGCCAATGTATATTACATATCAGGATCTGATCCAGACTGGAATATTCATTTGCGCCCTCATTGGATTGTGCTATACAATCTTTAAGGGCAGAAAATAGCCGCCACTACCACCAATAGTGACGGCTTGCGGATTGATGTATAATCCGTAATAGCATCATATTAAGGGTAGGCCGCTTCTCTGGCTTTCCCTTTTCTATACTAACTATATCACAATTTTTCGCCTCCGGCAAGAGTATATTCCCCAAATTGTTACGATTCACGGGGCCATCTGTAACAGTTCAGATAGGTCTGCGCACCTGCTGCGCTGACCGTACGAAAACGTGGCGGCAGCAGGCATCTGCCCCATCGCGAAGCGATTTTCATGGGCAGATGCCGTAACAGTTCAGGTTGTCTGAACTGTTACGGCCATCTTCTTGTCCGGCATAGCCGGACAAGAAGCATCGGGCGTCCGCCCGATGGGGAAACAGGCAGAAAACCGCCTTGCAAGCGAGCCTGACGTCTGTTTTCTGCCAGTTTTTCCCGCCCCGTGAACTGTAACCCCTAATTTATGAAAAGTTAGTGAAATCGCGCCCTGTATGTGATACAATACTTAAATGGACAAAAACCACCCCCAGCCATTTCACACAGGAGGAACACAATGAAGACAGGCGCGCTTTTAAAACGATTTATCCCATACTACAGGAAATATATATGGATTATGGCGCTGGATCTTTTTTGCGCGGCGCTCACCACGGTCTGCGAGCTGGTGCTGCCGATGATCCTGCGCTATATCACGAACGTGGGCATGCAGGATCTCTCTGCGCTCACTGTGCGCATGATTGTGAGTATCAGCGCCGTATACTTCATCCTGCGTGTGATAGACGGCATAGCGAGCTTCTATATGGCCTATAACGGCCACGTGATGGGGGCCTCGATCGAGACGGACATGCGGGAGGACGCGTTCGCGCACCTGCAGAAGCTCTCGGACAATTATTTCAATAATACCAAGGTCGGGCAGATCATGTCGCGCATCACGAGCGATCTGTTTGACGTGACGGAGTTTGCGCATCACTGCCCGGAGGAGTTCTTTATCGCATTTTTGAAGGCCGCCGTGGCCTTTGTGGTTCTTGCGCGGATCAATGTGCTTCTGACGGTGATCATATTCGTGCTGATTCCGGTGATGGCGATCTCGTGCTCGTATTTTAACCTCCAGGTGCGCAAGGCATTCCGCAACCAGCGCAACCATATCGGCGAGCTGAACGCCCGCATCGAGGACAGCCTTTTGGGGAATAAGGTGGTCCGCGCCTTTGCAAACGAAAAGGTGGAGCTTGGAAAATTCAGCCGGGACAACCAGGAATTTCTGCATATCAAGCGGCAGACGTATAAATACATGGCGGCATTTCAGAATACGATCCGTATGTTTGACGGACTGATGTATGTGGTGGTGATTCTGGCCGGCGGCCTGTTTATGATCAAAGGGCTCATTTTACCGGCGGATCTGGTGGCTTATACGATGTATGTGACCACGCTTCTGGCGACCATCCGGCGCATCATTGAATTTGCGGAGCAGTTCCAGCGGGGGATGACAGGGATTGAGCGCTTTACGGAGCTGATGGACGCGAATGTCGATATTTTCGATGAGGAGGACGCGCGCCCTCTGACAGACGTAAAGGGAGAGATCACATTCCGCCATGTATCGTTTGAATACCCGGACGACGGATCGCCTGTGCTGTCTGATATTGATCTGACGATCCGGCCGGGAGAGAAGGTCGCTCTGGTGGGGCCGTCCGGCGGCGGAAAGACGACGCTGTGCAGCTTGATCCCCCGCTTTTATGATCCCACGCGGGGGGAGATCCTGCTGGACGGGCAGAATATCAGGAAGGCGACGCTTGAGAGCCTGCGAAGCCGTATCGGCGTGGTCCAGCAGGATGTGTATCTGTTTTCCGGCAGCGTTTATGACAATATCGCTTATGGCCGTCCAGGCGCGTCGAAGGACGAGGTGATAGGGGCTGCAAAGCTTGCCGGCGCGCATGAATTTATTAAAGCTCTGAAAGATGGGTATGATACCTATGTAGGCGAGCGCGGCGTGAAGCTGTCAGGAGGGCAGAAGCAGCGGATCAGCATTGCAAGGGTATTTCTCAAAGAGCCGAAGGTGCTGCTGCTTGACGAGGCCACGGCGGCGTTGGATAATGAGAGCGAGCACGTGGTGTCAGAATCCCTTGATAAGCTGGCGGCGGGGCGGACGACGCTGACCATCGCCCACCGGCTGACGACCATCCGCGGGGCGGACCGGATCCTGGTGCTGTCCGGAAGCCGGATTGTCGAGGAGGGAAACCATGAAGCGCTGATGGAGAGAAGAGGCGTTTATTATCACCTGTACACCTCGTCCGGCGCAGCGGAACAGCCTTGAGCGGCCTGCCTGGGCAGAAGGGCGCGTAAGTTAAAAGAGTAAACGGTTCGCAGCGGTTCGGGTTTTCTGAACCGTGAGACGGCTATGATCTGGAGGAAGAAATGAAAATTGCGGTAGTGACAGACAGCAACAGCGGGATTACGCAGGCAGAGGGGAAGCGGCTGGGCATTTTTGTGCTTCCCATGCCGTTTATGATTGACGGGCAGGAGTATCTGGAGGATATTACGCTCACCCAGCCGGAATTTTATGAACGACTTTCCGGGGGCGGGGATATTGCCACCTCCCAGCCGTCGCCCGAGGCGATACTGGAGCTCTGGGATCAGATACTGGAGGAGTATGACGAGATTGTCCATATCCCGATGTCCAGTGGCTTATCCGGCTCCTGCCAGACAGCTTCCATGCTGGCGGAGGAGTATGACGGGCGCGTCTGGGTGGCGGATAACCACCGAATTTCCGTGACGCAGCGCCAGTCCGTGCTGGACGCGCTGATGATGGCGGATTCCGGCATGGGAGCGGCCGAAATCCGGGACAAGCTGGAGGAAAGCGGCATGGACGCCACGATCTACATCACGGTTGACACCCTGAAATATTTAAAAAAGGGAGGACGGATCACGCCCGCCGCCGCCGCGCTGGGAACGCTTCTGCGCATCAAGCCTGTCTTAAGCATCCAGGGGGAAAAGCTGGACGCGTTTGCAAAGGCGAGGACCATGAAGCAGGCGAAATCCATGATGATTGCCGCGATCCGGCATGACCTGGAGACGCGGTGGGGAGATACGGACGGCAGCCGCGTTCACTTAGAGATTGCGCACACGCAGAACGGGGAGGCGGCGATGGCCCTGAAAGAGGAGCTGGCCCTGCTGTTTCCGGGGGCGGATATCCATGTGGATCCGCTGTCCTTAAGCATTGCATGCCATATCGGCCCCGGTTCCCTGGCGATTGCCGCGGCGAAGCGGATGGAATAGAGGCGCGGCATGACAAAATGGAAATGGAATTTTACCCGCTCTGTGGGGATGCGCGCGCCGCTTTTGATCTGTATTCTGGTGCTGACGCTGCTCCCGCTCCTGGTGCAGGCGCGGTTTATGTCCGGTTTTTTCAGGAAGAGCCGGATCGAGGAGAGCATGATTGAGGCGCAGAATAAATGCCTGATGCTCGCGAACCGGATGCGCAGCTCCGATTATATTAACGGCGCGCTCAGCAATACGGGAAATCCGTCCCTGGACGCGGAGCTGAATGTGACAGCCGATCTGTTCAACGGGCGGATCGTGGTGATTGACAGCAGCTACCGCATTATCCGGGACACCTTTGAGGTGGCAAAGGGGCGGTTCTGTGTGGTGGAGGAGGTTTTAAAGGCGCTTGACGGCGAGTCGGGAAGCCGCCTTAATGAGGAAAAGGATTATTTTTATCTGACGCTGCCAATCTACGGAAAGGCGGACGCCCCGGGGGCAGGCGGTAAGAAGCCGGAGGGCGATCCGGTGGAAGGAGCGCTTCTTATGACGGCCTCAACGGAGAGCGTGGCCCTTTTGGTGGAAAATGTAAACCACAGGGCGGGATTTTTCCAGCTTCTTCTGGCCTGTCTTGTGGCCGCCGCCGATTTTTTCGCGGTGGCGCAGCTTCTAAAACCCTTTAAGCGCCTTTCCCAGCAGCTTGGCCTGGTGGCGGAGGGAAATCTGGATCAGGAGATTGAGGTCAATGATTATCTGGAGACGCGCGACATATCGGGCTCCGTGCGCGAGACGATCCGCCGGCTGAAAGATGTGGATCAGTCGAGGCAGGAATTCGTTTCCAATGTCTCCCATGAGCTGAAAACGCCCATCACATCGATCCGCGTCCTCGCCGACTCGCTGATGGCCATGGAGGACGCGCCGGTGGAGCTGTACCGGGAGTTTATGGTCGATATTTCGGATGAAATCGACCGGGAAAATAAGATCATCGACGATCTGCTGACGCTGGTTAAGATGGATAAATCGTCCCCGGATCTGAATATCAGCTCCGCCTCGGTCAATGCGCTGCTGGAACAGATCCTAAAGCGTGTCAGGCCCATTGCCAAAAAGCGCAATATCGAGCTGATCTATGAGAGCATCCGCGAAGTGACGGCGGATGTGGACGAGGTGAAGCTGTCCCTGGCGCTTACGAATCTGGTGGAGAATGCGGTCAAATATAACCATGAGGACGGCTGGGTGCGCGTCATTCTTGATGCAGATCATAAATTTTTCTATGTCAAAGTGATTGACAATGGCGTGGGCATTCCGGAGGAATTCCAGTCCAAGGTATTTGAACGGTTTTACCGGGTGGATAAGGCGCGCTCCAGGGAGACGGGCGGGACGGGCCTCGGGCTTTCGATCACGAAGAGCATTGTGATGCTGCACCAGGGCGCGATCAAGCTTCTGAGCAGGGAAGGCGACGGGACTACGTTTACGGTGCGTATTCCGTTAAACTACATTCCATAGGAAAAGAGGGACGGCGTTTGAAGCAGGAGAAGAGACAAAAGGGGAGAGCGGACATCCGTCCGGTATTGTGCGCGCTGTGTATCCTCATGGGCCTCCTTTTTTCGGCCTGTAAGGAAACGGGCGCGCAGGAGGAGCCGGCGGACGGGGTCTATCAGATTTATTACTTAAATTCCAACCGGACAAAACTGGCGGCGGCCAGCTACAAGACGCAGACAGACGATCCGGATCTTCTGCTGGGCGAGCTGGCGCAGCAGATTTTAAAGGCGCCGGATTACCCGGATTATCAGGCGATTCTGGGAGATCGGACAGCGCTTCTGGGGATCCAGAAGGAGGACAACATCCTTTATCTGAATTTTAACCGCGAATACAGCGCGGCTAAGCCCTCCAGGGAGATTCTCTGCAGGGCGGCGCTTGCCAAGACCTTTACCCAGATACCGGGCATTGACTATATCAGCATCAACTGTGACGGCCAGCCGCTGTGGGACAGCCACGGGAATCCGGTCGGAGCCTTTTCCGGATCGGATTTCGTGGAGAGCGTCTCGGATGTCAACTCCTTTGAGCGCGTGGAACTGAAGCTCTATTTCGCGAATGAGGCGGGGGACAGTCTCGTCCCTGAGACGCGGGAGCTGGTCCACAATATCAGCACTTCCATGGAAAAGCTGGTCGTGGAGCAGCTTCTGGCCGGCCCGCAGGGCGGCGCAGGGGCCGTTCTGCCAAAGGATACAAAGATCCTGAATGTGTCTCTGACGGACGGCGTGTGCTACGTCAACCTAGACGGCAGCTTCTTAAACGGCAACCCGGATATGGCGGAGTATATCCCGGTCTATGCGCTTGTGAATTCCCTGACCGAGCTGCAGACCGTGACAAAGGTGCAGATAACCGTGGCCGGATCGGCGGACGTTATGTACCGCAATGCGATATCCCTGGCGTCGCCGCTTGGGCGGGAGGAGAAATATATTCAGGATTAAGGAGGGAAAAGGAACATCAAACGGCCATTTTTGTGGATAACAGGGGCTTTTGTACTTGGAGAGGTCGCAGCGTACTGGTTCTGCAATATGGCAAATGGAAATACGGGGCGCATGGCGTCCGGCGTATTGCTGCCGGCTGTCTTTTATCTGCTCTGCATATGCAGAAAACAATGCGCGCCCGGACGGCTTCTTTTGGCCCTGTGTTTCGCGGCCGGGGCGCTGCGGATGGGCGCGGAGCTTCGGCCGAACCCTCTGGAGGCGCGCCTTGAGAGGGAGGGAGCCATACCCTACGCCAGGGCGGAAGGGCGGATTGTCCGCGTCTCAGAGAAAAACGGCTTTTGCAGCGTCCTTTTGTCGGACGCCACGGTTTATGCGGGCGGGCGGACATACAGGCAGAAGCGCCTGATGGTCAGCGCGCCGGAGGGCGGTTTTGAGGAATCGGCCCGCCTTAAGGCCATGGGAAAGCTGGAGCTTTATAAGGAAGCGCGCAATCCCGGCCAGTTTGACGCCCGCCTGTATTACCGCTCGCAGAAGATTTTCTGCGTTTTAAAGGCGCGGGAAGCAGAGGGGGAGGACGGGGAGGCGCCCCTGTTTTATCATCAGGCGCAGAGCTTTAAAAGGGCGGCGGGCCTTGCGGTGGAGGCCGTGTTCGGGCCAAAGGATCAGGGGATTTACCGCGCCGTCCTTCTGGGAGATCGGAGCATGCTGCCAGAGGAGGATGAGAAGCTTTTTGAAGACAGCGGGATTGCCCACATCCTGGCTGTAAGCGGCCTGCATGTATCCCTGATCGGCATGGGACTTTTCGGGCTTCTGCGCAAAGCCGGGGCGGGCTTTGCGGGGGCGGGGCTCTGCTCCGGCGCGGCGCTTGTATTCTACGCAGGAGTGACCGGGTTTGGCCCTTCCGTATACCGCGCAGTCTTTATGCTGCTCTGCTCGTTTGCGGCCATGCAGCTTGGGAGGACGTATGATCTGCTCTCGGCCATGGCGCTGTCGCTTTTGCTGCTTTCATGGGATTCGCCGCTTCTTCTGACAAGCGGGGGGCTCCAGCTCTCGTATGGGGCCGTGGCCGCCATCGGCCTTCGGGCGCAGTTGAAAAAGGACAGGGAGAAAGAGCTCCGGAGGGAAAAAGGGCCGGAAGAAGGGGAGAATGAAAAGAAGGGCGCGCCTTCCGGGAACGGGGCCCGGGGAAGCGCGGGGGCTCTCTTCGCCGGCCTGAAAGGCTCCCTGGGCGAATCTCTCGGCGTCAGCTTTGCGGTTCAGCTCGCGACGCTCCCGGCTCTTTTATACCACTTTTTTTCGTTCCCGCCATGGGGGATATTCCTGAATCTTTTGGTGCTGCCGCTCATGTCATATGCCGCCGCTTCCGGGATTCTGGCAGCGGGGCTGTGGATGCTTGGGGGACTTTTGGCGGATCTTTTTCCGGCGTTTCCGGGAGGGGTGTTTGCAGAGGCGCTGCGGTGGGCGGCCTGCGCATCGGCCGGGCCGGGGCATTACATCCTTGCGCTTTACCGCATGCTTTGCCGCGTATCGCTGTCCCTGCCGTTTTCATCCATTTTGGCCGGGCGGCCGGAGTGGTGGCAGACAGCGGTATATTACAGCGCCCTGGCATGGTATCTCGGGAACCGCGGCGGCCGGAAGCCGGGATCCCGGCTTAAACGGGGCGTCTGGGCCGCTCTGGCGGCGCTGTTTCTGTTCATACGCCCTGTGCGCGGGCTGGATATCTGGTTTATGGATGTGGGGCAGGGGGACGGCGTCCTGCTGCGCACGAATGATGCGGCTATTTTGTCAGACTGCGGGAGCAGCCAGGACAAATCCGTCGGGAAAAACCGTCTTGTCCCCTTCCTGAAAAGCCAGGGCGTGGGCCATCTTAATTTTATCCTTGTCAGCCACGGCGATGCGGATCACATGAATGGGATTATCTGGCTTTTGGAGGAGGAGACGGGCATCACGGCGGACTGCCTGGTTCTTCCCGCGGCGGGCCGGGGACAGGAGGTTTACGGGAAACTGGAGATGCTGGCGCGCGCGAAGGGGATGCAGGTGTATTATATGGCAAGAGGCGGGCGTATAAAGGCCGGGGAGCTTGTGCTTACATGCCTTCACCCGCAGGAGGAGACGCAGATCCCGCAGGAAACAGCGGACTGGACGGAGAATGCCGATCTGGCAATCCGGCGGTCCGGCTCCGAAAGCGGTACAAAGGACCGAAATGGCCACAGCCTTGTTTTTTCTGTGGAATACGGGAGCTTTCGGATGCTTCTGACCGGAGATATCGGCGCGGATGAGGAGAGGGGGCTTCTCAAAGCCGGGCTGGGAGGAGAAGACTCCAAAGGTGCCGTTTCCATTTTAAAGGCGGCGCATCACGGCTCCGCGGGCTCATCATGCGGGGAATTCTTAGAGGCGATCCGGCCGGCCGCGGCTATCCTCTCCTATGGGGAGGGGAATTCCTACGGCCATCCGGCGGGGGAGACGGTTAAACGGCTGGACAGGCAGGGGTGCAGTCTGTGGCATACCGCGCGGTCCGGGGCGATCCGGGCGCGGACAGATGGGAAGACGATGCGGATCAGCGGATGGCTGGCAGTTGGCAGGCGGCGCTTGAGCGGTTTTGTTGTTACAGTTCAGCCTCCCGGCTAAACTGCAATAAATGATGCACAGAAATTGTGTTTTCTGCACAATATCGCGCTTGCAGCCTCGGGTTTTCTGTGACCTTCGCTCACAAAAAACACCTCGCGGAGTCGAAGGCTGAACTGTTACGTTTTGTTCAGGGAGATGAAGATGCAGACATTAAATGAGGATATAAAAACACGGCAGTTTAAACCCGCGTACCTTCTCTTCGGAGAGGAGGCATTTTTAAAACAAAGCTATAAAAGAAAGCTAAGGGAAGCCATAACGGGCGGGGATACGATGAATTACCATTCTTTCCAGGGAAAAGGGCTGGATGTAAAGGAGATCATAAGCCTTGGGGATACCATGCCGTTTTTCAGTGAGAAGCGCCTGATTCTGATAGAAGACAGCGGCTTTTTTAAAGCGGCGTCGGACGAGCTTGCCGCCTGGCTGCCGGCCATGCCCGGGACGACCTGCCTTTTATTTGTGGAGGAGGCGGTGGATAAGCGCGGTAAGCTTTATAAGCGGGTAAAAGAGCTGGGGTATGCGGCGGAGATGAAGCGGCAGGACAGCGCGCAGCTTGCGCGCTGGGCGGCCTCTATCCTGGCGAGAAACGGGCGGAAGGTGACAGGCGCGACAATGAATCTCTTTTTAGAGCGGACCGGGGACGATATGGAACAGATCTGGATGGAGCTGGAAAAGCTGATCTCGTATACCATGGGCTCGGATGTGGTCACGCCGGAGGATGTGAAGGCTATTACCAGCGTCCAGGTGAGCAGCCGTATCTTTGAGATGGTGAACGCCATGGTGGCGGGAAACACGAAGCAGGCCATGGGCCTGTTTCAGGATCTCCTGTCCCTGAAAGAGCCGCCGATGCGTGTTCTGTTTCTGATTGCCAGGCAGTTTAACCAGCTTCTGCAGGTAAAAGAGCTGACAGAGCAGAAGAAGGGGCGGGGCGAGATTGCGTCCCAGCTTAAGGTTCCCCCGTTTGTGGCGGGGAAGCTCTCAGCACAGGCCGGCGCATTTTCAAAGAGGGAGCTTGTGGAGCTGGTAAATGAATGCGTGGAGGCAGAGGAGGCAGTGAAGACAGGGCGTATGGACGGAAGGCTTGCCGTGGAGCTTCTGCTGGTCGGGCGCGGGAAGGGACAGGCGTCCTATTCCAGGATCGGGTAATTCATGTCGTACAGCAGGTTATTTGCCTCGATCAGGGAGAGGCTGTGCTGAAGGGCAAATAAAATCACGCTGTCCCGCCCGAGCCGGGCATAGAGCGGGGCGTAGCCGGTGGCTTTTAAAAGCTGCTGCGTTTCCGCGTCAGAGAGCGGAAACGCAAAGCAGATGGCCAGGACTTTATCGCGGGACGGATTCTTTTTGCCGGCCAGGATGTCGTATACATAGCCGCGATCCAGGCCGGAGGGGCGGATCAGGCTGCTTTTTTTCATATGTCTCTCAAGGATCAGGCGGGCCAGGTAGTCGGAGAGGGGAACTGGCTGTATCAGATCGTCCGACGCGCCGTTAATATAGGAGGATGCGTTTGGCGAGCGTTTCAACAGCTCTAATAATTCGCCGGTTGTTTTTTTCATGCTCAAAAACCTCGTTTGAAGAATCTGTGTAAATGGAACAGTTCAGACAAGGCATCTTCTTGCCCGTCTAAACTGTTACGTTTCAATAGTATCATTTATCTGGGAGAAAAGTCAATGATGGAGAGGGAGGATTGGAAGCTTGCGTACCTGGAGGAGAGCTTTGAGGAGCTGACATGCCTTAGCGGGAAGCCGGAGACCGGCGTGTTTCTTGTGAAGAAAAAAAGCGACGGGAAGATTTATGTGAAGAAATATATGGATCCCCGGTCGGCGGCCGCCTGTGGAAGGCTCAGGGGATTGGTGAACCGGAATATTGCAGAAATCCGTGACGCAGCGTGGAACCATGAAAAAGGCATGGTGATCGAAGAGTTTATTAATGGAAACACACTCGCGGAGCAGATGGAGAAGGACGGCCTTTTTGAGGAGGAAAGGGCGTGTAATATCATCAGGGACATCTGCAGCGGCCTTTTTGCGATCCATAATATGGGTATGGTGCACAGGGATATCAAGCCGGAAAATATTATGATTTCCAATGACGGGGTCGTCAAAATCATTGACTTTGGGATTATCCGGCTGGTAAAGGAGGGCGGGACACAGGACACTGTGATTCTCGGGACAGCCGGCTATGCCGCGCCGGAGCAGTTTGGCTTTATGCAGACAGACGCAAGAGCGGATATCTATGCGGTGGGCGCGCTGCTTAATAAGCTCCTGACCGGAAATCTGCCGGCCCAGGGTTTATACAGCGCCGATCCGCTCTGCTCCATTATCAGGCGGTGCATTGAGATAGACGCGAGGAACCGGTTCCAGACAATACAGGAGCTGAAGCGGACAATTGAGACAGAGGCTGGCCGGACAGGCCCGCGATGGAAGGGAGCGCCCGTATGGCAAAAAGCGCCCAGGAAGAATGAAAGGCAGGGCCGCATCGGCCGTATCATCCGGGGAATTCCCGGTTTCAGGACAAGAGAATCAAGGAAAAATGCGGCGGCCGCCGCCGGGTACGCATTTTTGCTGATAGGGGGCTGGGGGATGGTGAGGCAGAACAGCTCTTCTGCGGGCACATTTTTCTTGGAGCTGATTGCTGTGTCCCTGTATCTGTGGGCGGCGACGCTGATCGCCTTTAATGTCGCGGACTGGGACAGAAGGCTGTATCCGGTGCTCCTGCTTCCGAAGAAGGCGGCGCTTGTCGTACGCATTATTGTATGGGTTATTTTGTTCAGCCTGGGAGTGGGCCTGGAGGATTATGTGAAATACAACCTGATGGGGATGGAGAGTTTACACTAGAGCGTGTTTGAAAATTCATTCCTGGCATCTGCACGCCCCACTTCGCGGTATATTTGTGCCAAATTCACTTAACGCAGCCCGCTGCGCCGCGTTCATTTGGCACAAATCTCCCACAAAGTGGCACGCACAGCTACCAGAAAGCAATTTTCAAACACGCTCTAGGAACGCTCTTTAACGAATATCGGCCATATCGGGGCAGAGGAGGAAAACGGTTATGTCAGAATTAACATTGATGATGAATATCGGTAAGGAGATGGCTGGAAAGCTGACGGCAGTCGGGATTGACTCGCCGGAAAGGCTGATGGAGGCAGGCGCGAAGCAGGCGTTTGTAAAGCTGAAGGAAGCATATCCGAACGTCTGCCTGGTGCATTTATACGCCCTGGAGGGCGCGGTGCGGAATATGGAATTCAACGCCCTTTCTGAAGAGACGAAAAAGGATTTAAAGGAGTTCAGCGATTTTTTAAAGAAATGACAGACAACCCAAAAGAGACTCTGCCACACCATACAGAGTCTCTTTCAGGTTCGTATAAAAATCCGGCTTTCACATGCGCTTAAGCCAGCGTATTCACAGCCTTTGATAAACGGGATACCTTGCGGGAGGCGGTATTGTCGTGATAAACTCCCTTGGAAGCAGCCTTGTCAATCTCGCTGGTGGCGGCTAATAACGCAGCCTGTGCGGCAGCCTTGTCGCCTGCGGCAATCGCGGCTTCCACCTTCTTGCAGGCGGTTTTAACCTTGGAACGGATCGCTTTGTTTCTTGCAGCTCTTGTCTCTGCGACTAAAATTCTCTTTTTAGCAGATTTAATGTTTGCCAATTGGTACACCTCCATTGAATATGTGATTATGAAAATAAAAGATTAAATTTTGTATTTGGTTTGCATCAAAACCTGGACACGGACAGTTTAATGTAAACATACTGTTATATTCTAGCGAATAAAGGGGAGGATGTCAATATCTATTTTGGTACAATATACAAAATAAAGATTGATCAATCCCTGCGTTGGTGGTATGATTAACTACTATGAAATACACTTTTAAGAGGTTTTAATTATCATGAAAAAGTTTCGTACGTTAAACCACAAAATCATCTTTTATGTGATGTTCGTTTCCATCTGCCTGGCGCTGCTGATTACAGTGATCATGTCATTCGGAAGCATCCGCTCCACGAATGTGATACTGCTGGATAACATGCGGATCACCGCGAGGATTGCCTCCCAGAATATCAGCTCCAATCTCCATCTCCTGACAGAGCGGATGTACACCCTCTCTTCTGAAGATACGTTCCTGTCCGAATCCGTGACAAAGGAGCAGAAGGAGGCGCGCATAGACGAGGCAGAGACGCTGATAGAGTTTGTATGGCTCGCGGCCTACGATACCTCGGGACATAAGCTCTATGGGGATGAGACGGCGCCGGATTCGGTTGCGGATACAGGATACTATGCGCAGATAGAGAAAACCGGCAGTACGGTGATCGGAGAGCCGTACCGGCAGGAGGGCCTCTGGCAGCTCTGTGTGGCAGTCCCTTTAAAGGATGAGGAAGGGATCACCGGCTATCTGGTGGGAAGCTATAAGTATGATCTGTTAAATGATGTGCTAAGCCTTTTGATTCTGGGAAATACCGGGACTGCGATTATTCTGAATGAGGACGGAACCGTGATCGGCGATCGCGAGCTGGAAAATGCCGCCGGCCGGCAGAATGTGTATGAGCTTTATCCCTCGGAAAAGAATGCCAGAGTGTTTGACAAGGCGCTGGAGTTCCAGACCGGTTCTGCGATCATACGTGAGCACGGCGTGCGCCATTATGCCGGCTATGCGCCAATTCCCGGGACGAACTGGTCGCTTCTTGTGGATGTGCCGCAGGTGGATTATATGGGCACGCTACTGTTTTCAGAGCTTGTGACGATCATACTGACGCTTCTTCTGCTGTTTATATCAGCGGCGCTGATTATTCCCCTGGCGGGGAAAATATCAGGTTCCCTGTCGCTGGCAACAGGGCGGCTGCAGGCGCTGGCGGACGGGAACCTGACAGAGAAAGTCGTTCCTTCAGCCAGCAATGATGAGACAAGAATTCTGACCTCCGCGCTGGCGAAAACGATTGAAAGCTTAAACTTGTACATACAGGATATCAGGGAATGCCTGGGGGCGCTGGCCGCCGGCGATTATACGGTGGAGATTCCGGACGGATTTCACGGTGATTTTATCTCCATCCGCGATTCGCTGAGCCATATCGCCCTGTCCCTGAATCAGACCATGGCGCAGATGAGCCGTTCCGCAGTGGAGGTGAACCGAAACTCCAGCGGGGTTTCAGGCTACGCCAGGGAGCTTTATGACGGCTCTGTCAACCAGTCTGCGCTGCTTGAGCAGCTTGTAAAGAGCATGGATGATATCCAGGCATCCATCCGGCAGAACGAGGATAATGCCCGGCAGATCGAGGCATGCTCTGAGAATGCGAAGGAAAAGACGGCTCTGGGAGCCGGCTATATGCAGGATATGTTAAGGACCATGAACGAAGTTCACGACGCGGTGGCGGAGATCTCAAAGATCAGTAAATTGATAGAGGACATTTCCAATCAGACGAACCTCCTGTCACTCAACGCCTCGATTGAGGCGGCGAGAGCGGGAGAGGCGGGGCGCGGCTTTATGGTGGTCGCCTCTCAGATTGGCCGCCTGTCCAGGCAGACGGCGGACGCCCTGCATCAGACCATGGATATCATAGAGCATTCCACAACGGTGATTCGGCAGGGGCTTGACACGGCGGATCAGACGGCAGGCGCGTTTGGCCAGATCCGCGAGGTGACGGAGCAGTACCGCGATATTTCCGAGAGGCTGTCTGTGACGGTGGAGGAGCAGACCAGATCCGTTAAGACGGTCAACACCCAGCTCATGTCCCTCCGGGAAATCGCCGACGCAAACCGCGATCTGGCGCAGGAGACGGATAAGATGGCGGCTGATTCGCTCGCTCAGTCAGAGGGCCTGAAAGACTATGTGGCCCGGGTGAAGGTAAAGGATCCGGGACATCTAACGTCATGAAACAAAATCAGGCGCGGCGGGATGCCGGAGATATATAGTTCCTGACGAGGAGGATTGGAATGATGAAAAAACGAATTTTTTTTGGCGCCGTATTTCTTTCCCTGCTGCTTTTGCTGGGAGTCTGGGTCAGCCGGGCAGGCGCAAAGGAAATGCAGGACGGCTTTTATACAGCGGAAATGGCGGATTACTCCCATGGATGGAAGGAGTACCTCTGTATTCTGGTAAAAAATGACAGGATTGTATATGCGGAATTTAATGCAAAGGATCCGAGCGGGTATATCAAGGCGTGGGATAATGCATATATGCAGAATATGCTGTCTGCAGGCAGCACATATCCCAATGAATACACCCGCAGTTATGTGGCGCAGCTCATTGAAACACAGAATCCGCAGGAGGTGGACACGGTGTCAGGAGCCAGCAGCTCCGGCGGGAATTTCGCAAAATTATCGGCTGCGGTAATAGAACAGGCGAAAAAGGGAGATACTTCTATTGTGGTTGTGCAGTAGGAGCGATACAGACCGGTTCCGATCATTGGAACTGTTACAGCTCCTGCGGGGCGGAGGAAGAAATGAAAAATGATTTATTGACAATAGGGGGGCTGACGGTACACGGCTACGGGCTGATGATTGGCATTGGCTTTGTAGCCGCCTACCTGCTGACAGAATACCGTGCAAAGAAGCGGGGCATGGACAGTGACATCATCCTTTCCCTGGCGTTTTATACGATCGTGTCAGGGATTGTGAGCGCCAAGCTGCTGTACTATGCGACCGTATTTGACGAGATACTCGAGGATCCCGGGATGCTCTTAAATCTGGGGGACGGCTTTGTGGTATATGGGGGCATCATCGGTGGGGTTCTCGGGGGCTGGCTGTTCTGCCGGATAAAAAAGCTTCCCTTTTTCGCTTACTTTGATCTGGTGGTTCCGGCTGTGGCGCTGGCGCAGGGGTTTGGGCGCATCGGCTGCTTTCTGGCGGGGTGCTGTTATGGGCTTCAGATGGAGACGCCCTTTTCGATTGTTTTTACGAATTCCGATTTTGCGCCCAATGGCGTGCCGCTGCTCCCTGTGCAGCTCATGGCAAGCGGGCTGGACTTTATCCACTGCCTGCTTCTGCTTGCGGCCTCGAAGCGCCTTAGGGCGGATGGTCAGACGGCGGCTCTGTATCTGATCTGCTACAGCATCGGGCGCTTTGCGCTGGAATTCCTGCGCGGGGATCTGATCCGCGGTTCAGTGGGGCGGCTCTCGACCTCCCAGTTTATCTCCCTGTTTATCCTGGCAGGCGGGATTGCCCTTTTTGCGGCGGCGCCGCGCATACAGAAAAAAAAAGGTAACAGCGGCTAAGGCTGTTACCTTTTTTTGTTACTTTACTCAAACTTCCCACACCGATTGGTGTGCTGAACCTTGAAAAATCAATACTTTAGTCCATAAAAAAGGCACAAACCTGCACTTGATGGTATAATTGAATTACGAATAAC
>CAJTGE010000026.1 GCA_910575795.1 Clostridiaceae bacterium | reverse complement strand
AAATCCACAGCATTCCGTGTTTCTGTGACAACCGTTTCACGCCTGCCCGCAAGCGGTTCTGAGATCATGAATACATCCGCAACCCCATTCCGGACATATACGGAATCGACTTTTCCAGGCTTCCCAGGCTCACAGGGAGTGCGTTCTTCTTTTATAAGCTGTTTATTTGTTTCATCAATGCAGATCACCGGGCGGAGAGGATCATACGGACGCTGATATACTTCAAGGACATCTTCCATGGCGGCCACAAATTCCGCGCCCGCCTTTGGGATGCACCACTCCTTTATAAGCCATGGTTTAAGTTCATTTTTTTCATTACATCACAGACGGTGCTGTCCGTGATGTAATCCACAACTTCCAGGCGGATCAGTTCATCCGCGATTGCCTGCATCGTCCAGCCTGAACGGCCTTCCGGGGCATCCGAGCAGGCGATAGTACAGATTTTGGCCTCCACATCCCCGGTCACTTTGCGATATCTGTTCTGCTGCTTTTTCCGATCAAGCGCCGCTTCCATCCCTTCTGTGACAAAGCGTTTTGCAATGCCTGCAATCGTTCCGTTGCTGGTTCCGTAGGCTTGCTTAATACGCTCATATGTCCAGTCTGCATTACCGGGCTTCTGATCCAGTTTTAAGAGTATCTGGGCGTGTTTTATGCGGTAGCCTTTCCCGCCTTTCTGTATCAATTCTTTCAATTGCTGTATCTCATCATCTGTTAAAGTTACAATATAGCGTGCCATAGCCTGCATCCTCCAAATACCTTTTTTCATAAAATATAACACTATTTGACAGGAATGTAAACTCTAAAAACTGTCCGGATGGAACACTAGAACAGAGAACCCCTCAAACACACCGGCGGACCTGTATTTAAAGAGCTTTGTAAAAAAATCCGTTTGGTTCCATTTTTTGTAACGCCTCGGACAACCTGAGCTCCATTTTTTTATTGAATCACCTTAATCCATCCCTCCGGAGCCTTGATGCGCCCCATCTGGATCCCGGTCAGGGTATCGTACAGCTTTTGTGTGACAGGCCCCATCTTCTCCATACCGCTCGGGAAGCAGATCTCGTTTCCGTGATCAACAATCTTGCCTACCGGAGAGATCACGGCTGCCGTGCCGCACAGGCCGCATTCTGCAAAATCTTTCACTTCCTCAAGCAGGATTTCACGTTCCTCTGTCTCCAGTCCAAGGTAATCCCTGGCGGCCTGGAGGATGGAGCGGCGCGTGATGGACGGAAGGATGCTGGAAGACTTCGGGGTAACGACCTTATTGTCTTTGGTTATGAAAATCAGGTTGGCGCCGCCCGTCTCTTCAATCTTCGTGCGCGTCCCGGGATCTAAGTATACATTCTCGTCAAAGCCCTGATTGTGGGCGTCCACGATCGCGTGAAGGCTCATGGCATAATTCAGGCCCGCTTTGATATGTCCGGTCCCGCGCGGGGCTGCGCGGTCAAAATCGCTTACGCGGATCGTGATCGGCTTCGCGCCGCCTTTAAAATAGGGGCCTACGGGAGTGGCAAAGATGCGGAATTGATACTCTGTGGCTGGTTTTACGCCAATCACGGAATTGAAGCCGAACATGTAGGGCCGCAGATACAGGCTTGCGCCGGAGCCATAGGGCGGCACATAAGCGGCGTTGGCCTCCACAACCTTCTGAACCGCGTCAATGAAACGCTCCTTGGGGAACGGCGGCATCTCTAAGCCGGCGGCGGAATTCATCATGCGCTCTGCGTTTAAGTCGGGACGGAAGGCTACAATATGGCCGTCCTCGGTTGTGTAGGCTTTTAAGCCTTCAAAGCATGTCTGCGCGTACTGCAGCACGCAGGCGCATTCGCTCAAGGTAATCGTCGGATCCGTGATCAGCGCGCCTTCGTCCCATGCGCCGTCCTTATACTGGGATACATAGCGGTAATCGGTCTGGATGTAGCCAAAACCAATATTTGCCCAGTCAATGTTCTTTTTTTCCATAAGGTTCTCCTATCTCTGGTTTGTTTGATATTAATGTGTTACAGTATTAAAACATATGATTTACTATTATAATGACTTCCGGGGGATGTTGCAAGTTAAAAGTTGTGGTTGGCGGGGGGAATTACGATGGTTCGTCAGAATTTGCGTTTGATATTGAGGAATCTGGCGGTGAAAGATGCGCGGGATATAGTTTATCGTGAAGAGGCCGCCAGCGTCAGGCTCGCTCCAAGGCAGCCTGCAGCCTGTGACTTGTGCTGCGCTGCATTCACAAAAAGCGCCCCCGCATTAGCTGGTGTGTGAACCGTAACGTTAGCTGGTACTTTTCATTGGGCCCTGTTTTGTGTATAATTAGGTTAAGAATTGGTATGATGAATGGCTGTTGGATATGAGGAGGTGCGGTTATGTCCGGGACAGGGGCGGCAAAAAAACTATACGATACATGCAGGGATATGGACATAGAGGAAACCATGGAACTGGTGCTGAATGCTGAGACAGAGGAAGAAGGGGAGTTCTTTTCGCTGTTAAGTGATTTTATTCTGCAGAGGAAGCAGAGAGAAGTTATTGCCCGAAAGGAGTTTTAAATGAAGCGGTATATTTTATATGCCGGAGTAAATGGCGCCGGGAAATCTACATTATATCGGACGACCCGATATAAAGACAGCATGCCTAGAGCGTGTTTGAAAATTGCTTTCTGGTAGCTGTGCGTGCCACTTTGTGGGAGATTTGGGCCAAATGAACGCGGCGCAGCGGGCTGCGTTAAGTGAATTTGGCCCAAATATACCGCGAAGTGGCGCGTGCAGATGCCAGGAATGAATTTTCAAACACGCTCTAGGATTAATACGGATGAGATTCTCCGGGAGTTTGGAGACTGGGGGAATGCCTCTGATCTGATAAAGGCAGGCAAAATAGCAGTGGCCCGTCTCAATGATTATTTATCGCGGGGTGTTGCTTTTAATCAGGAGACAACACTATGCGGCCATTCGGTTATAAAAACCATACAGAGGGCAAAAGAGGCCGGATATATGATCGAAATGCATTATGTTGGGGTGGATTCCTCACAGACTGCAAAACTGCGTATTGCCCAGCGGGTAAAAATGGGAGGTCATGGGATTCCTGACCAGGATGTTGACAGGCGGTATGAGGAGAGTCTGAGGAATCTGAAAAGGGTACTGGGATTATGTGATCTGGCAGCGTTATATGACAATACGGCACAATTTAGGAGATTTGCCATATATAAAAACGGGGAGGCGATAAAAGTATCCAGGAATATCCCAATGTGGTATAGGAAGTGGCTGGATATTGTTTTTCAATGAGGATAATGTGCACAAGCTATTTGGTGAAATGTGAACGTATCAGGATACTATTATATCATATTTTTGATTTTTCACAAAAGCTCTTTACAGATTCACTTTAGTATGATAATATGTCATTGCGTTAAAAAGCACAGGCCCTTTCCCGCGTACTGGTTTCAGGCGGGTATGAGGCCCGCGATGAGGAGGATATTATGAAAAAGAGAATATTATGTACAGCGATTGCATCCTTGATGGCATTATCCATGACGGCATGCGGCCAGGAAAAAGCAGCAGAGACAGCGGCCCCGTCGGCGGAGGAGACCGCGGCAGAGGCGGAGGAGAGCAAAGCAGAGGAGACAGCGGCAGAGCCGGAGAGTCCGTCGGCGGAGGGCGAAGGAGGGACGTTTATCGTCGGTTTTGACCAGGATTTCCCGCCGATGGGATTCGTAGGGGACGACGGGGAATTTACGGGATTTGATCTGGCTCTTGCAGAGGAGACGGCAAAGCGTCTGGGACTTACGTTTACGCCGCAGCCGATTGCCTGGGATTCAAAGGATATGGAGCTGGAGTCCGGCAATATTGACTGTATCTGGAACGGATTTACGATGACCGGGCGCGAGGATAATTATACGTGGACAGAGCCGTATATGGCGAATACGCAGGTGTTTGTGGTGGCAAAGGATTCCGGCATTTCAAGCCAGGCGGATCTGGCGGGCAAGGTTGTGGAGGTGCAGATTGATTCTTCAGCGGAGGCGGCGCTTAAAGAGGCGTCTGATCTGACGGCTTCCTTCGGACAGCTTCTCACCACAGCGGATTACAATACGGCGTTTATGGATCTGGAGCAGGGCGCGGTGGATGCGATCGCCATGGATGTGATTGTGGCAGGGTATCAGATTAAGCAGAGAAATGCGGATTTTGTGATTCTGGACGAGAGCCTTTCAGAAGAGGAGTACGGCGTCGGCTTTAAGAAGGGAAATGAGGAGCTGAGGGATAAGGTTCAGGGAGCTCTGGAGGAGATGGCCGCAGACGGGACCTTAAAGCGTATTTCCGAGGAATGGTTCGGCGAGGATATCACGACCATCGGAAAATAAAGAGAACCATCTACAATGATTTGAAAGCGTATGGCCGCTGTGCAGAGGAACGCGGGGCGCGCAGGCTGTTTGTGTCCTGCCGGCTGATCCGTTTTGGCGCAGCGGCCTTTGCGTTTGAGGCAGGATTTGTTTCAGATGCGATTTTGGGAAGGAACACAGGAAGGAACGATTATGGGGAAAATGACAATCCAGCAGATGATCATACAATTGGCGGGAGGAATGGGGATCAGCATTCAGATTTTTGTGACAACGCTGCTGTTTTCGCTGCCTCTGGGTTTACTCATCGCCTTTGGGCGGATGTCCCGGAGCCGCCTGCTTCAGACGTTTGTAAAGTTTTACATATCCATCATGAGGGGAACGCCTCTGATGCTGCAGTTGATGGTGGTCTATTTCGGCCCCTACTATCTGTTCCGCATCAAGGTTGGCTCCGGATACCGGCTGTGGGCTACGTTTATCGGATTTGTAATCAACTATGCGGCCTATTTTGCGGAGATTTACCGGAGCGGGATCCAGTCCATGCCGGCCGGGCAGTATGAGGCGGCCCGTGTTCTGGGGTACAGTAAATTCCAGACCTTTTTTAAGATTATTCTGCCGCAGGTGATGAAGCGGATCCTTCCTTCCGTCACAAATGAGGTGATTACGCTGGTAAAGGATACGTCTCTGGCTTTTACACTGAGCGTGGCGGAGATGTTTTCCATTGCCAAGGCCCTGGCAGCCTCCCAGACCAATATGATACCCTTTGTGGCGGCGGGGGTATTTTATTATATTTTTAACCTTCTGGTTGCTGTGGGGATGGAGTGGATCGAAAAGAAGATGGATTATTATCGCTAATTGTTTCTGAAAGAGGCGGGAGGGCTGTGGATGATGAAGCTGTTGGAACTGAATCATGTGGAAAAGTCGTTTGATGAGCTGGAAGTTTTGAAAGATATTTCTATGAGCGTGGAGGAGGGCGAGATCGTGTCCGTCATCGGCCCGTCCGGTTCTGGAAAATCAACGCTGCTGCGCTGCGCTACCATGCTGGAAACCATGGATCGCGGAGAGCTGATCTATATGGGAAAAAAGGCGGCGTGGAACGGCCCGGACGGGAGAGCCGTCTATGCGGGAAAAAAGGATTTGAAGGAAATTCAGAGGCAGTACGGCCTTGTATTCCAGAATTTCAATCTTTTTCCCCATTATTCGGTGATGAAAAATATTACGGACGCGCCGCTCCATGTGCAGAAACGCGACAGAGAAGCCGTTTATGCGGAGGCGCGGGAGCTTTTACGGAAAATGGGGCTGGAGGACAAGGAAGACGCGTATCCGTGCCAGCTTTCGGGCGGCCAGTGCCAGCGCGTGGCGATTGCAAGAGCGCTGGCACTGAATCCCAAGATCCTGTTTTTTGACGAGCCGACCTCGGCCCTTGATCCGGAGCTTACAGGCGAGGTGCTTAAGGTGATTAAATCATTGGCGGATCTGCATATAGCCATGGTGATTGTCACGCATGAGATGGCGTTTGCGAGGGATATCTCAGATCGCGTGATTTTTATGGCAGGAGGCGTGATCGTGGAGGAAGGGACGCCGGAGCAGGTGTTCTCCTCAGAAAATGAGCGGACGCAGAATTTTCTGGGGCGGTATGTGGGGGCGCTGTAGAGGAATGGAGTGTAAACCATAAAAATAATGAGGTTGACAATAAGAGAGGGGAGAGGATATAATAAATGCAGTTAAGGAACCGTGAACCTGAAGCGGCCGGCAGCAGTTTATGCAGCTTGAACGGGATTACAACGGTTGTACTGAAAGGGGACTGCTAAATGAGCGAATGTATTGTAAAGGAAATTATAAACGGGAGGCGTCTGTCCAGGGCGGACGATGTGTCATTTCTTCTCACAGAGGATTTGGGAGAGCTCTGCCGGGGCGCGGATGAGATTCGGCGGGCGCTTTGCGGGAACCGGGTTGATCTTTGCTCGATTATCAACGGGCGCAGCGGACGGTGCGGGGAGGACTGTAAGTTTTGCGCGCAGTCTGCCTGCAACCACGCAAAGATAGAAGAGTACCCGTTTTTAGAGCCGGATGAGATTGCGAAGGATTGTAAGACGCATGCGGACAGGGGGATACGGCGGTATTCGGTTGTGACGGCCGGGAGGGCTCTGTCCGGCGCGGAGATGGAGAGGGCGCTTATGGCCTACCGGGCAATGAAGGAGGCGGGCGGGATTGGACTGTGCGCCTCACACGGACTTCTGTCCCAGGAGGATTTTAACCGTTTAAAAGAGGCGGGAGTGAGCCGCTATCACGCGAACCTTGAGACGTCGGAGCGGTATTTTCCATTTATCTGTACGACCCATACATATGAGGATAAGCTGGAGGTGATCCACAGGGCCAGGAGAGCGGGGCTTTCGGTCTGCTCAGGAGGTATCCTTGGCATGGGAGAGACGTGGGAGGATCGGATTGATATGGCGTTCAGCCTGCATGAACTGGAGATCCGTTCGATCCCGATCAATTTTTTACAGCCTATTAAGGGGACGCCTCTGGAGGATATGCAGCCCTTATCAGAGGAGGAAATTTTAAGAAGCATTGCTGTCTTCCGGTATATCAATCCCGACGCGTATGTGCGCCTGGCAGCGGGAAGGAACCGGATGGCTGAGTCCGGGAAAAAGGCGTTTTGTTCCGGGGCGAATGCGGCGATTACAGGCGATATGCTGACCACATCGGGCAATCAGATTGCGGATGATGTAGAGATGCTGAGCGCGATGGGGTTTGATCTGTGAAGGAAAGGCGGGAATGAATCATGGAAAAGTCAATGTCTGTAGGAGCAGAGAAAGGAGCCGCCGATAAGGCGGTGTCTGACGGAGCGAAGAAAAAGAAACTTTTTTCAACGGAACAGATGGCTTTGATCGGGGTGATGACAGCCGTGACCTGCATTCTGGGGCCGCTGGTAATTCCTCTCCCGATAAGCCCGGTACCGATTTCCTTCACCAATCTGGCGGTTTACCTGGCGGTATATGTCCTGGGGACAAAGGCCGGGACGATCAGCTATCTTGTCTATCTCCTTCTGGGCTTTGCCGGGCTGCCTGTTTTTTCGGGCTTTACAGGCGGCATCGTGAAGCTGGCGGGGCCGACAGGGGGATATCTGGTGGGATTTATTTTTATGGCGCTGATTGCAGGATGGGCGATTGACCGCTTTCCGGGAAAATATGCGCTTCAGGCGGCCGGGATGGTTCTGGGGACGGCGGTGTGCTATGTGTTTGGGACCGTATGGCTTGCCGGGCAGCTTGGAATTGGCTTTGCAGCCGGATTGGGCGTGGGAGTGATTCCTTATCTTCCGGGGGATGCGGTGAAGATCCTGTTTGCGGTTATGGTTGGGGCAAGAGTGCGCAGGGATGTCCGCAGAGTTATGGAAGGGTGACGGCGCTGTTTCAGACGCAATGAAGAGGAATCGTGAAAAGGATTAGTCAGGAATAACCGGAATGCAATCAAAAGGATTAATAAGGAGAATATAATAATGCTGTCATTTGAGAGTGACTATACAGAAGGCGCGCACGAGCGCATTTTAAACCGTCTGATGGAGACGAATCTCGAGCAGCTTTCGGGCTACGGGGCAGATCATTATTGCGGGAGCGCAAAGGAAAAAATCCGGGAGGCATGCGCCTGCCGGAACGCGGAGGTGTATTTTCTGGCGGGCGGGACGCAGACCAATGCGATCGTGATTGATTCCTTATCAGACCGGTATGAGGGCGTGGTGTCAGCCGACACAGGCCATGTAAACGGCCATGAGGCGGGAGCCATAGAGTTCACGGGGCATAAGGTTCTTGCTGTCAAAGGGCATGAAGGCAGGCTCGCCGCAGAAGACTTAAATCAGTACGTTAAAAATTTTCTGGATGATCAGAACCATGATCATATGGTTTTTCCGGGTATGGTTTACATTTCGCATCCGACAGAATACGGGACGCTGTACTCCTTAAAGGAGCTGGCCGCGATATCAGAGGTCTGCCGTAAATACGGCCTTCCGCTTTACCTGGACGGCGCGAGGCTCGGCTACGGCCTGATGAGCCGTGATACAGATGTAACGCTGCCGGACATCGCCAGATATTGCGATGCGTTCTATATCGGAGGGACCAAAGTAGGGGCCCTGTGCGGCGAGGCCGTGGTATTCACGAGGAATGCGCCAAAGCACTTTATGACGATTGTAAAACAGCGCGGCGCCCTCTTAGCCAAAGGGCGTCTTCTGGGAATCCAGTTTGATACGCTGTTCACGGATAATCTCTACTTTTCCATCAGCCGCCACGCGATCGATATGGCGGAGCTTTTGAAAAAGGGATTTCAGGAAAGAGGCTGTCAGTTTTATCTGGAATCCCCCACAAACCAGCAGTTTATCATTCTCGAGAACCACAGAATGGAGCGCCTCAGGGAACAGGTTTCATTCAGCTTCTGGGAAAAATATGATGAGAATCATACAGTTGTCCGCTTTGCCACAAGCTGGGCGACCAGAGAGGAAGATATTGAGCGGCTTATGAAGCTCTTGGATAACAGTAATGAAATACATTGAATGAAACTGAGATATTAAAGGAACCTGAAGCTGAGTCTATGCAGTCAGCTCTATGTAACAGTTCAGAGGCTGTCTGGACTGTTACAGCGCAATCAATCGCCAAATTTCTCCCAACCGGATTATTCTGGACGAACCCCTCCCTTTATGATATAATTGTGAAAGTATTTCGCGTCCATTCATGACACGCCAGCGTGTAAAAGCGGAGTATTTTATAATGATCCGCCATGAACGCACATGGAAGCGAAAAGTGTTTCTCACAGGAGGACAAGATGGGAAAAAAATTCAAGATTCAGAGCCAGCTTCGCCTGTATCTCCAGTGGCCGATTCTGCTGTCCGTTTTCGTGATGGCGGCGAATCTGGTGGCCGGGGCCTTAAGCCCGCGGGCGGGGCTGGCGATGTCGGGTTTTACGCTTCTCTATATTATGATTGCCATGTGGCTTTTTCTGTACAGGCGCAAGAAGCTTTTAAACGGCATGGTAGAGTTTTCGGCCCAGTATGCCTGGGTGCAGAAGCAGCTCCTGGATAATATGGCAATGCCTTATGCCGTTACGGACGAGACCGGACGCCTTTTGTGGCTGAATCAGGCTTTTTCCGACATTGTGAGAGAGGAAAAGGAGAGCCGCAGGAGCTTAACGGCGCTTTTTCCGGAGATCACGAGGGAATTTCTGGACGAGATGGAGGACGCGGCGAGCGTCCATTCTTCCTTTGAGGATAAATTTTACCGGGTGGATATCCGGAGAATCTATGTGGACGAGGAAGAGGGGCTCCGGATGGGAATGTCTGAGGGCGAAGGCGGGGATCTGCTGATGGGGGTTTACCTGTTTGATGAGACGGAGGAACTGTTTTACAAGCAGGAGATCGACAGGCAGAAACTGGTAGCCGGGCTGATTTACCTGGACAATTATGACGAGGCGCTGGAGAGCGTGGAGGAGGTCCGCCGCTCGCTCCTGTCTGCCCTGATCGACCGCAAGATCAACAAGTATCTCACGAATCTGGACGGGATTGTAAAAAAGCTTGAAAAGGATAAGTATCTGTTCGTCATAAAACAGGAGTCTGCCGAGGTTCTTCAGGAGGATCGGTTTGCCCTTCTGGAAGAGGTGAAGACGGTCAATATCGGCAATGACATGGCGGTTACGCTGAGCATCGGCATGGGGATGGACGGCGACAGCTATTGCCGCAATTATGAGTTTGCCAGAACGGCGATTGATATGGCTCTGGGCCGGGGCGGCGATCAGGCGGTGGTGAAGGACGGCTCGAAGATCCGCTACTACGGCGGCAAGTCGCAGCAGCTTGAGAAGACGACGCGCGTGAAGGCGCGCGTAAAGGCTCATGCGATGCGTGAGCTGATGGAGACAAAGGATAAGCTCCTGATCATGGGCCATAAGAACGGCGACAGCGATTCCTTCGGCGCGGCGGTGGGCATCTACCGCGTGGCGACATTTCTGAATAAAAAAGCGCGGATCGTGGTGAACGGCGTCAATTCTTCGGTGAAGCCGATGATGGCGCGTTTCCAGGATAATCCGGATTACCCGGAGGATCTGCTGATGACCGGGGAGGAAGCGGCCGAGTGGGCGGACGCGGGCACGATGCTGGTGGTGGTGGATGTGAACCGGCCCAGTATTACGGAAGCGCCGGAGCTTCTTAACAGGATCCGGACGATTGTAGTGCTGGATCATCACAGGCAGAGCAGCGAGATCATTGACAATGCGGTGCTTTCTTATGTGGAGCCGTACGCGTCCTCGACGTGCGAGATGGTGGCCGAGATCCTGCAGTATATCGGGGACGGGATTAAGATGCGGCCTGCCGAGGCGGACGCGATGTATGCCGGGATCGTGATTGATACGAATAATTTCCTGAACCAGGCAGGCGTCAGGACCTTTGAGGCAGCGGCCTTCCTGCGCAGGAACGGCGCGGATGTGGTGCGGGTGAGAAAGCTGTTCCGCGATCGCCTGGAGGACTATAAGGCAAGGGCTGAGGCCATCCAGAGAGCTGAGATTTATAAACACTTTTTTGCCATATCAGAGTGTCCGTCGCAGGGCCTTGAGAGTCCCACCGTGGTGGGCGCGCAGGCGGCGAACGAGCTTTTGGATATTGTGGGGATTAAGGCTTCCTTTGTGCTCACACAGATCCGGGACACGATCTATTTCAGCGCCCGCTCCATTGACGAGATAAATGTCCAGATCATGATGGAGAAGCTGGGCGGAGGAGGCCACCGGACGATTGCCGGGGCTCAGATAAAGGATATCAGCGTCCCCGAGGCGAGAGAGCGGATGAAAGCCATTATTACAGAGATGCTTGAGAAAGGAGAGATATAGGATGCAGGTTGTATTATTAGAGGATGTGAAGGCGCTCGGTAAAAAGGGCGAGATTGTGAAGGTAAATGATGGTTATGCGAGGAATTTCATACTGCCTAAGAAGCTGGGAATCGAGGCGAACGCAAAGAATTTAAACGACTTAAAGCTTCAGAAGGCGAATGAGGAGAAGCTGGCCGCGGAGCGGCTTGAGCAGGCGAAGGAGCTTGCGAAAAAGCTGGAGGCCGCTTCGGTTACGGTTTCGATTAAGGCGGGAGAGGGCGGCAGGGCGTTTGGTTCGGTTTCCTCCAAGGAGATCGCCAAAGCGATTTCCGATCAGCTCGGCCTTGAGATTGATAAGAAGAAGCTGGCGCTCCCGGAGCCGCTTAAGACCTTCGGAACCCATGCGGTGCCGGTGAAGCTCCATAAAGACGTGACAGGCAAGCTTTCCGTGAAGGTGGTGGAGGGTTAGCCCGCTGTCCGCGGCGGGATTGTTGACTGGAATTACAGGAGGTTCGCGCGATGGATGAAGCGCTGGTAAAACGTATTCTTCCTCACAGTGTAGAAGCGGAGCAGTCCGTGATCGGTTCCATGCTGATGGATCGCGAGGCAATTATTTCGGCGTCTGAGATGATCACAGGCGCCGATTTTTACCAGCGCCAGTATGGGATTGTGTTTGACGCGATCGTGGAGCTGTTTAATGAGGGAAAGCCTGTGGATTTGGTGACTCTGCAGGATCGCTTGAAGGAAAAGGACGTGCCGCCGGAAATCAGCAGCCTCGAATTTTTCCGCGATATCATGGCCATGGCGCCGATTGTGGTGAATATAAAGGCATACGCGGGGATTGTCCGGGATAAGGCGGTGCTGCGCCGCCTGATCAAGGTGAGCGAGGAAATTGAGGGGCTCTGCTACGGAGGCCGGGAGAAGCTGGAGGATATTCTGGCTCACACGGAGAAAACGGTGTTTGGCCTGTTACAGAGCCGCAGCAGCGGGGATTTTGTGCCCATCCGGCAGGTGGCCTTAAATGTTCTGGAGCGGATTGAGGCCGCCTCGAAGAGCAACAGCACCGTGACCGGAATTCCGACAGGGTTTATTGATCTCGATTACAGGACGTCGGGCTTCCAGCCGTCGGACTTTATCCTAATCGCAGCGCGCCCTTCGATGGGAAAGACGGCCTTTGTGCTTAATGTGGTAGAGCATGTGGCGGTGAAAAAGGGCCTTCCCTGCATGGTGTTCAGCCTTGAGATGTCAAAGGAGCAGCTTGTGAACCGCATGCTGTCCATGGAATCCAATGTGGATTCCCAGAAGCTGCGCACCGGCACGCTCACAGACTCAGACTGGGATGCGGTGGTAGAGGGGATCGGGACCATCGGCGGCTCGAACCTGATTATTGACGATACGCCGGGCATTTCAATCATGGAGCTGCGCTCAAAATGCCGTAAGATGAAGCTGGAGCACGGGCTTGATATTGTGATAATTGACTACCTGCAGCTCATGAGCGGCAGCGGGCGGGGCGGCGAGAGCCGGCAGCAGGAGATCTCAGAGATTTCGCGCTCCTTAAAGGCCCTGGCCAGGGAGCTTTCCGCTCCGGTGGTGGCGCTTTCCCAGCTCTCCCGCGCATGCGAGACGCGTCCGGATCACAGGCCCATGCTGTCGGATCTGAGGGAATCGGGGGCCATTGAACAGGATGCGGATGTGGTGATGTTCCTTTACAGGGATGATTATTATAATAAAGATACGGATACGCCGAATATCGCGGAGGTGATTATCGCCAAGCAGAGAAACGGGCCGATCGGCACGATCCAGCTTATGTGGAGGCCGGAGCTGACGAAATTTGCTAATCTGGCCAGATAGTTTAGGGATCGTGAGAGGGCCGCCCGCAAGACTTCATTCACGTTGTAAATATCATACCTTAATCCGCTTACAAAAATTTCCCCGACCATTCATATTCTTTCTTAACCCGGCATATAGTAGTAGTAAGCTACGAAATATAGTGGACTAAAGGAGAGGATACATATGGCTGAGATACATTATCTGATTTCAGATGCGTCGAAGAAGGTAGATGTGGAGGCACACGTCCTGCGCTACTGGGAGGAGGAGCTGGAGCTGTCGATTCCGAGGAATGAAATGGGGCACCGGTTTTATACGGATTATCATATCAGGCTGTTCCGGCAGGTGAAGTCGCTGAAGGAGAAGGGCTATCAGCTTAAGGCCATCAAAGCCGCGCTGGCAAAGACCTTCCAGGACGGGAAGACAGTGATTTCCGGCGAGATTCTGGAAGAGGATGTGATTGCGGCGCTGAAGGGCACAGGGCCTGAAGGGCAGGAGGCGCGGGAAAAGGCCGGGACAAAAGAAGAAGCAGAAGGCGGACAGGCCAGGGAGAAGGCGGCGGAGGATTCCGCGGTCAAAAACCTCGCGCCCTTTGACAGTGACAGCGTGGAGGCGCTTCTGGCAGAGGAGAAGATGGAACAATTCCAGAAGCTCATGGATCATATTATCGGACGGGCCATGGAGGAGAACACGGAAAAGCTCAGCCAGGATGTCAGCTATCTGGTGCATGACAAGCTGATGAAGGAAATGGAATATCTGATGCGTGTGTCGGACGAGCGTGAGGAAGAGCGGTTCAAGCAGTTAGACGAGGCGATCCGCTCCTGCCAGAGAGATAATCTGGGACGGGCAGAGGCGGCGGCCTCGGCTTTTCCGTTTTTCCATTTTAAAAAGAAGAAATTCGGGAGAAACGGAAATAAACTGTGACGGTTATCAAAACGGTTACAGCATAACAGCATCAGGCGTCCGGCTCAATGCGCGCTCCGGGCGTCCCGGCGTATTTTTAGCCTCGTTTACGATATCACCGAATCCCGGGCGCAGGCGGCTGTGAAGGCTTCAAACAGCGCCTGGGCGTGGGACTGCGCGCGGCAGAGCCATTCCGGATGCCACTGTACCCCGATCAGGAACGGGTAATCCGGGTGCTCCAGGGCTTCAATCACGCCGTCCGGAGCCTGCCCGGCTGTGCGAAGGCCCGCGCCTGTCCTGCGCACGGCCTGATGGTGCAGGCTGTTGACAGCAAGGCGCGTCGTCCCGGTGATGCGCGAAAGCTGTGAATCAGGGGCCAGATCAACGTGGTGCGAGGGCGCGTCGGCCCGAAAAGGCTGTTTGTGGGCTATGGGGAGCCGATCCGGAAGCTGCGCGTCCAAATCCTGATAGATGTCGCCGCCGAGGGCGATATTGATAAGCTGGATTCCGCGGCATATGCCAAGAATCGGCTTTTTTCGCTTATAAAACTGATGAAAAAGCGAGAGCTCCGTCTCGTCCCGGAGGGGAGAGAAATCCCCGCAGTACCGGAGCGTCTCCTCGCCAAAGCGGAATGGATGCACATCCGGCCCCCCTGTGCATAAAAGGCCGTCTAAGGATTCTGATAACTGGATACAGTCCTCCTCTTCCAGGGTCAGAGGGAGGACAAGGGGAATGGCGCCGCAGTCTTTCAGCGCGTCCGTATAACGGGGACTCATGCGAAGCTCCCCGGTTTTCGTCTCATGCGAAGCCGTCAGGGCAATAACCGGTTTTTTCATTAAGATCTCCTTTTAAAGCAGACAATCATATAGAGACAACGACAAAAAAGACTGCCATTCCTGACAGTCTCTTATGTATGCTTTACACAATGTTCAATCAGCCCTGCTCAATAGCGCCGGTCGGGCATGTGCCTGCACAAGTTCCGCAATCGATGCAGGTATCAGCAGAGATCTCATACTTGCCATCGCCCTGGGAAATAGCGCCAACAGGACATTCGCCTGCGCATGCGCCGCAGCTTACACACGTATCGGTAATTACATATGCCATGATAAAGTACCTCCTTTATTTTTAACTTTTAGATTATTTTAAACCAAAAGAGTGAATTATTCAAGAAGAATTTACTGCATTTTATGTTTAAAAATAGGATCATGGCAGCCGGAGAGGATTTCGCCGTGCAAACGCGGATCGGGTTGAAGACGGCGGCCGCGCATCCGGGCCCGCTGTGCGCGGCGATTATGCCCGGGGAGGACAGCCTGGCCTTCCTGGCTGGCTGCTTATAAGGCGGACAGTGTCTGCAGGGCGTGTTCTTTTACAATCACCTCATAGTGCTCCTGAAAGTAGGCTTCCGCCGTAGATGAGGCTTTGACGGCGTCGCCGTACTCGGATAAAAGGTTGCAGACGCGCTGAAAGGAATCGCTGTCCGTATCCGGCCGGCGGATGACAAGATAATAGCGATCCTTTGCGGTATTTTTATAAAGCGTGTTAAGGCCGTCAAAAATCGGGCCGGAGATGCGGGCGGCGGCGCATGCCTCGTCGAGGTTTTTAAAGGTAAATATGCGGATAGCCGACGCTTCGTCTCCCTTTCCGTCCGTGAGATCCTGGCCGCCCTGCGCGCCTTGCTGCCCGGCCAGCGCGTGATCCGGAAGGGCGGAGGCCGCATTGTGGGCCAGCATCTCAAGAAGGCTGTCCGCGCCCTCTAAGAGCTCGCTCGTCAGGCCTGCAAAGGGCTCTTCATCGTCTGACATGGGGGCAAATTTGGAGAAGCGGGTGTCCAGCTCCTCGGGATCCTCGATCTTGGTGATGATCAGCATAATACTCTCGTTAGAGAGCGGGATGGCCTCCACCATGAGGGGGATGTCCTCCGCGTCAAAACCGACCTCGCTGGATGCCTTCTGTATCATCTCCCGGAACAGACGCTTGGCCTTCTCGCTTCCATAGGCCAGTTCCCCTAAATTTAAATCGCGCACGCTCAAGTCAAAGCTGGTGAGCGTACAGCGTATCTGGTTATCGTTAATGCGTTCTATCTTCACTTGAATCACTTCCTTTATCTTTTACGGTTTAAAATACAGGTTTTACTGGTATCGCCCGGGAAGCTGCCCTGAAATCGATGCGTTCAGGCGTTTGCTCTCAAGCGTTCTGTTATTCAATCATACTATATAATATAAGCATTTGGCAATTCTTATATGAAAAATTTTATTAAAAATTTATGGAACAGGACGAAAAAACAGTTGAAAAATTCCAAATGATCCTTTACAATACATATTAAGAGATGGCATTGCAGAAAGGAGGCGCAGTCAGTAGAGGATACCATACTGTTTGGAAAGTATCAGATAGACAGAGTGATCGGGCGCGGGAGAAGCGGAACCGTGTTTTTGGCCAGGCATCTGGCCCTTGACGAATGGAGGGCGATCAAGAGAGTCCCCAGAGCGTGTCAGGGCTTTGCCAGGGAGGCGGCGGTCTTAAAGGAGCTGAAGCACCCGGGAATTCCTGTTATCTATGATTTAGAAGAGGATTCGAGTTATTATTATCTCATCGAAGAATATCTGGACGGTGAGTCATTATACGCCCTGATCGAGAGGCGGGGCGGTCTTGCAAGGGCAAAGGCCCTTTCCTACGGGATTGAACTTTGCCGTATCATAAGTTATCTGCATTCAATCGAACCTAATCCAATTTTGTATCTTGATCTCCAGCCCCGGAATATTTTGATATGTCAGGGAGCATTAAAGCTGATCGATTTTGATCAGGCGGTTACGGCCCGATCGGCGAAGACCATGCGCGAGCGCTACGGAACAGAGGGGTTTGCGGCCCCGGAACAGTATACAGACGAGCCTTTGGATGAAAGGACCGATATCTATGCCATTGGCGTCCTCCTTTACTACATGGGGACCGGCGCATTTCCCGGCAGGGAAAAGGACGGACGGTGTACGGACCGAGCGCGGGAGCGGGCGCAGGAGGTGTTTGCCCGGGAGACGGCCGCTGTGATTATGAGGTGCTTAAACCCGCAGAAAAAACTGCGCTGTCAGAGCGCAGAGGAAGTGCTGGAGGCGCTTTTACATGTAAAAACAGGTGGTTCCGCACAAAATCAAATGCCATTTCTTAAGGTTGCAGTTGCCGGCAGTAAGCCGGGCATAGGCGTTACCCATGTCTCCTTAAGCGTGAGTTCGTATCTGTCCGGCAGGGGGCTTTCCTGCCTGTACCGGGAGAGGAATGATTCCGGGGCGGTCAGGAAGGCGGCGGCGTACCGGGGGCTTAAGCCTGACCGGTACGGGCTGATTCATCTGGACGGATACGCGATGAAGCCGAGATACGGCCCCTGCGTGCAGCTTGCCGGGACTTACACAGACGCTCTCGTTGATGACTTTGGAGCCGTACTCCAGACGGCTCTGGAGGAGGAATACGATATCCTGCTTCTCGTGTGCGGGGCGGGTGACTGGGAGCTTGAGGATTCTGTTAAGGCCGCGGGCGCGCTTGCGCATAAGGAGAACCTGCGCGTTCTGTTTAACCACAGCTCTCCGGATGTAAGGCCGGTTCTTCCGGGAGACATCGCGGGGCTTAAGTTTTACAGGCTTCCCACATGCCATCTGACGGAAAAGTGCGATTCTATTTCCGCCTTTTGGGATATATGCTTTAAAGGGACGAGCGGCGGACTAAAGATCCGGGACTGGCCCGGAAAGGAAGGGAGAAGGAAAAAAGGGGGGACCGGATGGCCGTTTGGCATAAGGCCGCAGGATCGTTTAGAAAAAGGGCGGCGCAGAGAAAAGGGCGCTCCCTGCAGCAAACGCCTGAGATAATCGGGATTGCCGGAAGCGGGCCGTCGGTTGGGGTCACGCATATGGCGATTTTGACAGCGAATTATTGTGCCGGCGTATTAAACCAGAGAACAGCGGTTCTGGAATGGAACGAGAGCGGGGATTTTGGCGGTTTAGAACGAATTTTGTCGAAAAAAGCGGTCACAGATTCCCGATCGGGATCGTTTAATATTATGGGGGCATTCTATTATAAAAAGGCTGGTAAGGATGAGCTTTTAGGATGCGCCGCAAGTGGTTTTAATGCGATCGTAATAGATTTCGGCATATTCAGAAGCGAAATACAGGATGAATTTCTGCGCTGTGACCGCAGGTTTCTGGTGGGTTCTGTGAGCGAATGGAAGCTGGATGCGTTTGCTGGGCTGGCGTCACAGACAGGGACAGACAGGCGCGGCTGGGAGTTTTTCAGCGCGTTTGGAAGCAGGGAGGCGCTTAAGATGACAGAGAAGCTTCTCGGAATCCGAATCAGACGGATCCCAATTGCCGGGAGTGCATTTGCCATAACAGAAGATATTCTGGATTTTTTCGGAACATTTCTCGGATAAGGGGGAGCAGGCGTTAATATATCATATGATTCGGGACTGTCATGACCGATGGTTTATGACGGTTCCTTACCTCCGATATGCTCTTCTGGCAGGTTCTGTCCCGATTAGGCGGGGGAAAGGTACAAATGAAAAAACAAGAAAGGAATCAAGAATGGGAGAGGAGGAAGAGGCAGCAGCAGCGGATTTTTATGGAGGGGCTTTGCCGCTACCGGGAGAAGGGGATCTCCATCCTGATCGACGGCAAAGAATGTACGCCTGACGAATACCATAAAATATTTGAGATTAAAGAAGATGGCTCCTTTTATATGGGAGATTATATCAGCGCCGAAACAGGGGTGCTGGCAGAGATCCACTTTGACCGGGTCTATAACCGATAGGACGGGGCAGGGACGGGCAGGCAGAAAATACACGCGCCTGCCGCCCTGAAGCGTCCGGCAGGTCTGGCGGTGTGCGCTGCGGCAGCAGGACGCGGGCGGCAGAGGGAAGGGCGGCGTAACATTTCAAAGGATATGAACGGCCATGAGATGACGACGGAAGATGCTGTCCTGCCTGGAAAGCAAAATGTAAGAAAAAAATCCACATTCCCCGGTCAAGGTGTGTTATACTTAGAAACAGTTGAAAGCAAACCTTTTTGAAGGCCGGAGGAAAAGATGAGGAAAAAAGGATCGTCGCTTGGATGTCTGTCGCTTATACTTCTGCTGCTTATCGCGTGCGCAGCCGGAATTTACGCCTGGAAGCGCTACGGGCCGACAAAGGAGCCCGCTGATTTGGATGAGCTCTATCAGGTGCGGGCAGAGGATGAGGTAACTGTATTCTTAAATTATGAGATGCAGGAGGCGCGGGGAATTTATGAGGAGGGACAGACCTATCTTCCGATAGACTGGGTCAATAAGAATTTAAATGAACGTTTTTACTGGGATAACAATGAGGCTCTTCTGGTCTATGCCCTGCCGGATGAGATACTGACCGCCCCGGAGGGGACAAAAGGCGCCGGGGGAAGACGGCTTTTCATACGGCGGGGGGAGGATGTCCTCCTGTCTCTGGGCCTTGTTTTAAACTATACGGATATCCGGGTCAACGCTTACGACAGCGGAAAACAGAAGCGCGTGTTTATCCAGGACACTTGGGATGAGGTTCCGGTGGCAGTGATCAGCAAAAACAGCAGGGTGCGCGTCAAAGGCGGCGTGAAGAGCCCGGTTATCACTAACGCTGTTAAGGGCGAGGACGTGATTGTGCTGGAAACCATGGAGCGATGGTCCAAGGTGCTCACACGGGACGGGCACATTGGCTATATGCCGGGCAGCAGGCTTACGGATCTTAAGGCGGAGAAACCGGTCAGCAGCTTTAAAGCGCCTGTGTACCAAAATATTTCTCTGGACGAGAAGATCACGCTGGTATGGCATCAGGTCACGCTGGAGGCCGCCAACGCGGTTCTGGAGGAGCTGCTGGCCCAGACAAAGGGAATCAATGTAATTGCGCCCACCTGGTTTACACTGAGCGACAATGAGGGGAATTATGAATCCCTGGCCGATAAGAGCTATGTGGAAAAGGCTCATGAAAAGGGAATCCAGGTCTGGGCGGTGGTAGATAATTTCAGCCGGGAGTGCAGTAAGAATGTGCGTTCCGAGGTGCTTTTGTCAAAGACCTCGGTTCGGAAACGGCTGATTGAGAATCTGATGAAAGAGGCGGATACATACGGCTTTGACGGTATCAACCTCGATTTTGAGAGCCTTAAGGAGGAGGCCGGCGTCCATTATATTGAATTTATCAGGGAGCTGTCGGTTTCCTGCCGCAGGAAAGGGCTTGTGCTGTCTGTGGACAATTACGTCCCGGCAGGATATAACTATTTCTATAACCGCAGGGAGCAGGGTATCGTTGCGGATTATGTGATTATCATGGGATATGACGAGCACTATGCAGGCGGTGAGGCCGGCTCGGTGGCGTCCATTGGATATGTGGAAGACGGCATACGCAACACACTGGAGCTTGTCCCCAGGGAAAAGGTGATCAACGCGGTTCCCTTTTATACCCGCCTGTGGACGCAGTCAGGGGAAAAGCTGTCCTCAAAGGCAATGGGGATCTCGGCTGCGAAGAAATGGATCGAGGAACAGGGGGCGCAGCTTCAGTGGAATGAGGAGCTGGGGCAGTATTACACGCAGGCGGAGACAGAGGACGGGGAGTCCATGCTTTGGATGGAGGACAGCCGTTCTCTGAAGCTTAAGATGGATGTGATAAAGAAAGAGGATCTGGCCGGCGTGGCCTGCTGGAAGCTCGGGCTGGAGCCGCAGGAGATTTGGGATGTGATTGGATGGGAGTGATGTGTTAGAGCGGATTAGGATGTAATTCAGAAGCGACTGGGGGTCTCTGACGATGGGGGCCTCCTTTTTTGTGGGACGCGGGGAAACTGACCCTGGCTACGTTATTGGCAGGCGGTGGAAGGGGAGTACAGATTTTTGTCATAAATTTAGAAATGTCCTGTCACACGACCGCGTTTTGCTTGTCTAATTGAATATGGAGGTGAAAAGTATGGATCATATTACTGACAAAGAACGGCTGCTTTTGATTGAGCAGGCGGTTGCCGGCGATAAAAAGGCGTTGGAGACGCTCGTCCTCGGTGTGCAGGATCTGGTATTTAACCTGTCGCTGCGGATGCTCGGGACGTTTCCGGATGCGGAGGACGCGTCGCAGGATACTTTGGTGAAGGTCATCACTCATTTGTCCTCATTCAGGGGAGAGAGCTCGTTTTCTACCTGGGTGTTCCGCATTGCGGTTAATCACCTGAAAAATTACAGGAAGCATATGTTTGCGAAGCTTCCGCTCAGCTTTGAGTTTTACGGGGATGATATCCGGAACGGGAAGGTCGATGATGTGCCGGATTTGACACAGGATGTGGAAAAATCTGTTTTGGCAGAGGAGCTGAAGATGTCCTGCACGAACGTTATGCTGCAGTGTTTGGATGTGGAGAGCAGATGTATTTTTATCCTGGGCGCGATGTTTAAGGTGGACAGCCGGATTGCGGGCGATATTTTGGGGCTTACGCCGGAGGCTTACCGGCAGAGGCTGTCCAGGATCCGGAAGAGGATGGCAATGTTTTTGAATGAGTACTGCGGTGAATGCGGAGGCGGGGCGTGCCATTGCATTAACCGGGTCAATTACGCGATCCAAAATCACAGGATTTCTCCGGCTCATTTGGATTTTACCTCTGCAAAGCCGATATCTTCCCGGAAGATGGCGGAGGTAAAGGAGGCGATGGAGGCCATCGACGATTTGTCAGAGGAGTTCTCTTTTTATAAGGCGTATGAGTCGCCGGAGGTTTTGAAAGAGGCGATCCGGGCGTTTCTGGCCGGGACAGCCTTTTCGGTTGTCCGGAATGCGTAGGAGGTAAATAACATGAATATATCGTCTGTCCTGAGCTATCTGACGGATTTGAGCCAGAATAATAATCGGGAATGGTATCACGCGCACAAGGCGGAATATAAAGCGGCAAATGCGGAGTTTGAGGCGCTGCTGCAGGCGCTTATGCTGCGCATCGGGGAATTTGATTTAAGTATTCTCAACCATGATCCGCATACGCTTACGTTTAAGCTAAACAGGGATACCCGGTTCAGCCGCGATAAATCACCGTATAACCCCGCTTTTCGCGCCCATATTTCCTCCATGGGGAAATTGCCGGTTCCGGTTGGGTATTATATGATGATAAAGCCGGGGAACCAGTCGTTTTTGGGGGGCGGGCTGTTTGCGGATATGTTTAAGGACGCGACGGCGATGGTGCGGGATTATATTGCGGCAAATGGACCGGAATGGGAACAGATCGTCCATGCTGCGGATTTTAAAAGGCATTTTACGGTTCAGGGGACAGCGCTTAAAAATGTTCCGGCCGGATATGACAGGGAGCATCCGCAGGCGCAGTTTCTGAAGTTTAAGAGCTGGTATCTGGAATATCCTGTCAGGGATGAAGAGATGGAGGATGCGGAAAAGTTTATGGTCCGGGCGGCAGAGATTTTCCGCCTGATGAAGCCATTTAATGATTATCTGAACAGAGCGCTTGCTGGCTTTCAGATGCCGGAGCGGTGAGGAAAACATCTTGGGATGACAAAAATGTTGTTGCGGCGGTTTATGTCTGTGTGCCGGAACAGAGTACAGGCAGCATTGCGGCGGTTTTGAACGAATGAGTTTAAAGCCGCCGCTTTTTATGTACAGGCCCGCATAAGGAAGTCTGCTTCTATAAGCAGCATGCGGGCCGCGCGGCGGGAAGGGGAAAAGATTTCCCCCGTAACAGTTCAGACAACCTGAACTGTTACGGCATCTGCCTATAAAAATCGCTTCGCGATGGGGCAGATGCCTGCTGCCGCTGCGTTTTCGTACGGTCAGCGCAGCAAGTGCGCAGACCTATCTGAACGGTTACTTTCCCCTCCCTGATTGCTAAAAAGTTCATGCTCCCGTCTCTTGTAATTTAAAGGTAAATCACCTATAATACGTTTGAGTGTGAAGTCCTGTCAGGCGATCGAAATACGGGGGATGATATGTTTACAGTAAGGGCGGGGACGGGAGGCGATAGAATGGGGGACAGGGTGCGGATTCAGCATAATAAGCGCCTGTTTGTCCAGGGCTGCATTCTGGCGGCGCTGGGGGTAGCGGGGCCGGCGCTGATTATGGAGGAAATGCTGGGAATTTACGATGATTTAACGGCGGCGATGCTCAACGAGAGGGGGAGCGACCTAATTCTGGCGGCGATCAAGCTGGTGGTTATGAATGTAATCCGCATGATTCCGCATTACCTGGGAGCATTTTTAATCAATGAATCCGTGCATATTTATTATCATGGGAAAAAGCGTTTTACATTGAATACGGTTTTTACCATGTTTCTGATTATTCTGATCTATGATATGATCTACTGGCTTTATGGGATCCGCTATGATCTGGGAGTGCCGGCGATTCTGACGGTTGCGTTTGTGCTGATGCTGTCGTATATGGATTTGTTTTCTGTAAATATGCTCAATAAGCTGATTTTGGTGGGCTCTCTGCTGATGGCAATTCAATGGCTGGATGTGATTCCGCCTTTGTCGGAGTACGGCTTTGGGCGGGGGGAGATTTCCATGGACGTGAAGATGGCCTCGCGCTTTATCAGGGAAGAGAAGCTTTTGACGATGTTTGCGTTTAGCATGTGCATCGCTTTTTTCTATGCGTCCATGATACAGGTGCAGCTTCTTTACAAGGAACACAAATTAAAGATTTCCAATGAAAAGACGCGCCAGGTGGAGAAGGAGCTGTATGACACGCAGATTGAGGCCCTGAAGATGCGCAATTCGAGCGAGGTGCAGAGTCTGGTCCATGATTTGAAGAGCCCTTTGACCACCGCAGAAGGGCTTATCAGCCTGGCGGAGATGATGGAGGAGGACGAGCTTCTCAGGGAATATTTTCAGAAGATTTCCTCGTCCCTGCGCTCCATGGGGCTGATGATATCCGAGATTCTGTATGAAAATAAGAAAGCGCCCATGGAGGTGGGGGATCTGATGCATATGGTGCTGGCGCAGGTGTCAATTTTTGTGCCGAACGAGGCGCTGAAATATATCAATACCTGTCCGGAGGCGGTGATACGGGGAAATAAGATCCGCCTGTCCAGGGCGGTTGTGAATCTGATAACGAATGCCTGGAATGCCGTTGACAAGGGGACGGGGCGGCTGGAGGTGAGCGTGGAAAAGAAGGGGGAGGATATATACATAACCGTTCTGGACAACGGCTCCGGGATGTCGCCGGAGGAGATGGAGCATATGTGGGAGCTTGGGTATTCGGGGCGCCAGTCTACGGGGCTTGGCCTTGCGTTTACCCGGCAGGTGGTTGAGAATCACGGGGGAAGCATTCGGATCGTGAGTGAGAAGGGGAAGTACACGAGGGCGGTGATCGGTTTGAAAGAGGAAAGGGACGGGGACGAGGATGGAAAACAGAAAGACGATTCTGGCGATTGACGATAACAGGGATATTCTCTATACGCTGGAGCAGATCTGCCGGTTTCAGGGCTGGAATCCGCTTCTGGCCGGGGGATATGAGGAGGCGCAGCAGCTTATAAAAAAGGAACGGATCGATCTGATTCTGGTGGATTACCATATGCCCGGGATGGATGGGATCAGCGTGGTAAGGGAGATTCGCAAAAAACTTCCCAGAACGCCGGTTATTGTCCTGACGATTGAGGAAGAGGAACAGATCATGTCAAGGTTTATGGAGGCCGGGGCGGATGATTACTCGGTAAAGCCAATCAAGGCCATTGATCTGATATCGAGAATTAAGGTGCATCTGCAGTATTTCGAGAAGAGCCAGTATTATGAGAGCCATGATAAGGGGATCAGCAGGGTGACGCTTCAGAAGATCGAGGGCAGGATGCGGGAGTGCGACGGGTATGCGGATATAGATACGCTGGAAGAATGTACGCAGATTAAGAAAAAGACGCTGTACCGGTATCTGCAGTATCTGGTGAAGGAGGGAATGGTGGAGCAGGAGTATGCGTATGGGGATATGGGCAGGCCGCGGACGCTTTATAAATGGAAATAGGCAGGGGCGCGCCGGGCGCGGGGGCGCAGGTTAAACGCCCCTATAACGGTACCTTCCTGCGCGGAAGCCTGCGCGCGGCGAAAGCAAAGACAACCGCGCAGGCTGCCAGCAGCGAACAAGCCAGGACTTTATTGTACCTCCATTCCATATAGACCTCCCCTTCCCCGGCCTTTGGCATGGGAGAGGGGTCAAAGGGCAGCCCATACGCGGGCAGCAGGCTTTTCATATTCAGGAGATGAATCACCGGAACGCCCTGTTCTAAGTAAAAGGGGATCAGTCCGCCTGTGCCGGCATTCACAGAAAGGCCATTTCCGCGCGCCCCCTCTTTTAGGAGCGGTGCGGAGGCGGGCCGCAGGATGCCGTTTGCGGCGGAAACCATCCCGCTCCCTCCCCCGAAGGAGAGGAGATTTCCGCCGGCATTGATAAAACATACAGGCTGTTCATATCCGGCCTCAAGGCTTTTGTCTGCGTAGACGGCTCGCCGGGCCGCGAGATTTTCGGAGAGATCCTCATAATACAGCCAGGAGAGCCCTCTGTCCGTCTGGCGCGCCGCGATGGCGTCTTTTACGTCATTCGGCATTTCCTTTCCGATATCGCCGGCGCCTCCCATGGAAAACCATTCGCTGTGATTTGCAATCAGGCCGCGGCGAAGCAGCGCTTCCTCCATATCGAGCCATGTGAAGTCAGGAAGGTTTGCGCCGTAGGTGGAAGCGCCGACGGAGCTTATGACAATGCCCTTGGCCCCCATGGCGTCGAGCGCGCAGAGGACGGAGGCGTTTAATCCGGGAAAGGAGCCGGAAAAATTGACGGCGACAGGATCGCCGGCCTGTACGCCGCACTGTGTGAGCATGTCCACAATCATGGCCGCAATGTTGGGATTGGCGGCGGAACGCTTGGACGGCAGGCTTCCAAGAGTGGTCGTGATCTCCGTGTAGGAATCGCCCACAAGCCCGGTCCGGTTCGGATCATCGATGGGAGAGATCGCGTGGCCGCGCAGAAGGCGTTCCTCCCGGATGGCCTGAAAGGCCGCGTCGGCCCGTTCGGCGGCGTCTGTCATCACATCATAATGGCTTTTTGGCTCCCGCGTCCTGGTCTGGCGGATCAGGAGCAGGGAGGCTAAGAGCATGAAAAGCGGGGCCAGCAGCCAAAGATATCGTTTGAGATGCCGGATATCGCCGCTATGCATTCTGTTCATAAATCTCTTTTTATTGTCTGAGCGCTTCATATTTACCTCTGTAAAATCTTGTTTTCTCTGCAAAATCAATGTGGCAATTCAGGAAACCTTTGAGCGGTTATCCGTCAGCGCATTAGAATAAACATCATACATGTAAACAGGGTTACAATCCCCAGTGAAAGGAGCGTGGGCAGAACGTGCTGGCGCTCCATGTCGCGTCCGAGGATTCCGGGAATGAGATTGCCGATGGAGACCGCGGCGCCGGCTCCCAGGGCGCCGGCCAGGAATTTAAGCAAAACACCGGTCATGATATAGACGGCATAGCGTCTGCGGCCGTACAGAATCATGTATTTGGACAGGAAATGGACAATGGCGACGCAGAGAAGAGCCAGGAGGACGGTTCCCGCCAGGCGCTTTAAGTCATAGGAATACATGGCAAAATAGGCCGGGACGATGATGCCGCCCGGAGACAGATCTGTAAATTCGGTGTAGATCAGGCTTGCTATAATGCCTAACAAAAGAATATCATTCATCGCGTAGTCCCCCTTTTGCAACAGATCCTGTTATCTCAGGATGTTCTTCCTCCAGTTCTTTTATCATCCGGTATCCGGCGCCCTTGATATTCCCGATCCCCACCAGGAGCGCTCCGGAAGGAATCTGCTTTAAACAATCCCTGTAGTCGCGTACGACCCGCAGATCCGCCACGCCGGCCCTGGCAAAGAGGCGCTTTGGAAGGGCCGCGCCCGCCCCGGTCAGGTATACGGTGTGATCCCTGTAATGCGGAAAAAAGTGCCGGGCGAACAGGAGGGCGCGGTCGGGCCTGTCCTCCCTGTGGTTATATAAAAAACAGAGCTCTGCGCAGCCATTCCGTTCATCCTCCACATTGTTTTTCGTGGATTGTGGATCATTGGCCGAAAAAAGGTTTACAAAGTGGAAAACCTCATGGCGCCCGTTCTCCATGGAGTACCGTTTCCGGATGCCGAAGTCCTCTTTGACAGTGGGAAGGCTTTTTTGAAATTCTTCCTCCGTCACGCCGAGCAAGGCGCTGACCGCCCGGGCGACGCCGATATTTTCCGAGGACGTGCCGGTGGCGGGGCAGAGCGCAAGGCGGCAGTTCTTTTTCTGGCAGGCATCCTCAAACAGCGAGGCCGCAAGCGGGTCGGCGGTGTAGAGCGTCCCGTTTTCAGGGATAGTGGACGATAAGGAGGCGGCGATCTCCTCCAGCGAGTCCCCCATCTCAAATACATGATCATAGCGGACATTGGTGATAACCGTGATATCGCTCCTTACGATCTGCTCCTGGGCGATTTTCTGGAGCTCTGGATTGACGGCCATGCATTCCAGAATGAGGATCTGAGCGCCCTCGCGCCTGGCGCGGCGGATAATCCGGAGCTGTTCATGGATATTGGCGGGCCCCAGACGCCGGACCGGGCTTTCATGGCCGTTTACATCGATGATCATCGCGTCCGTGCCGGTTGTTTTTGTGAAAACCCTGTAGCGGGTCCGCAGCGCCGCGTCAATCAGGCGGCAGGTGGATGTCTTTCCGCGGATGCCGTTGACATGGATAACCGCGCGAAACGAGGCCAGGCAGGCGCGGTTGATGCGGTTTTCTATATAAAAATAGCATAAAACAACGGCAAATAAACATATAAACACATACATATTGAATCCCTCCATGCCCATCATAACAGCTTATTCCGAAAAAATCAAAAAATATTGTCCAAAAACTTGAGAGAAAAATGGGAAAAAATAGACAGAGCACATTCTGATCAGTATGATGTTAAGCATAACGATCTGAGGTGAAAAGAGGAGGGACAGGATATGGGAAGAAACGGGCCGGTATAGGCAGATATGGAACGGTAACCGTCCAGGGTTATCTGAACCGTTACATGGAACGAGAGGACTATTTTTTAGAAAGAAGGAGAAAACAGTGAGTCACGAACTTATCGTATTTATCGTAATGATCGGTATCTTTATGCTGGGCTGCTTCCTTGCAAAGCTTCCGGTGGGCGTGTCAATGATGCTGTCCGCGATCGGGGGATGCCTGGCCGGCGGCGTGGGGATTCCCGTCCGCCATCTGGTAGAAGGTACGTTTTCGTATGTGGATACCATTCTTGTCATTGTCACAGCCATGGTATTTATGAAGGTGGTGGAGAAATCAGGAACGCTGGATGCTTTAAGCGCTTTAATTATTAAAAAATTTCATAAGCATCCCGCCATTCTTCTGATCCTGATTATGATTGTCATCATGTTCCCGGGTATGATCACAGGTTCCTCTACGGCAGCCGTTCTGTCAGCGGGAAGCATCATGGCCCCTGTGCTTCTGATCATGGGCCTGGACAGTGTTACCGCAGCGGCCCTGATCGCCATGGGCGCGCTCCTGGGCATGGTTGCTCCGCCAGTAAACCTGCCGGCGATGATCATCGGCGGCGGCATCGACGTTCCCTTTGTGGGCTTTGGGATTCCGCTGCTTTTACTGACGATCCCGGTGGCCATCTTTGCCGCGCTGTTCCTTGGACTTAAGCAGGCAAAAAACATGGATTATGAGAAAATGGCCCCGCATCTTAACACAGAGGCAGCGGAAAAATACGGCTTCCGCGTATACATACCGCTGTTTGTGCTGGTGCTCCTGATGCTTCTGACCAAGATCTTCAAGGTGATCCCGGATATCGGAATGCCCCTGATGTTCCTTTTAAGCGCCGCGGTGGGCTTATTTACAGGACGGAAGGTCAATGTGGTTCCCACGATTCAGGAGGCGCTTCACAGTTCCCTGCCGGTTATGGGAATCCTGATGGGCGTTGGTATGTTTATCCAGGTCATGACACTGACCGGCGTGCGCGGCTTTATTGTCATGACATGCCTGGGACTGCCGGAAAATATGCGCCTGGCGGCTTCCGGAATCTCGATCCCCTTATTCGGAGCGGTATCATCCTTCGGCGCTTCCTCCGTGCTGGGCGTGCCGTTTGCGCTGGCGTTCTTAAATATGGATACTGTATTCACCATCGCGGCCCTGTCCTATATCGCGTCGCTCGGAGATATGATGCCGCCGACCGCGCTGGCCGGCCTGTTTGCCGCCAAGGTGACGGGAGTGGACAATTATGTGAAGGTTTTAAAGCGGTGCCTGATACCCATGGCGGTGATGCTGGTGTACGGCCTGCTCTTTATCTATTTCTCAAAAACGATTGCAGGACTGTTTTAAAGGAGGAACGCGGATATGATAACATTGATTTACAGAGCCATTGCGCTTTTGTTCCTTGTATTTACGGCGGTTGACATGTATAAGGAAGAGGCTCCGTCCATGAAGATTAATAGCTGTATGGTCATGGTTCCTCTCCTTCTGCGCGTCCTGATGATTAAGTAAAGGAGGAGTGGAAATGGATTTTTTTAAAAAGAATAAACATCTTATGACGGCTGTCTGCGCTGCGGCAAGCCTTGCGGTTGCGGGCATTGCGGGCAAGGATTTCTATGATTTCAGGCATTATCAGGAAGTGATTATACCCGGCCCGGGCGTAACGCGCACCTTTATGCTGAGTGATTACAATGAGAATTTAAAGGGAACCTTTGGCGATACGACGGTGTATGTGATGGAAGGCGAGCGGGAGGGCGGAAGCTTTGTGATTCTCGGCGGAACCCATCCGAACGAGCCGTCGGGCCACATGGCGGCCATGACGATTGTGGAGAGCGGAAAGGTCGAGGCAGGCACGCTTTATGTGATTCCCAGGACGGATAACAGCGCCTTTACCCACAACGATCCCCAGGAGGGCTCGCCGCACTTTTTCCACATTGACACAAAGAGCGGGACAAGGGAGTTTGTATTCGGCTCCCGCGCTTCAAACCCCATCGACCAGTGGCCGGATCCGGACGTGTACACCCACAGCTCGGGCCAGACGCTTTCCGGAAGCGAGATGAGAAATATCAACCGCACCTATCCGGGCGTGAAGGACGGCACCATGACAGAGCAGATTTCCTATGCCATCACAAATATGATCAATACTCTGGATATTGATATGGAGATGGATCTGCACGAGGCGTCCCCGGAGTATCCGACCATCAACGCAACCGTGGCGCATGAGCGCGCGATGAGCATGGCTTCCATGGGCATTCTGGAGCTTCAGATGGCGGGGGTGGATATGTCCCTGGAGCCGTCGCCGGTATCCCTGCACGGCCTTACGCACCGCGAGCTGGGGGATCACACAAATACGCTGGCTCTTCTGATGGAGACCGGAAATCCGTCTCAGGGGCGTCTGCATGGAAAGACGAGCGAGGATCTCATTTTAACCGGAAAGGACGATTATTACATGAAGGCGGCCGCGGCCGGGTATCTGTATATACCGTATGATGAGAATGGAGCGCCGCTTGAGATGCGCGTGGGACGGCATTTACAGGGCGTGCAGGAATATATAAGAGCCTTTACGGACATGTATGGGGCCGAGAAGGGCGAGATCGTGGTCAGCGGGCTCCCGAGTTATGAGGATCTGACGTCGGGCGGGCACAGGCTGGGAGAGTATTTGAATTAAAGAGCCTGCCTGTTACAGAATAATACACGTTTCGTTTCCAATATATTTACATAAGCAGGGGATCCCGTTCTTCGGAGGTATGTCTTACAGACCTTTGGGGAAGGGGATTCTTTGCGTGTGCTTTGTAAAAGCCGGCTTTTTGGAGGGGGATGGATCGTGTGCGGGCCAATAGTAACAATTCAGGTTGTCAGAACTGTTACCTGAACGGCAACATTGCCTTCGGGAAAAATGAGAAAAAATAGACAGGACAATTGAAATTGTTTATGATGAGGATAATAAGAATTCAGGTTGTAATGTCATTTGCCAAAGACGTCAGAACGTCTGTAAAATAAGGCGGTTAATATGAGAATACAGATATGGGCCATAGCTCTCTGCCTGACGTTTTTCGCCGCGGCTTGCGGATATGTGCGGGACGCAGGGACGAAGGAGGAGGAGGCGCGCCGCAGCGAGTACCGGCTTCTTGAGGGAACCGGGCTGGAGCTTGCGGCAGTCCGGATTGAGGGAGTGGATCAGGACAGCGGCGGGACGCTTTATATTGTGGGAGGAATCCACGGCGATGAGAAGGCGGGGTGGATGGCCGGAGAGATTCTCAAGGATATGGAGATTTCGGCCGGGACGGTTTACATCGTCAGTCCTGCAAACCGCTACGGGGCCGGGAAGGATCAGAGGAATACCAGGGAGGATCGGGATTTGAACCGGAATTTTCCCGGCGATCCGGACGGGTGCGATGCACAGCGGATCGCGTGGGCTATTTATTCGGATATCCGCGATAAAAAGCCGGATCTGGCGCTGGATCTGCACGAGGCGAGGCCGGGGACGCAGAACAGGGACGCTCTTGGGAATTCGCTGATCTGCCGGTCGATTGACGGGATCGGCGATCTGATCCTGGAGATTCTTACCAAATCAGCCGGGGGGGAGATATGTTCCGGGGCTTTTACGCTTTACGGCTCTCCACCGCCGGGAAGCATCAACCGGACTGTGTCGGACGAGCTGGGGATTCCGGTGATCACAGTTGAGACATTCCGGGAGGACGAGCTGGATATCAGGGTGAGGAATCATCTGGAGATCGCAGGGCTTGTGATGAGATATTACGGGCTGGCGGGCGATTGAAGGGTGTAATATATATTTTAAGGAGGAATTGACATGAAAAAGAACATGAAGAAGCTTCTTGCGCTTGCGATGACGCTGCCGCTGACCGCGTGCGGGAGTCCGTCGCAGCCGGAGAGCGCCGCGCCTGAGACAGTTGCGGCGACAGAGGCTGTACAGACGGAAGCAGCGGAAACAGAGTCAGAGCAGGATGACGGGCTGACACCGGTTGAACAGGTGTGGTCCCCGGTGGACGAGGACGGGAACACGAAGCGCGGCGACCGTGAGGGGAGCGGTTCAAACGGCGTTGTGACCTCTGCGAATGTATATGCCTCCCAGGCCGGCCTTGCGGTGCTGGAGCAGGGCGGAAACGCAGTGGACGCGGCGATTGCGGTGTCCTATGCGTTAGGCGTTGTGGAGCCGCAGGCATCCGGTATCGGCGGCGGCGGTTTTATGCTGGTACATACAGCGGATGGCGAGGACAGCTTTATCGATTACCGCGAGGTGGCGCCCGCAGCGCAGGATGCCTATACATGGCTGGACGAGAACGGCGAGGTGAAAAATAACGGACTGGCGAACAGCAGGGGCGGACTGGCAGTCGGTGTTCCGGGAGAGGTCGCAGGTATGGAATACGCCCTTGAACATTTCGGTTCAGGAAATGTTTCACGCCAGCAGGTCATGCAGCCGGCGATTGATCTGGCGACGCAGGGCTATGTGGTAAGTAATTACCAGTCCAGCGCAATCACGGATCATTACGGCGATATGGTAGGCGACTATCCGGATCTGGGGAGCTATTATCTGCGCGAGGATGGGCTGGGCTATCAGACCGGAGATATATTCACTAATCCGGATCTGGCAAAGACGCTTCAGATGATAGCGGATAATGGCGCAGACGCATTTTACAAGGGCGAGGTAGCGGACGCGCTCATTGAAGCGGTTAAAAAATATGACGGCGTTATGACAACGGAAGATCTGACAGCATATAAGGTTAATCTGCGTGAACCTGTCAGCTCCACATACCGCGGTTACAAGATTATATCCTGCCCGCCTCCGTCCTCTGGAGGAACACATTTAATCGAAATCTTAAATGTGCTGGAAAATTACGACATATCGGCCATGGAGGTAAACTCCGCGGAATATGTACATCTGTTCTCTGAGGCGTTTAAGGCGGCGTTTGCGGATCGGGCCGCTTATATGGGTGATACGGACTTTATTGAAGGCGTTCCCTTAGACGGACTGACCAGCAAGGATTATGCGAAAACGATTGCTGACAAGATTACGGATGAGAGCCAGAAATGGGAAAAGGGAGATCCGAAGCAGTATGAGGGAAATTCGACCACTTCCTTCTCTGTGGCTGACAAGGACGGAAATATTGTAACGGTTACGCAGACAATCGAGTGTTTCTTTGGAAGCGCGATTGCAGTGCCGGGATACGGATTTATCCTGAATGATCAGATGCATGATTTCTCTACGGATCCGGAATCTGTAAACTGTGTAGAGGGCGGAAAGCATCCGTTATCCTCTATGAGCCCGACCGTAGTCCTCAAAGAGGACGGCTCGCCGTTTATGACGCTGGGCACGCCGGGCGGTGTGAGGATTTTCCCCACGATTGCGCAGGTTATTTCCCGCGTAATCGACAGCAACATGAATTTGCAGGAGGCCATCAACTGCGGGCGTATTTTTGATAACGGAAGCGATGACGGCGTGTGCTATGAGACGGCGGCAGAAGGCGTAGTAAGCGGGGAAAGCGCAAAAGCGCTGGAGGAAATGGGACACACGGTAACCGCCAAGGGCGAGTGGGATATTTTCTTCGGAGGCGTACAGGGCGTAATGTATCTGGAGGACGGCACGCTGTTTGGCGCGGCTGACCCGAGACGCGACGGCAAGGCGCTGGGATATTAATAACAGCAAACATGAAACCGCGCTCCGGCCGGGGCGCGCGAAACGATAAATAAAGGAGATAAGGATTATGAAAAAGAAATTAGCGGTGATTGCATTATGTCTTTCCATGGCGGCTGCTTCCCTGACCGCATGCGGCGGCGGGAGCCAGGCCCCGGAGACGCAGGCGGCCCCTGCGGCTCAGGAGCAGGAAAAGGCCCCGGCTCCGGAGGGAGACGGCGCGGCGGCAGGCGATGTGCTGGAGATCACAGAGGCCATTGCAGAGGGGCCGATTATCCTGACCAGCGTAGGCCAGAGCGCGGACGTGAACGTGGTTCAGACTTTGATGAAAAAGTGTGAGATTGAGACCGATTTAAATGCGACCATGACGGCCGATGATCTGGAGGGCTACAAAACGCTGGTGCTGGCCATTGGGGGAAGCTCCAAGGGGCTCGGCGCGGCCGGAGTGGATGAGAATCAGGAGCTGGATCGCGTGAAGGCGGTTATCGCAAAGGCAAAAGAGCAGGGCGTGACCATCATATCCCTGCATATCGGCGGAAGCGCGAGACGCGGAACCCTGTCCGACAAATTCGTTCCGGACGCCCTGCAGGCGGCGGATGCGGCCATTATCGTATCAGAGGGCGATGCCGACGGCCTGATGAAAGGGATTGTGACCGCCAACAGCATCCCGGCTTCCTTTGTAGAGAATCAGGTGGGAGCAGTAGAACCGCTTAAGATCCTGTTTGGGAAATAACAGATAATATAATAAATGGAAAACAAAGGGCAGGCCCCCGAAAACCATCATATAATGAGGTTTTCGGGGGCCTGCTTTAAATGCGGGTTTTTACGGATTACCGCTGAGGATTCTTTAAGCGGAATCCTTTGACAAGCTCATAGAGCCGCTTGGAGAGCCCCAGAAGTTCCGTGCTTGTTCCGGCGCTTCCCTGGACGGACGCGGAGTTGGTCTGCATCGCATTGCTGATCAGATCGATATGGTCTGTCAGATGATCGAGAACCTTCTTTTGCTCCTGCGTGGCGCTGTTGATCTGGTCTACAGAGCTGGAAACCTCGTTTGCCCCCTCAACGACGAGCGAGAGGGATTTGGCCGTATCATCCGCGATCCGGATGCCCCGCTCGACAGCCTGATGGGAGGCATGGATCAGCTCCTCTGTCTGCTTGACAGCGTCCGCGCTCCTTGCGGCTAAGTCGCGGATCTCCTTGGCTACAACGGCAAAGGTTTTTCCGGCTTCCCCGGCTCTCGATGCTTCCACAGAGGCGTTCAGGGAGAGGAGATTCGTCTGATCCGCGATGCCCTGGATAGCGCCCACGATCTTCTGGATCTCGGATGAGGACTGCCTGATATCCGACATCGCGCTGACTAAATTGCTCATCTCATGATTGCTGCTCACAATCTGCTCTTTCACGTTCAGCACCGTTTCATTCGCCTTTTGCGCATGGTCAGCGTTTGCCGTCATGTCTTTGGACAGGCTTCCGATGGAGGTGGTCAGCTCTTCAATCGCCTGCGCCTCTGCCAGAACGCTTTTCGCGAGCCCGTGCGCGTCCACAGACATGCTTTCCGCCCTCTGGGCAACCGCGTCCGCCGAGCTGTTGATCTGGTGCAGGGTGTTATTCAGCGCGCATGAGATCTTCTCAATCGAGTCCTGAATGGGAATAAAATCGCCGATATATTTCTGCGTGATATTGATATCAAGATTATTATTCGCCATCTCAGAGAGCTGTATGGAGATGTCATGGACGTAGTTGTTCATGGTTGTGCTGATGTGGTTGAACGCCTGCGCCAGCCGTCCCAGCTCATCCCTGGAACGCACGTCAATATGGATATTTAAATCACCCGCTTCCAGCCTGGCGGCTCCGTCCATGATGGTCTGGATCGGAGAGAGGTATTTTTTAATGATGTAGTAGACGATACACAGCATCAGGATTCCAAATACGATAATGGCCAGGGAGAGCTTAACAATATCGCTGATAATGGGGCCGTAAAATTCTCCTTTGTCAATGGACAGATACAGCATCCACTGGTTTCCTCCGCTCATCGTCAGGGGAACACTCACGGAAATTCCGCGGTTTTTGGTTGCGAAATTCGTGATGTTATTTTCAAGGACATATAAACTGTTGGCATTCTCAGAAGGCGGCATGCCGCTGAGGCTGTCCTGCGCCTTACTCATAATCGCATATCCGGTGTCTGAGGCGGGTTTCCCGACAGCGGCCGGATTGGCGGTATCTACCAGGATCGTTCCGTCCTCTGCGAGCGCTACCATATGGGCGGACTCATAGCCCGTGCCGGCAAAACGCATGGACTGCAAATCGTCCAAGGCCACATCCATACCGGCCACGCCCATAAAATTTCCCTCTGTATCATGAATGGGGGCGATAACGCTGATCATCATGATCTCTTTACCCATGAGCTCATATACATAGGGCTCCATCAGATAGGGCTCGCCGGTTGACTTGATTTGCTGGTAATACGCTTTTTCGTAGGTGTCAAAGGCGTCCTCATGTTTTTCAAAGAGATAGCCGGAGCCCTCGGGATCCGGGTAAGCGACTGCCTCATAGGCAATATCCCTTCTATGTACGCTGTACGGATCGCCGTTGGCGTCCGCGACCGTATTCTGCTCAAAATAGGCGAATACCGTTGTAAAATTTTTATTTCCCTCTAAAATACCGACCAGGGCGTTATCAATCGCACCGCGCTGTTCCTTAGGATCCAGGGCTGAAATATTGCGCAGGGAATCCGCAAACGCGGCGGCCTTCGCATAGGAAGCTTCAACATTATTTGCAATTAAAAAGGAGTTTTCGTAAGCGACGGATACCAGCTTCTCATTTGTAATCTGAAGCTGGGAGCGGGCGGACAGCGAGCTTGAGACCGCAATCGTTACGAGAAAGATCGCTCCAATCATGAGAGCAATTTTTGAAATGATTTTTGTGCTGAGACTTGTGCCAGAGGCTTTGATTTTGGCTTGACTGGACATGGCCGTTTTTTTCCTTTCATAAGAGTTTTTGCAGTACATTGGCCGCTCTTCCCTGACAACATGGCCAATGCTACATTATAATAGCAAAAAAGTAAGAATATATCAGCTTTTGAACATATTTTTAACAGAATTTTAACGCCCATTTTTGGATACAATATGCCCATTAATAAGCATACAATTTGCCCAAAAATGAGCAGTTTTTTTGGCGAAGTTATTGGATTTTCTCGAATTCTTTTTTGGCATGACTTTTGCTGTATATGTAAGTGTATAAAATAAAACGGTCCGTATGGACACAAAATGAAGGATTGGAGGAAATGAAGATGAAGTTTGGGGTATTAAAGGACATTAAGCAGGGAGAGTACCGTGTGATTGCCACGCCGGCGGAGGTGAGCATGATTGCAGGAGACGGCCATGAAGTCTATGTGCAGAAGGGCGCCGGTGCCGGCGCCGGATTTACGGATGAGGCGTACGCGGCCGAGGGAGCAAAGCTTGTGGATACCATGGAGGAGATCTACGCAGCCTGTGATTTTGTCGCCAAGGTAAAAGAGATTGAGCCCTCCGAGTATGGGCTTTTGCGGGAGAACCAGATTATATTTACGTGTATCCATCCCGCCGCGCATCCGGAGGAGGTTCAGGCGCTCTTAGACAGCAAATGCATCGCGTTTACCGCAGAGGATTCCCACCGCTGCGGTTCGCCCAACTGTGAGGCAGCGGGAAAGGCCGGCGCCCTCTTTGGCCTGGAATCGCTTTTAGCAATCAACGGCGGAAAGGGAAAATTCGTAAACGGCCTTGGCGGCGCGCCGGGTATCAAAGCCCTTGTTCTCGGCGGCGGCGTTGTGGGAAAGGCGGCGGCGTCCGTGCTTCATGCCCTGGGCGCATGGGTTACGGTCATGGATATCAACATAGGAACGCTCCGGGATATCGGAAAGCAGTTTAATGAAGAGGTCAACACCATGATTTCCAACCGGTACAACATCGCAAAGCTGCTCCCGGAGATGGATGTGGTGTATAACTGCGTGAAATGGCCGAAGAATGCTTCGGAGTACATGATTGACCGCGCGATGGTGCGCTCCATGGAGCCGGGCTCTGTCATCGTAGATATCAGCAACGACTACGGCGCGATTGAAACCTTCCACGAGACGACGCACGAGAATCCGCGCTATGTGGAGGAGGGGGTTGTCCACTACTGCGTGAGCAATATCCCGGGCGCGATTTCGCAGTCCACGTCCATCGCCTATGCGGCTTCGGTGCTTCCGCATTTCAGAAGCATCATGAACAGCGGAATCGAGGCGGCCTGCGTAAAGGACGGTTTTCTGAGAAGAAGCCTGACGGCTTACAAAGGATATCTGACCCATGAGGAGACGAGCGGAGTTCAGAAGCGGCCGTGGATCCGCCCGGAGGATATCCTAAAGATTGCGGATCAGAAGCTGGATCCGGCGCCGGCGGCGACGGGAACCAGGTCGGATTTGTTTATCAAGCTGTAAACAGGAGGGTTCTATGAGTGTGAATGATTTTCTGCTCGATTTTGCGGTTGCTTCCCTGTTCATCATGGCAGGACAGCTAATCCGGGCAAAGGTAAAGCTGGTACAGAAGTTCTTCGTGCCGGCCAGCATGATAGCAGGCTTCATGGCCCTGGCGCTGGGGAGCCAGGGGCTTAATGTCCTGCCGTTTTCGGAGTCGATCGGATCCTACGCGGGCGCGCTGATCATCCTGATCTTTGCGTCGGTGGGCATCAACGGCTTTTCCTTTAATAAGGCGGATTTTAAGGCCGAGGTGGAGCGGATTGGCTCGTATTTTTCTTATAAGGTGCTGGCTCAGACCATCCAGTTCAGCCTGGTTCCCCTGTTCGGGATTCTGGTGATTTCCAGATTGTTTCCGAACATCAATTACGGCTTTGGCCTTTGTCTGGCAGCCGGTTTTTCCGGCGGACATGGGACAGCGGCCGCCGTGGGATCTACCTTTGCGAGGCTCGGGGATCCGGACGCGATGGATATTGCCATGACCTGCGCGACAGTGGGAATCCTGTCAGGTATTTTCGGCGGGCTCTTCTTTATCAAGATGGGGACAAAGCGGGGATGGACGAAGTATATTAAGAGCTTTCAGTATATTTCCGGCGATCTGAGGACCGGTTTGATTCCAAATGAAGATCGGAAATCCATGGGACAGGAGAGCATTTCGTCCATGGTTCTGGATCCGCTGGCCTGGCATCTGGCGATCCTGCTGGTTGCCTCCGGGGCGGGGCTCTTGCTCTACCGGTGGATATTTAACGCAACCGGCCTGGATCTGCCGACGTATCTTCTGGCCTTCCTGATCGCCATTGTCATGTTCCTGGTATTTAAAAAAGTGGGAGTGGGAAACTATATAGATGAGAATGTGATCAGCCGTATTTCCGGAACGGCCACGGATTATCTGGTATTTTTCGGGATTGCTTCCATCAAGATTTCCGTGATTGTCAAATATGCGGTTCCTCTGACGCTGCTTTTGCTGGCCGGGATCTCGATTGTTGTGCTCACGCTGATGTTCTTTGGAGCTGCTATGAATAAGGGGAGCTGGTTTGAGCGCTCGATCTTCGTGTTCGGCTACTCGACCGGGGTATTTGCTATTGGATTTATCCTGCTGCGCATCGTGGATCCAGAAAATCTGTCCAAAACCTTAAACGATACGGCCTTTGCCGCGCCGTTTACGACGCCGATTGAAATGTTTGCCTGGTCCATGGGCCCCATGATGCTTCTCAATGGGAATCACTGGAAATTTATCGGGATTTATCTGGCAATCACGGCAGCCTGTGTGATCGTGAATATAGCGCTGAAATGGTGGTGGCTGAAAGAGCCTCTGGACCGGCCGGCAGAAGGGTGCGATTAGTACAGCCCTGCGCAGAGAACGATGAATACAGCACCTGTCCTGCGCGCTTGTGTTTGCCCGGGTTTTCTGCTACTATTTATAAAAATACAGGGCAGTTGAAGAAAGGGAACGTGAGCGCGTATGGAGTTATTAAAAAAGCTGTTCCACGGGAAAGGTTATATTGACGGAATTACGATTATCAACCTTGAAGGCGAAATCCTGTTTACAGCCAAGCTGAATGGGAAGCTTTCTAATGAAGAAAACGCGTGCCGGCTTGTGGGAAAACGGTTTCTGGATATCTATGAGAATCTGGATTCGGAGAGCAGCACGATGTTAAAGGCAATGGAGCTGGGTATGCCGCTTTACGTGGAGAACCAGCTTCTCAAGACAAAGAGCAGGGAGGAGATTCGCATCACCTCTCTGTCTCTTCCTATTAAAAGCCGGGGCCGGATTGTGGGCGCTATCGATCTGTCCATGGAGGTACGGCAGGAGGAGCTTTCGGATACCCTGGACAGCATTGATTTAAAGGATCTGGTGTTTCCGCTGGACGGGTCTAAGAGGCTGGACCGGCAGAATGCGGCGGTTTTTACGGAGCAGGACATCATCGCAGTGGATGAAAAGATGAAGCAGGCCAGGGATTATATTAAGGTGGTGGCCGCCTGCGATCTGCCGGTCATGATTTATGGGGAGACGGGGACGGGCAAGGAGGTGTTTGCCCAGTCTATCCATAATGCCGGCGACAGGAGAGATAAGCCGTTTATCGCCCAGAATTGTGCGGCGCTCCCGGAAACACTTCTGGAGAGTATCTTATTCGGAACCTCAAAGGGGGCCTTTACAGGCGCTGTGGAGAATAAAGGGTTATTTGAACTGGCAGACGGCGGAACGCTGTTCCTGGACGAGATTAATTCCATGCCCCTGTCTCTGCAGCCAAAGCTTCTCCGGGTTCTCCAGGACGGGAGCTTTAGAAGCCTGGGCTCCAGAGTGATGAAGCGCGTCAATGTAAAGCTGATCGCGGCGATGAATACCGATCCGGTAAAAGCCATGCAGGAGGGCCAGCTCAGACGGGATATCTATTACCGCTTAAGCATGATGTCCATTACCATACCGCCGCTTCGCGAGAGGAAAAGAGATATACCGCATTTTATCAAATTTTATATAGGCAAGCACAACGCGACCTTTCACAAGAGGGTGCAGTATGTGTCAAAGGAGCTGATCGCCCGCCTGGAGGAATACGACTGGCCAGGCAATGTTCGCGAGTTGGAACATGTCATTGTGTACGGGATGAGCGTGGTTGATGAGGGCAGGGACGTGCTGAGATTCGAGGATGTGAAGGCGAAATTTGCAGAGTTTGGCCGTGCTAAACAGGAGCCGGCAGACAGCGGCGTAGAGGGCGGCGCGCCGTGCGCTTCCCTTAAAAGTGCGGTGGAGGCATATGAAAGGGAGCTTATTGCCGGGACGCTCCGGGAGACAGGAGGAAATCTTTCAAAGGCTGCAAAACGGCTTGACGTACCCAGGCAGACGCTTCAGAGAAAGGCGGCCCGGCACGGGCTGCTGAAGGAAGGAAAGGCATAAGGGATGAATGGGATGATCAATAAAAATGCAATTAAGGATGTACTGTTTTTGCTGGCCGGCGCGGTCGTATACAGTATCGGAACGCACAGTTTCATAGAGCCGGCCAATATTGCGCCGGGCGGCGCGGTAGGCATCGCGCTGATGGGAAATTTCCTGACAGACCTTCCGGTGGGGCGTCTGACGCTGGCCGTGAACCTGCCGCTCCTTGTGCTGGCCTGGTTCCACTTAAGCAGGAAATTCACGATCCGCACAGCCGCTGCCTGCGGCATATGCTCGCTGATCCTGGATTTTGCCATAGCCCCGCTCTGTCCAATTTACGGGGGAGATCGGCTGATGTGCAGCCTGTACGGCGGTATTTTGGTGGGTGTAGGCATGGCGCTTATCTTCCTGTCCGGTTCCACCACAGGGGGCAGCGATGTAGTGGGCTATCTGATGCAGAAAAAATATCCTCATGTATCCATCGGACGGGCGCTGCTTTTGATAGACGGGCTGATCCTCTCCATATCCGTGTTTGTATTTAAAAATGTGGATGCCGCCCTCTTTGGCCTCATCTCGCTGTATGTGCAGACAAAGGTCATTGATATGATGATTTACGGAAACGATGCGGGCAGCAAGGTTTCCATCATCACGCGCTTTCCGCAGGAGATCGGGAACCGCATCATACGGGAGCTTGACCGGACCGCTACGATCATCCCCTGCCGCGGCGCTTTCAGCGGGCAGGAATCCACAATCGTGCTCTGCACCGTGAGAAAATCAGAATTCAGCATCCTCAAGCGGATCATCGGCGAGACGGACGAAAATGCGTTTGTGATGGTCACAGAGACGACCGAGGTGTTCGGGCTGGGCTTTAAGGATGTAGTGGAATCGTGACGGCTGTCCGGGCAGCCGGCACATCACGCGCCCCGGAGCATTTTCAGACACACGCTGGTGCCGCATTGCATAATCCCGGGATAAACAGCGGGCGCAGGTTTTGGCATTCCGGCCTCAAATGGGAATATATATTTTATAACGGAAGGAAATCCCATATGAGGTTTGTCTATGAAGCGGATAGCGCAGCGGATTATGAAACGAGTGACAGTAGAGGCGGCGGCCGGACTGGCGCTGACAGGGATGCTGTTTATGACAGCCCGGTACGCCGGGCTGGCGGCGTCGGGAAGCAGCGTACATATCGGAAAAGAGCGGCCGGTGGTGGTTCTGGACAGCGGACATGGAGGGACTTTTCACAGACCAAAAAATGATTCTGGCCTGGGAAAGGATTTGTCGATATCAGGGGGAGTTTTGCAAGGTTTTTTATGATAGACTTGTCTTTAGAAAGGCAGGTCTATTATTATGCAAAAATGAATGTAAACTTGGCTGATCGCCATTAGATATAAGGCTGAAAAATGCACAAATACAGAATGTTCACTGATTTTTAGTACTTGTAAAGCGGGGACATGTATGCTAAAATAGACCTTGAGAAATTCAAGGATGACAAGGTGTACCACCACGGAGAGTTGGCGCTCCCCGTGGCAAGGATGGTATCTGGGCTACCACACAATACTGACAAATCAGCGATACACAAATGTAATTATAAGGCACTGGAGGTAAAAGTGCAATCTTTTTGTGTTGTAAGTTGATGAAGCTAACCTTAAGATATATTTGCGAGGTGTTAGTGTGGACGCATACTGGCGCCTCATTCTTGATTTCTCACTCAGGTGCTTTGGTGGCGGAGCGATCCGCCACTGGGGTGCGTTAAGTGAGAAGTCGGAGTTTGAAAAGACTACGATTTATTTGCCGTGTTCGTAGTCTTTTTTATTTCTTCGATTTTGGCGTTTGTAACCATGTTGATCCAAAACGGCAAAATTACAAGAAAGCAGGAGTTGCCTGCGGAAAGAGGGAAAGATGAAAAGACAGTTAAAGACAATTGTCGCTTTTGCGGCGGCGGCAGCCATGACGATGGCAGTGGTGGTAACGGCGAGTGCGGCTGACTGGAGGCAGGATGCAAAAGGCTGGCGGGTTGAAAATGAAGATGGTTCCTATCTGACAAACCAGTGGTATCAGTCACCGGCCAGCGGTTTATGGTATTATATGGGCGCTGACGGGTATATGCTTACAAATACTACTACCCCAGATGGTTATGTTGTCAATGCGGATGGAGTTTGGGAGCAAAATGCTACGGCAAGTCAGCAAAGTGTCTCAACATTGGCTGCTTCGGATTTTATTATATCCGGCGACAGTGATATGAGTTGGTATAATAATAGCTTTTTGGAATATTGCGAAGTGGAGGCTACTGGTTCATGGGCAATTGTCCCCTATAGTAAGGATTGGCCGATAACGACCAGCAGGGGGATTTCCTTTCAAAATAGCAGGACAGATGTAATCAACGCTTATGGAAATCCTAGCCAGATATTTTCAAAAGTTACAGCAGAAAATGATGGTATGTATCGTTACTATACACAAGTGATTGCTGTAACTGATCCTCAATATGACGATGGAGAACGTTATATGGCAAGCTTACTGGAGCCATTAAGCTGCATACATTATGCTATGAACGAATATAGCATAAGATTTTATTTTGATCAAAATGATCAAGTGGCTTGTATTGGGTATGCAAAAAATATTGAAAACATAAATTATTCTTATTGAGTCAACAATCTGACATAAATTTTTTAGAGCCGCTGGCAACAAACCGCCAGCGGCTTTTTCCATGCCCTGCCAGGCGGCAAACCACCCAATTATCAGGATCTGTATCATATTCAATCCGTTCTGGGAATACGTTGTTAGAAAATGCAGCGGATTCATCAGATATGAAAAATCAGGCCGAGGGTAAAAAGCAAAAGGTTAATACCTGGACAGTTGTCCGCAGCTATCAATCAAAGTTTTCTTATGCAGAGGCTGTGGAGCGATTGATTAAAATTCATAGTGTTACCAAGGAGAAATAGAGATGGAAACGAAAACTAAGAGATTTAAAATACATAATTCCCTGTATCCTGACAAATGGAGCGCAGGCATTTATGTCAGACTTTCTGATGAGGACAGAGATAAGAAAAGAAAAACTGATTTTAGTCAGAGTATTCAGAATCAGACAGATTTTTGCAGGTCTTATATTGAATATTTGAATAATCAGCCGGACGAGGAATTTACACTTGCAGAATATAAAATTTATTGTGATGACGACTGTACGGGGATGAATTTTGACCGAAGCGGGTTTCAGGAAATGATGCGTGATGTTCAGGCAAATGTAATTGATTGTATTATCGTAAAAAATTTATCACGTCTGGGCCGTTATGATACAGAGATGCAGATATATCTGGAAAAAAAGTTTGAACAGCATGGCAGGGAGGTTCGCCTGATCGCCATTGGCGATAACTATGATAGTTTATACAAAGAAAATAATCTTGAATACAGAATCCGGCTGATGCTTAATCGGGAATATTCAGAAACGCAGCATAAGAATGTTAGCATTGCTATGCATTCCATGCAGAAAAAAGGTTTTTTTGTGGGGGCATTTGCCCCCTATGGGTATCAGAAAGACCCTGAAAACAAACATCATCTTATCGTTGATCCTACGGCTGCTGTTGTGGTTAGAGAGATTTTTGACAAGTATCTCATGGGGATTTCTCCTAAAGAGATTGCGGCTGACCTGACCAGGGAAGGGATTGTAAATCCAGCAACTTATAAACGACTTCATGGTTCTAATTTCAGGTGCAGCAAAAAAATATCGGATGAGGAAGTGCATTGGCGCAGCGATGGGGTCAAAAAGATTTTAATGGATGAAACTTATACGGGGACGCTTGTTCAACATAAGCAGGTGAAGCGGAAGCTAATGGATGATAAGCCAACACGGGTAAAGAAAGACCAGTGGATTCGCTGTGAGGGAACACATGAAGCGGTTATTTCTAAGGAAGACTGGATAACTGCTCAGTCTATGATGAAAGAGGTTAAACGGGATATTACGAAAAAAGATGAGGTGACGATTTTTAAGGGTATACTAAAGTGCGGAGATTGCCGCCACGCCATGCGGAAAAGGCAGGATTCCTACAAGCAGCAAAAAAACGGCGAAACGGTGAAGTATTTATATTATAATTGTGCAACCTTTCGTGATTATAGCCAGCATAAGAAGCAGCTTGGAGAGAATGCGCCCAAGTGTACAAGCCATTATGTATCAGATAAACTGCTTCGTGGGATTGTAATTGACGATTTGAATAAAATCATCTGTCAGGTGGAAAACCTGCGGGAATTGGCGAAGAAACATCAGCAGACGCCAAAACAGGAGTTTCCTGGGATTGGCCATCAGATTGAAGTTAAACAAAGAGAAATCTCTAAATACGTAAATCGTTTGGAAAAGGCCAGAGATAACCTGAACGATGAAATGATCAGTAAAGAGGAGTACATGAGCGATAAAGCAAGATACGAGGCGGCTATCAATAACCTGGATAATGAGATCAAGCTGTTGCAAAAGGCCGATTCCAAGGTCAGCGATGTGCTTTCTAACCCGTGGGTAGAGAGGCTTTTGGAGAATGGAGCGATCACAGAACTTGACCGTGCTACAGTGGTGGAGTTTATTGACAAGATTTATGTGTTTGAAGATAAACATATTGAGATTGTCTATAAGTTCAGCGGGGAGTTTGACGGATTGTTTGTGAAGTCTGTTTAAGAGTATCCGTGAAATTTTAGACAACTTGCAATATGTTGGGTAAAATGTTATACTTATTTAAAAAGGAGAGTTATTAAAGTGACACCAATAGGCCAGGAAGATGAGAAGTATGTGTCGCAGTGTGCATACCAGGACTTGCAAAAGTATAGAAAAGAGGGGCTGCTGGAAATCGATTTTAAAGCAGAGTTGGAGCAGGAGTTGATGGAAAAGTATGAAAGTATTCGTTGATGCAAATGTCATTTAAGATGATCTGTTGGAGAGGAGCGTGATACAGCTATGCCAAAAACGCATGAAAAGAATGGAATTATTTATTTTGATAAACCTTTTAAAACAACATTAGTGTCCTGGGTATTAGAACATGAGTTGTGCGACAGCCTGGTTTTAGATAGAGAAGAGCTGATTGACGATGGGTGTGATGAGTGGATCTATGTCCGCTGCTATGCCAGAAGCAGAGAGTATAATAACCGCTTATATTCCGATGTATTTCTGTCAGAACTTAAAAATGAGGGATTGAGAGTGCTGTATGGCTCTGGATGCCAGCAGGAGGTAGCCTATATTGATTAGAGCATTGTACAGTGAAAGCAGACGTTCATTTTCTGTAAATGTGGCATTGACGGCAAACAAGGAATATAAGCTGTTTCGTCAGCACATTGTATTCAAATTTGATACAGGCGCAGCGGCTACCGTGCTGTCTTTAGGTGCATTGCTGAATACGCAGACCATTGAACTGTGCAGAGGAGCAGAAATAAAATTTAGCGGTGCAGATTCAGTGAAGCTAAATTCTGCTTTTGGACATGGTACTGATGGGTATAAGGCTTGCATCAAAAGCGTGAGGGTTGCCGGAACTTTCTTTGAAAATTTTTATTTTTATTTTCTGCCTAATGTACTGGAATTCACGGCATTGCTTGGCGATGATGTGATCTCATGCTGCAGTTTTACCCATGAGCCTTTAGGCCATATCCTCTGTGATATTAATATGGACTGTTATCAAAAAAGGCATAAGGATTTTGAAGATGCGATTGATGCAACCAGATTATTTATGGATGAACTAAGGCTCTGTTTATAATTGCCAGTTTGATAAAAATTTTACGGGGTAGTTCCCTGGTATGGGCGCTCTATCCTTGTCCAGAAGAATCCTTATCTCTTTTGGTCTGTTCCCGCCTCCCGGACATGGAGGCAATGACCCGGGAAAAGTGGGGGTGGATAAGAGCCTGGAAAAGGATATCAACCTGGCAATCACGCTGAAGCTAAAAGAGTATCTCGAACAATCCGATGTGGAGGTGATACTCACCAGGGAGGACGATAGAGGGCTCTACACGGAAAAAGATCACAGCAAAAAGGCGGCAGATATGAAAAAGCGGTGCCAGATAATCGAGGCCGCAAAGCCGGAGATTGTGGTCAGTATCCATCAGAACAGCTACCATGAGGAATCCGTATCCGGAGGCCAAGTCTTCTACTATAAGGGATCGGAAAAAGGAAAACGGCTGGCGGAGCTTATACAGGAGCGCTTCGATTACGTCCTTGGAAAGGGAAACCGAAGGCAGGTCAAGGCAAATGATAATTATTACCTTCTTTTACATGTAAAATGCCCCATTGTGATTGTGGAGTGCGGATTCTTAAGCAACTGGGAGGAAGCCAAAATGCTCAATTCGCCGGAGTATCAGGATCGCCTGGCGTGGACGATACATATGGGGATTATGGAGTATTTAAACAGCAGGTAAAAGAAGTTTTGGAGTTGTGCTATGGAACGGGGAGTGTCCATGTCAACACTGGAAAAAGCAATTGATTTCGACTTTTAACAGCATCCTTTTATTCCCGCGGGCAACGAGCCAAGTGGGCATGCTTGCATGCACATTTGGCGACTGCCGCGAGGGTCAAATACCCCGCTGCTCTGCAGCGCTGCATCAGTATCTATTTATCTGCTGCAAATGGAGTAAACGGCGGATTTGTATAAACATATTTTTCCATAAGTTTGGTCGCGGCTTCCTCGCTTATCGGCGCTGCATTTTCAGCGTCATATTGAGATACCGTTGAATGAAACCATGGATTTTCCGGATCCTTCGCCCCGTCATAGATGACCGACTCCGCCAACTGAAGCTTTGAGCCGTCAAAGACAAAGTAAGAATAGGATGAGTTAGAAGCTCCGCCGGATCCCTCATTTGCTATCATCCCATTTTCACAGAGATAGAATCTGTTCCTTTCCCATCCATCTAATACATGAATCAGTTCCCCGTCCGATATCGTGTAAACATCATAGATAATGCTATTGCCCGAACTATCAGGATTTGCCCCGTATCCCCCAAAAATCAGTTCGTTTATGCCATTTCCATCTATATCTGCCACCCAATATCCCAAAGTTTCATAATGATCATATTTACTCCTGTAAATGACGCTGCTAAAGTCATAATTTGCTGGTGCTTCTCCGTCATTTTTTATGATGCAATCTCTTGCCGCCGCAATCAATTCATTATACTGATTATTGATTTCAACCGATTTTTCTTCCTTATTTTCCGGTATATATGATGTTTGATATAGCTTTTGAGGGCTCATTACAGCGGTTGGTTTTGCATAGCATCTTATTGTTGGATAAAACATAAAAAAGTATAAAGCGGCAGCTATAAACAGATTTTTCATAAACATTCCCTCCGTAAGTGTATTTTTAAATGGATTATAAATTTTGGGGCAAACGATAGTCGAAAAAAAGTATGACAAAGCGTATTTGTCAATGTTTAAATTATAGCATTTTTCATAGTAAAATCAATACTGAAAAATTATACCACGAATAGTTTATTAATGTGTTTTTGATTGAATCAAGATATTTTTAACATTAATAAATAAAATAATGTACAATTTAGAATATTGCACCAATTACAGCATTACTCACCCAATTCAACGCCTGCAAAAAACGTAGCCAGGAGGAGGTTCCATATCTCTCCTTGGCTGTTACTATCCCCCGCCAATTTCAACCTTGCAACCTTCAGAAAACCGGGCTATAATAATCCCATCCTGACAAACATCAGAAAAACAACCCAACCAAAGCGGCTCCGTCCCGCTCAACAGACAAATAAAGGTGAACACTCATGTATATTGCAGATTTACATATCCACTCCAAATACTCCAGAGCCACCAGCAAAGACTGCGTCCCGGAATCCCTGGATCTCTGGGCCAGGCGCAAAGGGATCGATCTGCTGGGGACAGGCGACTTTACCCATCCCGCCTGGCGGCGGGAGCTAAAGGAAAAGCTCGTACCGGCAGAGGAAGGGCTGTACAGGCTGAAAGACGGCCTCCGCCTTTCCGATCCGCTTTCCGGCGGGAGGCGTAATCCCCGGTTTGTGATTTCCGGCGAGATCAGCTCCATTTACAAGAAAAACGGGCAGGTGCGGAAGGTTCACAATGTCATTCTCCTCCCGGGCCTTGAGGAGGCGGAGGCGCTCTCGAAAAAGCTGGAGGCGATCGGCAATATCCACTCAGACGGCCGCCCGATCCTTGGCCTTGACTGCCGGGATCTGCTGGAAATTACGCTGGAGGTGTGCCGGGAGGCGATCTTTATTCCGGCGCATATCTGGACGCCTCATTTTTCCATGTTCGGGGCATTTTCCAAATTTGAATCGGTTGAAGAATGCTTTGAGGATCTGACGCCCTGTATTCACGCCGTGGAGACAGGGCTTTCTTCGGATCCGCCGATGAACTGGCAGCTCTCCGCCCTGGATCGCTTTCAGCTCATTTCCAATTCGGATGCGCATTCTCCGTCTAAATTGGGAAGGGAGGCCAATCTTCTGGAAACGGAGATGTCTTACGCGGGGCTTTACGGGGCGGTGCAGGAGGGAAAGGGCCTTAAGGGAACCATCGAATTCTTTCCGGAAGAGGGAAAGTATCACTTTGACGGCCACCGCAAATGCCATGTCTGCTTAAGCCCAAGGGAGGCGGCCCGCTGCGATGGCATCTGCCCGGTCTGCGGGAAAAAGCTGACGCTCGGGGTATCGCACCGGATCTCGCAGATGGCGGACCGGGACGAGGGCTTTATCCCTGCGGGAGCCAGGCCGTTTGAAAGCCTTGCGCCTCTGCCCGAGGTAATCGCCTCATGCATGGGCGTCTCTGCGGCCAGCAGAAAGGCGCAGCGTCAGTATGAGGCTCTTTTAAGGGATCTGGGAAGCGAGTTTTCGATATTAAGGGAACTGCCTCTGGAAGATATACGAAAAAAGGGCGGATATTTTATCGCGGAGGGAATCCGCCGGCTCAGGGCCGGGGAGGTAAAGCGCAGCCCCGGTTTTGACGGAGAATATGGGATTATCCGGCTTTTTGAGCCGACGGAGCTGGATGCCATGGACGGGCAGATGAGCCTGTTCTCCAGCCTGATGGAGAGCGCGGCGGCGGCGGAACCGGAAAGGAAGGCGGAAAACGAGGGGGAGAAGGCGTATATATCAGGGAATCCGGATTTAGCAGGGAATTGCGATATATCGGGAAATCCGGATTTAGCAGGGAATTGCGATATATCGGGGAATCCAGATATAGCAGGAAATCCGGACATAGCTGGCGGGCAGGATATAACAGGCGGGCCGGGGGCGGCGGCCATACCGGAAGCGCCGGATCGCCTGAATGAGGAGCAGCTTGAGGCGGTCCGCTCCCTGAATCCGCGGATTGCTGTGACAGCGGGCCCGGGGACGGGGAAGACGAAAACACTGGTTTCCCGTATCTTATATTTATTGGAGGAACGCCGCGTGAGGCCGTCGGAGATAACGGCGGTTACGTTTACCAACCAGGCGGCGCAGGAGTTAAAGAAGCGTCTGGAGGAACAGCTCGGGGGCATACAGGCGGCAAGGCGGATGCGGATCGGCACATTCCATTCGATCTGTTATGATCTGCTGCGGCAGGCGGAGGGAGACTTCCTTCTGGCGGATCGCGCCCTGGCGCTGGAGCTGGCGGAGGAGACGCTTGCCAAAACAGGTTTAAAGCTTAAGCCGAAAAGATTTTTGGCGAGAATTTCAGAAAGGAAAACGGCTGTTTCGGATCCCGGCGGGCTGCAGACGCCATCTGCGCCCCGGGAACCGGAGCAGAAGACGCAGGATTTGCGGCAGGAACCGGCCGACGCGCTTTTTGAGGAGGCGGCCGCGGACTACGCATCGCGCCTTACCGGGCTTAAGGCGCTGGATTTTGACGATCTGTTATTAAAAGCGCTTTCGCTGTCTGAGAACCGGGAGGATCCGGTCGTATGCCGTTTTCTGAAGGGCTTTCACTATCTTTTGGCAGATGAATTTCAGGATACCAGCCCCTTGCAGTACCGTCTGATTGAAGAGTGGAGCCGGGGCGGAAAGGAGCTGTTCGTCATCGGGGATCCAGATCAGGCGATTTATGGCTTCCGCGGGGCTGATGCAGAGAGCTTTCACCGTTTTCAGGGGAACGACGCGCAGATCATCCGTTTAAAGAAAAATTACCGCTCCACGCCGCAGATTCTGACAGCCGCGCAGACCGTGATGGATAAGGGGGGCGCTCTGGAGGCGGTCTTAGGTCCCGGGCCGAAGGCCAGGCTTTTGAAGGCTCTTGGAGAGCGCGAGGAGGCGATTTTTACAGCGAAGGAGATTAACCGGCTGGTGGGCGGGATGGATATGCTGGACGCGCAGGGCGGTTTCTACAGGCAGGAGGGACGCGCGGTGCGAAGCTTCGCCGAGATTGCGGTTCTTTACCGCACGCACAGGCAGTCAGCTTTGTTGGAGATGTGCCTGAAAAAAGAGGGGATTCCATATATTGTGGCCGGGCGTGAGGATTATCTCGACGATCCGTCGGTCCGGGGGACGCTGAGCTTTTTCCGAAGCCTCTTAAGGCCGGAGGATGGGACTGCGGCCTGGCTTTCAAGACGCAGCTTCCGAAAGATGTTTGGAAGCCGGGAAACGGGCGGTGAGGAAGGCGAAACCCGGCCCGGAACAGATGAACGATATCAGGAATTGGCAGAGAGGTTTGGGCGTGTGTGCAGGCGGGGCCGTCCGTCCGGGATCCTGCATGCATGGATGGAGGAAACCGGCCTTTTGGAGGATCCGGCCATGGAACGGCTCTGTTCCATGGCTCTTCTGCATAAAAATATGGAAGAGCTGGTAGACTGTATCGCCTTTGGACGGGAGAGCGACCTAAAGCGGTGCGGCGGGAAGACATGGACAGCGGACGCTGTGACGCTGATGACGCTTCACGGCTCAAAAGGGCTGGAGTATCCGGTGGTGTTCATAAACGGCGCGGGAAAAGGGCTTGTCCCGCTGGAATACGGCGGCCATGCCGGACGCGGCGCGGCTGATATTTCGGAAGAGAGGCGCTTATTTTATGTCGGCATGACGAGGGCCAGAGAGGAACTGATTATGACCTGCGCGGGCGAGGAGACGCCGTTTCTGGCAGATGTGCCGGAGGAGACGGCGCCCCGGGAGCAGGCTAGGATACGGACGCAGGAGAGCGGCATGCGCCAGCTCAGCCTGTTTGACTGGATGAAGCAGTGAGGATAGGCAGTAAGGCTCACGAAACAGTCAGATGCGAAGAGGAGTAAGAGCGAAGGGCAGGATTATGGTAAAGACAGAGATATGGAAAATATCGGATTCGGGACATTTTACGCAGGAGGACAGGAAACATCTGCGCGGGGCGGCAGACATCATCAGGGGCGGCGGCCTGGTGGCATTTCCCACAGAAACGGTGTATGGGCTGGGCGCCAACGCGCTGGATGAGAGGGCCGCGGCAAAGATTTATGAGGCAAAGGGGCGTCCCTCGGACAATCCTCTGATCGCGCATATTTCTTCCCTCGAGGAGCTTGAACCTCTGATCGCCCGTTTTCCGGAGGCCGGGCGGCGTCTGGCTGAAACCTTCTGGCCGGGGCCGGTCACGCTTATATTTGAGAAGAGCGGGCGGGTTCCGTACGGGACGACAGGAGGGCTTAAGACAGTGGCGGTGCGCATGCCGTCCGATCCGGCGGCGGCTGAGCTGATCCGGCTGTCCGGCGTTCCGGTGGCGGCCCCCAGCGCCAACCTCTCAGGCCGTCCGAGCCCGACGCGGGCCGAGCATGTGCGTCAGGATCTGGACGGACGGATAGATTTGATATTAGACGGCGGCCCTGTGGGGATCGGGCTGGAATCTACGATCGTGGATGTGACAGAGGAGATCCCGGTTCTTCTGAGGCCGGGGGCAATTACGATGGAAATGCTGCGGGAGTTATTGGGAGAGGTGCGCATCGATCCGGCTATCCTGGGCCCTGTGGGAGCGGACGCGCGCCCCAGGGCCCCGGGGATGAAATACCGCCACTACGCGCCGCGGGCTGAGATGACGCTGGTGGAAGGCGGGAGCGCCGCGGTGGCGAGCCGTATCCGGGAGCTGGTTGACGAGCGGCAGAAACAGGGATACACGGTGGGCGTGATCTGTACGGACGAGACAAAGGAGAGCTATCCGCGCGGCCTTGTGCGCAGCATCGGCGCGCGCTCGGACGAGAGGTCAGTAGCCCGCAATCTTTACGCGCTTTTGCGGGAGTTTGACGATCTGGGGGCGGACTATATCTATTCCGAAAAATTTTCCGACGAGCGGCTGGGACAGGCGATTATGAACCGTCTGAACAAAGCGGCGGGATACCGCGTTTTAAAGGTTTAGTAGGAACGGTGAATCAGGAAAAGAGGCGTCATGAAGGTTTTATTAGCGGCAGTCAATGCAAAATATATTCACTCGAATCTGGGAATTTACAGCCTTAAGCGGTATGCAGAGGAAAGCCTGAAGCAGAGGGATGCACGGCGCCCTGCAATCCGGATTGAATTGGGGGAGTATACCATCAATCAGACAGAGGAGAGCATCTTACAGGACATCTACAGGCGCAGGCCGGATGTGGTGGGATTTTCATGCTATATATGGAACATAGTTTATATAAAGTCGCTTGTGCGGGATCTGAAAAAGGTGCTGCCCAAAACCCGGATCTGGCTGGGAGGGCCGGAGGTATCCTACAATTCACGGGAGATTCTGGAGACGCTTCCGGAAGCGCAACTCGTCATGCGGGGAGAGGGCGAGGGCGCGTTTGCCGGCCTTCTGGCGGCGGAAAGAGGGAATGACGCGGGGAAATCAGGAGGAGAGGCCGGCAAAGACGGCGCAGGGACGGAGCAGGGGGAAAAACCGATCCGGCTCTCCCCTCGTTTATCAGATATCCCCGGCATTGCCTGGCGGGACGGGGAGGGAAACATTACAGTAAACGGCCCCGCGCCGCTTCTGAACCTGGATGAGCTTCCGTTTCCGTATGAGAGCCTGGAGGGATTTGAAAACCGGATACTCTATTATGAGAGCAGCCGCGGCTGCCCGTTTTCCTGCAGCTACTGTCTTTCTTCTATAGACAAGACCGTGCGCTTCAGGAACATTTCCCTTGTAAAAGAGGAGCTGTCCTTCTTTTTAAATCACCGCGTTTCGCAGGTGAAATTTGTGGATCGCACCTTTAACTGCAAAAAGAGCCATGCCCTCGCAATCTGGCGGTTTATCTCAGAGAATGATAATGGGATCACGAATTTCCATTTTGAGATCGCGGCGGATCTGCTGGATAATGAAATGCTGTCCGTGCTGCGTGAAATGCGGCCGGGCTTAATCCAGCTCGAGATCGGCGTGCAGACCACGAATCCGGACACGATCCGGGAAATCAGGAGGCGGACGGATCTCAAAAGGCTTGCGGAGAATGTATCCTCTATCCATACGTTTCAAAATATCCATCAGCACCTGGATCTGATCGCGGGCCTTCCCTTTGAAGACCTCGAACGGTTTAAGAAGTCCTTTAATGATGTGTACCGCATGCAGCCGGAGCAGCTTCAGCTCGGCTTTTTAAAGGTTTTAAAGGGTTCCGCCATGGAGGAGAGGGCGTCCCGCTACGGCCTTGTCTTCTGCTTTCGTCCCCCGTATGAGGTTCTGGCCACGCGGTGGCTGGATTACGGGGATGTGCTGCTGTTAAAGGGCGTGGAGGAAATGCTGGAGGTCTATTACAACAGCGGTCAGTTTGAGAATACCATGCGCGCTCTTTCCGGGGAATTTGAGGATCCGTTCTCCATGTATGAATCCCTGTCCGCCTGGTATGAGAGAGAAGGGCTGAGCGGAGTCAGTCACAGCCGTCTGGCGAGATATGAGATACTATTTCGCTTTATCGGAGCGCATGTTACCGATTCCCACAGGAGAGAGGAGTACCGGGATCGGCTGGCAGAAGATCTGTATTTGCGGGAAAATGTAAAAAGCCGTCCGTCCTTTTTAAGGGATCAGACGCCGTATAAGGAGATTGTCCGCGCCTTTTTTAAGAAGGAAGCCGAATCGCCGCGCTATCTTGCGGGTTATGAGGGATATACGGCGCGCCAGATCATAAAAATGGCGCATATGGAGATCTTAGGAGACGGGGCAGCGCTGTTATTTGACTATAAAAACAGAGACGCGCGTTTCGGAAACGCGGCCGTGACATATTTTGAGGGCATGGGAAAGCAGGTATGAGGTTGGAAGAGGCTTTGCAAATGAGAGAGAGAAACATGTATACAGCCCTGGATCTGGAAATGACAGGGCTTGATGTGAAAAGCGACCGCATCATTGAAATTGGCGCGATCCGTGTCGAACATGGTGTTGTAACCGGGACGTTTTCCACGCTTGTGAGCCCGGGCAGGGAGCTTGAGGCCCGGGTGCAGGAGCTGACGAATATCACGGACCGCATGCTGGAGGGCGCGCCGGGGATCCGGGAAGCCATGGAAGGGCTTTCTGCTTTTACGGAAGGGCTCCCGATTTTGGGGCACAACATTGCTTTTGATTACCGTTTCCTCAAACAGGCGGCGGTCGATCAGGGGATGTGCTTTGAGCGGGACGGGATCGACACGCTGGCTCTGTGCCGCCGGTTCATGCCGCCGGATGAGAAGAAAAATCTGGGTTCCGCCTGCCAATATTACGGCATCGGGCCGCAGGCCGCCCACAGGGCCCTGGCGGATGCGTTTTCTGCACATTTTCTGTATCAGACGCTTTTAAAACGCCATTTTGAGGAAAAACCGGAAGCATTTATGGCAAAGCCTTTAAATTACCATGTGAAAAGGCGTCAGCCGGCCACAAAAAAGCAAAAAGAAGTCTTGCGGGATTTGATAAAATATCATAAAATAAATCTATCTGCGCAGATTGACGGGCTTACGAGAAACGAAGTCTCGCGCATGATTGATAAAATCGTTTCACAATGTGGAAGAGCGGCAGAGAGGTGATAAGGATATGTTCAATTTTAATAATGAAAAAAGGAGAAAAACGATTTCAGCAGTCATTATTATTGTGATTGTTCTGGCCATGGTGGGCGGAATGGTGCTTCCCAGCTTATTAATGTAAGTATGACATTTGGACAGGGGACAGGTTTATGAAAAAGAAGATTTTGATTGCCGCGGCAGCAGCCTGCGCGCTGACCGGCGGATATGCGCTCATCGCGCCGAGCGCGCAGGCCGGCACGATCCCCGCAGGAATGACGGCAGGGGAGTTTGATCTGGCCGGGATGACCGGAGAGGAAGCGGGTGAGAAGATTCAGGCATACGTGGAGGAGATGTCCGGCCAGGAGATAAGCCTTACGGTTGACGGAAATGAGGTCAAAACCACCGCGGGCGGGCTGGGCTTTGCCTGGAGCAATGAGGCAGAGGTTCAGGAAGCGATTGACCGCTACGCGGGCGGGAATCTTCTGGACCGCTATGTAAATATGAAGAGCCTGGAAAAGGAGCCGGTAGCGCTGGATATCGAGACGGCCGTAGATTCGGCGAAGGTGGCGGAATTTGTCGAAAACCAGTGCCAGAGCTTTGTGCGGCCGGCGCAGGACGCGGTGCTTACCAGAGAAAACGGGGTGTTTCAGCTCACCGATTCCGTGACCGGAATCGAGGTGGATGTGGAGGCCACGAAGGAGCGTCTGAATGAGGCTGTCAGGGGAGGGATTACGGAACCGATCCGCCTGGAGGCAGTCGTCACGGAGACGCAGCCCGCGAGGACGGGCGAGCAGCTCGCCCAGATTCAGGATGTGCTGGGAACCTTCAGCACGAACTTCAGCACAGGCAACGCCTCGCGCTCCAAAAATTTAAGAAACGGCGCTTCCAAGGTCAACGGCTGTATTCTCATGCCGGGCGAGGAATTTTCCGCCTATGTCACTCTGACGCCGTTTACGATTGAGAACGGATATGCCTCCGCCGGCTCGTACGCCAACGGCCAGGTGGTTGACACCGTGGGAGGCGGGGCGTGCCAGCTCTGCACCACGCTTTACAATGCGGCCCTGCTTTCCGAGATGGAGATCACGCAGCGGCAGAATCATTCCATGGTGGTGGGCTATGTAAAGCCTTCGCAGGATTCGGCGATTGCGGGCACAGTAAAGGATCTGAAATTTAAGAATCCCTACGAGACGCCGATCTACATCGAAGGAGGCGTAAACGGAGGCACGCTTACGTTTACCATATTCGGAAAGGAAACAAGGCCGGCCAACCGCGAGATTAAATTTGTATCAGAGACGCTGGGCGTCACGGATCCGGGCGCGCCCACGACAAGAGTGGATCCGTCCCTCGCTCCGGGAGCGAAGGTGCGGGTGCAGTCCGCGCACAGAGGACTCAGATCCCGTCTGTGGAAATATGTGTATATAGACGGCGTGGAGACGGAGAAGGAGATCCTTCACACAGACAGCTATATGGCTTCCAAGGCGATTTACCGCGTGGGGCCGGATCTCCCGGCCGCAGCCCCGCCCGCGCCCGCCGTCCCGGCGGAGCAGCCGCAGCCTGCAGAGCCCGTGCAGCCGGCGCAGCCTGAAGCGCAGCCGCAGCCGTCCGGCCCAGCCGGGCCAGCCGGCCCGGCCGGTGTTTCCGGTGATGTGCCGGCCGCGTAGCGGAGGTATTGCAGTGGTGAGAAACGCATGTATCCCCGCCTTTGGGCAGATGCAGGCGGGCCAGGATCTGGTGCTGGCAGGCTGCATCGCCCTCTGGGGGACGTCCAGGCTGGCGTCTGTGGGAGAGGAGAGGCTTAAGGAGCGGTTTACGCCCCGGTTTATCCGGCGGTGTCAGGAGATATATGGATCCAGGCGGCTTTCATGCTCCCCGGAATGCTTCGGCGCAGCCTCATGGTGCAGCCCCGGAGAGGGCGGCATCATGGCGGCTCTGTGGGATTATTTAAGCCATTTTGGCCTGGGCTTTGAGATTGACCTGAAAAAGCTCACGGTTTTACAGGAGACCATCGAGGTGTGCGAGGTATTTGATGTGAATCCATACCGCCTGCACACCGGCGGCTGCCTGCTGTTCACAGCGGACAACGGGGGAGCGCTGGCCAGGAAGCTGGAGCGGGAAGGGATACGCGCGAGTGTGGCCGGATGGATAACGGGCGGCGTCGGCCGGCAGATCATAAACGGTGAGACACATAGCTTTCTGGATCGGCCAAAGCCCGATGAATTGTATAAGATCGATAAGCAGCAGATATGAAGGAGGCAGGGTATGAGGGAACGAATTTTAGCGGTGATTGAAAAAAACAGCAAAATCAGCGTTAAGGAGCTGGCGGATTTACTGGGGGAGAATGAGGCGGCCGTGGCGGCGGAGATCGCTGGAATGGAGAGCGAGCATATCATTTGCGGCTATCACACCCTGATCAACTGGGACAATACGGATGAGGAAAAGGTGATTGCCCTGATCGAGGTAAAGGTAACGCCGCAGAGGGATATGGGTTTTGACAAGATTGCAGAGCGCATCTATCAGTACAGCGAGGTGAAGGCCGTTTACCTGATGTCAGGCGGCTATGATTTTACCGTCATGCTGGAGGCAAAGACCATGCGCGCAGTCGCGCAGTTCGTGGCGGAAAAGCTGTCCACCATAGACTCCGTGCTCAGCACAGCCACGCATTTTGTATTAAAGAAATATAAAGACCACGGCACTGTGCTTTGCGAGGGCCCCCAGGATGAAAGGATGTTGATTGTTCCGTGAGAAACCCATTATCAGATACAATAGTAAAGATTCAGCCGTCAGGAATCCGCAAATTTTTTGACGTTGTGAGCGAAATGAAGGGCGCCATCTCTCTCGGCGTGGGCGAGCCGGACTTTGACACGCCGTGGCATATCCGCGAGGAAGGCATCTATTCCCTGGAAAAGGGGCGCACCTTCTACACATCCAATGCGGGCTTAAAGGATCTGAAGATCGAGATCAGCAGGTATTTAAAGAGGCGCATGTCCCTGGAATATGATTATAACACAGAGATTATGGTGACCGTGGGCGGAAGCGAGGCCATAGATATCGCCCTGCGCGCCATGCTGAACCCCGGAGACGAGGTGCTGATCCCGCAGCCCAGCTATGTGTCTTATGTTCCCTGCACGCTTCTCGCCGGAGGAACGCCGGTGATCATTGAGCTGGAGGAAAAGGACGAGTTCCGCCTGACAAAGGAAAAGCTTCTGGAGAAAATTACGCCCAGGACAAAGGTTTTGATCCTCCCGTTCCCCAATAACCCGACAGGAGCGGTCATGGAAAAAGCGGATCTGGAGGCGATCGCAGAGGTGATTGAGGAAAAGGATCTCTTTGTCTTAAGCGATGAGATTTATGCGGAGCTTACATACAAGGGAGAGCATGTGTCCATCGCTTCGATACCGGGCATGAAGGAGAGGACCGTCCTGATCAACGGATTTTCCAAAGCCTATGCCATGACAGGCTGGAGGCTGGGATATACGGCGGCGCCGGCGGTCATCTTGAAGCAGATGTTAAAGATTCACCAGTATGCGATCATGTGCGCGCCCACGACGAGCCAGTATGCGGCCATTGAGGCGCTGCGAAACGGCGACGAGGATATCGCCAGGATGAAGGAAGCCTACGACGAGCGCAGGAGATACCTTTTGGGCGCGTTCAGAGAGCTGGGAATGGACTGCTTTGAGCCTTATGGGGCGTTTTATATGTTCCCGTGTATCAAACGGTTTGGAATGACGTCGGATGAATTTGCGAACCGGCTGCTTAGGGAGGAGAAGATCGCCATTGTTCCCGGAACGGCGTTTGGGGACAGCGGGGAAGGGTATCTGAGAGTGTCGTATGCGTATTCGCTGGAGGATCTGAAGAAGGCGATTGGGCGGATCAGGCGGTTTGTGGATAAGTTGGATGGGAAATAGTTTGCAGGTTGGGGGATGACGCTGGGGGGACGCCATGGAGCGGCCATATATCCAGCAGAAACCCCGCTTCCGCTCGGAGAAAAGCGCAGCGGTACTAAGCCCTTTAAAGACCTCGCTAAGTACCGGCGGTTTTCTACGGGTTTTTGCTGGATATATGGCCGCTCCATGGCTGCGTGATTGCTGGCTGTAAGGGACTGTAAATTAATATGCTGTACTGGGGATTGATGTCCTTTGCCGCGGGGTGAAGGACTTTCCTGATTTTGGGCGCAGAGGAAGGAACGTATCCCTGCCTGGGTAGGGGATGCTGTGGAATAAGGTGGGCAGGGCGCGCGGGATTTTTCGCGGCGGTTCCTTTGTTGAGGGTGAGTGAGATGAATATTGTGTTATATGAGCCGGAGATGCCAATGAATACCGGAAATATAGGGAGAACGTGCGTGGCGACGAATACGCGGCTGCATTTGATCGAACCGCTGGGGTTCCGGCTGGGCGATAAGGAAGTGAAGCGGGCGGGGCTGGACTACTGGCCGCGTCTGGACGTGACGGTTTACAGTGATTATGAGGATTTTCTGGAACGGAATCCGGGCGCGAAGATTTATATGGCTACGACGAAGGCGAAACGGGTTTATACGGATATTTCTTATGAACCGGACTGCTATATTATGTTCGGGCCGGAGAGCAGGGGGATTCCCGAGGAGATGCTGGTAGAGAACAGGGAGAATTGCATGCGGATTCCCATGTGGGGGGAAACGCGGTCGCTGAATCTTTCAAATTCGGTGGCGGTGATTCTGTATGAGGCTTTGCGGCAGAATGGATTTGAGCGTATGACGATGGAAGGGGAGCTGCACCGGATGGGGTGGACATGACGATATATCTTCATTTTGTTCATTTGATGCTTCGGAAATCTCCAAAGGAGGTCATAAAATGTCTGAGACAAGCACACTTATTCAAAGCAGGCGCGTATGGCTGGCAGGGCAGTTTTCCCCGCTCCAGCTTGAGATAAAAGACGGGCGGATCGATGGCGTATACCCATACGCCTTGCGCGATCCGGATATCGATTACAAAGACAACCGGATTCTCCCCGGTTTTATGGACATCCACACCCACGGCGCATATGGCTTTGACACAAATGACGCCGATCCGGAGGGCCTTAGGAAGTGGGCCGGGAGGCTCCCGGAGGAAGGGGTCGCGTCATTCCTTCCGACTACGGTTTCGGATCTGCCCCCTGTTTTAACCGCATCCGTAAAGAATGTCGCGGACGTGACGGAAGCCGGATATGAGGGGGCCGAGATTCTGGGAATCCACCTGGAAGGGCCGTATCTCGATATGGAGCGGCGGGGCGCGCAGCCGCCGGAGGCGGTCGTACCGGCGGATGTGGAAGAGTTTGAGCGCTACCAGCAGGCGGCCCGGGGCATGATCCGCTATATCACGCTGGCCCCGGAGCACGACGAAGGATTGAAGCTGACAAAATACTGCGCGCAAAACGGGGTTGCGGTCAGCATGGGCCATTCCGGCGCTTCGTATGATCAGGCGCTTCTGGCCGCCGCAAACGGGGCTTTGTCCGCAACCCATGTATATAATGGAATGTCCCCCTTCCATCACCGGGAACCCGGCCTTTTAGGCGCGGCCCTGCGGCTTCGGAATCTTTTCGGAGAGATCATCTGCGACGGACTTCACGCCCATCCGGCGGCGGTTTACCACTTTTTTGCCGCAAAAGGCCCTGATTTCCCGATCATGGTGACCGACTCCCTGAGAGTAAAAAATTGCCCGCCCGGCGGCATATACCGGCTGGGCGGGCATGAGATAGAAGTAGACCGGGACGGCGCGGCCCGCTTAAAAGACAGCGGCACGCTGGCCGGAAGCACGCTGCGCATGAACCGCGGCCTGAAATTCCTGGTGGAAGAGGCGATGATCCCCTTTGACGCGGCGCTGAATGCCTGCACAATCAATCCGGCCCGGCTTCTCGGCGAAGATCGGAGAAAGGGAAAGCTGGCCGCCGGGTACGACGCGGATATCGTCATACTGGCCGATGATTACGAGGTCATACAGACCTATTGCCGGGGGCGGATTGTATATACGGCGGCTAAATATCCAGCAGATTGGCAATATCAGAAAAACTGATATACAAATCATCAAAGATATTTACCTTGATAATCGAATCGAATGAATATTGGACACTCACGATATCCCCCTCAAAGTCGTTTACAGTAACGATCTTTCTCCGGGAATCAACGATCCAATACTCACGCACGCCGGCATTTTTGTAGTAGTAGAGCTTGCGTATATAATCATCTGACGGATTGCCGGGAGAAACGATCTCAATAATAAAATCCGGGGCGCCGTTGCAGCGCTTTCCATCCAGTTTATCCTTATCACAGATAATCATAATATCGGGCTGGACAATCGTAAGAGGCTTGTCGGACAGCTTAACGTCAAACGGAGCGCTGAATACCTGGCAGCCTCCGTTTTTGCGTTTGATATAGTTGTAAAGAATATTCGACAATTCCATCGACAGCATCTGATGTATCTGCGACGGGCTGGCCATATCACAGATAACATCATCAAAGACTTCTGCCCTCCGGTTCTCCGGCAGAGCCTCGTATTGTTCCAGAGTGATGGTTCCCGGCCGCAGTTGTAATGCTGGAGGCATACATAAGCTCCTTTCTGGTCATGATATTTTAACAGGAAAATGTACTTAGGAACTGCAGAGAAATAACCGATAAAACCATTATCACAGAAACCCGCATAAAATGGGACCTTGGGCTTGAAAAGTTTGAGCGGTATTTATCTGCAAAGGCCCGCCAGTAACGTAGCCGGAGACGGCTTCTGTATCCATTAGAAACCCGTAGAAAACCGCCGGCGCTTAGCGAGGTCTTTTCGAGCTTAGCGTCCGCTGCGCTTTTCTCCGAGCGGGAGCGGGGTTTCTAATGGATACAGAAGCCGTCTCCGGCGGCCCTCTCACGGCATAAAACTATGGCGGAAAAAGCTCTAACCTCCCCTACTGCGATTTCACTTCCTTCCACAGTTGATTATACACCCCATCCACCTCGTCGCCGAGATATAGGTAGACCTCGCTGCCAGCCAAATCTTCCATATCAGGGAAAATGGCCTTATTATTCTGCAGCTCCTCATCAAGAAGCTCAAACGCCCCCTGATTGGGAGTTGAATACGTGATATACTCAAAGTTTTTCAGAGCAATATCCGGCCTGCACAGAAAATTGATCCATTTTTCCGCATTTTCCTTATTCCTCGCATTAGCCGGAATCACCCATGAATCGACCCACAGATTCGTACCTTCCTCAGGAATGACATATTCCAGAGAGTAATCAAGCCCCTGCGCAGCCGTCTCTTCCTGTATATAAAGCATTTCACCGGAATAGATCACGCCTACGGCCGCCTCGCCGCCGATCATTTTGTCGCGCGCCTGATCAATCACATATGCCTGTACTAGCGGCTTCTGGTCAATCAGTTTTTTCTTTGCCTCCTGAAGCTCGGCTTCATCAGAGGTATTCATGGAATATCCGAGCGACTTTAAGGAAACCATGAAGGCGTCGCGGACGCTGTCCTGCATGAGGATCTCGCCTTCGTAAGCGGGATTCCACAAGTCATCCCATCTGGAGGGAACCGGAAGCCCCTTTTCTTCAATGAGCTTCGTATTGTAGAGAATTCCCACCGTGCCCCAGGTATAGGGGACGGAATACAGGTTATCCGGATCAAAGCCCCTGGACATTTCCATATAGCGATCTCCGATCTGATCGAGATTCGGGATATTTCCAAAGTCAATCTCTGCCAGAAGCCCGTTCTCGGCCATTCTCTGGATCATATAGTCCGAGGGACACACGACGTCATACTGTACGGCCCCGGCTTCAATGACAGGGTACATTTCTTCATTTGTCTCAAACACATCATAGGTGACCTTGATTCCGGTTTCCTCCTCAAACTGCTCAATCACGGATTCATCTATATATTCGCCCCAGTTATAGACAAACAGCTCGTCGGAGCGGGCGGCAGAGTACCGGCTCCAGGTGGAAAAGCCCACGCCGGCCCCAATCGCCAGGGAGGCCGCGGCCAGAATCCCCTTTTTGATGCGCCCGGCGAGGATGCTTTTCGATGCGGACGCCGCGTCTGAGCCGGAAGAGGGCGATTTCTCCGGCGCAAAATTCGTAATGATGAGCAGCGCCAGCACGGTCAGGAAAATGAGAGTGGACAGCGCATACATGGACGGCCGGATCCCGCGGCGCACCTCGCTGTAAATCAGGGTGGAAAGGGTGTCGATCCCCGCGCCCCTGGTGAAATGGGTCACAATAAAGTCGTCGAGCGACATGGTAAAAGCCATCAGGAAGCCGGATAGCACGCCGGGTACAATATCGGGAAATACGATCTTAAAAAATGCCTGTAAAGGCTTTGCGCCGAGATCCAGGGCGGCCTCATAAGCAGAGCGGTTCGTCTGCTTTAATTTCGGCATAACGCTCAGGATCACATAGGGGATATTAAAGGTAATATGCGAGATCAGCACAGTCTTAAAGCCCAGGGAGATCCCGAACGCGATAAATGCCAGCATCAGAGAAATTCCGGTCACGATATCCGAATTCAGCATGGGGATATTGTTCACGCCCATCACGATGCTGCGGGGCAGCTTTTTCATGCTGTTAATCCCAATAGCGGCCACGGTCCCGATGATCGTGGCGGTAAGAGCGGAGACAAAGGCGATCAGGAGCGTATTGTTCAGCGCGTTTATAATGGCCTGATTCTGGAACATCTCCGTATACCATTTTGTCGTAAAGCCGCCCCAGAGGGTTCTGGACTTCGTGTTATTAAAGGACAGAACCATCATGGTCGCGATCGGCGCATATAAAAAGATCAGGATCAGAGCCAGATAAAAATCCTGAAAAAATTGTTTAAAGCTGTATCGTTTCATCAAAATGCGGCCCCCTCTCCGTCTTTGTCATATTTGGCGATCAGAGCCATGCTGAGTAAGATAAAGAGCATCAGCACAAGGGACAGGCCCGCCCCCAGGTTCCAGTTATTCCCTCTGGTAAATTCCTGTTCAATGACATTTCCTATCAGGAGAATCTTGCTGCCGCCGAGCAGGTTGGAGATTACAAAGGTGGTCAGGGCAGGCACAAACACCATGGTAATACCGCTGATGATGCCCGGAAGGCTGAGCGGGAGCCAGACGTGAATCAGCGTCTGGAACTCGCTGGCCCCCAGATCCTTGGCGGCGTTGATGGTATTGTCGTCGATCTTGGCCATCACATTGTAGATGGGCAGGATCATAAAGGGCAGGAAATTGTAAACCATGCCCAGGATAATCGCGCCCGGCGTATTGATGACGGCAATATTCGGCAGGCCGAGGAGATTGAGCACGCCGTTGATAACGCCGTTTTTCTCCAGAAGCGTCTGCCATGCCAGCGTGCGCAAAAGGAAATTCATCCACATGGGAAGGATGAAAATAAATACCATAAAGCTTCCCTTTCCGATGCCCCGCCTGCGCAGGATCAAGGCCAGAGGAAAGGACAAAACCAGGCAGAACGCGGTGCTCGCCAGGGACAACAGGAGCGACAAAAGAAGTGCCTTTGCATGCTCCGGCGTCCGGATAGAGAGGACATTCGCAACCGTAAAGGCCCCGCTTTTATCGGTCAGGCCATAGAATACGATCAACAGGAGCGGAATCACCGTAAAACCGATCATCCAGATGATATAGGGGCCGGCTAAGAGCCGCTTTGCCGTCTTACTTTGCATGACAGCCTCCTCCTTATAGTATGGTATACACTCTCAAAGTCTCACAAAATGAGGAGCGGTGAGATGCTGAGAATATATTCGTGACAGGGAACAGCCTGCGCTTATTCCGTTACGCCCACCGCCTGCTCATCTTCAGAGGCCGGCTTATTCATGATCTGGATGTCAAAGGGATCCACATGGATGCCCACCGCCTCCCCCACGGGAACCATATCCGTGCTGTGGACAAGCCATTCAAAGCCGTCCGGCGTGGTGACCTCCATCTCATAGTGAACACCCTTGAAAATCAGGTGGGTCACAACGCCCTGGAGCGTTCCGTCCCCGGGCCGTACCAGATCGATATCCTCGGGCCGGATCACCACATCCACAGGCTGGTTGCAGCCAAAGCCCTTATCCACACAGGCAAATTTCGCGCCGAAGATTTCAACCAGCTCATCGCGCAGCATCACGCCGTCCACGATATTGCTCTCCCCGATAAAATCAGCGACAAACGCGTTCTCCGGCTCGTTGTAGATCTGCTCCGGGGAACCCATCTGCTGGATGTAGCCCTGATTCATGACCACGATCGTATCCGACATCGTGAGGGCCTCTTCCTGATCGTGCGTGACGTAAATGAAAGTGATGCCCAGCTCATTCTTTAAGCGGATCAGCTCATACTGCATATCCTGCCGCAGCTTTAAATCCAGCGCGCCCAGCGGCTCGTCGAGGAGAAGAACCTTGGGTTCATTGACAATCGCCCGCGCAATGGCAATCCGCTGCTGCTGGCCGCCGCTTAAGGAATCCACAGAGCGGTTTTCAAAGCCGCTTAAGTTCACCAGCCGCAGGGCGTATTTGATTTTGTCCTGAATGTAGCTTTTGGGTTTGTTCTTAATCTTTAAGCCAAAGGCGATGTTATCCGCGATATTCATATGAGGGAACAGGGCGTATTTCTGAAAAACGGTATTGAGCTGCCGTTTATTTGGCGGGAGTTTTGTGATATCCTCACCCCCAAAGATAAGCTGCCCCTTATCCGGAGACTCGAACCCGCCGATAATGCGCAGCGTCGTCGTCTTCCCGCAGCCGCTGGGGCCGAGAAGCGTCACAAAGGAATTCTCCCTGACAGAAAGGCTTAAGTCGTCAAGGACGATATCGCCGTCAAAGTTTTTTGTAATATGTACTAAATCAATCAGTGGCTGGCTCATAATATTCCTCCGGTCTGGTAAAAATGGCATTTGAAAACGGGCTAAAAGCTGGGCGGCGAACTGACCCAGATAAGGACGGCCCCGCCGCGGCTGGACAGATAATGCGTCTTGCCGCTGACATAGTAAAAGGATTCGCCCTTTTTCGCCTTATAAGTATGGTCGCCGAGGTGGATAGATATACTTCCCTGCAGGACATAACCGAATTCTTCGCCCTCGTGGGGGGCGTCGGGGTACGTGGATCCGCCGGCTTTAAGAGTCAGACGGATGGGCTCCATGGTGTTTTTCTGCGCATTGGGGATGATCCACTGTATTTCATTGTTCAGCTCCGGATCCTGCTTGACAAAGTAATCATTTTGCCCAAACACGATCTGTTCCTGCGGCTCCTCGTTAAAAAATGTTTTAATACTCGTGCCAAGGCACTGCAGAATATCCATCAGCGTGGCGATGGACGGAGAGGTGAGATCGCGCTCAACCTGGGAGATAAAGCCCTTGGAAAGCTCGGCGCGGTCGGCCAGCTCCTCCTGGGTCAGGCCCTTTAAGATGCGCAGTTCCTTTAAACGTGATCCTATGCTCACGGTTTGCCTCCTTCTTATAAAATATGTACTCCCGGAATCTGAGCACATCTGACAAAAAATCATCTCACAAAATCAGGCGAGGTGAGCTCCCGGGAGCACGTAAGTTTACCAATACTAAATGAAGGTAAAAATAATCCCAATGTTTAGAAATAATAAACACCGCGCAAGTAACATTATACAGAAAGAAAACGTTCTGTCAATAGTTTTATTCAGAGATTGACAAGAAAAGAGAAAAATACGATAATAGGGGGAGACAGGCGGACGCTGCCGGCCACAGAGCAGGCGGGGAAGGATGCATGGCAGGCTTTGCGAAATACACCGCGGCGGCAGAACAATTTGAGGAGGAAGCAGGATGCAGAATAAATATATGGCGTATGTGGGATCCTATTCGTACAATGGCCAGGCAAAAGGGATTACGGTATATGATGTGGATGTGGAAAAAGGGCTGTTCCACTACCGGTGTGAGGAGGAAGTAGACAATTCATCGTATCTTACAGTTTCAAATAACGGGAAGACGCTGTATTCCATCGCAGACGAGGGGATCGTATCCTTCCGCATACAGGAGAACGGGGCCCTGACGCGCTTAAACAGCGCCAACACCAAGGCCATGAGGGGCTGCCATATCGCGACAGATGAAAAGGACAAATATATCTTTGTCTCTGGCTACCATGACGGCAAGGAGACCGTGCTGAGATTAAAGCGCGACGGCTCCATCGGGGAAATCACGGACGGCGTGTATCACAGGGGCCTGGGGAGCGTGGCGGAGCGCACCTTCCGTCCCCATGTAAGCTGCGGCCGCCGCACGCCGGACGGGAAATTTGTATTCGTGGCGGATCTGGGGATCGACCAGATCAAAATCTACCGCTTTGATCCCGTTAAGGGCCTTCTGACCCTGGTTGACGCGCTCCGCTGCGAGCTTGAATCCGCGCCGAGGCATTTTATCTTTTCCGCGGACGGCCGTTTCATGTACCTGATGTATGAGGTGAAAAATGTAATTGACGTCTATACGTATGAGACCGGGGATAAGGTGCCGGTTCTGGAAAAGATCCAGACCATCACCTCCACAGCGCCGGAACGCTTAAGCCAGCTCACTGCGGCCTGCGCGATCCGCATGTCGCCGGACGAACACTATTTATACTGCAGCAACGCGGGCGATAACTCCGTCAGCGTTTACCGCCGGGATCCGGATACCGGCCTTCTGACTCTCCTGTGCTGCCTGCCCATCAGCGGAGATTATCCGAAGGATATCGCCATTTTCCCGGATCAGAAGCATCTGGCCGCGATCAACCACGGGAGCAACAGTATTTCCTTTTTCAAGGTGGATTATGAAAACGGGCTTCTGGTAATGTGCAACCGGAGCATTGAGGTGAACGAGCCCAATTGCTGCGTGATTGTGAAGGTACCAGGAAGCAGATAGCCGCCGCGGGGGACAGACGCGCAGGGAGATGTGCTCCTGGAATGCCTGATTTTGCGAGATTCCGGGAGTACATGCAGTAAAAAAAGGAGAAAAGGAGCAGGATATGGCGGGTTCAATATATGGCAGGATTCTGACAATGACGACCTGGGGCGAATCCCACGGCCCGGGGCTTGGGGTAGTGGTGGACGGCTGCCCGGCCGGGATTCCGCTTACAGAGGAAGACATCCAGAAGCTGCTGGATCGTAGAAAGCCGGGCCAGAGCCGGTTTACGACAAAACGCAGCGAGAGCGATTCCGTGCGGATCCTGTCCGGGATCTTTGAGGGAAAAACAACCGGAACCCCGATTTCCATGCTGGTGGAAAATCAGGATCAGCGGTCAGCGGATTACAGCCAGATCGCCGGTTGCTACAGGCCGGGACACGCGGATTATACGTATGATGAAAAATACGGCTTTCGCGACTACCGCGGCGGCGGCCGTTCCTCCGGGCGCGAGACGATCGGCCGCGTGGCGGCCGGGGCGGTGGCGGAAAAACTCCTGGCAGAGCTCGGCGTAACGGTGACAGCCTATACAAAAAGCATCGGGCCCGTGTCAGTCAGCCCGGAACGCTTTGATTTGGCGGAATGCGGGCGCAACCGTCTCTGTATGCCGGACGCAGCCGCGGCCTCCGAAGCGGAAGCATATCTGGAGAAGCTCATGGCTCAAAAAGACTCCGCTGGGGGCGTGGCTGAGTGCATCATAAAGGGCCTGCCCGCCGGCGTCGGCGATCCGGTTTTTGAAAAATTAAGCGCTAACCTTGCAAAGGCGGTCTGCTCCATCGGCGCCGTCAAGGGATTTGAGATCGGAGAGGGCTTCCCCGCGGCAAAGATGACCGGAAGCACGCATAACGACGCATTTTACAGCGAGAACGGAACCGTCAGAAAACAAACAAACCATGCGGGCGGGATACTGGGAGGGATCAGCGACGGCGGCGACATCTGCTTCCGGGCAGCGTTCAAGCCGACCCCGTCGATCGCCTCGCCCCAGAAGACCGTCAGCCGCGGCGGGGAAGAGATCGAATTAAGCGTGAAAGGACGCCACGATCCGATTATTGTGCCGCGCGCCGTGGTCGTTGTGGAGGCCATGGCGGCCTTTGCCGCGGCGGATCTGCTTCTGGCCGGCATGACTGCCAGGATGGATCGGATCCGGGAATTTTACAGGGGACGGACGGGACAGTAGCAGCTGATCCGTTTAAAGTCAGGAATATAAGGGGCTGCCGTAACAGTTCAGATAGCCGGTGAACGGTTACGGATTGTTTTTAAATAAAGAGACGCCGCGCGGCAGGGGCGTCTTTTTGCTTTAGGAACTGTTAAGAAATAACTTTTCAATAGTGCGCAGGATTTTTCTTCGGGAGCGCCACTCAAAAATCAGGCGCATAGTGGGCTATGTAACTGATTTTTGAGTGGCGCTATCGGAGAAAAAGACAAGCAATATGAAAAGTTATTTCTTGACAGTTCCTTAGCTGTACATTGCGGCAATTATGGAAAATGTGGCAATCGTGAAAACGGCGGCAATCGAAAAAACAGTGGCAATCGTGAAAACTGCGGTGCTCATGGAAATCGCGCTAATCGCGCAAATCGCGACAACCGCTAAAAAACGTGATAATCGCAGTAATCAGAGTAATGGCAATCATGACAGGGAGAAAACGGGATGGGACAGAATTATAACACAGGAACAGGTGTATCAGCGGAACAGGAACCAGAGGCGCATCTGAGGGAAATTTACAGACAGGTGAAACAGGCCGTACACGAGCTTTTGGAAGCGGCGTCATTAAAACAGGGAGACATCCTGGCAGCGGGCTGTTCTTCAAGTGAAATCGCATCATACCGCATCGGCTCCTACTCGAGCGCCGAAATCGGCCGGACGGTCTGTGACGCGCTCCAGTCCGAATTAAAGCCGGCAGGAGTCCGCCTGGCGGCCCAGTGCTGCGAGCACTTAAACCGGGCGCTGATCGTAGAGGAAGAGACCGCAGAACGCTATGGCCTGGAAATGGTCAACGTGGTTCCGCAGCTAAAGGCGGGCGGTTCCTTTGCCACAGCCGCGTACGAACAGATGGAGCGCCCTGTGGCAGTCGAACGCATACAGGCCCATGCAGGGCTTGACATCGGCGATACGCTGATAGGGATGCATCTTCGCCCTGTAGCGGTACCTGTGCGCATCTCCATCCGCGAGATTGGTGGCGCCCACGTGGCATGCGCCAGGACAAGGCTTAAATACATCGGCGGGGAGCGGGCGAAGTATTTGTAGATTTCAGTAAAATACAACCGTGGCGATTCGGCGCGCCTGAATCATTACGGATAGTTAGGAATTGTCCCGAAATAACTTCCTATATTCCTTGTCTTTTTCTCCGGCGGCACTGCTCAAAAATCAGTTACATAGCCCGCTATGCGCCTGATTTTTGAGCAGCGCTCCCGAAGAAAAATCCTGCGGACTAATGGGAAGTTATTTCGAGACAGTTCCTCAGTCAGTTACGCGCCGGCCAGAGCAATTTTCAGACATGCTCCGGGGCGGCGCTAAAGAGGAGAGGACTGCGTGGAAATCAGGAAGAATGACGTTTTAGAGCTGGAAATTGTCGATATGAGCGAAAACGGGGAGGGGATCGGAAAAGAGATCCGGAAGGAGCTCAGAACAGAGAGCTCAAAAGAGAGCCCATGTCCGCATAAAAAACAGGAGCAAAACCGGGATCAAAACAGCAGCCGATACACATGGTTTGTCAGGGACGCCGTGATCGGCGACCGGATCGAGGCCAGAGCCATGAAGATGAAAAAGCATTACGGGTTTGCGCGGCTTTTAAAGGTGCAGAGGCCCTCAGCGGCAAGGATCGAGGCGAGATGCCCGGCTGCCAGCCAGTGCGGCGGCTGCCAGCTCCAGACGATGAGCTATGAGGAACAGCTCCGTTTTAAAGAGAGGAAGGTATACAATCACTTAAAACGGATCGGAGGGCTGGACAATCTGATGCTGCCCGGGGCTTTGGAGGAGAGCGGTCTGGCCGGCGCCGGGGCCCTGGCAGACGGCGGGAGCACGCAGGGTGAAGAGGAGAAGTCGAAATTAAAGGCCGGGGCGTATGTCATCATGGAGCCGATTATTGGGATGAAGGATCCATGGCGTTACCGGAATAAAGCCCAGATTCCATTTGGAAAAGACAAAGAGGGAAACGTGATATACGGCTTTTATGCGGGAAGGAGCCACCGCATCGTCGAATGTGAGGACTGCCTGTTAGGGGCCGGGGAAAATAAGGAGATATTAAAAGAGATCCGCGGCTGGATGGAACGTTTCGCGATTCCGCCGTATAACGAGGAGACTCACAGCGGCCTGATCCGGCATGCGTTGATCCGAAAAGGATTTTACACAGGTGAAATCATGGTATGCTTGGTGATAAACGGGAGGGCGATTCCCCACAGCGAGGAGCTGATCCGGCGCCTTTCCGGCATTTCCGGTATAAAAAGTATCTGTTTTAACATCAACACAGAGAAGACGAATGTGATCATGGGAGACGAAGTGGCCAGCCTAAGCGGCCCGCTCTATATCACGGATGAGATTGGCGGTGTAACGTATCGGATTTCTCCCCTGTCATTTTACCAGGTCAATCCCCTGCAGACTGTAAGACTCTATCAAACCGCGCTGGAGTATGCGGATCTGACCGGAAACGAGATCGTATGGGATCTGTACTGCGGGATCGGGACGATTTCCCTGTTTCTGGCGCAGAGGGCCAGGCAGGTCTGCGGCGTGGAGATCGTGCCGCAGGCGATCCTCGACGCGAGGGAGAACGCCAGGATAAACGGGATCAAAAATGTAGAATTTTTTACGGGAAAAGCCGAGGATGTTCTGCCTGAACAGTATAAAAAGGAAAAACGCCATGCGGACGTCATCGTAGTCGATCCGCCGAGAAAGGGATGCGATACGGTCTGCCTGGACACCATCGTAAAAATGCGGCCGGCCAGGGTGGTTTATGTGAGCTGCGATTCGGCTACACTGGCGAGGGATGTCAGATATCTGGGGGAGAGAGGATATGAGGTGCAGAGGGTGAGGTGCTGTGACATGTTTGGGTGGAGTCCGCATGTGGAGACTGTGTGCCTTTTGGCGCGTTTGTGATTTCATTTCAAATGTAAACTAAATAAAATTTATAGTTGACAATTATTCCCTGTTATAATAAAATAAAGGAGCAGCAAGCACAGAACGCGCCCCCCTGGAACAAACGCCTCAGGCAGCCAATGGGAGCGCTTCTATATTCCAGAGAAAGCAGGGAGATACCTAAATGCCGTTATACAGTATAAAAATGCGTGCAAGCGCCCATGGCGCGCACATTTCCGGCGCGGAAAAAATTATCCCGGACAGCCGGATACCCGCAAATGCGTCCGGCCTTTTACAGCGCGGGCTGACCCATCCCAAAGGCAGGCCGGATATGCTGAATATCAAAATAGAACGCCTTCAGGACGAGGATATCCTATATCTCGACGCCCTTCCGGTAAACACCGTCGAAGTCTCCGATGTCCGGGAAGGCGTGCAGGAGATACGAAAATTCCTGAACGCGCTCTTTCTTGAAAATACAGAAAACATAATCGCCCTCCTGCCGGAAATGAATTCTATGCGCGGCGCCATCCTGCTGGATGTGGATACGCTTGAGCGGCTGGAGCCCGATCCGGAGCGCGGAGTCCGCGCGACCTACATGGATCAGGAAACCGGGCCCCAAAACGGCAAAGCGGCCTGCGCCGCCCCCAAAGATCACTATCAGGAAGCAATTGTCCTGGCCACCAAGGTAGCGAACGCGCCAAACATCATAGGCGAAATCTGCATTTCCGACGATCCCGGCTATGTGACCGGCTACGTCGCTTCCAAATCATCCGGATATAAGCGCATCACCAAACTAAAAGAATACGGCAGTGAAAGCGGCGGAAGGATCTTTTTATACCGCGGCAGCAGAGGCGATGTCGGAAAAACCATAACCTACCTGGAAAACCAGCCTGTGCTCGTACGAAACGTACAGCCCCTGGTACAGAAAGAAAAACCGGCGGGGAAATTTGATTATATAGAGAATGAACTGCGCGCGATGCGCCAGACACATTTATACCGGACCATGAAAACGCTCCGGTCCGCCCAATCGCGCGCCGTGGAATGCGGCGGCAGGACGATGCTCATGATGGCGTCAAACAACTACCTGGATATGTCGTCCAGAGCAGATGTAAAGCAGTATGCGGCCCGCGCGCTCGAGACCTACGGCGCAGGCTCCGGCGGCTCGCGGCTCACGACCGGAAACACAGAGCTTCATGAGCGGCTTGAGGAGAAAATTGCGGCCTTTAAAAACACCGAATCCGCGTTGGTATTCAATTCAGGCTACACAGCCAACACGGCCGCCATATCAGCGCTCATGGGCAGGGGAGACACCATATTCAGCGACGAGCTCAACCATGCAAGCATAATAGACGGCTGCCGGTTAAGCGGCGCGAAGATCATCGTATACAGGCACAACGACATGCGGGATCTGGAGCAGAAAATAGCTGAGAACCCCTGCGCCAGAGGGCTTATCGTCAGCGACGCCGTCTTCAGCATGGACGGAGACATCCTGCGGCTCCCGGAATTCGTACAGATAGCAGACAAAAACGGCTTGCTGTCCATGATTGACGAGGCCCATTCGACCGGCGTGCTCGGAGAGACCGGAAGAGGAATTATAGAACACTTCCACTATGAGCACAGGCCGGACATCCTGATGGGCACGCTCAGCAAAGCCATCGGCAGCGAGGGAGGCTTTGTCTGCGGGAGCAGAAACCTTACGGAATACCTGAAAAATAAAGCGCGCGGCTTTATCTTTTCCACATCGCTCTCCCCCGTCGCCATGGCCGCCTCATACAAAGCATTCGAGGTTATAGAAGAAAATCCCGGGCTTATCGCAAAGCTCCATGAAAACGTCCGCTTCTTCTGCCAGCGCCTGCGGGAAGGGGGACTGCCCATCCACTCAGAAACCGCCGTGATACCGCTCCTTATCGGAGACGAAAAAAAGACTGTGGAAGCCTCGCAGACGCTCTTTGAAGAAGGCTATTTTACATCCGCAATCCGTTACCCGACCGTAAAAAAAGGAAGCGCAAGGCTGAGAATCGCACTGATGGCAACCCACGAGCAGGGACAGCTAAAAAAAGCGGCCCAGGCAATCCTGAATCTTCCGGCTTTCAAAGACAAGAGGAACCAATACCATGACGACTAAAAAAACATATTCGGCCAGAGCGCTCGCATCCGACGGGATTTTGTCCGTCCTCCTGCTCATAACAGGAATGTTCAAAATACCGTCCTTCCTGCCAGGCGCAGAATTCCAGGTTTCAGCCCCATTTGCCGTAACCATCGCCAAAAACCTGGGCTTTAAAAGATACCTCATGATCGGCATAGCCTCCAGCCTCTGCGGCTTTTTCCTCGGAGTCCAGAATATCCTGAATATCACAGTTGCAATGATATACAGAATCACGGCAGGCGCTATCCTGACCCTGTTCAAAGACAGCAAACCCGCTGTAATCATCAGCGGCCCCTGCGGAACCCTGCTGTCAAGAGTCATACTGGCACAGCTAACCGGAGCCGACATGCGCCTCCTGCTCCTGTACGCATTGCCGGGAATGGCATTCACCGCTGTCACAGCGCCGATTTTAATCAAAGCGGCAGAAAACTGGGGATTATTTGTTTAGTAATAATCTCAGGAGCTGTTAAGAAAGTAACAGTTCAGCCTTTGACTCCGCGAGGTGTTTTTTGTGAGCGAAGGTCACAGAAAACCCGAGGGCAGCAAGCGCGAAATTGTGCAGCAAGCACAATTTCTGTGCATCATTTGTTGCAGTTTAGCCGGAAGGCTGAACTGTAACTTAAGAAATAATATGCTCTAATCCCCATCTTGACAAACCCCTGAATGCCATGTATACTATATCAGACGGCGCAGAACGGATCACAATCCTGCCCGCCAAACCAACCCAAACAGGAAAAGCCGGCGGCCTACCCGCCAGAGCTTACGAACCAAGCCATAAAGTTTCCGCACAGCCGGGGAGTCAGCGGTGCCCTGTACCCGCAATCCGCTACAGCGGGGGTGATGTTCTGCCCCGGGCGGTTTTCTGCAGAGCCGCCCCCTGTAACTGGCGTTGAAGCCTGGGTCTTGCGCAACAGGAATCCGTGAACCGTGTCAGGGCAGGAATGCAGCAGCACTAAGCGGAAGCTTCTGTGTGCCGCAAGGCAGCCTGGGCCGAGTTAAGCGCAGGGGTAACGTCTGTGGAAGCCGTTCAAAGCAGGACGTGCGGATAAAAATAGAAGCAGAGAATCCATATAACGGGATTCTCTTTTTGTCTTATTATATTTTTTCCTTGCCCGCGCAAGTCGATTGTATTATAATATTCGCAGGCCAAAAGAAATGCGGCAGGCAGTAACCTGGCGGCGGCCTGGGATCAACCGTAAAGGAAGTACATAAAACAGAAAGAAAAAGGAAAGGGTGTGTCATTCATGAGAAGAATCGGTATCTTAACCAGCGGCGGAGATTGTCAGAGCTTAAATGCCACCATGCGCGGCGTGGCGAAATCATTATATAAAATGTTTGACGATGTGGAGATTGTCGGCTTTGAGGACGGCTACAAGGGCCTTATGTACGCGGACTACCGGGTGATGAAGCCGTATGAATTTTCGGGTATCCTGACGCTGGGCGGCACCATACTCGGGACCTCGCGCCAGCCGTTTAAGATGATGCGGACGCCGGACGAGAACGGGCTCGACAAGGTGGCGGCCATGAAGCACACCTACTATAAATTAAAGCTGGAGTGCCTGGTTGTCCTGGGAGGAAACGGAAGCCAGAAGACGGCCAACCTCCTGCGCGAAGAAGGGCTCAATATCGTATCCCTTCCCAAAACGATTGACAATGACTTATGGGGAACAGACTTAACATTTGGCTTCCACAGCGCGATCGATATCGCAACAAATGCGATTGACTGCATCCATACAACAGCCGCCTCCCATGGCCGTGTATTTATCGTAGAGATTATGGGACACAAGGTGGGCTGGCTGCCCCTTTACGCCGGCATCGCAGGCGGAGCGGATATTATACTGATTCCGGAAATTCCCTATGACATCAAGGTTGTGGTGGACGCCATCAAGGGGCGCATGAAGAACGGCAAGAATTTCACGATCCTGGCCGTTGCGGAAGGCGCGATCTCCAAGGAGGATGCGGCCCTCTCCAAAAAGGAGCTGAAGGAAAAGAAAAAGAACGGGCCCACATATCCGTCCGTGGCCTATGAGCTGGGCGCTCTGATTGAGGAAAAGACCGGCCAGGAAGCCCGCGTGACCGTACCGGGGCACATGCAGCGCGGCGGCGAGCCGACTCCGTATGACCGCGTGCTGGCTACCCGTCTCGGCGCAGAGGCAGCGGAGCTGATCCGCAAGAAGCAGTATGGCTACATGGTAGCCGTGGACGGCAGGAAGATCACAAAGATCCCGCTGGAGGATATTGCAGGAAAGTTAAAGACCGTAGATCCCAAGAGCGACATTATCCGGGAAGCGAAATCCGTGGGTATCAGCTTCGGCGACGAATAAAGGAGAGCGCTGTCCATGTCCTATACTGCGTTATACCGGAAATGGAGGCCCGCCTCGTTTGATGAGGTAAAGGGCCAGGATCACATCGTTAAAACTCTCAAAAACCAGATAACGTCAGGACGCATCGGACACGCATATCTGCTCTGCGGAACCAGAGGCACGGGAAAAACCAGTATTGCCAAGATATTTGCCAGGGCAGTCAACTGTGAGCATCCCACAGACGGAAACCCCTGCGGCGAGTGTGCTCTCTGTAAGCAGATTGCGGCAGGCGCTTCCTTAAATGTCGTGGAGATCGACGCGGCGTCTAACAACGGTGTGGAGAATATCCGCGATATCCGCGAGCAGGTTCAGTACCCGCCCACAGAGGGGCGTTTCCGCGTATTTATCATAGACGAGGTTCATATGCTCTCGATCGGCGCGTTTAACGCGCTGCTTAAGACGCTTGAGGAGCCGCCGTCCTATGTGATATTCATACTGGCCACCACAGAGGCGCACAAGATTCCGATCACGATCCTGTCGCGCTGCCAGCGCTACGATTTCAAACGGATCACAGTCCCGGAGATTACAGCGCGTTTACAGGAGCTTACACAGGCGGAGCAGATGCAGGCAGAGGATCGCGCGCTCCGCTACGTGGCCAGGGCGGCCGACGGCTCCATGCGCGACGCCTTAAGCCTGCTGGATCAGTGCAGCGCCTTTCACTTTGGCGAGATACTGACCTATGAACATGTCCTGGAGGTACTGGGCGCGGTAGACAACCGCATCCTTGGCCGCCTGTTTAAGGCCGCCGCCTCCGGGGACGCGGGAAGCTGTGTCAGCGTGATCGAGGAGATGGTGATACAGGGGCGCGATTTGGGCCAGATGGTAAATGATTTTGTCTGGTATCTGAGAAACCTTCTGATCGTCATGGCTGCAGAGGATGCGGAGGATATGCTGGATATGTCCGCGGAAAATATTGCCGCGCTCCGCGAGGAAGCCATGCAGACGACAGGGGAGACGCTGATGCGCTATATCCGGATCTTTTCCGAACTATCCGGACAGCTCCGCTATGCAAGCCAAAAGCGCGTGTTGGTGGAGATCGCATTTATAAAACTGACTATGCCGTCCATGGAGCAGAACACAGATTCCCTGCTCCAGCGGATTTCCGCATTGGAAAAGAAGCTTGAGGAGCTGTCCCTGCATCCGCCGGCGTTTCCTGCGCCGGCATCGGAGAAAGGATGCGCGCAGGCGCTAAAAGAGCCGGGAGCCGGAGATATCCGGGAAGCGCAGACAGCGCCGGAAAAGCCGGTCGTGCTTCCCAGGGCCGAATACGACGATCTGATGCTGATTCGCGGGGAATGGGCAAAGATCGCCCGCCTGACAAACGGGGCCGTGCGCGCCGCCCTCAAAAATACAGCGGTGGAGCCGGGAGGCGGAGGCTGCCTCTGCATCGTATTCACGCTGCCGGGCAACTATTCGATTGTCAACCGTGAAAGCGTTTTAAAAGAGCTGAAACAGATTGTTGAGGAGACATATCAGAAACAGATTGAATTTAAAGCGCGCCTGGAGTCCTCGGGGGAGCTAAAGGACACGGCATATGTCAGCGACGAGGATCTGAAGGTGATCCATGAAGATATTGTGATTGAGGATGACTAATACAGCATTTCAACATAAATGAGAGACTATGAATTTCAGGAGGAGAAGCACACCATGGCAAAACGTGGCGGTTTTCCAGGCGGAATGCCTGGCAATATGAATAATATAATGAAGCAGGCTCAGAGAATGCAGCGTCAGATGGAGGAAACCACCAAAGAGCTCGAGGAAAAGCAGTACACGGCCTCAGCGGGCGGCGGCGCGGTGTCTGTGACCGTTTCAGGAAAGAAGGAGATTCTGTCCGTAAAGCTTTCTGAAGAGGTTGTGGATCCGGAGGATATTGAGATGCTTCAGGATCTGATTGTGGCCGCGACGAATGAAGCGCTGCGCCAGGCAGAGGAGGAGAGCAGCGCTGCGATGGCAAAACTCACAGGCGGCCTGGGAGGTCTTGGCGGAGGATTCCCGTTCTAGGATTATGGATTATTACAGTACGCAGATCACAAAGCTCATAGGGGAACTGTCAAAGCTTCCCGGCATCGGGAGCAAGTCGGCCCAGCGCCTGGCATTTCATATCATCAATATGCCAAAAGAACAGGCGGAGCATCTGTCAGCGGCCATCATGGAAGCCAGACAGAACGTCCGCTACTGCCGGGAGTGCTGCACCCTGACGGATGAAGAGCTGTGCCCCATCTGTAAGAGCGACAGACGGGATCATAAAACCATCATGGTCGTGGAGAACACGAGAGATCTCGCGGCCTATGAGAAGACGGGGAAGTATGATGGAGTTTACCATGTGCTGCATGGAGCCATATCGCCGATGCTCGGCATCGGTCCGGGGGATATCCGTTTAAAAGAGCTGATGACGCGCCTCCAGAAGGAGGAGACGCAGGAGGTCATTATCGCCACGAACTCGAATCTGGAGGGGGAGACGACGGCCATGTACATCAGCAAGCTTGTAAAACCATCCGGAATCCGGGTGACGCGGATTGCCAGCGGAGTTCCGGTGGGAGGCGATTTAGAATATATTGACGAGGTGACGCTTCTGAGGGCCCTGGACGGCCGCACGGAGCTGTAGCCGCAGGATATTACCGGGACAACAAAACGCCGGCGGATGCCGCGGGCGCTTAGGAGATGCGAAAGAGATGGATAAGTACGAGTTTAATATAAAGGTTGAACAGATAAAAAAACTGGTAAATAAGGGCGATTACGAGACAGCCATGAAAATTGCCGACGCAATTGACTGGCGGCGCGTGCGCAGTACGAGCCTTCTCACCATGGTAGCCCAGGTATACGAGCGGAACGCGGAATATCAGGAGGCAAAGGATATTCTTCTTCTGGCCTTTGAGCGGGCCCCCATCGGAAAGGGGCTCTTGTTTAAATTAACGGATCTGGCGCTGCGCGAGGGCAATGTCCAGGAGGCGGAAGCTTACTACCGGGAATTCTGCGAACAGGCAGGGGACGATCCGCGTCAGTTCCTTCTGTGGCATTTGATTTTAGAGGCCAGGGAGGCCCCCCTGGAACAGCAGATAGCGACTCTGGAGCGCTATTGCCAGGAGGATCTCGATGAGAAATGGCTGTACCGTCTGGCGGAGCTCTACAGGCAGGCAGGGCGGGATGAAGACTGTGTCCAGATCTGCGATAAGATCATGCTGCTTTTTGGTCTGGGGAAATATGTGGATAAAGCCATGGAGCTGAAGCAGCAGTTCGCACCGCTGTCAGAGTATCAGATGGATCTGGTAGAAAACCGTGAAAAATATGAGGAAAAACTGCGCGCTGTGGAGGAGGAGTACCAGAAACCTGCTAACCGCCGTTTAATACAGAGACAGGAATATTACAATTCGGAGGAAAATGAGATGGAGACAGGCAGGGATACATCCGGAGCGGAGATGGAAGCGATCCTCCATGAAGCCAGGGCAAAGGAGGAGCTGGCCAGAGAAATGTCAAAGCTGGAGCCATACGGCGAGGAGGAGGCCGCAGGCGGCGGAGAAACGAGAGTTTTCAGTCCGGCCCGCGACGTCCGCCCCGCCCGGCAGCCGCTCCAGGCCGAAGAGGATTCGCAGGCGCGTGACTGGCCGGAACAGGCGATAGCCCAAAAAGAGGCGTCGGCAACGGCAGAACCGCTGAAAATGAGCGCGGATGTGGATAAGGATATGGAGCCCTCGTCCACCGCCTCGCCGGGCGAATATGAAGAGCAGCCCGGGCCTTATATGGAGGAGCCGGCTGCCTATGAGGAACCGGACGCCTATGAACAGCCGGACGCTTACGAAGAGCTTCAGGACACCTATGAAGAGCAGTCCGAATCCTATGAGGACGAGATTTCTGAGATTGAGGACTGGGATCTGGCTCTGGAAGACAGATATCACCTCATGCTTGAGGCAGTAAGCCGGGAAGACGGCATAGCCATGGCTGTGGAATGTTTAAAAAGCATTCACCGTGAGATGGGGAGAAAAAATCCCGTGGCAAAAGTCAGCGGCGACAAATTAAACCGCAAAGGGCTCTATGCCGTGGCAGAACGCCTGCCGGGAAAGGATCTGATCATCGAGGGGGCGGCGGATCTGGATTCGGTTGTGATCGACGAATTAGACGCATTGATCGACCAGGATCAGACCGGTATCGTACTCGTGCTGTTCGACACGCCGCCCCGTTTACAGCAGATGTACATGCAATATCCTGATTTTGCGCAGAAATTCCGCTATATTCAATATCCGGATATGGATATGAATGCACAGCCCGGAGAGGAGCAGGAGACGGCCCGGGAAACGGAAATGCTTAGAATGGCGGCGGCAAGAGAGGAAGAGGCGGCGAGGCAGAGGCTGGCGGCCCATGAGGAGGAGATCCGGCGTCAGGCCCGCAGTATGGCGGAAGCCGAAGCCGCCAGCCAGGCGCGCCGTCAGGCCGAATATGAAGCTTCCAGGCAGGCGCGCCGTGAAGATGAATACGAAGCCGCTGAAGAAGCGCGCCGCAAGGCTGAATATGAAGCCGCCGTAAAGGCCCGCCGTGAGGCGGAATACGGAGAAGATGAGGAAGCGCGCCGCCAGGCCGAGTATGAGGTGTCAAAAGAAGCGCGCCGCGCGAGATATGAGGCGTCAAGGGCAGCCCGCCGTAAGGCGGAAGACGAACTGACGCAGGAAATCCGCCGCAGGACAGAAGACGACGCCGCTGAAGCAGCGCGTTATCAGGCCGAAAAAGAGGCGGACGAGGCTATCTATCAGGAGGAATACAGAGCAGAGCAGATGCGCCGCGAGGCGGACGAAGAGGCCGCAAGCCTTCAGGAGCGCTATGAGGAGGATGCCTCTGATGACGGATACAGCGACTACGCGCCGCAGGAAGGAGAGCCGGACGACGGGACGGTCATGGATGTAGAAGAATTTACGCAATATGCCTGCAAATATGCATCTGAGATCGACTGCAGCATTACAGGAAAGAGCCTTCTGGCCCTGTATGAGCGCGTGGAAATGATGGAGGAGGACGGAGCGCCTCTTACCCGGACGAGCGCGGAGGATTTGATAGAAGAAGCGGCTGACAGGGCGGAGAAAAAATCATTCGGCGGCCTGTTCTCGCCAAAATACGACAAAGAGGGGCTTCTGATCCTGAAAGAAAAGCATTTCTTTGACTCATAAAAGGAAAAAACGTGCATTACGGTAACCGTTCAGGCTGTCTGAACGGTTACGCATTACACACGCCGGATAATGCGAGGTGTTTTAAGTGTCTATAAAATTAATAGCCCTGGATTTGGACGGGACGCTGCTCACAACCGATAAGCGGATCACGGCCCGGACCAGAGCGGCAATAGAAGAATGTGAAAAAAGAGGAATAGAGATTGTACCTGCCACCGGCCGCGCCATGAGAGCCGTACCGGCCGAGATTTTAGAGCTTCCAGGCGTGAGATACGGGATATTCACGAACGGCGCTTCCGTCTGGGATATCAGGGAGGAAAAAAGCATTGCCGCTCAGTATATCGACTGGCAGACAGCGCTCAAAGCGATCGAAATACTGGAGAGATATCCGATGCTGTATGATCTGTATATCGAAGGGCGGGGAATCTGTGAAGCGCAGTTTCTGGAACGTCTGGAGGAGTTTGGCGTACCGCCGGAAAATTGCCGTATTATCCGCAGCTCACGGCAGCCGGTTCCAAATTTAATTGCCTATTTAAAGGAATTCCACCCCCCTGTCCAGAAAATCAACCTGATTTTCCGGGAAAAAGCAGTAAAAGCAGAGGTCAGGCGCGAACTGTCACAGATAGACGCCCTGAGCGTTACCTCTTCCCTGCCATGGAATCTGGAAGTGAACGCGCAGGGAGCGACAAAGGGAGGCGGCCTGGAGCGTCTCAGAGCGCATTTAAACATTTCCCGTGAAGAAACCATGGCATTTGGGGACGGAGAAAATGACCTCCCCATGCTGCAGGCAGCCGGGCTCGGCATTGCGATGGAAAACGGAGCGGACTTCCTCAAAAAACAGGCGGATATTATCACCCTGACAAATGACAGGGACGGAGTAGCCGCCGCCATAGAGCAATATGCCCTTGGAGAATAAGAATGGAAAAATGGCTGTCAATTGCGGTCGGAGTATATCTGGCCGGTATGATACTTTACGGACATTATAAAGGCTTTATCAAGCTCTCCGTTTCGGCAGCAGCTCTGATCGCCACCCTTCTGATTGCCCGCGGCGTCACTCCCAGGGCGGCTGATTTTATAAAAACCAACACCGGAATTTGCGCCGCCTTTGAGGAAAGCATTCTGTCTGCGCTGAATCTCAGCGAGACGGCCGATCAGGCAGGCCCGTCCGGACAGCGGATGATCATCGAGACGCTGGAGCTGCCCAAACAGCTAAAGGACGCTCTGCTGGAAAATAATAATAACGAGGTCTACCGCGTACTCGGCGTGGAGGCATTCAGCGGCTACATCGCGAAATATCTGGCCAACAGTATCCTCAATATGATCCTGTTCCTGATCCTGTTTGTAATTGTATTTACCGGCATTAAGATTGTAACGGTCTGGCTTGACCTGGTGGCGCGCCTGCCTGTTTTAAGCGGAATCAACAAGATAGCAGGAGGCATTTTGGGAGGTGTGGAAGGCGTACTCTACCTGTGGGTAGCGTTTCTGTTCATTACAGCCTTTTCCGCCACCTCGATAGGCAGGCTCCTGATCCGTCAGATAGAATGCAGCGCATGGCTGTCCTTTCTGTATGAGAGAAATCTGCTGGGAGGCTTCGCAATGGCGGTCATAAAGCATATTTTATAGCTCTTTACAGATCGGATAATGCGGGACAAAGTTGGCAGATAGGTCAGAGAACCTGCTGCGCTGGCTGTACGAAAACGCAGTGGCCCTATGCCCGTAACAGTTCAGGGTCATCTGAACTGTTACACTGAAGGAGCGTTATTAAAAAAGCCAAAAATATCCTTGACAAGCTGTATGGGAGATGTTATAGTTTAATCCCGATGTACAACATCGGCAAATTGAACAGAATATTCATCTGTATCAAACAACGGCTGTCCCGTTAGCAGATGCAGGAAAATAAAAAAGTCAAATAAAGTAGTTGACAGATACGGAAAGATATGGTATTATATCTAAGCTGTCAGCGAGATGACAGCTCAAGCAAAGAAAAGAAATAAAAAAGTTGTTGACAAATGTAGAAACATGTGATAGACTATAAAAGTTGCTACAAGAGATAACAACACAGAACCTTGAAAACTGAACAGTATATAAAACCCTGAAAATTCTTAAGACAAAAGGCTTATGGTTAAGCCTTGAAGTTTGAGAAAACATTCAGAACAAAACCAAACAGTAATAACGGTTAAAATTAGCCAAGCGAGATTTTG
>CAJTGE010000025.1 GCA_910575795.1 Clostridiaceae bacterium | reverse complement strand
ATGCAAACCATTCCTTAAGGATTGGAGAACTTCTCAATAAGCAGGCAAAAATATATGAGGCTCTCGGAGTGAAGGTACCAACCTCGTCATGTTAACTCCGAGAATCCAGGATATAAGCAAGGGAAAAATGGCGGGGTATTACGTTGCTGATGTTATACCCCGCTTTGTTGTGAATGAAATCTGCACTTTCTTATAGACCATATGAATTGTTTGGAATACATTATTTATCGTTAGCTGTTCCTTTAACTATTACTCTATTATATAGCATTCATGTAACTTCTGTAAATTTCTATGGAGCTACTTCCCAGTCACCAAGAGGTTTACGAGCCGTGAAATTATATAATCTCCTATATAGTACATTATCAATTACTTTATACTGGTAGCCTATATCATCCACCCGTACCTCAATATCTGAGTTTTCCGCTTGAACATAGCTAATATCTGTAGATGCCAAGGCTACTATAGACATCAAGTTAAACGAAACCATTGCTATTATGATATAAAAAAATAATTTTCTTTTCATTTATATTCTCCTTGATATATTGGTAGTTCTTTAAAATCCTCATGAATATTAGGAGTAGTACAGACACATTCATTGTTTATATATAATTTGTAATTAGTACCATCCCATATGTAGTAGGATGATTCTTCATCTCCATAAAATATCTTATGATGAGTTACAGGGCGAGAGCAACAGCAAATCCAACCAGAAGGCAATACTTGAAGATTATGCGGAAAAGAACGATTTTACGGGCATACGCCACTTTACCGATAACGATATCTCCGGCACGAGCTTTGAGCGTGAGGAATTGCAAATCATGCTTGCAGAAGTCGAAAAGGGAAATATCGGAACAATCATTGTGAAAGACATGAGCCGACTGGGAAGAAAACGAAATGGAGGGAGGAAGAAATTTAATGTGAAATTTATTGTAAAGACAGGCGATTTTCTGTATAATTAAAGTGTGACAGGAACAGGATATATCGTATCTTGTGTCACAGATTTTTAGAAATTGAGGTGGTAAGGTGTCGGACGATATAAAACAGACGCAGGAAGTTAAGGCAAAACGTACAGCAAAAAACAGTGTGTTTTTAGACCTTTTTCAAGATAAAAAGAATTTGCTGAAACTGTATAAAACATTACACCCAGAGGATACGGACGCAACAGAGGACACGTTGGATATTGTAACGATAGACAATGTTTTGACAGATAATCTCTATAACGATTTGGGCATAATGGCAGGTAACAACAGATTGCTTTTGTTGTTGGAAGCGCAATCGAGTTGGACGGTAAATATTTTAATCAGAATACTTCTGTATTTAGCACAGAGTTACCATGAATATTTTGAGCGAACCAGTCAGAGCCTGTATAAGAGCAAGAAAGTAAAAATGCCAAAGCTTGAATTATATGTGATATATACAGGCAACAAAGGCAGAAAACCCGATACCATATCTTTATCGCAAGAGTTTTTTGACGGTGCAGATATTGATATTGAGATAAAAGCCAAAGTCATATATGAGAGCGACAAGGATAATATAATCAATGAGTATATTGTTTTTTGCAAAGTTTTTAACGAACAGATAAAAGAGCATGGAATGACGAAACAGGCGGTTACAGAAACAATCCGTATATGCAAGGACAGGAACATCTTAAAACAGTATCTAAGCAGCAAAGAAGTGGAGGTAGTAACGATTATGATGAGTTTATTTGATGACGAGCAGATTATGAGGACTTATGTGAAAGACATTGAAAAAGAAACTGAAAGAAAAGCAGCAGAGAAAATGATAAAAATGGGAAAACTATCACTAGAAGAAATTGGTTTATGTGTGCCAACTTTATCATTTGACGAGTTAAAGGAACTTGAAGCCGAGGTTATGCAGTTAGCGTAATTGGCAAAACAATTTAATACTATAATTGAGCAAATTTCAATTTTTACCAAAGTTGCTTTAAATACCTTAAAACTAAAGACACCATACCTTTTTTGTGTATACTGTTCTTGCCTAAAAACTATAATCTGCAAAGGATGATGTCTTATAGAAAACAGTATATACCATTCCGCATTGCTTTACAACTGCTTTAAAAAGTTAAATTTATGCCGTATCTTTCCCCAGACCGCTATGAAGCATATCATGGCCATACTAATATCCGTCTTTTCTCTTGGGTACCATGGGAAAACTATCGGTTTTGAAAAATACAGCCCCTGTCACCGTACTACGGTTGCACATTTCCTCAATAAAGGAAAATGGGATGACGCCACTCTGGAAGATATACCAAAAAGTACCGTCATCCAGTTCATCTATAAGGAAGCCTGGCAGTCCAGAAAGCCTGTGTTCTGCATCGTGGATGACACCATCTCCTCAAAGGCAAAGCCTTCGTCACGGGCTTTGCACCCGATTGAAGATGCGTATTTCCACCAGTCCCATCTCAAGGGGAAGCAGGACTATGGACATCAGGCCGTAGCCGTCATGCTCTCCTGCAATGGCATAGTCCTTAATTATGCCATCGTCATGTATGACAAATCCAAATCAAAAGTTAAAATCGTACAGGACATTGCGGATGAACTGCCCGTACCGCCAGTTGTCTCCTATTTTCTTTGTGATAGCTGGTATACATGCGGCAGCATCATGGATGCCTTTATCAAAAAGGGCTTCTATACTATTGGGGTACTGAAGACAAACCGTGTACTGTACCCCTGTGGCATAAAGCAGAAAGTAACTGAGTTTGCCCTTCATCTACGGAAGACAGACCGTTGTGCCGAGGTTCGGCGGTTCCGGCTATTTCATGCCCCGCTGCCTCTGTCCCTGCCAGCAGAAGGCACAGGAGGAACGGAAAGCCATGGAGGAACAGAGGGAACGCATGGAGCGTATCAAACGTCGGAAGGCACAGGGGCTTCAGGACAGATACCCTTATGAATACACTTTCGCCAATGATAATGGCCAGAATCCCGTCATGAAGAAAGCGCACGCCTATGTGGAGCATTGGAAGGAGGCATACTGGGACAATACCGGCCTTCTGCTCTTTGGTGACGTAGGAACCGGGAAATCCTTTTTTGCCGGCTGTATCGCCAATGCCCTGCTTGACCGTGACGTGCCGGTACTGATGACAAATTTCCCGTCTATCCTGAACCGGCTGACCGGCGTGTTTGCCGAGGACAGGGCGGCCTTTATCGCCAGCCTGGACGATTACAGCCTGCTTGTCATTGACGATCTAGGCGCGGAAAGGAATACCGAGTATGCCATGGAGCAGATGTTTACCGTCATTGACAGCCGGTATCGGAGTAAGAAGCCGCTAATTGTCACGACAAACCTGAAACTGGGAGAAATCAAGAACCTGTCAGACCTTGCCCACACAAGGATTTATGACCGCATACTGGAACGGTGTACGCCGGTTCTCCTTTCCGGTAAAAATTTCCGAGAGGAAGGGGCCAGGGCAACCAAAGCGACGGCGAAAGAGATTGTGAGGAAGGATAACAAAATCTGATTGTATGAAAAGGAGAATTTATGGACAGCGAGAAAATCACAGAGGACTCTACCACCACAGCACCGGCTAAGGACGCCCCCCGCACTGGTGAAGAAATTTCAGCAAGACCAGCAAGAAAACCATGAGCGACAAAATCAAGCGTATGCTGAAAAATGAGATACGGCAGATGTGAAAAAGCGATAACGGAAACAGGCCGGGATTCTGAAATGCGCTAGCTCCCGGCTTGTAAAATTGGGAGCTTATGACAATTATGGAAGCATTGGATGATATAGTGCGAATCAGATAATGGATTTTCGTAGATTTTATTTGATCTTACTTCTTAAAACTCTTAAAAACTTTTACACTTTTGATTGAACCACTGCCGATTTTATATTATAATCTTATATATGCTGAATTTTGGCAATTTGTGTCATTATTATCAACAAAATCAACTACTCCGGTGCAAGCACTCAAGCACTGTGAGCGGCTCCTACGTCGCCTCTCACAGCACTTGCCTTTTGGACTTGCTTACGCAAGTCCAAAAGCGAGGTATGAAAGTTTCCCTGTCTCTTCCTCTACATATAATCGAATAAGGTCATTTGACCTTCCAGCCCTTGGTTCCGGAATAATTTCTTATATTCGTTCCCCTGGTTCTTTACATAATTTGCTATTACTTCTTCGTTTCCATGTTCACTTACTTTTGCTACATAATATCCTGACGACCAGAAATTTCCTCCCCACAGTTCCCTCTTTACCTCTGGACATCGGCTGAGCACTTCTTTGGCTGTTATACTTTTTACTATCTTTACTATCTGCGTCGGACTGTAGCTTGGCACCGACTGGATCAGAAAATGTACATGATCTTTATCCGTCCCTATCTCCAGAAAATATAGGCCGTATCGCTTACTTATTTCTTCACAGGTTTCTTTTATTACCTCATCTACCTCTTCACTTACTACGACTCTTCGATATTTCGTTGGGAATACAAAATGATACATAAGCTTTGATACGTTGTGCGACTTGTGGATATGTTCACTCATCTACAACTCTCCTTTCTGCTTCCATTGTATCATCTTTTCTACTTTATGGTAAGTTTGTTACGATGCAAGCATCGGGGAATTGTACCCTCCTGTGATTAAAACTTCTCATCTTATTCCTCCCTATATACTGGTAAATTTTTAAAATCCTCATGAATTTTTGAAGTCGTATAGACACATTCACCGCCTATATATAACCTATAAATTGTGCCATCCCATATGTAATAAGATAATTCTTCATTCCCTTCAAACACTTCATTCCCCATTTCATCATATGTCGGTCGAAAGGATGGTTCAAAAATAAACGTAAAAGAAAGAATAAATAAAACTATGCTGAATATAATTCCCCTGAACATCAACTCTTTCCCTTTCGAGTTAATGATGCACTCCAGTCTTTGCCGCAAATTTAATTGTTGTGAATCTGTCAAAGCGTAAACATGCTTTCTACTTATTTTATTATTATAAATATATTCTGCTGTTTTAGATAATACCTTTAAATACACAACCCTTCCTTTTTTAGTCAAAGTCCTATTAACTTCATAATCAACATATAGTTCCTGCACCTGATTTATGATATCAAATGAACGCTTATATATAAATAGGTTCCACCAATAAGCCGGTATTAATAAATCCGTAGCTATTTTAATAAAGAAGTCACGATGTTTTAAATGTATTAACTCATGATAAAATACAAACTTTAATTCTTCTTCAGTATATGAAATATCCGGCAATATAATAAAAGGATTTGATGACACGAAAATCGCCGGACTGCCTACGATATTGGATTGAACTATTTTTATATTATATTCCTTTTCCCGAGGAAATATGGTATAAAAAATATTTTCACAAATCTGCTTGATACCTACATTATGACAGGGTGGAGCTGTATTTAAAAACCTATTAAATGCAAAATAACCAAATAGTTTTTTACAAGTTATCCACATCCAGCCTGCTGCAAAAATCATGATCATGACCTGTTTGACAGTCACAATTTTTCCGCCTACATTTATCTTACGATAGATTATTTCTCTCATAAAAGGAAGTATCTTATATGAGTAATAACTGGTCGTTAAATTTATCTTGTAAAAATCAAAAGGGAGATAACCGCGTATCAGAATCAAAATCGCAAAAACATATAAACCAGTGATGCCAAATTTTAATAAAATTGTAGTCTTATACATAATAATCTTTACCACAAGCAGCAAAAGAACTAAACCAAGTGAAGTCGCAAAATACGAAGATAAATCTAACTCCATGTATTAAACCTCTTCTCTTTCATATGTATATATAACCTTTTTTTATCCCGTCATTATTATCTAACGAAGCTAACGTAAATGTCAACGATAATCCTCTCTTTTGCATACTGATATATTATGAGAAAAAATGGATTTCTCGGATTCTCATATTTTTTCGTTACGGAACACTCAAAAAATTCAGTTTCTTGTCTCTGCAAATGTATTTTAATACATATTATAGAATACATTATCTTGATTTTCAAGTAATTCCTCTGCTTTCGTTACACTCTATTACTTAATTTTCTCCTAAAATGCAACTTTCATGCCATCATTCTCTGGTTTGGTTCTCACATCTGGAGGTAGATACCTTTCTAAACCACTTATTGACCCTGATATACTTACAAATCACTGTTGTATTATAACCTTGTTCATGTTATAATATATAATCTAGGAAACAACCGTGTTACAAGGTGGAAACCCTCCCATCTTTCTGAAAGTGGCAATCGCTGCTTTACCAATCGGTATCATCCCTTCATGGGAAATACAGGAAGAAGGGGGGTGATGTAGATGAGTATATATGAAGTATTAAACCTACTATTTGTTGGTGGTACTTTTCTCATTGCATTGCTTGCCTACATAGATAGGAATAACAAGCGAAAATAATAAGCCTACCTTGTACTTAGCCGGTCAGGTAGGCTTATCTGTTTACCGGGAGGCTAACCACTTTGTGGGCGGTTGTTTTCCTATACATAATATATCATATCTGCTACCAAGATTCAAGCCATTTTTTAATAGAACAGCCATTATGATTTCTCCTGAAATACTATTATCGTCCAAATAGACTGTTCAGCTTATTTTTTAACAATTAATCAGATACTTTTCTAAATCGAATATTGACATAATATATCTACTTATTATTTAAAATATCCTTTTGATGGATATCTAGCAAAGCAGAAGATTATTGGTAGTATATGACAAAAATTTTTCCTATACAAAGTAATAAAAATAGATCTATTAAGACTAATCAGAAACTAATTTACAGATTATGAGGTGGTTACACATGACAACACTTAATAAAGACGCTATTAATTTGCTGAAGCAGATACCGGAGAATAAGCTTTATTTTATCAATCATATTACAGAAAGTATAGGCGAACCTTATGGGACGGAACCGCAGAGTGCTAAAGATAAAGCATTTGAAGAGCTAGAAAGCCTTAGACGAAAAGTTCCTCAGATTGACTATGACAAAGAGTTAGAATCATATAGAGAGGAAAAGTTTGAAACTGTAAATCTCGATTGATACAAATGTTTTTCTTAATTACCTGCTCTAGTACACCGTTTTTTAATTCCTCATATACTAAACACTTGATATTTGCACCATTGCCACGTTGTCGTCAGTCAACGATGCCACCGCATCGCCTCCTTCCTCCGCCTTGCACTGATACAAATATCAAACGCTTAGTATATAAGGATTAAGAAAACGGTGTACTAGCCGCAGTCCTAATGAGTTATTAGCAAATGATATTCTGACTTTAAAAACTGCCTGTAAATGGAGTATGCGGTTGCTTTTCAGTCTAAATATTGTTATGTAAATTGGAGATGATTTTAAAGGCAACAAAATATTTTGTATAAGCCTAAAGAAATTTTCGTTAATAAACCTAATCTACGCATCATTTATTCCCGGATGAAATATATCCCATTAACTGATGACAGATGTAGACAAAAGAGTATTGTGAAAACTACGAAAAGTCATATTCTGAAACGAACAAATTTTATATAGAGCTTCCATACCCGTATTTCCTGTCTTCACACAATGATAACTCCATAGGAATTCATCGTACCCATAGGGAGTTCTTGAATATGGTGTTTTATTTAATATTGAGAACACAAAAATTGAACAGTTTTATCTCTTCCATTATCTCCTAAGGAAATCTTAGTTATTTATCTTACCTCGTAAATTTAGGATATCTTATGTATATGAGTGAGTCAAAAAATAGTGGGGTATAACATTGCTGATGTTATACCCCGTTTATTGCGAATGAATCCTACACTTCCTTATAAATCCACATAAATTATTAAGAATACCGTTTATCGTTAGTTATGTTTTTATTTATTATCATTCATAATCATTTTACTTTATGTCTGCTAAATCTACGGCATTATCTCCCAGTCCGTAACAGGTTCGTTTCTTGAGTAATTATATAATCTCCTATACAATACATTATCAACCACCTTATATTGGTATCTTATATCATCTTTCCGTTCAACAATATCAGATGTATTAGCTTCAGTATAACCACTGTTTACAGGTGTCGAAGCCCATACTGACATTGCGTTCAACGAAACTAATGCTATTGTACAACAAACTATAAATCTTTTTTTCATTTCGATTCCTCCTTATATACTGGTAAATCTTTAAAATCTTCGTGAATTTTAGAAGTCTTATAGACACATTCGCCACCTATATATAATCTATAAATTGTACCATCCCATATGTAATAAGATAATTCTTCATTCCCTTCAAACACTTCATTCCCCATTTCGTCATATGTTGGTCGAAAAGATGGTTCAAAAACAAATGTGAAAGAGCAAATAAATAAAATAATGCTTACTATAATCCCTTTGAATGTAAGTCCATTTACTTTTGAGCTTATAATACAATTCAGCCTTTGCAATATATTTAATGGATGTTCATCTGACAAAGCGTAAATAGGTTTTCTCTTCTTTTTATTTTTACAAATATAATCTGCTGTTTTCGATATAACATTTAAATATACAAGCTTTTCGTTTTTAGTCAGCCCTTTACTTGCTTCGTAATCAACATTTAATTCCTGAACATGATTTATGATATCAAATAGATATATACGTATAACAGGATTCCACCAATATGCCGCTATCAGGAAATCTGTGGCCACCTTTATTATAAAATCGCGATGCTTTAAATGTATCAGTTCATGATAAAAAACAAACTTTAATTCCTCTTCTGTAAATAAAATATCCGGCAGTATTATAATGGGATTCGGTGATAAAAAAATCGCCGGGCTACTTAAAATGTTTGACTGAACAATTTTTATATCAAATTTCCTGTCCTGAGGAAATATAGTATAAAAAACATCCTCACAAATTTGTAAAGCGCCTGCCTTATTATAGAGTGGCGCTGAATTTATAAATTTGTTAAAGGCAAAGTAACCATATATTTTTTTACATAACATCCAAATCCATCCAACTATAAAAATTATGAGTGTTATCTGCCTGACAGTCATAATTTTTCCGCCTGCATTTATCTTATAATAGAAAATATCTCTTAGAAAAGGAAGCACCTTATGTGAATAAAAGCTCGTGGTTAAATTTATCTTATAAAAATCAAAAGGAAGATAACCTCGCATTAAAATCAGAATCACCAACACATACAGACCCGTGATTCCGAACTTCAATATAGTATCCGTTTTATGCATGATAAACTTTAGCACAAGCAGTAAAAGCACTAATCCAAGTGAAGCCGCAAAATACGAAGATAAATCTAACTCCATGTATTAATCCTCTTCATTTTCATACGTATCTATAATTTTCTTCATCTCATCAATAAATGCCTCGTCAATACTGTCCGACGAAACTAACGTAGATACAAACGATAACACCCCCTTCTGCACGCTGGTATCCTTTTCTACCAGGGAAAATAAATTTTTCTGATGCTCATATTCTTCTTTCGATACGATCGGCGCATAGGCCCTTCCATACCGCGTAGCTGTCTTTACAAGTGAATCTACTTTTAAATATTTCTTCTTCTCCAGCAAGACCAGAACCTTGGCAAGAGTATTTCTCTTTTGGGATGGATCATGTTTCAATATCTCAGAAATAATGCATGGATGTCCGATGTCCCATATCGCATACATAATCTCTTCTTCTTTCGGGAACAATGGTAACATTTAGTTCCTCCTCTCTCTGTAGATGTATCTCTGATGCATATTATAAGGTATATTACTCCAATTTTCAAGTAAAATTTGAATTTTTAATGAATCTTTAAATAAAATCAATAATATGAGTTGACAATATCTGCACGTTTTTGCATTATTATTACATAATATAAACTGGTTTTGTTTTGTTCATTTGCAGGAATTATGTTTATATTCAGAACAGAATACGTACACTTAAAGATCCTTTTTCATCCCGCAAGATATACCCTAACCATATTGCCCGGGCGGACCTTTATGATTGCTCAGTTGTGAAAACAACGCCTTATGCATGAGGCACATTTATCGCTGTCATTGCTGCGATTATCATCACAGTTTTGTCGTTTACTCAAAACAGGGCCATCCTACAGTTGATCATACTTGACCGCATTTCCCTTCACCTTCTCTATAGGGTACTTTGCCGCGTTTTTAACCATCTTTGCTCGTACAATATCGTCTGCATTCAGTCCCAGCTTATCCAGCATGTCCTGGCAATAAATGATTACATCCGCCAGCTCCTCTTTGACATGCTCCGGATCATAATCCGTGTCACTCCACTGAAAACATTCCAGCAGCTCGTTTGCCTCAATGGATATGCTCTTCGCCAGATTGCCCGGTGAATGAAACTTGTCCCAGTCACGATCAGCTATAAACTTTCTGATAATGTCAACGGTTTCCTTGTTCAAAATATTCTCCTTTCAATAAAAATTTTTACAGTTTCCTTTAATTCATCGCTGAAGCCCTCGAGATCCGCAAAATGGATAACGCCTTCATCGATAAGGGAAACAAGATTATCAATCAGAACGGATCGTCTCATATCCAATTGAACTCCTGCGCCTTTTTTATCTTTCCTGACACGTTTTTCCAGCTCCCAGAACTTATCCGCTGGGTTCATATCCCGGCTTAACAGCTCTATATATTCCTTATTGAGCTTATCCATATGGGCTTCCTGCCAGTCAACTGCTTTCTTCCTGAAAAGCTTCCAATCCTTCTCTGTAAATCTCTGTCCCTGCATCATCCTTTTCTCATCTTCTCTTTGCCATGATTACGCCGACTCATCCCTGCGGCGCTGCCCCTGATTAGCGCTATCTCTTTTAGTATATCATATGATGGGAAAAATAGCGCGAACAATTTCGCCGAAAATGAATTGACAGTATGAAAATATTACATATAATGAGCTTATAGGTGAGTTCCTGTATGTTTTTCCGAATTCGATTAGCTCAGAGAAAAGCAGGGATTTCATGCCCTTAAGAGTATTGCTCAAAAACCGGGATCTCCTTTAGGAAATTATGAAACAACTGCAAGGGAACCCGGACATAGATTTTTAAAACACATATCCGGTTTCTTTATACTCAAATTTATCGGGAAAGGGGAATATGATCCATGGCATTAACACAGAACCAAATCCATACAGTCAAAGACATCTACGATTTGCCAGAGGGACAGCGGGCGGAACTGATTGACGGGCAGATTTACAGCATGGCTCCGCCAAAAAGGATACATCAGAGATTAATTCATCAGCTTGATAAACGGATTGGAAACTACATCGATACAAGGGGAGGAGACTGCGAAGTTTATCCTGCCCCATTTGCAGTCTTTCTCAGCGCTGATGATAAAAACTATGTTGAACCGGATATTTCTGTAATATGTGACAAAAATAAGCTCGATGAATATGGATGCAATGGCGCGCCGGATTGGATTATTGAAATTGTCTCCCCCAGCACGGAGCGGATGGACTATGGCATAAAACTTTTTAAGTACTGTTCTGCAGGCGTGAGAGAATATTGGATCATTAATCCTGTGAACCGTACCGTCAACATCTATGATTTTCAGAGCAATGAAAAGACCGGCCAATACAGCTTTGATAACGATATCCGTTCTTGTATTTATGATGATTTGAGTATTAAAATAGCGGATTTGCTTTTATAGAATGGGGAAGTCAAAAATCATCTGAGAAAGATATTTATTTGTAACCGTTCAGTGTTATCTGAACGGTTACACTTATTATACGACGTACTGATTAGATCTGTATATCCACACCCTGCCGGTAAACGTCCAAAATGCCGGTATCTTTTCTGATAATCACCCGCATCGCTCAGGCTCATACCAGGTGTGCCATAGGGATTCCCTTGCGTTCTCTGAGAAATCCCTCCAATCCGCTGTTGCTGCTGACTTTGCACTATCTCCGTAATTATCATAGAATAATCTCCTGTTCATCTGACTGTTAATCGAAAATGGTTTCAATTTTCGCCGTAAAACCCATTTTTACTATATTGCGCCCATTTTAAATACATCTCATGATAATTATCTTTTATAAATGCCTCTATTTTTCTTATATCTCTGTCACTCAGAATCCCCTTGTTTTGCAACTCACAGTCACCATTAGCTTTAACAAAAAATTTGGCGGATCCGCCTTCGGTTAATGTCCTGTCACTGGCATGAACATGCATACACTCAACTGTGCAAAATGACGTGAAGTACAAATAATATCCAGCTACTTTAAACTGATAGTATTTCGGCACATCAATCCTCCATATATTTTCTGTTCTTTTCCAAATAATTTCTGGTTATATCAAGTTCAATATCATCCATTGTAGTTTCCAACACTTCACCTGCCTGTGAGAAAACCGCCGCACATTCCGGATGATTCAGATTAAGAACCCGAAATCCTAAATGACATTTTGTAAATGCGTATCCATTCACAATCACGTCTGCCGCATCCGCTACTTCCTGAATATCAATCATACCGAATCCTCACCTCTTTTATTTGGCTTACAAAACTATCTGCATCTATATATAAATCTTCCAAAATCGGAATTAAATCAATATATTCCTCTTCGTCTTCTTTATTATGGCTGTATTTTGCCATGACAACTAAATAACCATTTTCCCACTCTTTTACAGACGAGTAATACTCTAATGAATATGCTGTTTTAAACCTGATAATCCGATTATGGAATCTAAATATTGTATAATCTTTTTCACTGCTTAGTATTGCATACTCCAAATTTACACCTTCTTTTAGCTTTTATCAATCTTAGCAGGCGTTTGCGAAACGCCAGAATCCGCATAAATACGGGATTTCTGCGGATTTGATGTTGTCCCGGACGCTTCTAAATTCACCCGCTTCAAACAGGATTTCTTATTGGACTTACACTCTTAATCTCTGTCCCTGCATCATCCTTCTCTTTGCCGTGCTTACGCCGACTCATCCCTGCGGCGCTGGCCCTGATTAGCGTCATCTCTTTTAGTATATCATATGATGGGAAAAATAGCGCGAACAATTTCGTCGAAAATGAATTGACAGTATGAAAATATTGTAGCAGTTCAGATAGCAATGGCATTTAGTTAAGCGGCACGGTTGCGGGGTTCCGTTGGATACAGGAGCTGGCGACGGCGGCCTCTTCACAATGAACCATAGCTCATATACACCTTAACTAAATGCCATTAGTTCAGTGTTATCTGAACGGTTACATTTATTTATTATTCGACGTACTGATTAGATCTGTATATCCACACCCTGCCGGTAACCGTCCAAAATGCCGGTATCAAAAGGCTCGCCCCAGTTCCAGCCCGGGTCGTGCTGATGGACAAACTCGCCAAGCCTGGCGGCCTCGCTGTGGAACATCTCATTCAGTGTCCAGGACGCGCTGAGCCGCTGTTCCGGCGCCAGAGACATCGTATAGTCCCGGATGACCTTGCTGATGTCCTCGCCATCACTGACCCCATAGCCGTTTTTCATGTGGTCAAACGCGATCTGTCTGACCTGCTGCGCCACATCCTCGTCCACGGGAACCATTTTCTGATAATCACCTGCATCGTTCAGGCTCATACCGGGTGTGCCATAGGGATTGACATGGGGTTTCCCCTGCGTTCTCTGAGAAATCCCTCCAATCCGCTGTTGCTGCTGACTTTGTACGATCTGCGTAATTGTCATAGAATAACCTCCTGTTAATCTGACTGTTAATCGAAATATGATATCTGTCAATCCCTTTTTCAATTTTTATCCTTTTTTATTATGTCGGCATTTCATGATGGAAGTTAAGCGTTTGGGTGAAACGCATATGAGGGGCAATGTGAATGCGCCACACTGCGCGATTCTGCCCGGCCGGGCCTGCTGGATTTGCTTTGTCAGTTTGCCCATTTTGCCATATCCCGCCGTTCGCCAAAACAGATATTCTCACAAAAAGCACAAATATATCTTGCAAAACGCTTCAATATATGGTATTAATATATTATAACAATATATGACGTCTGTATCGAGAGGCGGGCAATTTGCTGTTTTCAGTTCCCGCCGCTTCAAAGCGGACAGGCCGGCCGCCGCGGACATGAAATAACAGGGAAAGGAGAATGTGTATTCGCTATGGAGTATACGGTATGAGGTATGAAGATGGTGCGTTCTGTCGGAAAAGCGATTGGCAAAGTGAATGATGTCCTGGAAGTCTTTACGGGATATGCGATCTTTGTATTTATGCTTCTTTTATTCCTTCAGGTGGTGATGCGCTTCGTATTTAAGCGTCCCATCTACGGAATTGACGAAGCGGTGGTTGCGCTGATGATCTGGTCCATGTGCCTGGGGTGGTGTACGGTATATTGGGACAATGGCCATGCGGTTCTGGAATTTATCATGAACCGTATGCCGGGGGGATTTCGCCGGGTTATCTTTACGCTGACCAACTTCCTGGTGGTTGTGATTAGCTGGGTGTACATCCCGGCATCCTGGCAGCTATTCCAGATGCAGAAGAAAATGCCGCCTGTGGGCGGGCTTCCCTTCAGCAAGGGATACTATTACGCGCTGCCTGTTCTGGTAATGAGTGTGGTAATGTTGATTATGTCAGTATATAAGGCGGCTGCCTATCTGCTGACGGGTGATGAATCCATCTGTGTTCCGGTGGAAAAGGAAGGAGGCGGTCTGCTTGACTAATCTGGATCCGTATCTGGCGGTCTATTTTATCACCTTTGTGGTGTTGATTCTCCTGGAAGTGCCGATTGCCTATGCGATGATGGCCTCTGCCTTTGAGTTTATTATATTTAACAACCAGTCCTTTGTGATGTTTGCCCAGAAGACGGCTAATTCTCTGGCTGATTTTAACATGCTGGCCCTGCCCGCCTTCCTGTTTGTGGGCTGTTTTATGAATCAGGTGGGGCTGACTGACCGGTTGTTCGGCATGTTTGAGAAATGGATCGGCCATCTGCCGGGCGGCCTGGCCCATGCCAATATCCTTTCTTCGATGGTATTTGCCGGCATGTCCGGCTCGGCTCTGGCTGACGCCGGCGGCCTGGGAACGATCGAAGTGTCTGCTATGACCAAGGCAGGCTATGATCCCAGCTTTTCCGTGGCCGTGACAGCGGCTTCCGCCGGAATCGGACCGATCATCCCGCCATCCATCAACTTTGTGGTCTGGGCATTTTTAAGCCAGACCTCCACGCTGGCCATGTTCCAGGCCGGCATGGGGCCTGGTGTGCTGATGGGCCTGGCCATGATGATTTGGGTTCCCATTGCGGTGAAGACACAGCATATTCCTTGTCCCCGCGCCCCCAAAGCAAGCTGGGGAGAGAGGATGAAATCCATGTATACAGCGCTCCCGGCTCTGGGCGGCCCGGCCATCCTGGTTCTGGGAATCATGGCCGGTATTTTCACGCCCACTGAGTGTTCCGTGGTTGCAGCCATGTATTGTGTGATTCTTTCCATCATCCTTAAGAAGTTTAATCTGAAAATGCTGACGATTGCGTTAAAAGAGACGCTGGCCAGCGCCGGTATGTCCATGTGCCTGTGCGCCACGGGCCTGGTATTTAACTGGGTGATCGTGACCAGCGGACTGATTGGCTGGATGACCAGCCTGCTGATGTCACTGGGAAACCGGATCCTGATTCTCCTGGTGCTGAACGCCATGCTCCTGTTTTTGGGCTGCTTCATCGGTTCCATGCAGATCCTGATCATGGTGGCTCCCTTACTGATGAACCTGGCCAATGCCCTGGGCATGAGCTATGTGCAGATGGGCGTTATGGCGGTTCTTAACGTGACGCTGGGCCTCATTACCCCGCCGATGGCACCTGCCCTGTTTGTGACGGCCAAGGCCACGGGCAACAAGTTTGAGGCGGCGTTAAAGTACACGGTGCAGTTCCTGATTCCCATGTTCATCACCCTGTTACTGACCACCTTCTGGGAGCCGCTGACGATGTGGCTGCCTAAGTTTCTCGGCGCTGTCTGAACAGCGTCTGAAATAACCCCGACGCAGTTATGAGTTACAGCAGGCGCAGTGAGCTGTGACAGGCGCGGTTAAGCTGTATCAAACTCAATATGAGCTGTGACAAATGCAATATAAGCTGTATCAGATGCTCTTTGAGCTGTGACAGGCACAGTTGTAAGTGACAACAAAAAAATGAAAATAAAAGGAGGCTACTGTTATGAAGAAAACGATTGCAATGAGTCTTGCGGCTGTAATGAGCGTTGCCGCTCTCGCAGGCTGCAGCGGCGGCTCTTCTGCCCCGGCCGCAACGAAGGCGGCAGAAACGTCAGCAGAGGCAAACGGAGCGGCGGGAGTAAAAGATACTCCGGGAAATGCCCGGGTTGTAAAGTTCGGCAACTCCGGCGCCATCGGCGAGCCGGCGCCCCAGACCTGCCAGGAGTTCTGCGATATTGTAAATGCGAAGATTGGCGATCGCTATTACTTTGAGTTTTACCCGGCAGAGCAGCTTGGCAATGAGACAACGATGCTGGAGAATATCCAGGTGGGGCTGCAGGAGGGCATGATGTGCGCCCTGGATACGCTGGCCACCTATGAGTCTGACTTAAATATCCTGTCCATGGCCTTTGCGTTCGACAGCTATGACAACATGATCGGTTATTTAAAGAGCGATGTGGCCGCTCCCATCTGGGAGACGCTGGACGGTCAGGGTATTCATGTCATCAACTTTGAGTTCCAGAAGAACCCCCGTATCTTCTTTGCCAACAAGGAGTTAAAGAGCCCGGCTGACATGGTTGGCATGAAGTACCGCATACCGAACCTGCCGATTTTCGAGAAGAACGCCAGGGCCATGGGCGCGACTCCGGTTGTCGTGGCCTGGTCTGAGTATCCGTTTGCTCTGATGCAGGGCGTGGTGGACGGGGGCGAATGCTCAAAGGACTCCTATCGTTCCGCGGGCCTTTATGAATCCGCCAAATTTGTGGCTGATGTGGACTATGCGTACCCGGTTGAGCAGATTTGCTTCTCCACCCAGTTCTGGGACAGCTTATCTCCCGAGGATCAGAAGATCATTGAGGACGCGGCGGCTGAGGTTGCTTCCCATCACTCTGAGAGAACCCTGGATCAGTGGAATAAGGACAAGGAGTGGCTGATCAGCGAGGGCGGCGTAACCTTCTGTGACATTGACCGTCAGGCATTCATCAATGCAGCGGCCCCTCTGGGCGCAGAGCTGCAGTCCGAGGGATTCTTTACCACCCCGGATCTGTATGATCAGACCCGTCAGTTCAACCAATAAGGGAATGCGCTGACCGGATAACAGTCCCCGCTGCGGATTTTGGGAGGAATTAGGTATGGTTAAGGTATTAGGACTTGGAGACAATGTCTGCGATGTGTATCTGCACACCGGGCTGATGTACCCCGGCGGGCAGGCCGTCAATTTCGCTGTATTTGCCAGAGAATTGGGCGCAGAGGCCGATTTCATGGGCGTGTTCGGAATGGATGCCGCAGCGGATCACGTGCAGGCATCCCTTCAAAAGCATGGCGTGGGCTGTACTCACTGCCGATGTTATGAAGGGGAGAATGCTTTCGCGCGGGTGGCGCTCGTGGACGGCGATCGGGTGTTTCGCGGAAGCAACCGGGGCGGAGTTTTGCAGCAGCATCCGATTTACCTGGACGAGGCGGATCTTGCCTATGCGGACGCCTTTGATTTGATTCACACCACCAATAATGGCTTTATTGACGGACTGCTTCCGGCCCTTCATGAGCTGCGGCCGCTGATCAGCTATGATTTCTCTTATCGCTGGAACGAGGAAGACAGGGTGGATCAGGTCTGCCCCTACATTGACTTTGGATTTCTCTCGTGCAGTGATTTGGGAGATGAAGAAACCAAAGCCCTGTGCAGGCGGCTTTATGAAAAGGGCTGCGGCGTGGTGACAGCCACCCGGGGAAGCAAAGGGGCTGCGGTTTATGACGGCGCGCAGTTTTACAGCCAGCTTCCAGACTATGTGACGCCAATAGACACCATGGGCGCAGGGGACAGTTTTGCCACGGCGATGCTGGTGGCGATCCTCCAAAATATGGAGAAGCTGGGCCGAACGGATTGGGAGAATGCGATGCTGCGGGCGCATATTCTTCCCGGAGCTTTAAAAACAGCGGCCGCCTTCTCTGCCCGTACCTGCCTGGTAAATGGCGCTTTCGGCGGAGGCGCGGCGGTTCCGGAATCCCTGCGGGCGCGGTTTTACAGGGAAATCTGAACGCTTAAGAGCCGTAATTGATTTGAATGAAACATTTCTGATAATGTATTTCAGTTTATAGGGAGGAAATCGTATGTCTTATATGATTGGAGTAGACGTGGGCGGTACGTTCACCGACTTTTCCGTCTTTAATCAGGAGACGGGCGAACTGTTCAACTATAAGGACAGCTCCACACCGTCTGATCCGTCCAGAGCGATTGTAAAGGGTGTCCGGGATGTGCTTGAGCTGAGAAACGCGTCCCCGGAGGAGGTCATCTACCTGGCTCACGGAACGACGGTGGGAACCAATGCCCTGATAGAGAAAAAGGGCTGCAGGCTGGGACTGATCACCACTAAGGGATTCAAGGATTTAATGGAGATCGGCACGCAGCGCCGCCCGGCTCTTTACAATTTGCAGGCGCAAAAGCCGTATCCGCTGGTTCCGTCGGGGTTTAACTGTACCGTAACGGAGAGAATCCGCTATGACGGCAGCGTCGAGACTCCCCTGGATGAAGAGGATGTCCGGAAGACGGTGCGCTGGCTGAAGGAGCAGGGCGTTGCGGCCATCGCGGTCTGCACCCTCTTTTCCTTTATCAACCCTGTGCATGAAGAGCGGATCGAGGCTATCATCCATGAAGAATTCCCGGAAGCCTACGTGACCATATCCAGTAAACTGGCGCCTGAATTCCGTGAATTCAGCCGTATGAGCACCACGGTGATGAACAGCTACTTAGGGCCGGTGATGGAGAAATATGTCAATAACTTCCGTGATTCGATTGCAAAGATCGGCATCCGTGCAGAACCATATGTGACACAGTCCAATGGATCCATCATTTCGATTAAGGAGACGATCGACTGCCCTATCAAGACCGCCCTGTCCGGCCCGTCTGCCGGCGTTATCGCAGCGGCCTTCATAGGGAAACAGTGCGGCGCGGATAAAATTATTACATTTGATATGGGCGGAACCAGCGCAGATATCTCCCTGATCGAGAATTTCACGCCACAGGTGTCCAATGAGCGGTATGTAGAAGGCTATCCGGCGAGAATCCCGATGATCAACATCATCACCATCGGCGCAGGCGGCGGTTCTATTGCCAGAATCGATGAGGGCGGCGCGCTGAAGGTCGGACCCAGAAGCGCAGGCGCAACGCCCGGCCCGGCCTGTTATATGCGGGGCGGTGAGAATCCCTGTGTCACGGACGCCAATATCGTTCTGGGGAAACTGAACCAGACAAAGATTCTGGGCGGCCGGATGGATGTGGATATTGAACTCGCCAGGAACGCTGTCAGAACCAAAATCTGCGATAAGTCAGAGCTGGATATGAAGCGGGCCGCCAATGGCATCATTACAGTGGTAAACTCCAACATGGTCCGCGCCATCCGCAGCGTGTCTGTGGAGAAAGGCTATGATGTCCGGGAATTCAGCCTTATGGCATTTGGCGGCGCGGGCCCTTTACATGCCTGCGAGGTCGCCCGGGATCTGGGCATGAAGGAAGTGCTGATTCCGCCGAATCCCGGCACACTGTGCAGCCTCGGGCTTTTGCTGGCGGACACCCGGTTCGATCTTTCCCGCACCAAAGTCGTAAGCGGCGCGGCAAAGAACCTGAATACTGTCAATGAACAGTTTGACAACATGGTGGAACAGGGAACCGGCCTTTTGGACAGGGAAGGCGTCCCGGCAGAACGGCGTTACTTTGAATTTGCTATTGATATACGCTACCAGCGCCAGAATTTTGAAATCAGTATTCCCGTTCCGGCGGGCCGCATGACAGAAGAGACATTAAAGAAAGCGCTGGCTGATTTCCATGCAGAGCACAGGAGAAGCTACGGATACTGCAAGGAAGAGGCTGTCGTCCAGTTTGTCAGCTACCGCGTATCGGCTGTCGGCGTTATCGATAAACCCCGGTTGGAAGCGGAAGAACTGCGCCCTGAGGCAGCGCTGCCGGCGCCTGTCGAGATCCGTCAGGTGTTGTTTCAGAACAGCGACTACTATGTGGCGACTCCGGTCTACTTAAGAGACGACCTGGTTCCCGGCCAGTCGATTCCCGGCCCGTGCATCTGCGAGCAGATGGATACCACCCTGGTAGTTCCCAAAGGCTGGGTGATCCATGTGGACGGCTACCGCAATTTAAAGATTCACGACGAGGAGGCGAAGTAAAATGGCAAATCATATCGATACAGTAACGGTTGAGGTAGTGCGAAACCTCCTGATGTCCATCGCCGAGGAGACATACGGAATTATCGTCCGCAGCGCCTATTCCACCAATATGAAGGAGCGCCGCGACGTGTGTACCGCCGTCATTGATCCTGATGGAAACAGCGTGGCCCAGGTGGAGAGCCTGGCCGCCCTTCTGGGCTCCATGCTGAATGTAGTGCCCAATATCTATGAGAAGTTTGGCAAGGAAAATATCCGCCCCGGAGATATGTTTATCGCCAATGATCCCTATCACGGCGGGGGAAACCACCTGCCGGATATCGTTATCGCGGCCCCGGCCTTTGCGGGGGACAGGCTGATCGGCTGGATCGCCAATATCGGCCATCACTCTGACATCGGCGGCAAGGTTCCTGGTTCCACCTCCGGCGACGCTGACAGCCTGTTCCAGGAGGGCATCCGCATTCCGGTTCTGCGCATCCATCAGGACGGAAAGCTGATTCCCAGCGTCATGGATCTGCTTCTGGACAACACCCGTGTTCCCCAGGAACGCGAGGGTGACTTAACAGCCCAGATGTCCGCCAACTTAATCGGCGTGCAGCGGATTCAGGAAGCCTATGAGCGGTATCAGGATGATCTGCCTGCCTGTATGAGGGAGCTGGTAAGCTACTCTGAACGCCGTGTGCGCGCCGTGGTTTCCGGGCTTCCTGACGGCGAATACTGCTATACGGACTATGTGGACGGCTGCGGCGATAAGTACCCGGATCCCCTCCCCATTCAGGTGAAAGTGACGATCCGGGGCGACGAACTGACGATTGATTTCACTGGTACGGCAGAGCAGATCAAAGCTCCTATCAATGTGCCTTACCCCTGTACCAAGGCGGCGGTATTCTTCTCTGTGAAGGCATTGATGGGCGACGATATACCGGCTAATGAAGGAATCAACCGGGCGGTGAAGATCATTGCCCCCAAAGGCTGCATTGTAAACCCCACAGAGCCAAGCCCCATCGGCGCGCAGATCGACTGCCAGCAGCGGATCCCGGATGCCATCTTCGGCGCGCTGGCTCCCATCTTCCCGGACACGGTTGTAACCGCCGGAAATGGCGCCTGCACCACGACGATCCTGGCTGGCGAGGGCGCTATCGGAACAGACAGTGTATTTATCTTTCACGAGGTAATTGCAGGAGGCGGCGGCGCATCCCGGAATCAGGACGGCTTATCCGGCGTGCAGGTGAATATGACAAACACCTCCAACATGCCTATTGAGGCCACGGAGATGGAGTTTACGAAAATACTGGCCCGGAAGTATGAGCTGAAAGCAGATACCGGCGGCGCAGGGCAGTACCGCGGCGGCCTGGGCATTGAGCGCGAGCTGGAGGTGCTGCAGGACGACGTAGCCTACACGGGGCTGGGCGATCGCCACAAATTCCGCCCCTGGGGCCTGGCTGGCGGCAGGGAAGGCGCGGCAGGCGCATTTTACCGGGTGGCGGCAGCCGACAAAACGGTGACCCGCATGGGACACAAGACGACCAGCTTACCGCTTAAAAAGGGGGATATCATCCGCGTCATCACGCCCGGCGCAGGCGGTTACGGCGATCCCTTCCGGCGTAGTCCGGAACTTGTTTTGAAGGACGTGGTTGAGAGCAAGGTGTCGCCCCAGGCGGCAAAAAAGGAGTACGGCGTTGCCATTGTGTTTGACGGCGTTCATTACAGCGTGGATGAGACGGCTACAGCGGCGCTGAGGGCATCGTTTCAGCCAGCTTCAGATATGTAAGAATAGTGTACTCTCAGAGTCTCTCTGCACCAGAGGGATTCCGGGAGCGCATAATTAAAGAAAGAGAGGAAACCTCTATGATTAAGGGAATGCAGGAAGTCATTGACGTAATGGAACGGGTGAAATCGGATCTGGATAAAAACGGCGGCTTGAAGCAGGTAGTGTTTGTGGCCTGCGGCGGTTCCTTTGCCTCCTCCTATCCGGCCCGCTTTTTGCTGAATCAGGAGAGCGCGCTCCGGGTACAGGGCTACAACAGCAGTGAGTTTGTACACGCGACTCCAAAAAACATTGACAGGAATACGCTGGTGATCGGAACGTCCACCAAGGCGACGGCTGAAACGGTGGAGGCGCTGAAGGCCGCTAAGGAGAGAGGCGCGGTCACAGTGGGCCTGTCCGGCTATGCGGATTCACTGACGGCTCAGACGGCGGATTATTATATTACATATTATCATGCGGACGAATGGTATCAGGATCCCACCCTGATCCATTACAACAGCCAGGGAACAGCGCTTAAAATCGCCTTCTGGCTCCTGAAAGAGTATGATAACTACGCGGCCTATGATATGGCCCTGGAGGGCTTTGAGAAGCTGGAGGCTGTCTATGGCAGGGCTTACCAGAGCGTGAAGGCCGACGCGGCCAAGTTCGGTATGACCTACAAGGATGACCAGGTATGGAATGTGATGAGCAGCGGCGCTGCCTGGGAGGTTTCCTACTCGGATGCCTTCTGCTTCTTCCAGGAGATGCAGACCGTACACTGTGTGCCCATCCACTCCGGCGAGTATTTCCACGGTGCTTTTGAGACCTGTGAGAAGGATCTGGCGATCCTGCTGTTTAAGAGTATCGGACGCACCCGCCCGGTGGACGAGAGGGCGGAACGGTTCCTGAATCAGTTCGGCGGCCATCACTGGATTATGGATGCCAGGGACTTTGGTTTGGATGAGCTGGATGAGAGGGTGGCGGAATATTTTAACTCCCTGCTGTTCCATCCGCTGTCCAAGCAGTTTATTACGGCCATGGCCGATGTGAGAATGCATCCGATGGGATACCGGCGGTATATGTGGAAGTTTGATTATTGACTTGATTGTTGAAGCGGGATATATTTCATCGTGGGAAGAGGCGCGTAACAGTTCAGAGGTTGTCTGAACTGTTACAGAGGCGCATGTTTCGATAGGGTTGCATTAAAAAAATGAGTTGTAAGAAATGGTTGTAAATGGTAATATATATTATATATAACATTATATAACTACCTTGCCGCGGGATCTTATTTCTGCAATGCTTTAATACCTGCTGCCTTTGTGCGCTTGTAAGGCAGATTTATTTGGATTGGTTACGGGCAAAAGCATTGACAGACAGATGAATATACATACGGATGCGGAAGAAAATCAGGAAAATGGCGGGCAAGGGCGGAGGTAGGCTTGATGGATGCAGCAATGAACCATGACAGTATTATCCCTTTATATGCGCAGGTAGAGGAACAGCTCAAGCGGGATATAGAAAACGGCGTATACAGCAAAAACGGGCGAATTCCCACTGAGGCGGAGCTGGCAAAGCAGTATAATGTAAGCCGGATCACGGTGCGGCGGGCTGTCGAGGATCTGGTCAGCCAGGGCCTGGTGGAGAAGAAGCAGGGCAAGGGAACCTTTGTGACGGCGCAAAAGTTCTCAAGGCGGCTGGACACCGGGCCGATGGGATTTACGGAAATGTGTGAATCCGTTGGACTGACACCCAGCGCGCAGAACTTAAAAGCGGAGATCTGTGTGCCCAAATCCGCGGAGATCCGCAAGTTCCTGCAGCTTCAGGACAGAGAACCGGCTATCCATATCAGCCGGCTGCGCTGCGGCAACGGCAAGCCCATTGCTTTTGAGGAGAGCTATTACCCGATGATATACTCGGATCTGCTGTCGCTGAATCTGGAAAAGGAATCGATCTATGCCTATCTCCGGGAGGTGAAGGGGATTGAGCTTCGCTCCACTACGATCCGTCTGAGCATCATCAAGGCTGATGCCAGGCTGGCCAAACTCCTCTGCGTGCCGCGCAACGCCGCGCAGCTTGAGATCAGGGGATTTGTCATCCAGCCTGACGGTCAGCCGGTGCATACCAGTTATCAGGTGGGGTATGGGGAAAATTTTGAATTTATTGTGAGGTAAGGGAACTGTTAGAGATTTGCTGCCCGCCATATGCAAAGTTATTTTTAACAGTTCCTAATGCGGTTCTTTTCCATACGCCGCGGCCTTGCCTGTTTTTATTGAGCATGATTATGTGAATTACTTAAAGGTTCCGCCAGGCCCTTAACTAATACATTGCTTCCATGATACAGTGTCATTGAAATCTCCCTTCAAATTTCTCAATTATTTCACCAGACGGGATTAAAACAGGCATACGGCCGTTTTCAAATTCTATATTCATATCGGTCTTTACGGCCATAGTTGTATCCTCTGTAAATAAATGCGTAATATAATTTACCATTACCCATTGTATCATAATAACCAGCCCGCAGCAAACAGCAAAAAAGAGAATCCCCTGCACAGCCCCCAATCCCGGCTGTACAGAGTCTTCTCTTCCCCCATCCAAACGATTATCCATCATCACGTCACAGCATCAACCGCGCTCCTCTTCACACCTCTTTTATGAGCACCAGCTTCTCCCCGACTGCCGTCTCATCTCCTGTAAGCCCGTTGATCTCCTTCACGTTATCCACGGTTGTGTGGAATCTGCGGGCAATTTTCCACAATGAATCCCCGGGCTGTACCACATAGCCCACAATGCCCGGCATTTCCTGCAGCTTTTTCATGTCAAGCGGCTCGGCCCGCACCCCGGCCACTACCTGTTCGCGGATCGGCTGCAGCACAAGGAGGTCGGCGGAAATGACAGCTTTTACCTCCACGGAATCGCCCCCGAGCATGACGGCGGTCATCTGATCCACGCCCATATTGAGCTGCCAGACGCTTTCCGGATTGATTCCGTCCGCCTCGGCTACAAAATGGAAGGGGATCACCTCTGTCGAAGCGCCGACCGGCTCTGTGTCGTCGTCGGTCAGGTACAGAAGGCTTACCTCCAGAACGCCCTCGATGTGGAGTCCGTCCTCCCCCGCCTCGGCCTCATCCAGCTTCACCGTGCCGTTGCTGTGGCATATCTGCAGGATGCGCTCCGGCTTTTGCAGCTTAAGCTGCTCGTTTACCTTGCATTTACAGATATTTCTTGTCAGCAGCTTATCAAAACATGCCTCGGTCGTATCCAGCACCAGCTCGCGGTCCGTGGCATAGAGATCGCTTAAGAGCTCGATATTTTCCTCGCGGTACAGCTTGATATCCAGATCCAGGACCGCGTCCAGATCAAACTCCCGCATCTCCCCGTCATAGTCAGGCTTTATCTCGATTCCGCGGTGCAGGATGCGGACCCCCACGGCCGGGATCATATCCTCTGTGGACTCGGAGAGCTCTACCTCGCCGGAAAACGGCACGCTTTCCTCGATCCACTGGACTGGCGTGTGCTCCCCTTCCGCCGCGTAGATCAGAAAGACCATCAGTTCTCCGTCAATGTGTACGGCCCCGTCCATGGGACGGCATGAAACGCCGCGCAGCCTCATATCAGTCCAGAGAATGCTCTCGACATTCGGCTTATTTCCGGATATCTGGATTGTTTCTTTTATGCGGTAGGTGTCCTTGCGCCGCACAGCGATCGCCGCGACGTCGATATTGCGCTTTAAGACCTCTGTCTTGGCCTCGTCTGTCTCGATATCCACGGCCGCCTCCGCGTCGGAAAGGCTCTCTACGCGCACCTCAAGCGTCACAACGGCCTTGATACTGAGCTTACGGGAATTGATCATACTGGCGTTCAGATCCTCCAGCACCCAGAGGCTCTGGATGTAATCCCTCTCTTCCAGATCCGGCACATTGATAACCTCGTCAAAGGGCGCTTCTCCGCCCAGGGCCTGCAGGCCGCCTCCTGCCTTCCGGTATAAAACCCTGAACAGAAGCTTTCCCCTGATTAAAACCTTATCTCCCTGCGCCCGTGTAGATTCAATCTGAATCTCCCCATTGTCCAGAAGCACCTGGGACACGTCTTCCATTGCATCCGGAATGATAAAATCGTCGTCCAGGGTGATCTGCGATACCGCGTTTCCTTTCTGCCGGTTCATATGTATATTTTTCTTTATCAGTTCCATCATAACCGTTTACACCTGCCCTTTCCACAAAAATTCCTTTATGGAAATTTATGCTTGCAAACGGGACAATATTCGCGCCTCAATAATTTTCCAGGAAATGATGCCTGGCGCCGTCTTTCACATATCCGATACAGGCGTCCAGATTGACATTTTCCACGCTCTTAAAAATATTTGTCTCTATATGGGAATTGATGCTCCGGAACCGGTTTATCAGCTCCTTCATCTCCTGTCTTTTGGAGAGATGCTCTCCCGCCAGCCCGGCCGCCTCGGCCGCTTCTGTGAAACGGCAGGCGCACTGCAGAAAGGTAAGGCTGTGATACTCCTTCCATGCCAGGATATCCGCCTCTTTTACCAGATACAGGGGGCGGATCAGCTCCATACCCTCGAAATTCGTGCTGCGCAGCTTGGGCATCATGGTATTCACCTGAGCGCCGTAGAGCATGCTCATGAGAATCGTCTCGATCACATCGTCAAAATGATGGCCGAGCGCAATTTTATTGCAGCCCAGCCTGCGGGCGTTCGCATACAGGTACCCGCGCCGCATTCTCGCACAGAGGTAGCAGGGGGACTGATCCACATCCGCCACAGCGTTAAAGATATCGGATTCAAAGATCGTGACCGGAATCCCCAAAAGCGCCGCGTTTTCCTCGATCTGCCTCCTGTTTGCCGGATTGTAGCCCGGATCCATCACCAGGAAATGCAGTCCGAACTCCATTTTACCGTGACGCAGGATTTCCTGCATGCATTTAGCCAGCAGCATGGAATCCTTTCCCCCGGAAATGCAGACCGCAATATGGTCGCCTTCCTGAATCAGGTCATATTCATTCAGCGCTTTGACAAAAGGACGCCAGATCTCCTTGCGGAATGTCTTTATAATGCTTCGTTCAATCTCCCGGCAGCGCCCGTCTGCCCTGGCAGAGGCTTCCTGCCGCCCCCCGTGCTCCGCTGTCCGTTCCGGCTGTTCCGCCATTCGCTCCTTCTGTTTAGCCGCCCGTTCCGGCTGCCCTGCCATCCGCTCTTTCTGTTCTGTCATTCATTTCCGCCTTTCGCGCCCTTTAGTTCTGAAAGCTCCTTTTTAAGCGCCTCTACCTGTTCTTTCAGCTCCGCCACCTGTTCCTGGAGCTTTCTGCTGTCCTCGCCGATTATCACCTTTGGTTTTGCAAGCGGAACCCCGTCTTTTTTCACTGGACGGGCCGGAATACCGACGGCTGTAATATTTTCCTCCAGAGGACGCAGAAGAACCGCGTTGGCCGCGATCGAGCAGTTGTCTCCCACCTCAAAGGAACCCAGAATTTTGGCCCCGGCTCCCACGGTTACGTTATTTCCCAAGGTCGGGTGGCGCTTTCCCTTCTGCGTTCCCACGCCTCCCAGTGTTACGCCCTGATAGATCGTACAGTTATCCCCCACCACAGCCGTCTCTCCAATCACCACGCCGCTGCCGTGATCGATGAGGATCCCATGCCCCAGCTCCGCTCCCGGGTGTATCTCTATCAGCGTAAAAAAACGCGCGATCTGCGAAAGCAGCCTCGCTGTAAAAAACATGTGGCGCACATAAAACCAATGCGCTATCCGGTGCCAGATCAGGGCGTGGATCCCCTGATACAAGAGCAAAACCTCAAATGCGCTCCGCGCTGCGGGATCCCTCTCCTGCACAGCCTTCACATCCAGCCAAATATCTTTAAAAATCATTCTCTCTGCCTCTACTTTCCATGTCAGCCCTCACTCCGATGTATGTCTCTAAGGGTGAAGTATATCTTATTTTATTCTATGCTGTCAAGATTTTGCGGTGTAACCGTTCAGACATTGCGTATCAACAGGGGAACATTTCAGACAGATCCGCGCAATCTCCGCACGGCCATACGAACACGCAGCAGCCGCGCGGAGAAACAAGCTTAAGGGACGCTCCCCAAAATGCGAAACGTCCCTCAACTATCTTATCCACTTCACCTTTACCGGCTCAGATACCTGCGCACTCTCCCTTACTTCCGCCAAACACCCGCCTGCACAGCTCCACATACTCCTGATACTCCGGCATACCGTCAAGCTCTCTCAGAAGCTCAATCATGGACGTATAATACCAGGCGTGCAGCTCCTTCTGCCTGACATTAAACCGCTCCCAAAGCCCTTCTCCGACCAATATATAATCTCTGGCCATGCTGCGGATGTTGCTGAGCTTATCAGCCAGCGTCAGAAGCTTTGTATCGCGATCCGCGTCCTTTAAATGCGCAAGGGTACATCCCTTTCGTTCCAGCCAGCTTTTTGACTTGTCCTCGCTCTCCTCAGCAACAAGCCTCGCCACCCTGACGCCGAATTGCTCCTGCAGCTCCCTGTACGTAACGCCGGCGTCCTCCACCGTGTCATGGAGCAGCGCTGCCGCTATCAGCTCCTCATCATCTGTCATCATCGCCGTGATCAGGGCCGTCTCCAGAGGATGTGTAATGTATGGGATCGAAGTTCCCTTGCGGAACATCCCCTTATGCGCCTGTTCTGCAAATTTAGCTGCTCTTGTTATCATCCGGTATTCCTTTCCATCGTCATTTAACGATATGGACATCTACCTGGCTGAATGGAATCTCAATTCCAGCCTCATCAAATGAAAGCTTGATCGTTTCCAGCAGATCCCATTTGGCCTTCCAGTAATCGCCTGGCGCCGTCCAGCCGCGCACGCCCAGCGTCACCGCGCTGTCTCCCAGGCTGTCCACAAATACCGTAATATCCTCTTCCTTACATATCAGAGGATGTTCCCTGAAGCTGCGCTCTAAAATTTCCTTCGCCGCCTTTATATCAGCCTGATACCCGATCCCCACCAGCAAATCCAGCCGCCGCTTCTCCATAGCCGTCACATCCGTAACCGTGGAATTGGCCAGCGAACCATTGGGAATCGTAATCCTTTTATTGTCTGCCGTCAGGAGCGTCGTATAGACCAGCCCAATCATGGATACCGTCCCCTCTCCCTCCGGGCAGATGATATACTCTCCCACCTTAAAAGGCTTTACCAGCAGCAGAAGCACTCCGCCTGCAAAGTTCTGCAGGGTTCCCTGCAGGGACAGGCTGAGGGCCAGGCTGGCCGTGCCTAAAATGGTGACCAGCGAGGCTGTGTTCAGCCCGAGCTGCCCTGCTATCATGAAAACCAGAATCCCGTATAGACATACCTCTATCAGAGATTTTAAAAACTTTGAAGCCCCCGCCTCCACGCCGGCCCGCTCAAAAGAGCGGCCCGCAAAACGCCTGATAAAGCCAATCGCCTTTTTTCCTATCAAAAAGACGGCCAGGGCTATCAAAAGCTTCCAGCAAAGGTTCAAAAACCACGGCCCCGCCTTCTCAAGCATCGCTGTAAACGCCCCCATGTCCACCGTTTCAGAGGGGAGCTCTGCCAGTAACAACAATCTGTCCGAAATACTCATCCTGTCTGTCCTGTCCTATATCCTCTCATGCCTTCTGACCGCGTGATTTTGACCCTTTTTTACTCTTCTTTGCCGGGGCGCGCTTCGCCGCTGCGCCGCTGCCCTTTGCAGATGCTTTTTCGGCCGGGACGTCGTCCTCTTTAACAGATGGCGCCTCAGATATTGTACCTTTTTCTTTCACAGGCGTCTCGCCGGACGGCATATCCGTTTTCTCTGCCGCTTCCTCCTGCGCCGCTACAGCCGCGCCGTTCTCCTTCACAGATGCCTTCCCTGCTGCTGCGCTTTTTCCTCTGGCAGATTTTTCCGCGGCTGACGCGCTCTTTGCATTTGCGCTTTTCTTTGGCTCCTTCTCCGGCGTGCAGCTAAATACCAGAATTCCCAGCGGCGGGATCTGTACCGTGATGGAATTCTCCTTCCCGTTGCACTCCTCCTCTTTTGAGCTCTTCTGGCGCGGATTGCCTGTTCCGCTTCCGCCGAAGCGTTCTGCATCGCTGTTAAAGATCTCTTTATATTTTCCTGCAAACGGCACGCCCAGCATATATTTTTCATGGAGCACCGGGGCAAAGTTGCAGACAAACAGAAGCGTCTCCTCCGGTTTCTCCGTCTTGCGGACAAAGACTACGATATTATTCATATAGTCCATGCAGTTCATCCACTCAAACCCGTCGGGATGATAATCCTTTTCGTACAGGGCCGGGTGCTGCCTGTAGAGAGCGTTTAATTCCTTTACATACTCCTTCATCTGGCTGTGGATCGGATACTGCAGAAGCTCCCATTCAATGCTGGCATTCTCATTCCATTCATCCATCTGGCCAAAATCCTGGCCCATGAATAGCAGCTTCTTGCCCGGATGGCCCATCATAAAGCCATAGGCCGCGCGGAGATTGGCAAATTTATCCTCCGGCCGCCCGCCCGGCATCTTATTTACCATAGAGCCCTTTCCATGCACCACCTCGTCATGCGAGAAGACCAGTATAAAGTTCTCGCTGTAGGAGTAGATCATGCTGAAGGTCAGTTCATTATAGTGATGGCATCGGAAAAACGGATCATACCGCATATAACCCAGGAAATCATTCATCCAGCCCATGTTCCACTTATAATCAAAGCCCAGGCCCTCATCCTTTACGTTGCCTGTGATCTTCGGCCAGGCCGTGGATTCCTCTGCGATCAGTATCGCGCCGTCCCCGCGGCCCTTAAACACGGAATTTAAGTGCTTGAGGAACTCCACCGCCTCTAAATTCTCATGCCCGCCGTACATATTCGCCACCCATTCTCCCGGATTCTTTCCGTAATCCAGATACAGCATGGAAGCGACCGCGTCAAAGCGGATTCCGTCCGCATGGTAGCGATCCGCCCAGAACATCGCATTCGCGATGAGGAAATTCGATACGCCCGGACGGCCGTAATTGTAGATGAGCGTCCCCCAGTGAGGATGCGATCCCTGTCTCGGATCCTGGTGCTCGTACACGCATGTCCCGTCAAACTGCGCCATGCCCCACGAATCGCGCGGGAAATGCGCCGGAACCCAGTCCAGAATCACGCCAATCCCCTGTCCATGCATATAATCCATGAAATACATAAAATCATCCGGCGTACCGAACCGGCTCGTCGGCGCATAATACCCTGTCACCTGATAGCCCCAGGAGGCGTCAAGCGGGTGCTCCATCACCGGAAGCAGCTCAATATGGGTATAGCCCATCTCCTTCACATATTCCGCCAGACTCACGGCGAGCTCCCGGTAATTATAAAACTCGGATCCAGGCTCCTCCGCGCCTGTCTCGTCCACCTCAATCGGCTTCCTCTTCCAGGAGCCCAGATGCACCTCATAGATCGACATCGGCTCTGTCCGGGTATCCTTTTTCGCCCGCGCCGCCATCCACTCCTGATCCTGCCACTGATACCGGTTCAGATCCCATACCACGGAAGCTGTATTTGGCCGAAGCTCCGCATAGCTGGCATATGGATCCGCCTTCAGCGCCGGATCTCCGTTCCTGAATTTGATCTCGTATTTGTAAATCTCGCCTTCCTTTACGCCCGGAATGAAAATCTCAAACACTCCGGAATCTCCCAGACGCCTCATCTGATGACGCCTGCCGTCCCAAAGGTTAAAATCTCCCACCACGCTGACGCGCATCGCACATGGCGCCCAAACGGCGAAATAGACGCCGCTCACCCCTTTTATCTGCATGGGATGAGCCCCCATCTTCTCATAAATACTGTAATGGATCCCCGCTGCAAATTTCTTCAGATCAGAATCTGTCAGTTGGGGGGCATATGCGTATGGATCATGAATTTCACTCAAGGTTCCGTTGTCATAAAATACTAAAAGCGTATAATCTGTCAGCGTCTTGCGCGGAATCAACGCTGCAAAAAAGCCTGCTTCATCCGCCATTTCCATCTGGTACTGCTTACCTGTGGATGACAGCTTTACCGTGATATCCCTGGCTGTGGGTATGAATGCCTGAACCAGCATCCCTTCCTTTGTCATATGGGATCCCAGCATCGCATGGGGATCCGAAGCCTCCGAATACACGATTTCCTCAATCCCTGCCCAGTCCATCAGATCGTATAATGTTTTTTCCATAAATACGCCCCCTTCTTATCATACAATTCTTAATTACATTTTAACATTCCGCGGCAAATAATACAATCATTTTCCGGGTTGCTTTGGGGAGATTTCGAGGGGGCGATAATTGGGGGATCGTGGAAAGGCCGCCCCGGGCTACGTGACTGGCCGGCTGTAAGTGGGCGGCGGGCATATAAACGGTTTGCGTTCTACGGCCCTTTTCTGTTCTCATACCAGGCAAGCAGGAGATCTGTAACCCTGCCGTAGCTTTTCACTCCTTCGGGCTGGCTGTTGGCTTTCAGATAGTGGTCATTCATAGCCTCTGCCGCTTCTGAGACTCTGGACTCAAAGCGGTTCCAGAACTGTGAATTTTCTTTTAAATCTTCTCGTACCTCCGGCCGCAGTGCTCTGTAGCATTCGGAATAGAATTCGATGTCTTCGGCTGCCAGCGCGTTGCCTGCATAGATCCAGGCGCTCAGGTAGCCGCTGTAGCAAAATTCCGGATCGTCCGAGGCGGCGCATGCCAGAAATCCGATAAAGTTGGCCTCTTCTTCCCTCATAAATCCGCGCAGATGGGAAAGCTCATGGCAAATGGTGTGGGGGATATTATATGCGGTCATCTCGTTATTGTAATTGGCCTCAATGGTAAAGGGCGAGTATATCCCGCTTAACTGCTGGACAGATAAAATACGGGACACAATGAGCGGTTTTGGCTTTGGATAGGGCCCTTTTAATGCGGGATACCGTTCTCCCAGCCCTTCCATGGCGTCTGCGCCGGCTTCCTGCATCTGCCTGGACGTCTTTGTCCCGGTCTCTGTCCAGGAGGCATTTACCTGCCCTGTAAGCCATTTGCACAGCTCTTTAAGCTGCTCCCTTGTATAAACGTCCGTCTTATACTCCAGATAAGCTGAAAACGGCTTCCTGTAATAATTAACGCCGCATCCTATTGTATACAGAAAAAATAAAAACGCCGCGGCCAGATATGTATTCTTTATGTATGTTTTAAAATACCACTTTCTTTTCCGGCCCAATATGGCATACAACAGAATATAGATTGCCCATACCGTATATCCGGCCATTAAGACATATAAAAGGACTTCTGATACGGAAAACGGCAGCCATCCAGCCATCCTTCCCAGCGTCCCTGTCAAAATCGGGTACACAGACACTGCATACCACTGGCCAAATCCCGGAATATTCCTTGCCGCAAGCTGAAGCGCCAGAGCCGCGCCCCAAAAGCCGGTTCCAACTGCAGCTCCCATGTCCCATTTTTTAATTCTTTCGCCCTGCTCCATTTCGTTTCTCCTGATTATACAAATCATCCGCCCACCCAATCCGCAAATAAAAACTTCTGCAACAGTAACAATATTCTTTATGAAATTTCTTTGAAAAGCTTGATAAATCGAAAAAACTCATATACACTATTATATTGCAAAGTAAACCCATTCGTCAAACAGGAGAAATTTATGGAATATAAAGACCAGAAAAACCCAAAAACGGAAGATCCTCCCATAGAGGATCTCGACAAAATGCTTGAACAGCTCAAGTCTGGCGCTATCGGCATTAATCAGGATCTCCCCGGAGACACTCCGGACGAAGCAGAAGCAGAAGCAGAATCCGAAACCGGCACGCCAAAAGAAACCGCCCTCTCTCCCGTTCCCGGCAGTGAGGACAGCCAGGAGGACAAAGAACCCTTTAACCTGAAAAAAGAGCTGATTAGCTGGGTTCAGGTATTTGTCACCGCCGCGCTGATCGCCCTGTTTATCAATCATTTTATTATCGCTAACAGCCAGGTGCCCACCGGCTCCATGGAAACGACGATCATGCCCGGCGACCGTGTGATAGGTTCGCGCTTAAGCTACCGCTTCGGCGATCCGGAGCGCGGCGATATTGCAATTTTCATCTATCCGGACGATGAAGCGCTGGGAATTAAAACCTATTATGTGAAGCGCATTATCGGTATGCCCGGCGATACGGTTGATATTGTGGACGGCCAGGTATACTTAAACGGCTCTGACGTTCCCATTTCCGAGCCGTATCTGCGCGAGCCCATGGAGCCCGAACCGCCCCAGCATTTTGAGGTTCCGGAGGACTGCTATTTTATGATGGGCGATAACCGGAACCACTCCAATGATTCCAGAAGATGGAGAAATCATTTTGTTAAACGCGAAAAACTGGTTGCAAAGGTTCTGATCCAGTATTTTCCAAAAATACGCGTACTTCACTGACACACATACTTCACTGAACGGGAAGACCGGAATGTACTTGCGGAGAAATTCCAAGAGTATATTGAACAAAAAGGGAGGAACTATGAAGAAAGTGGTAAAATTCGGCGGCAGCTCTCTTGCCAGCGCGAAGCAGTTTAAAAAGGCCGGGGAGATCATCCGGGCCGATAAAGCAAGGCGCTATGTTGTGCCGTCCGCTCCGGGCAAGCGCAGCAAAACGGACGAAAAGGTGACGGATATGCTCTACGCCTGCTATGACGCAGCTTCCACAGGGGCAGGCTACGGCAAGCTTCTCTCCAAAATCAAGGAGCGCTTTGAGCAAATCATCGACGGGCTTGATTTAAATTTAAACCTGGATTTTGAATTCAAGACCATTGAGGAAAATTTTATCGCCAAAGCGGGGCGCGATTATGCCGCTTCCCGCGGGGAATATTTAAACAGCCTTATTATGTCCCATTACCTGGGTTTTGAATTTGTGGATGCCGCTGAGGTGATCTTTTTTGACGAAAACGGCGCGTTTCTGGCTGACAAGACCAACCGGGAGCTGGCGCAGCGCCTGGAACACTTAGAGCGCGCTGTTATCCCCGGTTTTTACGGATCGAAGCCGGACGGCTCCATCAAAACCTTTTCACGCGGCGGATCCGATGTCACCGGCTCGATTGTATCCAGGGCCATTCACGCGGATCTGTATGAAAACTGGACCGATGTATCCGGTTTCCTGGTAACAGATCCGCACCTGGTGGAAAATCCTGTTCCGATCGAGACGATCACCTACCGGGAGCTTCGGGAGCTGGCATACATGGGGGCCAGCGTACTCCATGAGGACGCCATTTTCCCGGTCCGCAAGGAGGGAATCCCAATCAATATCCGCAATACCAATAAGCCCGACGATCCCGGCACCCTGATCGTGGAAAGCACCTGCCGCAAGCCCAAATACGTAATCACCGGCATTGCAGGGAAAAAAGGGTTCTGCTCTATTAATATCGAAAAGGCGATGATGAACAGTGAAATCGGGTTCGGCAGAAAGGTGCTTGATGTGTTTGAGCGCTATGGCATTTCCTTTGAGCACATGCCCTCCGGTATTGATACCATGACCATCTTTGTTCATCAGTCGGAATTTGAAGAATACGAACAGTCCGTAATCGCCGGGATCCACCGCGCCGTACAGCCTGATTTTCTGGATCTCGAGTCGGATCTGGCCCTCATCGCGGTTGTGGGGCGCGGCATGAAATCGGCGCGCGGCACCGCGGGACGGATCTTCTCTGCTCTCGCGCATGCGAGGATCAATGTGAAAATGATTGATCAGGGATCCAGCGAGCTGAATATTATTATCGGTGTAAAAAATGATGATTTTGAGCCTGCGATTAAGGCGATATACGATATTTTTATTCTGTCGGAAATATAGAAAGGTATGGCTTAAGGCCGCCTTAGCTGCTGCAGAAATAGAAGGGGTTCAGGCTGTCTGAACCGCTAAAAAGGAGCGCCCGGGGCCACCTGCGTAAACTTCGCGGGGGCCTGTGCGCTCCTTTTCCAGATAATGTACTCCAGGAAAATCAGCCGCAATGGCAGGCGCGGAGAGACTCCGGGAGTACATGATATACCAGTAGAACTTTAAAGAACCTTATAATTTAGAAACCTTCTTCAATCCCATTCCTCCGCCTCAGAAGCGCGTTTCTTCGGAAACACAAGCCTCACCTTAAACAGATCCGCCTCGATAGACACGTCCATCGCCCCGCCCATGAGTTCTGTAAAGCTCCTGGCGATCGCCAGCCCCAGCCCGGAGCCTTCCGTATTCCGGGACGTGTCGCCGCGCACAAAGCGTTCCGTGATATCCTCCCCGCTCAGCGTGATTTCCACAGCGGAAATATTTTTAAAGGAAATCATCGCCGTCTCCTTCTCCTCCCGGATTTCCACATAGGCCCGCGTCCCCGGCATTGCATATTTCACGATATTTACCAGGAGATTTTCAAATACGCGGTATGTTTTTTCACTGTCCAGGAGCAGAAGAACTCTCTCATCCGGCAGATGGAAGCGGAAATCGATCTCCGAACCGCATATCTTGTCATCCAGCTCAAGCCTCACCTGCTTCATAAGGCTGACCACATCCGCCTCTACGAGGTTCAAAGTCACATTATTGCTGTTTGCCCGGCTGATCTCAAACAGGTCCTCTATCAGGCTTTTCAGCCGCATGGATTTCTGATCCAAGATACGGATATACTCTTTTTTTTCCTCCTCCGTCGTATCGTCTTTTTTTAGAAGGTTGACATATGTGATAATGGCCGTGAGCGGCGTCTTTAAATCATGGGAAACGTTTGTGATCAGCTCAGTTTTCATGCTGCGGCTGCGCACTTCCTCGTCCACCGCCTTTTTAAATCCGTTCCTGATTTTCGTGATTTCTCCGCGCAGGGGCTCAAAAATGCCCAGCCCGCCTTCGATTTCCACATCCAGATCGCCCTGCGCCATCTTTCCCGCGGCATCCAGGATTATCTGATATTTGCCCTGCAAATTGCTGTAAATCCGGCGGAGCAGGAAAAACAGGACGACAGAGTATACGAGCAGCCCAAAGATGCCGAAAAACCAGAAGCAGCTAATCACAGACAGCAACAGGAAATTTACTCCCACAATCTTTAAAAGCCGTTTTGTGGAATCCTCACGGAAATCAATCGTCTCGATCAGCTCGCATGTATTCCTCACCGTCCGGCCGCCCCACAAAAGAAACAGGCCCGTCAGGGTGCGCTCCTTAAACCAACGCTTAATCCCCAGCGTAAAGATAGACTGTGCGCTCACAACGAGCCAGCAGATAAACAGAAGGCAGACAAACCACACCGTCACATTCAGCGCGGCCACAAATGCCCCTGCCGGCCCGTACCCCATGTACAGCTCTTCCATCAGCTCTGTGCGAAGCTCTCCTGTCACGGTATGCCATACCAGAGACTGAATATCTCCAAAGAATTCGTTCAGCAGCGCCGCGGCACAAAATCCAACTGCCACCAGAAGTTCAAACGGCATGGAAAACAGCCTGCTCCGCGTCAGCCCAAACGAGCGGTTAAGCCCCGTCAAAAAGGCAAGGAGCGCTGTCATGGTAAACGCGGCAGACGCGATCCAGAACACCAATGCATCTACTCTCCAGGTATCAAAAACGTAATACTGATCTCCGATTTCCGCACCGTAGCCGCTCCATTCTCCCGTCCCGCCTGCTCTTATGGCGATATTCTCGGCCCCCTCGAACGCCTGCTGCCGCAGCCACGGATAAAGGGCCATAATACAGGCTGTCCCGGCCGTGGCAATCAACAGCAGGATAAGCATGCCTAATATATGGTTATTTTTCGATTTTATATCCAACTCCCCACACCACCTTTAAATATTTCGGGCGCTTCGGATCCAGTTCGATCTTTTCACGGATATTCCGCACATGGACCATCACCGTGTCCGTATTGACTGCCCGTTCGTTCCAGACGCGTTCATATATCTCATCTGCCGAGAATACTCTCCCGGCGTTGCGCATCAGCAGCGACAAGATCTTAAACTCGATCGGCGTCGTCTTCACCGCGCTCCCGTCCACCAGCACCTCCACGGTGTCCTCATTCAGCTCCAGGCCCCGGATACGGTATACGTGCCCCTCCCTCTCCGGCCCGGCCTTTGTCCTCTGCTCCAGAAGATCCAGAAAACGGCGGTACCTGCGGAGCTGGGAATTGACGCGGGCCAGCAGCTCCATAGGCGTAAACGGCTTTGTAATGTAGTCGTCCGCCCCCATATTCAGGCCCATGATCTTATCCACCTCTTCTGACTTTGCAGACAGGAAAATGACAGGAAAATCATAGCTCTCCCGCAGCTTTACCACCATGGTTACACCGTCCATGCGCGGCATCATGATATCCACAATCGCCAGATGGATCTCCTCCCGCTCCAGTATGGCCAGCCCTTCCAGCCCGTCCGCGGCCTGAAAAACCTTATAGCCCTGTCCGCGCAGAAAAATTTCAATGCCCTGCCGGATCTCCCTGTCGTCCTCTGCCAGAAGGATGTTGTTCTCCTCCCTGTTCCTGCTCAGCGCCCGTATCTCCATGTCCTACATCTCCACCATCGCCCCCGGCCGCTTCCCAAATCCCGGCTGTCCCCAAAACAGGGCCGCCCTGTCCGGAACACGGCGTGGCTTTCTTTCTTTTTTTCTGTCCATTATACTATAGTTTTTGATTTCCTCCATGAGAAGTAAGAGAAAATTAAGGAATAAGCTGAAACCAGCCGCAACTCCTGATAGTGTAATGATAATCTGTGCAAATGCCTGCGGCGACATACGCGAACCTCCTTTTTTGTTGATGGGATTAGTATAGCGGGGAAATCCAAAGAGAGGGGGGAGGAAAAATGAAAGATTTTCTAAAGAATGCCTGCCTGTACCGGCAGGTACAAGGCAGGCTTATTATTTTCGGTACGTTTTTTAAGGAAGAAAATCCTGGTTATCACATGATTCAAGATTTGCATTCTATTTCCGGTTCGCCTTCTCCATATGAACGCTCTTGCCTTTTATCTTCACATCCTTCATGGCCTGAAGCACCACATCCGCATGCTCTCTGGGAACCTCGACGAAGGTATATTTATCGTACATATCGATACTGCCGACCATTCTGCCCGGCATACCGGATTCGCCGGCGATAGCGCCCAGGATGTCTCCGGGCTTTACGCCCTGGTTCTTGCCGATATTAACAAACAGCCGGGCCATGCGATCGCCCCCGCGGCGTTCGTAGCGCTCATACCGGTCTGAGCGCCCGTAACGGCCGCCCCGTCCCCGGCCGCCATGGCCGTAGTCGTCCAAATCATCCAGGGAGCGCAGCGGCTGTCCCTCGTCCATGATCTCCTCGTTGTCGTCTCCCATCACCATTTTAAGAAGCGCAGCCGCCAGATCAAGCGTCGTATACTCTTCCTCCAGCACCCTGTTCTCGACGATGCGGATCACCTTATCCAAATCACTGTCGCGGATATATTCTTCCACGCTGTCCAGCGCTTTCTCCGCCTTTATGGCTGTGATATCGTTCAATGACGGGATCGGCTGCGGGAGGATGCGCGTCTTGCAGTAGCGCTGGATTTCGCGCAGCTTGTAGACCTCGCGGCCCACCACCAGGCTGAATGCCTTTCCCTCGCGGCCCGCGCGGCCGGTGCGCCCGATCCGGTGGACATAGTATTCGTCGTCCTGTGGGATATCGTAGTTAAATACAGCCTCTACGTCGTCCACATCGATTCCTCTGGCCGCCACGTCGGTCGCCACCAGGATATCAGTTCTCCCGTTGCGGAAGCTGTTCATCACGCGATCCCTCTGCACCTGCTTCAAATCTCCGTGCAGCCCTTCCGCATAATATCCCCTGCCCTGCAGCTTCTCGACCAGCTCATCCACCTGCTTTTTTGTGTTGCAGAATACAACGGAGAGCTTCGGATCATACAGATCCAGAAGGCGGCACATCACCTCCACCTTATTCTTGGGCTTGACCTCATAATAATACTGCGTCACCTCCGGGACGGTGAGTTCCTTTTTCACGACCTTTACGAGCTGCGGCTCCTTCTGGAATTTTTTTGCGATCTCCGCAATCGCCTGCGGCATGGTGGCGGAAAACATCACGGTCTGCCGTTCTTCAGGAAGCTCGCTCAGGATCGTCTCCATGTCCTCTAAAAAGCCCATATTCAGCATCTCATCCGCTTCGTCCAGAACCACGGTATGGATCTGCCCCAGCTTCACCGTCTTCCTGCGCATGTGATCCATCACGCGCCCGGGTGTTCCGATAATCACCTGCACGCCGTCTTTCAGGGAGCGGATCTGTCTTCCTATCTCCTGCCCCCCGTAAATAGGCAGAACCTTGATTCCATGCATATATTTTGCCAGGCGGTGGATTTCATCCGAAACCTGGATAGCCAGCTCTCTTGTTGGGCACAGGATAATCGCCTGCGGCTTTTTAAGCTTCGGATCCACCTTCTGCAAAAGCGGAATCCCGAACGCCGCCGTCTTTCCCGTCCCGGTCTGGGCCTGGCCGATAATATCCAGTCCCTCAAGCTCCAGCGGAATGGACCTCGCCTGAATCGGCGAAGCGGCCTCAAACCCCATATCGGTTACAGCACGCATGATCTTTGCGTCTAAATTCAAATCTTCAAATCTGATTGCATCCATCTTGTCCCTTTCTATTCTCACCTTACTGTATCTTTCACTACAGTCTGCACGATTTTATGTTCTGAAAAAAAGAAGATTCAAGATACGTTTCAGTTCTTGAACCTTCTCGCTTCTAAATTTCTATTAAACTATAGCAGATTAGAGGTTTCTTGTCAATTTTAAAATTGATTTTCATCTATCGGTATTTCGCATAGATACAGTCATCCTGAAGCTGCCCGTTCTTATAAAGCGCCTGCTTCATCACTCCCTCCAGGACAAACCCGTTCTTTTCCATAACCTTTCTGGAGGCCGTATTGGCGGCAAATACATAACCTGTCAGCCGCACGATATCCATTTTCTCAAACGCCCTTTTGCATGCCTCTCCTACTGCCCAGGTTGCGATTCCCTTTGATTCCTCCCGGGTTTTGAGCAGATACCCGATTTCCGCGTCGCGGCAGTGCACATCCTCCATACGTTCAACGGTAATAAATCCCACATACTCCTCATCCGCGAGAATCGCGTAAAACAGTCCCTCTGTCTCGTCCTTTTTCGCCGTCTCGTCCAGCCATCGCTGCGCCTCCCGGACCGGGTACGGCGTCGGCCTGCGGTTTGAAGTGTAATCTCGCCTGGAGCTGTTAAATACATCGGAGAGCCGCTCTGCGTCCTCTGTCGTCCATGGTTTCAGTGTAAGCTTCATAAGATTCCCCTTTCATAATTCATCTACTCCCGAAATCTCGCTGTACACAGCAAAAGCGCGGCTCCCGTCACAGGGAAACCGCGCCGCCTTTATAAATATCACTCTTAATCGCAGGAATAGGGCATAAGCGCCAGGTGTCTGGCTCTCTTGATCGCTACCGTAAGGGCTCTCTGATGCTTTGCACAGTTGCCTGTGATTCTTCTCGGAAGAATCTTTCCTCTCTCGGATACGTATCTCTTTAACTTATTTACATCCTTGTAATCGATGACTCCGTTCTTCTCACCGCAGAATACACAAACTTTTTTTCTTCTGCGCATACCGCCTCTCCTTACTTTGGAAGCGTCTGCTCTGTCGCCTTTATTGAATGCCATTGGTATTTCCTCCTTTACAAAATAAGCGGCGCCGCCGCTTTATGGGCCTTTCCCGTCCTCTCCGGGGGACCGATTCCCGGAATATCGCGCTTAGTTAAAAGGAAGGCCCTCGTCTTCAACTCCGTCAGGAATATTCATAAATCCATCGCCGATTGCGCTGGACGGCGTCGGGCGTTCAGCCGGGCGGTATCCGCTGTCTGCGTTCCCGGCGCCGGATGATGCGTTCTTGCTCTCCGCAAACTCCTGATCCTCTACGATTACCTCTGTTGTATATACCTTCTGACCGTCTCTATTGGTGTAGCTGCCAGTCTGGATCCTTCCGGTCACTACAATCTTAATGCCCTGGCGGAAATAGCGCTCCGCAAACTCGCCCGCCCTGTCAAAGGCGACGCATGGAATGAAATCCGCTGTCTGCGCCCCGTCGTCATTGCCGCCTCTGCGCCCTCTGCGATCGACGGCCAGCGTATATCTGGCAATCGCCATTGCGCGCTCGCCCTGTGAATATCTCACTTCCGGATCCCTGGTCAATCTTCCCATCAGAATTACTTTATTCATACGATCACTCTTTCTTTATCTATGCATCCTCTCTAACGCATAAGTAACGGATAACCGGCTCCATGATGCGAATGTGGGCCTCTACCTCGTTCGGGCATACGGAATCAGACTCAAAGTGTACGAAATAATAGAAGCCTTCTTTCATCTTCTGAATCTCGTAAGCCAGTCTCTTCTTACCCCACTCGTCAATGCCAGTTACAGCGCCGCCGAAACGTGTGATGTATCCTGTCACCTTTTCCATCGCCGCGGCTCTCTCCTCGTCCTCGAGCTTTGCGTTGAGAACAACTGCCAACTCATACTTGTTCATGTTCTTTTTACCTCCTTGTGGTCTCTGACCCCCTGACTCCAGCAGGGAGTAAGGAACTTAGTTAATATATCACGAGTATCTATAATATCAGGTTTTTTCCGTGTTTGCAAGTTTTTTGCGCTATTCTTCCGAAAATTTTACAATTACCACATCGCCCATAAGCGCCATGGATCCGGCAGACGGCCAGCAGGGCATGGACGCGCCGTATTCCTTAGCCTTTATAAACTCCTCCTCGGTCGCCGCTTCGTAGGGAAGGCCGTGAACCCTCATAAAGCCCGCTCCCCGGTGCGACACGCCCGCCGGCCCCTGAAAATCCCACTCAAAGATGGAATATCCCACGGATTCCCTGCGGATGGAAACGCTTATGGGAAGGGATGGATGGTACTGGCCAAGCATCGCGATCCGCGTTCCGGCTTCTGAGACGCCCAGACGCCTTAGCCCTTCCGCAATCTGCATGGCAGTCATCCGATCCGCCTCATACGTCATCTGGGCCGTCAGTACAGCCCGCGACGAGGTCGTCCCCTGATTGACGCCGCAGACAACGAGAACTGCGGCTGTCAGGAATGCCGCCGGCTTTTTCACGCTCCCGGCCGCATGCCCTGATAAAGGCGCGGAGACAAAATACGCCAGCGACGCCCCGAAAAAGGCCGCTGCAAAGGGAAGGCTCATCTGTGAACGTATCAGAATCCCGCCGCCCTGATAAAAGCACAGGAAAAATGGCGACAGCGCCAGGGCAAGGGCCGCCAGCGCATAGAGCAGAAATTCTCTGCGCCTCTTTCTTCCCCAGACCCACAAAAGGCGCAGGGCAAAAAGGAGGGCAAAGGGAAAAAACGTCGCCGGATAGAATTCCTCTTTCCCCAGAAGAACGTCGCGGATATAGCTCTTCATAAACGCCATACACGTCTGCACAGAGCCGGTCCTCCATAAAATCTGTCCTTCCAGATAGTCGCCCTGAAACTCCGGGCCAAACAAGTAAAAGGTAACCGCTTTTCCGATCAGCACATACAGCGCATATCCGGCCAGAAAAGCCGCCAGATGGCGGAGAGCGCATTTTAAATAAAACATTTTTTCCTGATTATCATGAAATTCAAAATAAATAAGATAAATTCCCAGCGCCGCCGCCATATAAAAGGGAACCAGAGCCTGATAACCGCCAAAGCCAAAGGCCATCAAAAGCACGCCGGCCGCGCCCCAGCCCCATGCTGCCCCGCACGCCCACCTCGCGCTGCAAAACGCTGCCGCAAGACAGCCCAGCATACACAGCGCCACCTCAAATGCCTGTAAAGTAAACACATACTGTTGGACATAGCAGGGATGCGTTAAAAGCAGCAGCGGAAATACGGCGCAGAAGCCCTTCATATTCGGCGATCCGCCGCTGAAGCTGTAAAACATAAAAGAAGAGAATATCCCGCACAGCGTCAAAACCGCTATCATAAGCAGGTTTTCCGCAAACGGGTTCAGCATCCGCATTCCGAACAGGTTTTTAAGCCATACCAGGCTATAGCGGTTAATTGAATACCAGCTCCTCATAAGCGCGTCCGGATTATACATATTATACTCTGAATCCACGCCGATCCGAAGCCCGCTCAACATGACCCCGTAGCTGAGCGCTGCCGCCGCCGCGCAAATCCACGGCGTCAAACGATTTTCCCGGATAAACGTTCCCCACTCTGATTGCAAATTTTCCATCGCACTCTCCACCAAAATCCTGTAATTTTAACTTGCCTGAAAAAGAAAGCTGCCGCAAAGGGACTCAGTTCCATTGCGGCAGCCCGGGATTCGTCTCAGACGACCCTTAATTTAAATTTCTGCGCCTCTTTGTCTGAGTCCACTTTCTCTATCATAGCGCCCAGGCCCTGAAGCTTTTTTTCAAAATTCTCATATCCTCTCTGAATATATCCGATTTCATCCACAGTCGTGTAGCCGTCGGCCGCCAGCCCGGCAATCACCAGCGCAGCTCCGGCCCGCAGATCCGGCGCGTTCACCTGCGCGCCTGTTAGCTGCTTCACTCCGCTGATAATCGCTGTATTTCCTTCCACCTTTATGGAACCGCCCATACGCGCCAGCTCGTCCACATATTTGAAACGATTTTCAAATATACTCTCTGTCACAATGCTGGTTCCCTCTGCCAGCGCCAGAGTTACAGTGATCTGCGGCTGCATGTCCGTGGGAAATCCCGGATAAGGCAGCGTCTTGATATCCGTATGGCGGTGCCTGGGCCTTCCCACAACACGGACCGCCTCGTCAAACTCCGTCACCTCGCAGCCAAGTTCGATCAGCTTGGCGCTGATCGCTTCCAGATGCTTTGGTATCACATTCTGTACCATCACGTCGCCGCGGGTGATCGCCGCCGCGCACATAAATGTGCCGGCCTCAATCTGATCCGGTATGATCGAATACTCCGTCCCGTGCAGGTGCTTGACGCCCCGGATCCGGATCACATCTGTCCCGGCTCCCTTGACATTGGCGCCCATGCTGTTCAGGAAGTTCGCCACATCCACGACATGCGGCTCCTTGGCCGGGTTCTCAATAATCGTCTCGCCTTCCGCCAGGGTAGCTGCCATCATGATATTAATGGTAGCGCCCACAGATACGACGTCCAGATAAATATGGCTGCCCACCAAATCTATCGCGTGGGCCACCACGGCTCCCTTCTCCACTTCCACCCTGGCCCCCAGAGCGCGAAAACCCTTCAGATGCTGGTCAATGGGCCTGCTGCCGATATTACAGCCGCCCGGGAGCGGGACCTCCGCGCTCTTATATTTTCCCAAAAGCGCTCCGATAAAATAATACGATGCCCGGATTTTGCGGATATATTCATCATCCACGCTCACCCGGCGTATATGGCTTGCATTAATACGGACCGTGTGACGATCCGTGCGTTTCACACGCGCTCCAATCTTCTCAATCGCTTCCAAAAGGACGTTGATATCCCTCACATCCGGAAGGTTCTCTATCAAAACATCATCATCTGTCATAATTGACGCGGCTAAAATTCCGAGAGCGGCATTCTTGGCCCCGCTGATCGTGACCTCTCCCGCCAGAGGGCTTCCGCCCTTCATAATATACTGTTCCATGTGGCACCTCTATATATTGAAACGAATACTCGCTATATGCTGTTGAATCAGGCAGGCACAATCGAACAGGGAATAACATTCTTCCCCTGCCCGCCGCGCGCCCGTCAGCGCTGGCTGACAATCTTCCTCTGGGCGCCCGTGTGCATAAAAGCCCTTTTGTGGATATTATAACCACAAAACGCCGATTTGTAAAGGCGCGATTTCCCTGTTACTGCTCCAGGAAGCATACAAAATCGTTTCTGCCTCTGCTTTCAAAAAAGGCTGTGGCGTCGTTTAGCCCCATTTTATCACTGTAGGCATATTCTGTGCCCGGGTACCAGAGGCACGAAATATTGTACTGATCATAACCGTAGATCAGCCCATAGCTGTCATCCCCTAAAAAGGCCGCTACCGGCTTTCCCTGTGAGACGAAATACAGAACCTGCCCCAGGGAAAGGCCGCGGGCGTCGATGAAGCAGACGCCGTCCGATGACATCTCTTCTCCCCTCGCAAGCTCTGACAGATACCGGCGCGCCAGCGTCTCTTCCCCGGATATTTCACGGATCGTCCTTGCCGGGCTCCGGTTTACCCGGTTCCAGAACACACAGCCGTTTTCGTCGGTCACCAGTCCCATCCCGTCGTAAGCCGCCATGACTGCGCTGGTAAAATCTACATACATCCCATTCATACGGCCCTGGCTGTACGCATAGTAGACTCTGCCTTTCAAATCATGGTTTGCCTTCAGATAGATTGTATTATTTTCTTCTGCCACCACCTTTTTCGGAACATGGATCTGGATATCGCGACCCTGCGTCTCCCCGCTCTCAAGCTGAACAAAATAGATGCGGCCATATTCATTGTCCGCCAGGTATCCGATGCCGTCCAGGGGATCCATCACGACCTCCTCATTGCACACCAGCGTATCCTCGTCCACTATCTCATAGGAAGCGCCGTTTCTCCTCATGCGCGTCAGATGGACGCGGCTGTCCTCTATCTCCACATTCTGCAGGTAAATACCATCCTTTTCATACCGGGTTTCCGTCTCCATCCCGCTTCCGACTATCTCGACCGCATAGAGGGGGAGTCCTGTGATACGTCCGCCCGAAGTCAGGGTATCCCCTTCACGCGCCAGGCCGTAAACCAGATCGCTCCCCACAAAGCCAACCAGACGGATGGCTCCATTGTCTCCCGGCCGTATCTCATCCTTTTTTCCGGTCGTCAAATCCATCACATTCAGTCTGGAGGAGCTGTAAATATCATCCCCTTCCTGCCACGCGATCCTCGCCCCGTCGGCGCTGACGGCGAAATTCTCCTCCGTCAGGCCGTCCGCCACGACCACATACTCCTTTCCGGGCAGATCCACACCGTATACAGCGTGATCAAGGTAGAGGTAAAGCGTATGATTGTCGCTCAAATAACTCAGCCTGCCGATATCCTGGCGAAGACTTCCGTAATCCTCATCCACCGGAAGATAGAGCCGTTCGGTCAGGGCATTGTCCGCGCTCTCATAGCGGTAGAATGCCACGCCGGTCGTACCTTCATGGTTTCCCCGCCTCATATAGCCGTAAACCAGAAAATCGATACTGCCTTCCTCGCTGACTGATAAGATCCGCACGCTGTGCGAGTTAAAATTCATGCGCAGATCGTCCTCGCTCTTGCGGAACGCAAATACCTTTGTGCTCTGCCGGCTGACCGTGTCAAACAGCCAGAGCGCACGGTTCGCGACAAATGCCTTATAGGTCCCTGACGAATCGCTGACCGCCTGCAGCTCGTCCTCATCGGAAATTCCCAGCATAATCCGCCGATCCCAGTACAGCCGATCCTCGCCGGAAAAAATCTGATTTACGCGCCTGTCATAGTCCATCATATAGATTCGCTCCGTGCCCCAGCGCATGGTAAAGCTCTCCGTCACGTCATAGTATTCATCGCTCCCGCTCTCCGTCTCGCGCCCGGCCACATACTCCAGCTCAATCGTACACATAATGCCCTGCATTTCCTTCAGATGAACCGAAGCCTCGCTGAGCCGCGTCATCCCCATGCCGCGCCAGGTAAGCTGCGTAAAACTGTTTTTCAGGCTCGTCCTGCCCAATGTGCTGTTATCCGCATTGAGATCCGTCTCCAGATAGGTCGTAAGGGCCCTGGCTTCATTATAATCAAAGGATTTCTCCGAAAAATCCATCGCAAGCTGAAGCATGGCCTCAATATAGGAATTCTCGGATGAGACAATCCTTGTGAAATAATAAACAGCCGGATGCTCCTCTGTAGAAAGGGTGAGCGTCATTAAATATTCCTCATCCTGAGCCAGAAGGTTCTGGATGGGAAGCTTTGCATGGATCCCGTCTTCCTCTGTCCGCCACTCCTCAAGATCCGTCCGCTCGACCAGTCTCTCTCCGTCCAGACTGCGAATCTCATACCGGATCCCCAGGACACGGGAATCCACATCGGCAAAATATACCTGGAGCTGCCGATCCGGAGGCAGAAGCGTCAGATCGCCCCGGCCGGCGCTTCTGGGGAGGTTTTCCACAAAGCCGTACAGGGCGTTCATACGCCTTCCGAAGATCTCCATATGGGCAACCGGCAGGTTTGCGTCCTCAATGGACGTATAGACTGCGCTGTCCTCTTCACTTTTTAACAGGGATACGCCAAAATATGCCAGAATGGCGGCTATAAATATAAACAGTAAAATCAAATTTTTCCTGATGAATTTTTTCATATATAGAATTTCCTTTGAATAGCTGAGGGGGTTGGTCTGCTGTTGGTTATTATAACACAGGTTGGGGGAAAATACTATTGGTTCGTTTACAGATAGTGGGACAATTGACGTGAGAGGGACGCCGCAAGCGGGCCATATATCCAACGGAACCCCGCTTCCGCTCAGAGAAAAGCGCCGGCGGTTTTCTCTGGGTTCCTTATGGATATATGGCCCGCTCCCGGCTGTACTGTTGGCCGGCTATTGGGATGATAATCCGTTGTCTCTCTTTGCCGCGGCATTTTAATCATAAGGCAGTTTTATGTTTCATCTATGTTAGCCTTTTGGGGGACAGGCTTTATCTGCAGCGCCCGCTGCGGCAGCGTCTTCCCTGCAGTTCGTTAAACAGGAGGACGCTTAACAGATCTCCAAGGAAGTTCGGCTTTCCCGGGCGCGGCGGCGGGGGCGGCGGGCCCCACGGACCGGGCGGCGGCGGGGGCGGCGGACCCCAGGGACCCTGCGGGGGGCGTGGCGGGCCCCACGGGCCGGGCGGCGGCGGGGGCGGCGGCCCCCACGGGCCCTGCGGCGGACGGGGCGGACCCCATGGGCCGGGCGGCGGCGGACCCCACGGACCCCGCTTTGGACTGGCGGCGTCCTGTGCACGGACGGCTCTGGCCTCCTGGATTTTTACCGGGGCGGTTTCCCAGGTCTGATATCCCTCCGGGACTTTTTTGCATTCTCCGCGAAGCGGGCCGTAGGATACGCGCACATATGCGGGATCCTGCCTGGATCTAAGCTCCTGGATTTGTGTTTCTTCCGGAGCGCCGGCCGCCGGCCCGGCAGGGATAGATTCTTCCGGCAGAACCGCGGGCGGTTCCTGCGCGGCAGATGACTGCGTTTCAGGCGCTGCGGCTGCCGGCGGGGCCGGCGGCTCGCCTGCAGCCGGATCCCATGCGGCCTCTTCCGGCTCCTGCATCTGCAGGGCGGCTGCTTTCAGGCTGATTTTCTGCAGCATCTGTTCTATCAGAATACGATCCGGGTATTCATCATAAATAGGGCTGCCCTCGTATTCCATTTCATCGCAGACCTCTTCCACATATTGCTGCAGCCGTCTTGCTCCTAATGGGTACATGCTCTTAAAATACTCAAAATCTCTGATTAAGCTCTGAGCTTCCGGCAAAAGATTCTGATCCCGCCGATATAACTGGTAGGGTTCCGGCCTGGACACGGCCTCCTGGCCTCTCAGTCCTCTGCCAAAAAAATCCTGCATCTGATTCCCATACCTCCCATGGCATTCGGTTATATGGTATCATATGCAGGATAGACGTAAAATGTGTACGTTCTCTTTGTTATATCGTGTTTTCTTCCCAGCCCGTTACAGTCTCTCCGGATACACCCCGGACCGTATCAAATCCCGGATGGAATTCGCCACGCTTTCCTTGTCCTCCTTATACGTCACGCCAAACCAGCGATCCTTTGTCCCCAGCACCGTCACCCTGGCGCGTTTGCTCCGGATCATCTTATCAATAATTGCGGGAAGCAGATACTCGGATTTAATATCCCCCTCTTTAAGCCCGGACAGAAATTCCGGAAAGCCCTTTTCGAGTTCCTTTACAAAGGCGGGCGTCAGACCCCAGGTATTCATGGAAACGTACTGATCCGCGCGCACCTCCACCGGATTCCCGTCCTCATCCGTGGCGTACATCCCATCGGCTTTCTTTTCTATATTATAAGTCTCCGTCACCTTTTGAAGGCTGCCGTCCTCTGCCACCTCGCAGACGCCTCTGGTCACGCCGCCGTTTTCGCTTAAGGTGTTGGAAAGGATAAATCCGCCCATGCAGATATCATAGACAGAGGCTTCCTCGTCCATCTCATTTGCCATGTAATCGTGAATCTTTTGGAACACTTCTTTGCCGTAGTAGTCGTCTGCGTTGATCACAAGGAACGGCTCCCGGATCATGTCCCGGATGCTCAAAACAGCCTGGCCTGTGCCCCAGGGCTTCTGGCGCCCCTCGGGGACCGTATAACCCTGCGGAAGATCCTCCAGTTCCTGATATGCATAGGAAACCGGAGCGATCTTCTCGATCCGCTCTCCAATCACCCTCTTAAAATCTTTCTCCAAATCACGGCGTATCACAAAGATAATACGGTTAAATCCCGCCTCCAGGGCGTCGTGGATCGAATAGTCCATAATGATCTCTCCGCCGGGCCCTACCGGCTCCAACTGTTTGATCCCGCCACCGAAGCGGCTTCCAATCCCGGCAGCCATGATTACCAGTGCAGTTTGTTTCATTTTTCCTCTCCTCATTGTATATTCTCTGTTACAGTATACACACTCATAAAGTTTCTGTACCTGCGGACATTATAGCATACCGGGCCTTTTTGTGCAAATATGTTAAATTATGCGATCATTTTGTTGTTGAAATCAGGCAAAGCTGATATAATAACGTTAATAAAAAACTTTGGAGGAATGAATCATGAAAGGAAATGTAATTGTTGGACAATCCGGCGGTCCCACTGCAGCCATTAACTCCAGCCTTGCGGGCGTATATCGTACAGCCATTGACAGGGGAGCCCCGAAGGTATATGGCATGCGGCACGGGATCGAGGGCCTTCTGGATGAGAACTATATCGATTTATCCGAGCACATCCAGAGCGACCTGGATGTTGAGCTTCTTAAGAGGACGCCCGCCGCTTATCTCGGCTCCTGCCGTTATAAGCTTCCGGAAATTCACGAGAGCATTGAGACATATGAGAAGATTTTTGGAATTCTTGATAAGTTAAATATTGAGTGCTTTATCTACATTGGCGGCAATGATTCGATGGATACCATTAAAAAGCTCTCGGATTACGCGATCTTAAAAGGCCATCCCACGAAGTTCCTCGGTGTGCCGAAGACGATCGACAATGATCTGGCCCTGACGGATCACACGCCTGGCTATGGAAGCGCCGCCAAATACATCGGCACCTCCGTTAAGGAGATTATCCAGGACAGCAACGCCCTGGTGTACAATAAGGGCCTTGTTACGATTGTTGAGATCATGGGCCGCAATGCCGGCTGGCTGACCGGTTCCGCCGCGCTTTCGAGGGGCGAGGACTGCAACGGCCCGGATCTGATCTATCTTCCGGAGCTCGCCTTTGATATTGATGATTTCCTGGCCCGCGTAAGGGCTCTCTTAGAGCAGAAAGCGTTCGTGGTTGTAGCCGTATCAGAGGGAATCCGCCTGTCAGACGGCCGGTATGTATGCGAGCTGACAGACGGCATTGACTTTGTTGACGCATTCGGACACAAGCAGCTCACCGGCACAGCCAATTATCTGGCGCGCCGCCTCTCCCAAGAGATCGGCTGCAAGACCAGAAGCATTGAGCTGAGCTCCATGCAGAGAGCCGCCTCCCATCTGGCGTCCCGTATTGATATCCTGGAGGCGTTCCAGGTCGGCGGCGCTGCCGTTAAGGCTGCGGACGAGGGCGATACCGGCGAGATGGTTATCCTGACGCGCCTCTCGGACGACCCCTACCAGTCCACTACGGATCTGCGTAATGTGCATAAGGTATCCAATGTCGAAAAGACGGTTCCCAGAGAGTGGATCAATGAGGACGGCACCTACGTAACCGAAGAATTCATCAACTATGTCCGCCCCCTGATTCAGGGCGATGTATCCCCTGTTATGGTGGATGGAATCCCGCGGTATTTATACCACAAAAATAAATAAGCTTTGCGATGATAATGCCGCTGCAGTTATTCCGGTATCCGGATGGCGCAGCGGCTTTTTACATGACAGTTCTGACTTTCCTTCCGGTTCCGGCGCAAAGAGCAGGCGCTGAATTTACCGTTACTTACGCAATGATGTACCAGCCTCAAAAAGCCGGAACATGCGCCGGGCAGCACATGAATACAGCTCTTCAGCCCGCTCCATCGCCTCCTCTGTTCGCATCGGCCCATTGATCGTTGTGACAATGCTGCTGATCCCGTGCCGATAGATCTCTTCCGCTCCCTTTCCCATGCCGCCCACAATCGCTACGGCAGGAACTCCGGCGAGGCGGCAGCGCCCGCCCACGCCTCCGGGAACCTTTCCGAAGGAGGACTGCCAGTCAAGCCGCCCCTCTCCTGTCACAACCAGGGAAGCGCCCTTAAGCTTTCTGTCAAATTCCACAAGATCCAGAACCGTTTCTATACCCGGTTTCATTTCCGCATGCAGAAATACAGCCAGAGCGGCGCCCAGGCCCCCGGCCGCGCCGGATCCCTCCCGCCGGCCGGCCTCCGGCCCATACGCCTCTATTAAAACCTCTTCATACCGCCGCATCCCCTGTTCCAGGCGCTCCAGCGTCTTAAGCGTCCCGCCTTTCTGGGCCCCAAAGGTGAGAGTCGCCCCATCCGGGCCGGTCAGCGGATTTTTGACATCGCACATTACGGTAAAGCGGGCCCCGCGTATAAGGGGACAAATGCCTGTCTCATCGATCCCCGCGACTCTCTCCAGATCCTTTCCCCTTCCGGAAAGCTCATTTCCATCCTTATCCAGAAAACGGATCCCCAATGCGCGCATGGCCCCCATGCCGCCGTCATTCGTGGCGCTTCCGCCGATCGCAATGGTAATCCGGCGGTATCCGCGCTCCAGGGCGTCGCGTATCATTTGCCCTGTCCCAAAGGAGGTCGTCTCCAGGGGATCGCGCTCCTCGGGGCGCAAAAGCGGCAGGCCCGAGGCCGCGGCCATCTCGATCAGGGCCCGGTCTTCGTCCAGGCCCGCGTACGCGGCCCGGATACGCCTCCCCAGAGGATCCAGGACCTCTGTCTCCAGTAAAACGCCTCCGCGCGCCTGCAGAACGGCTTCCATCGTCCCCTCCCCGCCGTCCGCCACAGGAAGACACACGCACTCACAATCCGGAAAGCACGCGCGCGCCTCCTGTTTCAAAAGCTCTGCGATTTCCATGGATGACAGAGATCCTTTAAACGAATCCGATGCAAATACAAATTTCATAACCAATCCCCTTTCCGCTATACAGCCGCCCGGCCCCTCCCGCTCACCGCATCCGCGCGATCGCTTTATTGATTCACCACATTCACCGAAACGCCGTTCATAAACTGTCTTAAATTATCCACCGCTATATCCATCAGCCTCTGCCTGCTTTCTTTCGCCCCCCAGCTTATATGAGGCGTTATGATGCAGTTTTTAGCAGTCAGGAGCGGATTACTCCCGCGGATCGGCTCAGTGGAAACCACGTCCACGCCCGCGCCGTAAACCTTCCCGCTGTTCAGCGCCTCCGCCAGATCGGCCTCCACAACCAGGGGCCCCCTGGAATTATTGAGCAGGATCACGCCGTCCTTCATCTTCGCGATCGTTTCCTTATTGATGATCCCCTGTGTGGACGCGTTCAGCGGACAGTGCAGGGCAATGACATCCGACTCGGCAAGAAGCTTTTCAAGATCCACATACTCCGCAAGCGCCCGGCCGCTTTCATTTGGATATTCATCCACAGCCAGCACGCGCATCCGCAGCGCCGCCGCCATCCGTCCTGTCGCCTGCCCGATACGCCCAAAGCCGATGATCCCCATCGTCTTGCCCGCCAGCTCAATCAGCGGATAGTCCCAGTAACACCAGTCCTGGCAGTTCTCCCATCTCCCCTCATGGACCGTGCGGTCATGATGTCCGATATGATGGCAGATCTCCAGCAAAAGCGCGATAGCAAACTGGCCCACCGCATCGGTCCCATAAGTCGGGATATTCGTGACCGTAATCCCCCGCCTCTTTGCAGCCTCGACATCCACCACATTATAGCCGGTTGCCAGCACTCCTATGTACCGCAGATTACCGCACGCCTCCATCACTTCGTCCGTAATAACCGTTTTATTCGTCAGAATCGCCTCCGCGTCGCCGATCCGGCTGACCGTCTCCCCGGCCTCTGTGCGGTCATAGATCTCCGTCTGCCCCAGCGCCTTAAGCGGCCCCCAGCTCAAATCTCCCGGATTCTCCGTGTATCCGTCTAAAACAATGATCTTCACTCAATAAACCTCCTTTTTCACATTTTATTCCTCTGATTCTTGATGAGACAGCAATTATCAATATATCCCATCCAAATAAAGCATGCAATTTTCGTGCCATAACTCCCTCTTTTCCCCGCCAAAAATTCTCCGCCTGAAAACAGGGACTCTCCCGCCTGTCCGTTATTCACAATTCTGCCGCGGTTTCACAGGCTTATCCCCAAAAATGTTTCACAAAACACATTTTCCTGTTATCTGAAACACATTGAAGCTCACTCCTGCTCCCCCTTCGTTGCCCGCCACAACGTCGTCCGGCTGATCCCAAGCAGCTTTGCGATCTGCTCCCGGTTATAAGAAAATATCCTCTTAAGCGCCCCCACCAGCTCCGGAGTCGCGCCTTTTTCCCTGAAATCATACGATTCAAGGATATTATTCTTAAGCCTTTCCTCCCCCACCGCGCGGATCATGCATTTGCGGATCAGCGCGTCGCTGCACCTTGCCGACTGCTTCAGATACAGGCAGAAGCGCTCGCAGACGTTCTGCAGCTCCCGTATATTTCCGGGCCAGTGGTACAATTTAAGAATCTCTTTCGCCCCTTCGGTCAGTTCGACCTGATGGATGCTCATATCGCGTTTTTTCTTATAATAGAAATCAAACAGCTCCGCGACATCATTCTCCCGTTCCCGAAGAGGCGGGATATTTAACTCCAGCACATTTAAGCGGTACAGCAGATCCCGGCGGAAAGCCGAGGCGTCCATCTGTTCCAGCCCCTTATTGGTAGCTGCAATGATGCGCACATCCACAGGGATGATCCGCTGCCCGCCCACATGCATGATCTCTTTTTCCTGAAGCACCCGCAAAAGCCTGGACTGCAGACCGGGAGAGAGCTCGCCGATCTCGTCCAGAAACAGGGTTCCGTGATCCGCCAGCTCAAACAAGCCCTTTTTGCCTCCCTTGCGGCCCCCGGTGAACGCGCCCTCGTCATAGCCGAACAGCTCGGTTTCCAGAAGGTTCTCCGGCAGGGCGGCACAGTTGACTGCGATAAACGCCTCATTTTTTCTCCTGCTCTGGTTATGGACGCTCTGCGCGAATATCTCCTTCCCGGTTCCTGTCTCGCCGTAAACCATCAGATTCGACTCGCTTTCCGCATAGAACCTTGCATCCTCAATACACCGGCGGATTGCCAGGGAGGAACCGATGATATCCGAAAAATTCCGTTTTGCCTTAAAGCCCTTTTCTTTTCTCTGGCGTTCCTCCTTTTCTCCCTGACGGATCTGATGCTTTAATTCGTCTAAGTAATACATCATGATCACCGCGCCGTCAAACTGGGAGCGGCGGTTGTCAAGCCGCACGATATTGCAGAACATCTCCTTTCCTCCCAGCCTGATGATCCGCAGCGCTTCCTGTGCGCTGCCCCAGACAAATTCGTTCAGCTTTAAATTCGGCAGGATCTGATCCAGATACGAATATTTTAATTTCTCACGTTCTATGGCCGCCAGCTCCACCGCCTTTTGATTGAAGTCAATGACTCTGCATAAGCTGTCCACCAGAAAAATACCGTTGACGCTGCAGTGCAGGAGCCCGTTGATATACTGATTCTTATTCCGCTCTTTTTCAAGCTCCCTGGCCAGGTTCTTTGCCTCGGCAATGGTGTCCAGGATGCAGGCAAAGCTCGGGTAAAGCAGCACTGTCTTCCGGCCCAGGCGTTTCCCCACCTCCACGGCGTGCGTCGCCCCGATGATCACATCCGCCCGGCTGTCGGAGAGCGCCTCCTGCAGCTCCTCCGTATCCTCATAGACAATATTTTCCACCTCTCTGCCGATGATCTGCAGATATTCCTTCATACTCTTCGATATGGGCTGCTGGTATGTGACCACCGCAGGCGCACCCCCCAGCTTAAGCCCCTGCTCAACCGCTGTCAGATAATCAAAATCCGTAATGCGAAGCTGCAGCACCGGTATCTGAAAGGCGGCCGCCGCGATCTGCGCGTTCGCTCCGGCCGCGATGGCGACATCCGCTCCCTCAATCACCTTCCGCTTCTCCTCTTCGAGGATCTCGGTCCGCAGGCCTTCCACGATGCTGAATTCCACTTCTTTGTCCTGATAAGACTCCAGCGCCTCGCGCACCAGCCTGTCCACATCCTTATACGTAATACAGCAAATCCGGATCATGCGCCGTTCCCCCTTTCCTGTCTGAACTGCCTTACTGTCTCCCGCGCCGCGCATCCCATCGGCTGTCCTGTATTTCTTTCACTATAACTATATCGTATAAAAAACAAAAGCTCAAGCCGCGTATTTCTCCCAAAAAAACTTGTGATTTGCATAAAAATGATATATAATTGGATAGAATTGTTATTGTTTACATCCATTTCGGATTGCGCGCCGAAACAAGCTGTGTAAATTTTGGAGGAATTTATGAAGGATTGGCCTGATATTTTTCGACATCTTACTATGCTGAGTCAGATCGGGCTGTCCCTGGCGGCCCCGCTTCTTATATGTATTCTTTTATGCAACTGGCTGTGCAACCGCTTTTCCATGGCCGGCTGGATCTACCTTCCGGGCTTTTTTTTTGGCCTCGGCGGATCTGCCGCGACGGCCTGGAAGGTGTATCTTGCCATTATGAAGCAGGAGAATACGAAGAGAAAAACCGGCGTAGGTTTTAATGAGCACAAATAGCTTCTGCCCGCGCGGCATCCCCTGTACACGTTCAGGCCGGCGGGATTCTTTACGTCAGATGCAAAATCAATATATAGCTTTCATAGAAAGGAGACATCTTGCCCATGCAGATTCAGCCCGCCGTAAAAAAGGAAAGCATCTATACCGCGGCAGGAACCTTTGCCGGCGCTTTTGTCATGTTTCTGGCATTCTGGCTTCTTCACCGGTCTGTGCCCGATGCGGTTCCCTTTGATTACAGAGTGATCGCCGCCGGACTCGCCGGCTCTGCGGTCGCCTGTGCGAATTTCTTTTTCATGGGGCTCACGATCCAGAAAATCACAGGCACAGACAACCAGGACGAAGCCTATAAGGCCATGAAAGCCAGCTACCGCTTCCGCACCCTGTCACAGCTTTTGTGGGTGGTACTGGCATTCGCGCTGCCCTGCTTTAACGCCGCGGCAGGCATCATTCCGTTATTTTTACCCAGTATGTGTATTAAGCTACGGGGCATGCTGGGTATAATAAAATAAAAACCAACTAAAATTTAACAGAAAGGAGATGAACATGAAAGCATGAATATTGATATTTCAGGTCCCGTCATTTATTACAGGATTCCAACAGGCATTCCCATCCTGGGCGATATTCTGATCACACAGACGCTTGTAGTCAGTTGGATAGTGATGGCGCTGATTACAGGGGCCTGTATCTGGCTTACCAGAGATCTCAGAGTGGAGAACATTTCAAAACGGCAGGCTTTTGCCGAGATGCTTGTGGAAATGGCGAACAATCTGGTCCGCAATAATACCGGCGGAACGCGGTTCGATAAACTGATCCCGTTCGTAGCCGCCCTGTTTGCGACAAGCGTTGTATCAAACCTGATCAGCCTGATTGGGCTGCGCAGCCCCACAGCCGATCTCTCCACTGAGGCGGCCTGGGCCGTTGTCGTGTTTATCATGATCACGGCAAACAAGATCAAAGCCGGCGGCCTTGCAGGATACTTAAAGGGCTTTACCCAGCCAATCCCGGTAATGACCCCTTTTAATGTTCTGTCTGAGCTCGCGACGCCTGTCAGCATGGCCTGCCGTCATTTCGGCAACATCCTGTCCGGCGTTGTAATCAGTACGCTGATCTATGCCTCTCTTGCCGTCGCGACCACCGCGCTGCTTGGCTGGCTTCCGGGCGCGCTGGGACAGGTTCTGGGAAGTATCCCGTTCCTTGATGTGGGCATCCCCGCTATCGCCGGCGTTTATTTCGACTGGTTCTCCGGCGTGATGCAGGCATTTATTTTCAGTATGCTGACAATTATGTATATCGCCAACGCCGCGGAAGGTTAAGGCGGTTCCCGCCGCCTCCCTGTGTGGCAATTTTCAACACACCTATTTTTAAATTCAGTTAGGAGGAAATCATTATGACAGACTTTCAGTTGCTCGCTCGTGGTATTGCATTAGCAGGTTGCGCAATCGGCGCAGGCTGCGCCCTTATCTCCGGTGTTGGACCTGGTATTGGTGAAGGTAACGCGGTCGCAAAGGCCCTTGAGGCCATCGGACGCCAGCCCGAATGCAAGGGCGACGTGACGAGCACCATGCTCCTTGGCTGCGCCATCGCAGAGACAACCGGTATCTACGGCTTTGTAACCGGCCTGCTGCTCATCTTCGTAGCCCCCGGCGCATTCATGAACTTCCTGGGCTAATCACTCTGCGGAAAATCGTAATTTCCACAAGACAGGAGGGGAAAGATGCAAACACAGGAATTAGTAACTATTATACCGTGGACCTTTATTGCCCAGATCCTGAACCTCTTTATACAGATGTACCTGATAAAACGTTTTCTGTTCAAGCCGATCAACGCCATGCTGGATAAGCGCAAGGCGATGGCTGACGCTGAGATCCAGCAGGCAAGGCGGGAAAAGAATGAGGCCATGACCTTAAAATCCAGCTACGAGAACAGCTTAACCCAGGCAAAGGCCGAGGCAAATTCCATTCTCCAGAACGCGCAGAAGGACGCTGCCGCACGCAGCGAGGCGATCATAAACGACGCCCAGTCCCAGGCCGCGAACTTAAAGGCAAAGGCCGAGGCCGATATTCTTCAGGAGAAGAAAAAGGCGGTCAACGACATCAAAAATGAGATCGGCGGCATTGCTATGGAAATTGCCGGCAAGGTAGTGGAACGCGAGATCAATGAAGAGGATCACAAAAAACTGATCGACGAGTTTATTGAGAATGTAGGTGAGGCATCATGACAAAAACTGCCAAGCTTTACGGCGGCAGCCTCTATGACCTTGCCGCTGAAGAATCGCTCACAGAGCCTGTGATGGAGGAGATGGATTCGATCCGTCAGATTTTCCGGGAGAATCCCGATTATCTGGTTCTTTTATCCGAGCCGTCCATCCCCAAGACAGAGCGGGTCGCTCTCCTTAATAAAGCCTTCGACGGCCAGATTCAGCCCTATCTTCTGAATTTTTTAGGGATTTTATGTGAAAATGGCGCGCTGCGGGAATTTGGCGGCTGCTGCGACGAGTTCCGCTCGCGCTACAATGCGGATCACAATATCGCGGAGGCTGTCGTCTCAAGCGCCGTCGCCTTAAGCGAGTCCCAGGCCGAGGCCCTTAAGAAGCGCCTGGAGGACATGAGCAAGAAAACCATCGTACTTACACAGAAGGTGGATGAGGGCCTTCTGGGCGGACTGCGCGTGGAGCTGGAAGGAAAGCAGCTCGACGGCACGGCCCAGGCGCGCCTTATAAGCCTGCGTAAGAAGATTACCGAAATCATCGTATAAAGGATGTGAATGGAATGCAATTAAAACCAGAAGAAATATCCAAGGTCATTCGCAGCCAGATCAAATATTACCAGAATGCCATTGAGCAGAGCGAAACCGGAACCGTACTGATGGTCGGAGACGGTATCGCCAGAGTGAGCGGGCTTACCAACTGTATGTCCGGCGAGCTTCTGGAATTTGAGGACGGCACCTTCGGAATGGCCCAGAACTTAGAAGAAGCGAGCGTTTCTACCGTGCTTCTCGGCTCTGATCAGGGGATCAGCGAGGGGCAGACCGTAAAGCGCACAGGAAAGGTTGTTTCCGTACCTGTAGGCGAAGCTATGATCGGGCGTGTTGTAAACGCCATCGGCCAGCCCATCGACGGCGCGGGCCCCATTGAGACGAGCGAGTTCCGCCCCATTGAATCCCAGGCGCCCGGCATCTGCGACCGCCAGCCTGTAAAGGAACCGCTCCAGACGGGCATCAAGGCCATTGATTCCATGATTCCCATCGGAAGAGGCCAGCGCGAACTGATCATCGGCGACAGGCAGACCGGTAAGACGACGATCGCCACAGACACGATCTTAAACCAGAAGGGCAAGGACGTTATCTGTATCTATGTGGCCATCGGCCAGAAGCGTTCCACCGTGGCGGGCCTTGTGTCCGACTTAACCGCGGGCGGGGCCATGGATTACACGATTATCGTGGCTGCCACAGCCTCTGAGCCCAGCCCCTTACAGTACATCGCGCCGTATTCCGGCTGTGCGATGGGCGAATATTTTATGAACCAGGGCAAGCATGTCCTGATTATTTATGACGATTTGAGCAAGCATGCGGTGGCGTACCGCGCCCTGTCCCTGCTGATCCGCCGTCCGCCGGGACGTGAGGCGTATCCGGGCGATGTATTCTATCTGCATTCCCGTCTGCTGGAGCGCGCGGCGAAGCTCTCCGCCGAAAAAGGCGGCGGCTCTCTCACGGCGCTTCCGGTGATCGAGACGCAGGCCGGCGACGTTTCGGCGTATATTCCGACCAATGTAATTTCCATCACAGACGGGCAGATTTTCCTGGAGACAGAGCTGTTCCACTCCGGCATCATGCCGGCCGTAAACCCCGGTATCTCCGTGTCGCGCGTAGGCGGCAACGCCCAGATAAAGGCCATGAAGAAGGTGGCCGGCACGCTGAAGCTGGTTTACTCTCAGTTCCGCGAGCTGCAGAGCTTTGCCCAGTTCGGTTCGGATCTGGATGCGGACACCAAGGCGCGTCTGGCTCAGGGCGAGCGTATCGTGGAGGTATTAAAGCAGGGCCGCAGCCTGCCCGTACCGGTCGAAAAACAGGTCGCGATCCTCTACGCCGCGGTAAACGGAATTCTGACCCGGATCGAGACGGCTGATATCCAGGAATATGAGGCGGGTCTGTACCCATTCCTCGACACAGACGGAAACGGCGCGGCTGCCATGAGCGCCATAAAGAGCACCGGAAACCTGGATAAGGACACAGAGGAGAAGCTGAAAACCGCTCTGAATGATTATACGGATAAATTCCTGAAAACAAGATCATGATGCTTTTTTATAAAGGAGGAAAACCATGGCCGCTAATATGAAAGCCGTGAAGCTCCGTATGAAGAGCATACAGAGCACCATGCAGATTACAAAGGCAATGGAGCTGGTAGCATCCTCCAAGCTGCGTAAGGCTAAGGAGCGCGCTGATTTAAGCCGCCCTTATTTCCAGACACTCCACGACACGCTGACGGATATTGCCTCCGGCAATACGGACTTTACATCCCCTTATACCAAAGCAAGTGACAGCCCGAAATGGTGCTATGTCATTATCGCCGGCGACCGGGGACTGGCCGGGGGCTACAACTCCAATCTGTTTAAGCTGCTGGAGAGCCAGGCAAAGGGAAAGGACTATTCGATCCTTCCCATCGGAAAGAAGGCGGTGGACTACTGCAAGCGCCGGAAGGTACACATTCTGACCGAAGAATTCGCCGAGGCAGGGGACATCTCTGTGTCTGACTGTTTTGAGATGGCAAAGCTTTTGTGCAGCGCCTACTGCAAAGGAGATTTCGGCCACATTGCTCTCTGCTACACCAGCTTTCTTTCCATGCTTTCGCAGAGGCCGGATGTTTCTTCTCTTCTGCCCCTTGACGATTTCACGGAAAAGGAAGACGGACATGATCCGAAGCATATCCGTTCCCTGATCCTGTATGAGCCGGACAGCGAGAGTGTATTTAACGCCATTGTGCCAGAGTATCTGGCAGGCTTAATCTACGGCGCTATGTGCGAGTCCGTGGCCAGCGAGCTGGCCGCCAGAAGAACCGCCATGGATGCTGCCACAAAGAACGCAGGCGAGATGATTGAACAGCTCAGCCTTTATTATAACAGGGCGCGTCAGGCCAGCATTACTCAGGAAATTACGGAGATTGTGGCAGGCGCCGAGCAGCCCTGATGAGGAGATTGTTATATGAGTGAGAAACATATTGGAAAGGTGGTTCAGGTAACCGGCCCCGTACTTGACATCCGTTATAACGAGGGTGAGCTGCCTGCGCTGCTGAACGCGATTGAGATTGATGTAAATGGCCGCAGGCTGGTGGCTGAAGTCGCCCAGCAGGTCGGGGACGACGTGGTCCGCTGCATCGCCATGAGCTCCACAGACGGCCTGGTGCGCGGCGCGGACGCGATCGATACGGGCAGTCCTATCACCGTGCCGGTCGGGGACGAATGCCTGGGCCGCGTGTTTAACCTTCTGGGAGAGCCCGTGGACGAGATGCCCGCCCCTGAGGCAAAGGAGCGCTGGGCCATCCACCGTCCGGCTCCTTCCTATGAGGAGCAGACGCCCGCGACCGAGATTCTGGAAACCGGCATTAAGGTCGTAGACCTTATCTGCCCCTATGCAAAGGGCGGTAAGATCGGCCTGTTCGGCGGCGCCGGCGTGGGAAAGACCGTGCTGATCATGGAGCTGATCCACAATGTGGCGACCGCTCACGGCGGATTGTCCGTATTCACCGGCGTCGGCGAGCGCACCCGTGAGGGAAATGACCTCTACGGCGAGATGAAGGAGAGCGGCGTTATAGACAAGACAGCCCTGGTATACGGCCAGATGAATGAGCCGCCGGGAGCGCGTATGCGTGTCGGCTTGTCCGGGCTTACCATGGCGGAGTATTTCCGTGACGTGAAGAATCAGGACGTACTTTTGTTCATTGACAACATTTTCCGTTTCACACAGGCCGGATCCGAGGTGTCCGCGCTGCTTGGACGTATGCCGTCCGCCGTAGGCTACCAGCCCACGCTGGCCACGGAGATGGGCGCCCTGCAGGAGCGGATTACCTCCACCAAGAAGGGCTCTATCACCTCCGTACAGGCCGTTTACGTGCCTGCTGACGACTTAACAGACCCCGCGCCTGCCACCACCTTCACCCACTTAGACGCTACGACCGTGCTTTCCAGGGAGATCGCCAGCCAGGGTATCTACCCGGCCGTGGATCCCCTTGACTCCACCAGCCGTATCCTGTCCCCGGAGGTTGTGGGAAACGAGCACTATGAGATCGCCCGTTCCGTTCAGCGCGTGCTGCAGCGCTATAAGGAGCTGCAGGATATCATCGCCATCATGGGTATGGATGAGCTTTCCGAGGAAGATAAGCTGACCGTTTCCAGAGCGCGTAAGGTACAGCGTTTCCTGTCCCAGAGCTTCTCGGTTGCCGAGCAGTTTACCGGCATGCCGGGACAGTATGTGCCGTTAAAGGAGACGCTGCGCGGATTTAAACTGATTCTGGACGGCGAATGCGACGAGATTCCGGAGAGCTGCTTCTTACTTGCCGGAACGATTGACGATGTATTTGAAAAAGCAAAGAATCAGAAGCTGTAGAAGGGAGGGGAGCAAACGCTATGGCAACCTTCCATTTACAAATTGTATCCATGGACCGTCTCGTCTTTGACGGACAGGTGCAAAGCGTATCCTGCCGCACCATCCACGGCGATCTGGCGATTCTGGCCAGGCACTGCAATTACTGCACAGCCATCGGTATGGGAACCGCGCATATCGTGACAGAGGACGGCAGCAAGCGCAGCGCCGCCTGTATCGGAGGCATGCTCTCCGTCATGAACGGCGTGTGCAGGCTGATCCCCACCACCTGGGAGTGGAAAGAGGAGATCGACGTGGATCGCGCCCGGACGTCGAAGCAGAAGGCCGAAGGGATCATGAAGCAGACCGGGCTTTCGGAAAAGGATTTAAAGCTTGCGGAGGCCAGACTCCACCGGGCGCTTGTCCGGATCGGAACCGCCGGGGAGTAAGGCGGCAGGCAGACAGAATGCCTGGGCCTGAATTGATGCAGATATAAAGTTCAACACCCCCGCTGCAAGCAGCGAGGCATCAAACTTGCAGCGCTGCAGAGCAGCGGAGTATTTGACCCTCGCGGCAGTCGCCAAATGTGCATGCAAGCATGCCCACTTGGCTCGTTGCTCGCGGGAATAAAACCCGCCGGGCGGGAAGAGCGATTTGACGAATGCTCTTTCTGGCTGGCGGTTTTTTTCGTTATAAATTTAGAAACCTATCCAAAAATAATATAAAGAAAATATTGCAGTAATCACTAACTATTCTCATTTATCTTCCAATATCCTTTTCTTCTTCCACCAATCCTTTCGATAACGCCAATCTTTTTTAAGTCTTCCACTGCCTTTGCATGGTTTTATATGACACACCTAAACGGTCAGCTATTTCGGACAATGAAATGTCCGTTTAAACAGTTATAAGTCCTAAAACCATCGCATTCATAGTCTTTTCTTTTCGGACATCATTTGTCCTATTAGAAATTTTATTTGATATCGCAGTAAACTTAACTGTAATATCATCTCCAAGAATGTTATATCCAGGAATCTTAGCGCCAATCAAGTCACATTCTTCACAAATTTTTTGAATACCCCGCCCCATGATTCTATTTACCCCGCTCTGAAAAAGGTATTCGCCAAATCCGGATTATATGGTCTGGATTTTGGGTTTTCATAAGATTTTCCGTTGTCCAGTCACTTGGAAATACACAGGCGTTACTACTGATATGCATGACTTCATCTTCTATTCGGACTTGAATCGGAATACTATCCTTAGCACAGTAACGATAAGTACAACGCCTTTAAATAAACCCAATACTCGTAAACAGATACACCCACAAAAAAATCGTCACAACCGACGCGGCCGTGCTCAGCACCACAAACTGGCCCGCCAGCTCCCCGTCTCCGCCCATGTTCTGAGCCATAGAGTAGGAAGCAGTCGCCACCGGCGTGGCGTACATCTCAAAAATTACGAACCGTTCCACATTGCTGAATCCCAGAACCGTAGCAAGCGCCGTGATCAGAAGAGGCAGAAGCGCAAGCTTGAGCGTCATGGACGGAACGATATACTTCAGATTACCGCGGATCGCTGAAAAATGAAGCGTGCCGCCCAGCACAAACAGCGCCAGCGGCGTTGTCATCCCTGCAAACTGGGACACAGGCCCTTCCACTGAGGACGGCAGTTTGATTCTCAGTGCAAAAAAGACAAGTCCCACAGCCGCCCCCAGAATCAGCGGATTCGTACACACATTCCTGACCAGAACCAGAGGATTCGTCTTTCCTCCGTCGCCCCTGAACATCTCCAGAATGATAACCGCCGTCACATTATACACCGGAATCACGATAGCGACCATCATCGAAGCCAGGGCCGAACCATCATCGCCGAACAAATTCGCCGCCAGCGGAATCCCAAACAATACAAAATTGCTCCTGTATATGGCCTGGATAATAACGCCCCGGCGCGGGTTCTCCTTCACCAGCCTGGGCACAACCAGCAGCAAAAGCGCCTGCAGAAACAGGACGCTTAAAACTGCCGTCGCCACCAGCGTCAGATTCAGGCTGAAATCCCGCTTGAGCTGATACATATTGTTAAACATAAGCAGCGGAAAAAACGCCCTGAAAACCACCTTATTCAGTTTATTCATAAACGCCTCGTCCGCCAGGCCGCTCTTCACTACCCCGTACCCGAACGAGATGTAGATTAAAAACGGCATTACCGCATTTACCGCAATCAGAAAGCTTTCCATTTGTCTACCTGCCATTTCTCTGATCCCTGTTTAAAACGGAATATATAGATCCATTTTGGGGATTTCTTATTATAATTCTAGCATATATGGGGGCTGGCTTCAACTGATTCTGTGTGAGGCCGAGGGCGGGCCGCCAGGGGCAGCCCTTCTACATAAAAATCGCCGGAAACCCCTAGAGCGTGTTTGAAAATTCATTCCTGGCATCTGCACGCCCCACTTCGAGGTATATTTGTGCCAAATTCACTTAACGTAGCCCACTACGCCGCGTTCATTTGGCACAAATCTCCCACAAAGTGGCACGCACAGCTACCAGAAAGCAATTTTCAAACACGCTCTAGGATTTCCGGCATATAACGCCTAACAGCGTCTCCTACAAATCAAACCCAAAATACGCAGCCGCGTTATTATAACAAATCCCCTTAATCATCCTCTCCAGAACCGCCTCATCATCCGGATACTCTCCATTCTCTACCCAGCCCCCGATCAATTCGCACAGAATTCTCCGGAAATACTCATGCCTGGTATAAGAAAGGAAGCTCCTGGAATCTGTCAGCATTCCTACAAAGTTGCTCAGCATGCCAAGGTTTGCGAGGGACGTCATCTGCTCCGTCATCCCTGTCTTGTGATCATTGAACCACCAGGCCGAGCCCTGCTGGATCTTGCCTGCGGCGCTGGAATCCTGGAAGCAGCCCAGAATTGTTCCAATCACAGCATTATCATTCGGGTTCAGCGAATAGAGGATCGTCTTCGGAAGCTGATCCGTGCTGACAAGGTGGTTCAGGAAATCCGCAAGCTGGCTGGCGGGGGCATAATTATTGACACAGTCATATCCCGTATCCGGCCCAAGCCTGTCAAACATCAGGCCGTTATTGTTGCGCTTGCAGCCGTAGTGAAGCTGCATCACCCAGCCAAGGCGGTGGTATTCCTTTCCGAGGAACAGCATAAACGCAGTCTTATACTTCGCAATCTCCGCCGGCGTCAGGGCCTCCTTTGCCAGCCCTTTCCGGAAAATAGCTTCAATCTCATTGTCTGCAGCCGGCTCATACATCACATAGTCCAGGCCATGGTCTGACACACAGCAGCCTCTCTCATCAAAATACGCCATACGGTTTACAATTGCCTTTTTCAGATCCGCGAAGCTTTTTATCTCCACGCCGCTGACTCCTGCAAGCTTCTCAATGTACTCCGTGAATATGGCTGCGTCGATATTGGTCGCTTTATCCGGACGCCAGGCCGGGAGCACCTGCACGTCAAAGCTTCTATCCTCTTTGATCTTCTGGTGCCATTCCAACGAATCGACCGGATCGTCGGTGGTGCATAAAAGTGTCACGCCGGACTGCTTAATGATGTTTCTGACGCTCATCTGGGGCGTCCGTAGCTTTTCATTGCACAGGTTCCAGACCTCCTCGGCCGTTTCCCCGCTCAGATGGCCCTTGTATCCGAAATATCTCTGAAGCTCTAAGTGCGACCAGTGATAAAGCGGGTTTCCGATCAGCGTCTCCAGCGTCTCCGCCCATTTCTGGAACTTTTCGCGATCCGGCGCGTCCCCGGTGATATAATACTCGTCTACGCCGTTTGAACGCATCTGGCGCCATTTGTAGTGATCCCCGCCGAGCCATACCTCCGTGATATTGGAAAACTGCCTGTCCTCGGCAATCTCCTGCGGATTGATATGGCAGTGGTAATCCAGGATCGGCATATGTTCTGCATAATTGTGAAACAGCTTCTGAGCCGTCTGTGTGCTTAAAAGAAATTGTTCGTCCATAAATGCTTTCATATCAGAATTCCTCCTAAAATATATGTTTTATTCCCGCGGACAGCGGTCCGGACAGGCTGGCGGGAGCCCCTTGCGCCTTTCCGGACGGCTGGCAACAAAACGGTTGCGGCCCTGTCTCTTTATACATATCCCATCAGTCCCGGCAGCCACAGGGACAACTGGGGGATATAGGTTACCATCATAAGCACGGCAAAGATAGCGGCAAAATAAATCAAAAGCTGCCTGAACACGGTTTCTATCTTGACGCCCCCGACCTTCACGCCGACAAAGAGCGTGGTGCCTACAGGAGGCGTGATGGTTCCGATACAGAGGTTAAAAATCATCATGATGCCAAAATGTACGGTATTCATCCCCAGCGCCTGGCATACGGGCAGGAAGATGGGTGTGAATATCAGGCAGGCAGGCGTCATATCCATGAAGGTTCCGACTACCAGGAGCAGCACATTGATCATCAGGAAAATAACGATCTTATTGCTGCTTATGGAGAGCAGGCCCGACGATACAGCCGCAGGGATATTGGTAAATGCCATGACCCAGGACATGATGCTCGACACGCCGATCAGGAAGATGATGATACCTGTCATCTCCGCGCTGTCCTTTAAAATCTGCGGAATGTCCTTCACCTTAATGGACTTATATCCGAACAGAGACAGAAGCAGGCTGTACACAACCGCTACCACGGATCCTTCGGTGGCTGTAAAGATACCGCCGATGATGCCGCCGATTACGATGATAATCAACATCAGGCACGGAAGCGCCTGCAGGAAAATATTCCACTTTTCCTTTGCCGTAAAACGGGTTTTGCTGCGGTAACCGCGCTTTCTGGCAATGATGTAAATAACCAGCATACATGCCAGCCCCCATAGGATTCCCGGGATATAGCCCGCCATGAAAAGCGCCGCTACTGATGTTCCGCCGGATACCAGCGAAAAGGTGATCATAACATTACTCGGGGGAATCAACAGGCCCGTCGGCGCGGTCGCAATGTTCGCCGCCGCGGAAAAGTTCGGATCATAGCCCTCTTCCTTTTCAATCGGCCCGATAATCGAGCCCATCGCAGAAGCCGCCGCTGTTCCGGAACCGGAGATCGCGCCGAACAGCATGTTGGCCAGCACATTTGTCTCTGCCAGGGCCCCCGGCATCTGGCCTGTCACTACCTTTGCAAGGTTAATCAGGCGGACAGCGATGCCGCCTTTATTCATAATATTGCCTGCCAGGATAAAAAACGGAATAGCAAGCAGGCTGAATACGGAAATACCGGAAAAAATACGCTGCGCGCCTGTAACTACAGCGATGCTGGTATCCATGATCGGAAGGATTGCACAGATGGAGGAGATCCCCAGCGCAACCGCAATCGGCACTCCTGCCAAAAGCAGGACGACAAGTACAGCTAAAATAATCAGGCCGCATATAATCGCAGTATTCATAAACCTTTCACTCCCTTCTACGCCTCAGTCTCCCCGCCCGGGGCCTTTGCATAGCCCGTGGCCAGGTCAATGATGTTCAGTACCGAATAAATGACAATCAGGATACCGGAAATGGGGATGATGGTGTAAACCACACCCATCGGGATACCCAGGGACGCTGTGGACTGCGTCATGGTCAGCTTCATGATAGAAAAACCGCCGTATATCATTACACTGCCCGCCAGAAGCATAATCAGTATCTCTGCGATAATGCTTAATATCTTCCGCCCTGCCTCGCTGAATTTATCCGCCATAAAGCCCATGCGCATGTGATCCATTTTCCCAAATACATATGCGGTTGCTAAAAGCGCCATCCAGGTAAAGCTGTAGGTCAGAAGCTCCTCGGAAACCGTGCTGGGGCTCCGGAATATAAAACGCGTCACGATCTGGTAGGTCCCGATGGCCACCATCGCCGCAAAAATCAGGGCGCACGCGGAATTTAAGACGGTGTTAAGCCCTTTTCTGAAGGCATGTAAAGCTTCCATATCTTATTCCCCCTTCTGTGTATGGTCTGCCGCATCACCCGCCGCCGCGGATCCTCCGGCGGCCGCGCCGGCATATTTCTCATTTACACTCTGGATATAGGCATAGAGATCGCGAATATTTTCATTTTCATCCAGCATCTCCTGCTGCACGTCGGAAACCTTATCCTTGAAGATCTCGACATCCACATCAATAAATTCCACGCCCATCTCCTCGCCGGCGATCCGTTTTGCCTCTTCTACCTGCTCATCCCAGTACTGCATCTCCTCTTTGGTGGATAAAAGGGCCGCCTCGCGGAAGATTGCGTACTCCTCGTCGCTTAATCCCTGCAGGAATTTGAGATTTCCGATCAGCATATCCGGAACCATCTGGTGCTTATTATAGGAGTAATACTTGGCCACCTCGCCGTGTTTGTTATTTGTCAGGGCAAGTTCGTTATTCTCCGCGCCGTCAATGACGCCCTGCTGGATCGCGGTGTATACTTCGCCGAAGCTCATCGGAGAGGCCGCGGCCCCGAACGCGTTGCACATATTTACGCTGGCCGGGCTTTGCTGCACGCGCATCTTAAGACCTCTCAGGTCGTCCGGCGTATTAATTGGCTTCTTGGCATAAAAGCTTCTCGTCCCGGCATTGTACCAGGTCAGCACACGGAAGCCAGCCTCATCCGTGGACTCATAGACTTGTTCCATATACTCTGTATCGTTCATCACCTCATGATAGGCATCCTCGGATGTAAACAGATACGGCATGCTGAATACCTCATACACGTCCGCGAAATTTTCCAGATTTGCCGTGCCCGCCACCACGAAGTCAATCGCGCCTGTCTGTGTCAGCTCGATCGCCTTCTGCGCGCCTCCGAGAAGCTCGTTGGGATAAATCTGAACCTCATATTTATCGCCGAGCTTTTCCTCAATATACGCTTTAAATTTAAGGAGTCCCAGGTGCTCAGGGTGTGTTTCGGACTGCGCATGTGAAATCCGCACAATACGCTTCTCACCCTTTATGCCGCAGCCGCCAAGGAGCGCCATGCACCCGAGCGCCGTTCCTGCGGCGAGCGCCGTGAAACCGGTTCTTTTCCATGATTTCATTTTTACGTTTCCTTTCTTTCAAATTTGCAGCCGATCAGACGGCCTGAACAGTTCCCCTGTCCGCCGGCGCCACGTGTCTGTAACGGCGCCGCGAACCTGTAAAAGCATGCCTGAACGGATACGCTTATTCGCCTCCGGAATCAGAAATCGGTTGTATTCCGCTTGATCAGATGGCATTTCACCATCTGCCTGTGCCTGACGTCTGACCCGGCCCCGCTTAGCACAGTCATCAGCGAATCAATCGCCGTTTTGCACAGAACCTCCACCCGGTTGTCAACCGAGGTCAGCTCAGGCTCGCAGCTTATCGAGAGCTCGGAATTATTATATCCTACGACATTAATTTCTCCCGGCACCTTTAATCCCCTTATACTGGCATATTTGAGCGCCCCGATGGCAAGGCCGTCCTCTGTGGCAATCACGCAGTCAATATCCAGGTTCCTCTGGCGCAGGAGGAGATCCCTTGTGGCATGGATCGAATTCTCAGAGTAGAGAAACAGCCTTGGATCCGGCTCAAGGCCGCGATCCCGCATAGCTGCCTCAAAGCCGCTGCGCTTGCGTCTCGCGCTGTAGGAGACGGAATTCTCAAGGAACAGGATTCTTCTCTTTCCATTAAAGAGCATTTCCTCTGTCACATCATAGACAGCCTGATAATCATCCGCCAGCACGCAATAGATATTCTCCCCTTCCATAAAACCGTTAATAAGGAACACCGGGATCTGCTCCGCCGCCTTTGCAATATAATCCGTATTGCCCGGTCCCGAATAATCGGATCCGACCAGCAAAAGCGCGTCGATCCGCTTCTTAAAAATCAGCTCAACCGCCTGCTGCTTATCCTCTTCTTCATAGCTGCTGCAGTACAGCACGCAGTCATAGCCGTAGCCGCGCAGATTCTTTTCCAGATAAGAGACTGCTTTTGCCATATAAGTATCTGCAACATCCGGACATACGATACCTACGGTTTTTATTGAATTCAGGCCCAGCCCTCTCGCAAACACATTGGGCGTGTAATTATTTTCTTCCATAATCCTGCGCACCTTTTCGCCTGTCTTTGCGCTGACCTTGGGACTGTCGTTTACCACTCTTGATACAGTGGCAATCGAAACGCCCGCCAGTTTTGCAATGTCGTATATATTCATCATCCCACTTCCTCTCATTCCTTTTCCGAAGTGTAAGCCCTTACACTAATTATATTATATCAACAAAAATCGTAAAATCAAGTCTCTTAAAATCGAAATATTGCACAATTTTCAGATTGAATTATTAGTGAAAATGACGATTTTGTATTGTTATGCGAAAATATCATTGACGTTTTTTATATCACAGTATATTTTAATTGTAAGCCCTTACATTTGCAGACAGGCTGCTTTCAACCAGCCTGCGGCCCGGAAAAATTTCCATTTTGGCATATTCGCTCCCGGCCAAATAACCGACTTGTATAATTTACGCGAATTAAAGCAAAATGAAACTATGAAAAATTGGTGATTGGTATTATAATAAAAGGAGGTTACTGCGCTGTGCAGACATTTTTAAGAATCCATCCTGACGATAACGCGGCGGTCGCGTTAAAGCCCCTGCGGGCAGGGGATGTTCTTACCGCCGACGGAACCAAAACCACGCTTATCGAGGATATCCCTCAGGGACATAAATTCTCACTGTGCGATATCCCGGCCGGCGGGGCTGTTATAAAGTACGGGGCGCCCATCGGAGCCGCAAAGGAGGACATCCGCAAGGGCTCCTGGATCCACACGCACAATATGAAAACGGGCCTTGGCGATGTGCTTACCTATACGTACCAGCCCCGGCCCGCGGCGAAGCTCACGTCAGATAAGAGCCATGTATTCCAGGGCTTTAAGCGGCCGGACGGCAGAGCGGGCGTGCGCAATGAGATCTGGATCATCCCCACTGTGGGATGTGTAAACAACGTCGCCTCCGCTATCGAAAAACGCGCCCAGGCGTACCTGGCCGGAAGTATTGATTCCATCCTGGCTTTTTCACACCCTTACGGCTGCTCCCAGATGGGGGAGGATCAGGAGAATACCCGCCGGATCCTCGCAGACCTGATCAACCATCCGAATGCCGGCGGCGTGCTGGTGCTTGGCCTGGGATGCGAGAACAGCAATATTGACATCCTGAAAGAATACATTGGCGAATATGATGAAAGCCGCGTGAAATTCCTCGTCTGCCAGGAATCGGAGGATGAGATACAGGACGGCTTAGAACTTGTGAAAGAGCTTACAAAGTATGCGGGCGCATTTACCCGTGAACCGATCCCATGCAGCGAGCTGATCATCGGCATGAAGTGCGGCGGCTCAGACGGGCTTTCCGGCATCACGGCCAATCCGGCCGTGGGCGCATTTTCCGACCTGCTCATCGCCAACGGCGGAACCACCATCCTGACCGAGGTGCCGGAGATGTTCGGGGCCGAGACGCTGCTTATGAACCGCTGTGAGAATGAAGAGCTGTTTGAACAGACCGTAAAGCTCATTAATGATTTCAAAAACTATTTTACCAGCCATAACCAGACCATCTACGAGAACCCTTCCCCGGGAAACAAGAAGGGCGGGATCTCCTCGCTGGAGGACAAGTCCCTTGGCTGCACCCAGAAGTCCGGCTCTGCTCCCGTTAGAGGCGTATTGTCCTACGGAGAACCGGTATCCGTGCATGGACTGAACCTTTTAAGCGCCCCCGGAAATGATCTCGTAGCCTCCACTGCGCTCGCCGCCTCCGGCGCTCACATCGTACTGTTTACCACCGGGCGCGGAACCCCGTTTGCATCGCCTGTGCCCACGGTCAAGATCTCCAGCAACTCTGCTCTTTACGAGCACAAAAAGGGCTGGATTGATTTTAACTGCGGAACGCTTGTGGACGGAAAGCCTTTAAAGGAACTCGGGGAAGAGCTGTTCCAATATGTGCTTGATGTCGCGTCCGGAAAAAAGGTCAAAGCCGAGGAAGCGGGCTTCCATGACATGGCGATTTTCAAACAGGGGGTTACGCTCTGATGCGCGCGCTTCTCCCCGTTTCACGGGATTATAACGGTTTTTAAGGAGGAATAAAGAAACCATGAAAACATTATCATACGATGTCCTGAAGGAATTAAACTACGACGGTTATCTGCTTGAACATGCGCCGGAACGCGTGCTGCAGTTCGGGGAAGGAAACTTCCTGCGCGCTTTTGTCGATTATTTTATTGATGTTATGAATGAAAAGGCCGGCTTTAATTCCAAGGTTGTCCTCGTGCAGCCGATCGAAGGCGGGGAAGCGGTCAAAAACTTTATCAATGAGCAGGAGGGCCTCTACACCCTTTTCCTGCGCGGAAATGAAAACGGGCAAAAGGTCAACGCCAAACGCGTGATCTCAAGCGTCAGCCGCTGCTTAAACCCGTACAGCGACTATGAGGCTTACATGGAATGCGCAAAAAATCCGGATCTGCGTTTCATTGCCTGCAACACCACAGAGGCCGGCATCCGCTATGACGCGTCCTGCGGCCCCAAGGACAGGCCCGCGGCCAGCTACCCTGCAAAGCTTACGCAGTTTATGTATGCCAGATATCAGGCATTTGGCGGTGAGAAGGGAAAAGGCTTTGTGATCCTCTCCTGCGAGCTGATCGATAACAACGGCAAAGAGCTTGAAAAATGTGTCCTTAAACACGCCGAACAGTGGGGCCTTGGCGCAGACTTTATCAATTGGGTAAAGGATGAGAATATCTTCTGTTCCACCCTGGTTGACCGCATCGTAACCGGTTATCCGAGAAACGAGGCCGCCGCCATCTGTGAGGAGCTCGGCTATGTGGACAATATCATCGACACCGGAGAGATCTTCGGGTTCTGGGTCATCGAGGGCCCGGAAAGCCTCAAAAAAGAGCTTCCGTTTGACAAGGCCGGGCTTCCGGTGCTGATCACGGACAACCACAAGCCCTATAAGCAGCGCAAAGTGCGCATTTTAAACGGCGCGCACACCTCCATGGTTCTTGGCGCTTACCTCGCCGGCCAGGATATCGTGCGCGACTGCATGAAGGACGACGTGATCCGCGGCTTCATGAACAAAACGATTTATGAGGAGATTATCCCGACCCTCACGCTCCCGGAAAATGAGCTGCTGGACTTTGCCAAAGCCGTGACAGACCGCTTCAACAATCCGTTCATTGACCACGCGCTGCTGGCGATCTCCTTAAACTCCACATCCAAGTGGAAGGCGAGAGTCCTGCCGTCCTTTAAAGGCTATGTGGAGAAATACGAACGGCTGCCGAAATGCATCACTGCATCCCTTGCCTTTTATATTGCATTTTACAGGGGCATACGCCTCGAAGACAGCGGCCTCATCGGCGCGCGCGGCGGCAGCGAATACCTGATTAACGACGACCGCCCGATACTTGAATTCTATCACCGGCATAAGGACGACGACGCAGGCAGCCTTGCGGCAGCGGTTCTTGCAAATACCGATTTCTGGGGCGAGGATCTGACCAAAGTCCCGGGCCTTCTGGGTGAAGTGACAGCGGATCTTCAGGTGATTGAAGAAAAGGGCGCTTATGAGCTGATGAAACAGTGCCTGGGAGATTAAAATAAAACCGGCGTCTGCGAAAAACTGCCCGGATTTACCACATTGTTACAAAAGCCTGCTAAACTAAGCTGAAACGGCTGCCGCAGGTTTTAAATAAATTACTGCCCTGCAACGGCAGAGAATGGAGAGTCATATGAATTTAAATGTTAGACCCAAAGAAGAATGTAAGTTTGACGCAGTGTCCCTGGGCGAGGTTATGCTCCGTCTGGATCCCGGCGAGGGACGCATCCGCACCGCGCGCTCCTTCCGCGCCTGGGAAGGCGGCGGGGAGTACAATGTGGTAAGAGGGCTCCGCAGATGCTTTGGCATGAATACCGCCGTTATCACCGCCTTTGCGGATAACGAAGTGGGTATGCTGATGGAGGATTTCATCCTGCAGGGCGGCGTGGATACCTCTCTGATCAAATGGATGAAGACCGACGGAATCGGACGCGTGTGCAGAAACGGCATCAACTTCACTGAACGTGGATTTGGAATCCGCGGCGCGGTTGGCTGCTCTGACCGCGCGAACACCGCCATCTCCAAGGCCACGCCTGAGGATTTTGACTTTGACTATATTTTCGGGACGCTCGGCGTGCGCTGGCTGCATACAGGCGGCATCTATGCGGCTCTCTCCGAGCAGTCCTGCGAAACGGTCCTGGCCGCTATCAAGACCGCAAAGAAATACGGAACCATCGTTTCCTATGACTTAAACTACCGCCCGTCCATGTGGAGCGCCATCGGCGGACAGGCGAAGGCCCAGGAGGTCAATAAAGAGGCCGCAAAATATGTGGACGTCATGATCGGCAACGAGGAAGACTTCACCGCCTGCCTTGGCTTTGAGATCGAGGGCAACGACGCGAATTTAAAGGAGCTCAACTTAGACGGCTATAAGAAAATGATCAACGAGGCTGCGCAGGCATACCCCAACTTCAAAGCGGTTGCGACGACACTGCGCGAGGTAAAGACCGCCACAGTCAATGACTGGAGCGCGATCTGCTGGGCAGACGGCGAGATCTATAAGGCAAAGGACTATAAGGGCCTGGAAATCATGGACCGCGTCGGCGGCGGAGACTCCTTTGCCAGCGGCTTAATCTACGGCCTCATGACGACCGGCGATGCAGAACTGGCTGTAAACTACGGAGCCGCGCACGGAGCGCTGGCCATGACCACGCCCGGGGACACCACCATGGCCAGCAAAAAGGAAGTAGAGGCCATCATGGGCGGCGCGGGCGCCCGCGTGCAGAGATAGGCAGAGGGCTTTGCTATGGAACATATGAATCCACTGTTAAAAGACAATAACAGCGAACACCGTTTTATCACTATCGGCGAGATCATGCTGCGGCTGACGCCGCCGAACTATGAAAAAATCAGGATGACCTCAACCTTTGAGGCCAGCTACGGCGGCAGCGAGGCGAACATCGCGCTCGCGCTCGCCAACCTGGGCGTTGACAGCACCTTTTTTACAGTCGTGCCGAACAACAGCCTTGGAAAGAGCGCGGTGCGTATGCTCAGAAGCAATGACGTGCACTGCACGCCCGTTATCTTAAGCACGCCGGATCAGACTCCCACGCACCGCCTGGGAAGCTATTACCTTGAAACCGGCTACGGCATCCGCCCCAGCAAGGTCATCTATGACAGGAAGCACAGCGCCTTTACAGAGTTCGATTATTCGGCGCTTGACTTGAGGGAGCTTCTCGAGGGCTTTACCTGGCTGCACTTAAGCGGCATCACGCCGGCTCTCTCAGAGGGCCTGCGAAAGCTGATTCTGGACAGCATGGCCATCGCCAGGGAAATGGGAATGACCATCAGCTTTGACGGAAACTTCCGCAGCACCCTGTGGTCCTGGGAGGAAGCCAGAGATTTCTGTACGCAGTGCCTGCCCTACATAGATGTGCTGATGGGGATCGAGCCCTACCATCTGTGGAAGGACGAGGAAAACCACAGTAAAGGCGATGTAAAGGACGGAGTTCCCCTCCAGCCCGGCTATGAACAGCAGGACGCGGTCTTCCAGGCATTTATTGAGCGCTATCCGAACTTAAAATGCATCGGCCGCCATGTGCGCTATGCGCACAGCGGCAGCGAGAACAGCTTAAAGGCTTATATGTGGTATGAAGGGCATACCTTTGAGAGCAAGCTGTTTACCTTTAATATCCTCGACCGCGTCGGGGGCGGGGACGCCTTCGCCAGCGGGCTCATCTATGCTATGATGCATGGGTATAAGCCCATGGATATTGTGAATTTTGCCGTGGCCAGCAGCGTGATTAAGCATACGATACGCGGGGATGCGAATATTACGGATGATGTGTCGGCGATTCAGAATCTGATGAATATGAATTATGATATCAAGAGGTAGATGTAGCAGGTAAGTATTGGAAAGATTGCCAGAGCGTGTTTGAAAATTGCTTTCTGGTAGCTGTGCGTGCCACTTTGTGGGAGATTTGGGCCAAATGAACGCGGCGCAGCGGGCTGCGTTAAGTGAATTTGGCACAAATATACCGCGAAGTGGGGCGTGCAGATGCCAGGAATGAATTTACAAACACGCTCTAGCTGCGTTGTGAACGGGCCAGGGAACAGATGCCCTTAAATATTCTTATATTATTCGTTTATTCTTCCTGATTTTAGTAGTAGTACCCTGCCAAATCCTCGTATCCGTCTGTAGAAGGAAGGGATACGTTGACCGGCTGGCCGGGATTATTTATGTCAGATTCGATTAGCAATATGATTGTCATCTTCTGATCCATTACGCTCATATCCATGACCATATAGATATCCATGGATGTGCAGTAATCTTCCTGATTGATCACGTATTCGCCTTTTACCTGACGGATATTCATGTTCATTATATAGTCGGCGTCTCCCAGCATGTCTCTCATGACTTCTTTCACATAGCCGTCTACTGCGGATGCGTCTGCTTCGTAGCTGAGGATCTTCATGCCGTTTTCTTCGCGGACGGATAAATTTCTCATCAGGGATGCTTCCAGTTCAGGGGCGATGGATGCCGTGCTTTTTGCCCTTTCGATTATTGAGTTCAGATCCATGGGGTATTTAAACTTTGACCCGTCCATGTCCATGTAATAGTAACCGTCTTTGTAGAAAACTACGGCATACTCCTCCATTCCCATAAGATTCATAGCCATCTCTGCTTTATAGCGCAGGTTTCCGGAATTGATCTCAGCCATCTGCATGTTCATCGCCATATCCATGTTCGCACTCAGCGGTTCATCATATTCCGGGTACTCAAGCTGTATTACCGCATGAACGCCCGCTTTGCAGTCCATCGAATCAAGAGTGCTGTTTTTGGCGTTCACTCTCTCCAGAAGCGCGGCCGGATCTTCTGCGGCGAGGGCTGATATGGACATCGATACCATCAGCAGCAGAGTAAGAATGATTGACATAATCTTTTTCATTTTGCATTTCCTCCTGTTTTTTCTTACAAATTATTGGTATTTAAAGTATATTCTATTTTATAAGGTTTTTCAAGCATTTATTGTATGTCTTTTTAGGAATGCTATCGTTCTGGCCCAGCCATTCAGACAGCCTCCGAACGGTAACGTTCTGGTTACTGGGCACAGCCCGGCAGGGGGGTAAACAGCAGCGCCAAATATATTTATTTTAAACATTGCACAAAAAAGATTGACTAAAACGGATTTATAGTGTACATTATATACAGATGTCAGAGAAAAAGAGCACATACATCCACTAAGAGGGGATGTATGCTCTTTTTTTCTATGAAAGGGGGAACTACCAGATGGTAAAAAACTTTGCTCACAGGGGGTTCAGCGGTAATTATCCTGAGAATACGATGCTGGCCTTCCGCATGGCCTGTGAGACGCCAGGCTGCGATGGAATTGAGAACGACGTACACCTGACAAAAGACGGAGAGGTGGTGATCATCCATGATGAGACGCTTGACCGCACCTCTACCAACGGAAAAGGCTTTGTTCGGGATTATACATACGAAGAGCTGAAAAAGTTCGATGTATCGTTCCGCTTTGCCGGCCAGTGCGAGCCGCAGCACATTCCCACGCTCCGCGAATACTTTGAGCTGGTGAAACAGTATGACATCATCACCAATATCGAGCTCAAGACAGGCATTTTTGAATATCCGGGGATTGAGAAGAAGGTGTGGGATCTGATTCAGGAGTTTGGATTAAAGGATAAGATCATCATTTCTTCCTTTAATCATTTCAGCATCCGCCGGATGAAGGAACTCTGTCCGGATCTGAAATGCGGGCTTCTGACAGAAACCTGGCTTCTGGACGCCGGACGTTATACGAAGAACTGCGGCGCTGAATGCCTGCACCCCATCTTTTGCAACATGACGGAAGAGGTGGTGGCTGAGGTCAAGAGCCATGGTATTGAGATTAATACCTGGACCGTGAATGAGGAGGAGGACATCCGTACTATGATCCGCCGCGGAGTGGACTCCATCATCGGCAATTTCCCGGACCGCGTGACCAGGATCCGTCAGGAGATGCTGGGATAACGGCAATGAACCGGGAATAAAAATCATGGAATGTGATAATGCTTTTATCAAAATGATTTTACATGTATTTTACAATTCCATGATAACTGATTTGATACAATATCAGTATCATAAAAAGGGTCTGGTGTTTCCAGAAGCCTGTTTAGTATTGAAGGAGGAACGAAATGAAAAAATTTAAAAAAGTGTTAAGTCTTGTGACAGCGGCTGCGCTCTGTTTTTCTTTGACAGCTTGCGGCGGTAAAAAGGAAGCTCCGGCTGAGGGCGGGGATGCGAAGGCGGAAAATGCAGCGGAAGGCGGCGGACAGGCATCTGCGGATGATTTTCATCTGGTGCTCAGGCTCAGCCATGTATTCGCGCCGGGCGAGCAGCTCACAAAGACCATGGATTCCATTGCAGCTGCCATTCTTGAGAGGACAAACGGCGCGATTGAGATTCAGACCTTCCCGCAGAGCCAGTTGGCCGTTTACAAAGACGGCGTGGAGCAGGTAGTACGTGGTGCTGACTTCATTTCCGTAGAGGATCCGTCCTATCTGGGCGACTATGTGCCGGATTTCAATATCCTGGCAGGCCCGATGCTCGTCAGCTCCTATGAAGAATATGAGTACCTCCTTCAGACTGACGCGGTGAAAGAGATGTTCGCGGCGGCTGAGGAAAAGGGCATTAAGATTTTAAATCTCGACTATATCTTCGGCTTCAGGAGCATGATGACCAACAAGGACATCACAACGCCGGATGATTTAAAGGGCTTAAAGATCCGCACGCCTGGCAGCCAGCTCTATGTAGATACCTTAAATCACATGGGCGCGACAGCGACTCCGATGGGCTTTTCTGAGACTATCTCTGCTGTACAGCAGGGCGTTGTAGACGGCTTGGAGGGAACCATTGATGCTTATGCCACCAACGGAAGCGCTGAGGTTGCCAAGAAAATGGCTCTGACCAAGCACCTCCTCGGCGTATGCGGCGCTTACATCAGCGTTGATGTATGGAACAAGATTCCGGCAGAGTATCAGACTATTATTCAGGAAGAGTTCGACAAGGGCGCGCAGGAGATGGTAAAATTTATCTCTGAGAGCGAAGCGACCACCAGAGAAAAGCTTGAAAAGGAGATGGGCATTACCTTTAACGAGGTTGATACAGAGGCATTCCAGAAAGCAGTCGCTCCGATCTATGAGAACATGCAGGGCGTTACCCCGGGACGTTATGAGGAATTTAAAGAGTCGATTGCAAACATGCCGAAATAAGTTTTAACAGGGAGGAGGCATTCTCCTCCCTTCTTCGTAGAGAGGAAGCAGATATGAATAAAACCACAAAATTTTTGCTGAATCATTTCGAGGAGATACTGGCCAGTATTTTTATTGTGATCACAACGATGCTCGTCCTTGTAAATGTATTTCTTCGCTATTTTATGAAAACCGGCCTTTTCTGGACAGAAGAGGTGACGACAAGCTGCTTTGTGTGGAGCGTGTTCCTCGGATCCGCCGCGGCCTACCGCAGGGGACAGCATATCGGGGTGGACATCCTCGTCAACAAGTTCCCAAAGCCTATACGGAACTTAATTAAACTCATTGTCAATGCTATCCTTGTCTTTACAAACGGATATCTCCTGTATCTGAGCGCGGTGTTTGTAAGTATGTCCTACGTTAAACCGACCGCTGTGCTGGGCGTATCCTCTGCATGGGTCAGCGGTGCTCTGATCGTGGGCTTTGGCCTTACGACGTTTTACTCCATCGGGTACTTATTAAAATGCATCAGAGACATTGCAGCAGGAAAGGAGGTCTGAGCAAATGGCATTTATCCCGGTTATTATCGTATTTCTATTATATTTTTCAGGGATCCCGATCGCATATGCCCTCTTTGCGTCCTCCCTGTTCTACTTTGGCGTGATGAATACCGGCTCGCCGACGGATCTGATTTTACAGAAATTCATTACCAGCACCCAGTCCTTCCCGCTCCTGGCCATTCCCTTTTTCGTAATGGCAGGTTCTATCATGAACTATGCGGGAATCAGCACAAAGCTGATGAGCTTTGCCGATGTGCTGACCGGACATCTCCCCGGCGGCCTTGCCCAGGTAAACGTTCTGTTAAGTATGCTGATGGGCGGCGTATCCGGTTCTGCAAACGCGGATGCGGCCATGCAGTGTAAAATGCTGGTTCCGGAAATGGAAAAGCGCGGCTACAGCAAGGGCTTTTCCGCGGCTATCACAGCCGCCTCCTCAGCCGTTACGCCCGTTATTCCGCCCGGGATCAACCTGATCGTATACGCGCTGATTGCCGGCGTCTCGGTGGGCAAGGTCTTCATGGCCGGTTATGTCCCCGGATTTTTCATGGCGATATGCCTCATGATCACCGTGCATGTGATTTCCCGCAAGCGCGGTTATGCGCCCAGCCGTGAGAGGCGCGCATCGGGAAGGGAGATTCTCCATCAGGCCATTGATTCCATTTGGGCGCTTCTGTTCCCGTTCGGAATCATTCTGGGACTGAGAATCGGCCTGTTCACGCCTTCGGAGGCCGGCGCTGTGGCTGTGCTTTACTGCATTGTTGTCGGAACCGTCTGCTACCACAATTTAAAGCTTGAGCATATTCCGATTATCCTGCGCGAAACGATAGAGGGAACCTCAAGCGTTGTCCTCATCATCGTGGCAGCCAATGTATTCGGCTATTACATGAGCTGGGAGCGCATTCCCCAGATGCTTACAGGCGTTCTTCTCGGCATCACGCAGAACAAATATGTCATGCTGATGATTATCAACGTGCTCCTGCTGGTTCTGGGTATGTTCCTGGAAGGCGGCGCGGCATTGATCATTCTGGCCCCGCTGCTCTGCCCTGTGGTGAGCGGCCTTGGCGTGGATCTCGTTCACTTTGGCCTCGTGTGCATCGTTAATATCATGATCGGCGGCCTCACGCCTCCGTTTGGCTCCATGATGTTTACGTGCTGCTCGATTACCAACTGTGAGCTGACCACTTTTGTAAAGGAATGTATTCCGTTCATCATAGCGCTGTTGATTGCGCTGATTATTGTCACCTATATTCCGGGACTGACCATGTTCATCCCTGATCTGCTTTACGGTTAAGCAGAATTTCTAAAATGATTGCATAAATACGGCTGTGTACACAAAAGAGAGAGCGAAGGAAACACGGCGGCTGCCTGGTTCCTGCCGCTCTTTCCTTTTACACGAATCAGAATGAATGCGTAACGTCAGAGGATGACCTGTTACGGGAAAGCAGAGGAACAGGGAAATGGACAGAGAACGGCTGCTCTGTGAAACAGAGCTTTTTGTACTTGATATGGACGGAACCTTTTACCTTGACGATCAGATTTTAGATGGATCTCTCGATTTTCTCCGGGAGGTGGAGCGGTTGGGAAAGCGCTTTGTATTTTTTACCAACAACTCATCGAAATCGCCCGGAACCTACATCAAACGGCTGGCCGGAATGGACTGCCATATAAACCGTCAACAGATCATCACCTCCGGCGACGTGATGATTCAGTATTTAAAACAATTTTATCCGGATAAACAGATTTATCTTGTCGGAACCCCTGACCTGGAGGAAAATTTCCTGGAAAATGGGATCCGCCTGACAAAGGACATGCCGGATGCGGTCGTAATCGGCTTTGACATGACCCTGACATATGAAAAGCTTGAGCGGGCGTGTACTTATATCCGAAATGGCGCGCATTTCCTTGCCACCCACCTGGACATCAACTGCCCCACAAAGGACGGCTTTATACCCGACTGCGGCGCGCTGTGCGCGGCTGTCAGCCTTTCCACAGGGCAGAAGCCGAAATATGTGGGAAAGCCCTTCCGGGAAACGGTTGATATGGTTCTCACACTTACAAAAGCCAGGCGCGAGGCTGTATCCTTTGTCGGGGACCGCCTGTATACGGATGTAAAAACAGGGGTGGAAAACGGAGCTCACGGTATCCTAGTATTGAGCGGGGAAACGAAACCCCAGGATCTTCCCGGCTCTGACGTCGCGCCGGATGCAGTCTTTGAGAGTTTAAAGGAAATGGGTGAATTCATGAAGCGCTTCTGACGCTGTGGTTCAGACTTCGGCTTTTTAAACCAGATATCGGAATTCAGATTTCAATTTTGATTCCGTATAACCGGCGGCAAACCATCAGAGGGCCAGACCACAGTCTGAACTGGGACATTTGAACTGCTTCACATGTACTCTCGGAATCTCGCTGTTCCTGATTTTGTGAGATGATTTTAGATGCGCACAAATTTATGAGGCGTACGTGGAGCGTACGTTGATTAAATTTGGGTGCATCTGGCGGAAAATCAGCCGCAAAGGCAGGCGCAGAGAGATTCCGAGAGTACATTCACATGAAAGGGAGGCAATAGAGGTATGAATATGATGGAGTTGCTGGAAACATCGCCTGTGATTGCTGCAGTAAAAAGCGAGGACGGCTTAAAAGCGGCCCTGGAATCAGACTGCCAGGTGATTTTCCTGCTGTTTGGAAGCATCTGTGACGTGGATCAGCTCGTGGATCGGATCAAGAAAAAAGACAAGACGGCTGTCGTCCACGTTGATTTTATCGCCGGACTGAATACAAAAGAGGTAGCTGTGGAATTCATCAGAAAAAACACGCATGCGGACGGAATCATCAGCACCAAAGCGCCGCTGGTAAAGCATGCCAGGGAGCTGGGGCTTCTCAGTATACAGAGAACCTTTGTGGTAGACTCGATCGCCCTGTCCATGCTCAAAAAACAGATCGACGCCTTTCACCCGGACGCAGTCGAAATCATGCCCGGGGTGATGCCTAAGATCTTAAAGGTGATCCGGGAATACACCAATATGCCGCTAATCGCAGGCGGGCTGCTGTCTGATAAAAAGGATGTGATGGCGGCGTTCGCGGCAGGAGCGGATGCGGTATCTACCACAAGGCAGGAATTGTGGTATGTGTGATGTATGACGTATGATGGCGATGTGGCGGGATGGCTGGCAGGCGTATAAGGTATCCGCAGCCGGGTTCTGAATCAACAGAACCCGGCTGTGGCTGCATTACCGGCAGGCTGTTTTACCGGACTGCAATCATAGCCGTCAGGATATGGACAGTAAGCCATGTCAGAAAATGGGATGGTAATAATTTAGACAGCGCTTACCTGCAGCGCTGACATTACGATTACGCGGTGACAGCGGGGCATCTGCCTATCGTGAAAGCGAAGGTGTTTTTTGTGATTGCAGCGCAGCGAAAGTCACAGACAGCGGGCCCTCTTGGGTCAAACCCGGGAGCAACAGCGCCAAACCGCATTTTTTGCGGTTTGTGCGCATCGCGAAGCGTGTTACTGAACACAGCCCGGCAGGGGTGTGTTCAGTAACAAATGGCAAAATTTATGGCAGAAATTTATATAAAAATCCCTTGCAATATCACAGATTATATGATAGTATAGATTGTGTTAGAGATGTTTTGCACGAGTGGCTCAGTGGTGGAGTATCGCCTTGCCAAGGCGAGGGTCGCGGGTTCGAATCCCGTCTCGTGCTCTTTAAAAAGCCCGAATTTACTGGGCTTTTTTTATTTCGTGTTGTATTTCATGTTGCATGATATCCTCAAAGTAGTGGTCTATCATATCGTCTACTTTTTCCCTTTCCTCCGGAAATGTCTGCATATATATTTTTTTCATCACATTATCTGATTTCCATCCGCCGCGCTCCTGGGCATATTTATCCGGTATCCGGAGCAGGGCCATGACCGATGCGTTCAGATGGCGGAGATCATGGAATGTAATATGTTCCATACCGTGCTCATCCTGCAGACGGATCCAGCGGTGGTACAATGCGCGGCCGCTGATGGGGACAAGGACATCCCCTTCCACCTTCTCAATCAGGTTCATAATATATGGGGGGATACGGTGCCTCCGGTTCCTGGTGGGATTTTTCCCCTCTGTTTTGCGGACGGTTCCATTCCCCACATCCACAACAACCTCCCTGATTGTGATGTAATTGCCGGAAACAGATTTTGATTTGGTAAGCCCCCGTACCTCGGACATGGAAAAGCTGAGCCACATGGCGAGGAGGACGGGGAGTTCTATGTCTGTGCCCTGTATGATATCCAGTATCTTCCGGGCTGGCGGAAGCTCAACCGTGCGCAGCGCCGCTTTCGGCAGCTCGATCATGTCATAGTTGATCCCCGGGCGGTATTTGTGCAGGACAGCGCTTAACAGGCCCCATTCATTTTTCAGCCGTTTGGCGGAAATCGGTTTTTTCAGCTTTTGCCTGCCGTTGGATGG